>NZ_JBVIGN010000015.1:0-102653 GCF_055570785.1 Streptomyces sp. NPDC031100
CCCGCGGAGCGGGTAAAACCCTGCTGTGCAGGGTTCAAGGGAATCCCCGTGCGCTGCACGGGGATTGACGGAGAGACACCTCCCCGCTGCGCGGGGAGGTCCGGCTCGGCGCTGCGCTTCGAGCCGAGGTCCCTTCCGCTGCGCTTCAGGGACCTGTGAGTCTGCTGACGCAGACTCACGCGGCCCCGGTTCCCGGGGCCTTGAGGGTCCGTCCGCTGCGCTCCCGGGACCCAGCCCGCTTCGCGGGCGGCTGGCTGCGAGGGAACCGGGAGCAGGTGTTTCCTTCGCAGAGAACTTTCCGGGAATCCTGATTCGGGGGTGATGCCTCCCCGGCTGGAGACCCGGGAGGTTGTGCTGCGGGATGTCCGGGCGGGTGTGGTGATGTCAGTTCCGCTTTGCTGCACAGACATCCAGGTTGCTCTCCTGCCCTTGTTATCAGTTTCGGGGTGTGTACCAGGGCACCAGGCGCAGCAGGAGGTCGAGGGTGTGGCGGGCTGCTGTGCGGGGGGCGGTGGTGGGGGCGAAGGCTGCGGCGAGGGCGAGGGTGGCGGTGGTGGCGCCGAGGGTGGCTGTGAGGGCGATCAGGATGCTCTCCAGGTGGCCGGGGTGGTGGAGGGCGTCTGCGATGGTGATGGTGATGGTGAGGAGCAGGGTGGTCAGGGCGGTGGCCGTCCTGGTGCGGGTTCGGTGGTTTGGGGTCATGGTCGGACTGGATTCCTTGGAGTTGGCGGGTTGCTGGTGGTGCTCGAGACCAGTGAGCCAGAGGGGGATTTCCGTCGGAAATGGCACGTCTCGGGGTTGTAATGGTGGGCATGGCACGAGGAGCGCCGAGTCCGGCTGATCTGCAGGTGGTGCGTGAACTTGCCGTGCGGGAGGTGGTGGTGACGGCGAGCCAGTTGGAGAGCTGGCGGCGGGCGGGGATGTTGCCGCGGCATCGGCGGCGAGGTCTCGGGCGTGGCCGGGGTTCGGTGGTGGACGCGGTCGATCCTGTGGTGGTGGAGAGCGCGGCGGCGCTGGCGCGGCATCTTCGGCAGGGGCGGGATCGGCGGCTGGCCGTGCTGGAGTGGTTCGCCGAGGCCGGCATGCCCGTGCAGCCGGGGGCGGTTCAGGTGCCGGAGCCCCCGGTCGGCGCCGTGCGTCAGGCTCTCTGTGGGTGTTGGAGAGGTCGGTGTCGCAGCGGCTAGTGGAGTTTGCTCCCAGCGCTGCCGGGGCGGGTGAGGAAGGGCAGGATGCGCTGTATGCGGTCGCAGTACGGCTCATGGGGCCGTACCGCGGGGCGGCGAACCCCGCCCTGGTGCGCGCGGCGCTCGAAGCGGGCGAGGACGTGCCGGTCGAGGCGGAGGGGCCGGACTTCAAGAGCATGGTGCACCTGGTCGCCGCGATCGGTCTGGGGGCGCAGGAGGTGGGGGCGGATGCGCTGGCCGAGGCGTTCGCCGCGTTCGGCATGTTCGGGCTGACGGTGGAGGACTGGGCGCAGGCGCTCGGCGCGGCGGAGCGCGGCGAGGGGCCACCGGTGGACTGGGGGCTGCTCCAAGAGCATGCGGATGTAGTGGGTCAGGTTCAGCGGGCGAGCGATGAGGAGTTGGTGCGGGCGCGCACGGTGCTGATCGGCCTGCGCGGGTTCTACGGGCTGTACGTGCTGCACGGGCTGCTGATGCCGGACACGCCGGCACTGGCCGCGCTGCGGCAACGGATCGACGAATGGGGCATGTTTCCAGTCCTGGACCACGTCATCGCCGTCAACCCCTCCCCCAGACAGTTCGCCGAGTCCCTGGCGGTCTGCCTCGAGCCGCCCTTCGGCAACCTGTACGAGGCACTGAGGGAGCAGCTCGCAGAGGATCCGAACATCTTCCGCATCCCCGGCGACGAGACGGGGGCCGTCGGCTTCGGGGAGACGTGGATGCGCACCATGCGCGAGCTGACGAACGGCAGGCAGAAGGTGGGCAGTTATGCGGTCGACGCCCTTGGAAAGCCAGGCTGAAAGATCTTGAAGGGGCTGGTCGGCGGCTCGGTTATCCGTATGGCCGCGGTGCGTGGCCTTGTGACTCTACGCGCGTCCTCCATGGAGCTTTAGTGCAACTTGTCTGACTCATATGGTAACTGGCATCCTGTCAGGGCACGTCAGTGGTCCTGACGACCTGCCAGCCCCGTGCCGCCGTCGGCGGAGAGGGCGTGAGCCGTGCGCTGCGGAAGGCCTCAGTTCCAGGGGGGCGCCGGTAGCGCGCCCAGTCTCCGGTGGTGGACTCGAAGGGGCAGACGGTCTTCGCCGGTGCGCGCTCGGAGCACGTGACGGTGACGGCGGCCCGTGCGGGTGCTCCCTGGACCGGAGTTCCTGCGTCTCGGGTGCGTGCCGCACCCGGCAGGACCGCCGGATGCGTTCGTTCGCACCCGGGGTCATGAGGGCTTCCGGGAGAAGGACCGTCTGCTTCGATGTCTACCCGTAAGGCCCCCGAGGGGCCCTTCCCGTATCCGACCACCACTGAGTGGGCGGATCACCTCTACGAGGCCATCACCAACACGTGCGCGGCCGAGGGCTTCGCGCCCGTTCCCCGGCAAGCCGTGCTCGAAGCGCTCGCCCCGGCGCTCGGCCAGGGCGAGGCCAAGCGCGTCATCGAACGCCGGCGCGACGGCCGGGTCCTGCGCGCGACCGCCTACCACGTCGAGCAGCGCGGTACCGACGGGGCGCTGCTGCTGCTGAATGTGGCCCTGCACGGGGCGGCGACGCTGCCCTGGGCCAACAACGACCGCACGCGCAGCGAGTGGCTGCATCCCTCGCCCGACAACCTGTCCCGCATGGAGGAGCTCGTCGACCAGCAGCGGGCGGTGGCCGAGTGGACCATGGCGCGGGAGCGGGCGAAGGCGGCCCAGCGGGCTCTGGCCCCGACCGCGCCTCGGACTGAGAAGGACGCGGCGGTGGCCGCGGTGAAGAACGCCGAGGACGAACTGGCCCGTGCGCAGCGGGAGCTTCAGGTGCGGGAGCGAGCGCTGGGTGGCCGGCGTCCGCTGCCGGTGGTGCGGGCCGTCGTCGAGGACGGGGGGCCGCTGGCCGCGCTCACCACGGAGGAGGTCCGTGCGGAGGTGGCCGTGGAGGTGCAGCGCTACGCCGTGGAGATGCTGCAGCGGCGGGCGCGGCTGCGTTCCTACGACCTGGCGGAGTCACTGGTGCAGGAGGGCCAGCGGGAGTCCACCGTGGTGGTGCTGCAGCGGACCCCGGTGGTGGGCCGGGACGGGTCCCGGCGGCACATCTGGCGGGGACGCCAGGTCACTGGCAACAACCGCGGGGATGCCCGCCTGCAGGTCTTCGAGCTGGTAGCGCAGCAGCTGCTGTCCGGGGTTCCGCAGTATCTACTGCGGCTGGAGGGGGAGGAGGAGAACCGGCGGCTGGTCCTGCTGGGGCTGGGTGAGATCCTGCGCCGGATCAGCACCCTGCTCAACACCGAGTACGCCGACCCCGACCGCGATCAGGAAGGGCGTGCGGAGCGGGCGCTGCGGATCGCCCAGGTGCCCGCCCGAGTCGTGGTCGGCGCCAGGACTCCGGAGCGGCTGGAGGAGTCTCTGCGCCAGCTGAACGTGCACGACCATCTGCGCGGCCAGCTGAACTACGGCGACATGGACCGCAGCCTGGGGCTGTGGTCGACCCTGGTCAAGGCCTACCAGGCCAAGGGTGTGCTGGGCGAGCTGCTCGCCAAGGAGGTCGCCCAGGGCCGCCTCCGGGCCGGGGACCTGGACGAGGACGCGATCTCCGACGCCCTGGTCGGGGCTCGGGCTCTGGACGAACTCGCCGTGCTGCTGCCTCCGGGCGATGAGGTGAGCCCTCTGACCCTGCGTGATGTCGCGGTCCGCTGCGCGACCGTGATGGTGTTTCCTCCAGTGCCGCCGCGCCCAGAGAACCTGCCGCCGCGGGCGCACATGCCCACCGGCCGGTACTGGCCGGTGGTGCGCACCGCCCTGCAGGAGGCTTCCTGGGCCCAGTCGAGCACGGCCCGGACCGATCGCCGGACGGACATGTGGGCGGCCGTGGTCGCCCAGCACTTCGCCCACCGCGGCAACCCGCTCGCCGCCCGGGGCCTGTTCACCGCGCGCGACGTGCAGTACGGGGTGCGGCAGGACGCGCGGAGCCTCGTCTCGCTGCTGACCGCCTGCCGCCAGGGGGATGCCGAGGCCTGGGAGGTCATGGTGCGGCAGCACCTCGTGCCCGGGTTGATCAACGCGCCCGAGCCGTTCGTCACCGCCGGGCAGGGATCCGAGAAGGGCGAGGACCGCAAGGGCGTGCGACGCACGCCCGTCAACGCGGTCCAGGCGCTGGTGAACGCCTACACCGCCCCTCCGGAGGGTGTGACGCGCGAGCTGCTCATCGCGTTCGCCGAGGCGGTCCTGCGGGCCCCCGAGTGCGCGGGTGGGGCCGACCTCGTGCCGGGCACGTTCTGGGCACCCGACGCGCACGGCAACCCGCGCGAGGGCACACTCGCCGACAAGGGGTGGTTCGACACGACCTTCCCCAAGATCGCGTCCTCAAGGAAGCGTAAGACCGCCGAGTCTCCCGTGGACGACTCCACTGGCGACGAGAGCGAGAAGGGCGAGGAGAACAGTACGTCGGCCGTGGAGCTCGACGAGGAGATCCCGGAGGACGCGCTCACCCGCATGACCCGCCTGCGCTCGGACCTGACCTCCATGGTGGACAGCAGCAAGGACAGCGTCGCCACCGCCGCGGAACAGCTACGCACGCTCCTGAGGCACATCGAGGACGCTGTGCAGGCCCGCGAGGAGGCCGGTGCCCAGAAGGAACACCCGGACGCGCGGATCCTGTACGCAGAGGAACTCGGCGAGATCAAGAAGCAGGGCGTGGAGATCACCCAGCTGCTGGACGCGGCCGCCCTGGCGGTGATGTCACTGTGAGCTCCGTGCCTTCGGACTGCTGCCCCGAGCCGGTCCCCGGGCCGGTGGTCGACGGGCGCACGCTCCGCCATGCGCGGACGGCGCTGGGACCACTCGCACGCGGCGACTGGCCCGCTCCGCACAGCCTCGTCCCCGAGCGCCGTGCGCACACCCTCGCGGAGCTGGACGACGTACTGGCCGGGCTGTACCTGGTGGTCGACGTCGACGGGCGGCTGCGGTGGCTGGGCAAGGCACACCGCGACGGCGGAGTCGGCGCCCGGCTGCGGGATCACTTCCGTCATCCCGAGCGCTCCCGCGTCTACGCGGGGGTGTTCGTCGTGGAGGCCGATCCGTTCAGCCCACCGCAGGCGATCAAGGCCGCCGAGGGCTGGGCCGCCGACCTGATCGGGCTTCGCGGCCGCATGGGCCCGCGTACGTGGCCCGCGGTCACTCAGGAGCAGTGGCTCGCCCTGGTCACCTCCCGGCCCGCGCTCCGCGTCGGCCGTCCCCGGCCGGCCGGGGACGACACCGGTGACCACTCGGCGGCACCGGCCTGACGGACCGGACCCGCTCCGCGAACGGGTGCCCCCCGGCCGCCGCTTAAAGGCGTGCCGGGGAGCACCCTGCCGGTGGGCGTGGGGGCAGAGCTCAGCAGGGGCCGCACCGAGGCCTAGGGACGTCGGTGCGGCGCGAGACCGTCGTCAGGTGTGCGGCGACGCGATGATGTCCTTCTTGTTCTGCTCCGACAGCGTGGTGTCGGGGAACGACGGCATGTTCTGCGGGCCGGTCTGCATGGCCTCGTAGAGGTGCTTCGGGTCCACGCCCTCCAGCGTCGGGGCGTACTTGCCGTGCGTCAGCGCACCGCCCTTGCCGATGGAGTTGAGGCATGCGCGCAGTTGTTGCGGAAGAGCTCGCGGCCTTGGCGATGTCCGCGCCCTCGGGGCCGTACTGGTCCTCGGTCGGCACGGAGGGGCCGGCACCGAGGGAGGAGATGAACGCGGCGAGCTGGTCGATCTCGGCGAACGCGGCGTACAGCCCCCCCCCGTGCACGCCAGCGCGAGGAGGAGGACGACGAGCGCCGCCAGCGGATGGCGTCGTCGTGCGGAGAGCTTTTTCACGGATTACCCCGGTGTCAGGATCTTCTGCGTCGATGCTTCTGGGAGGTGCGCGGATGAACGCGCGCGGGGACGGGCCCGGTTACTTGATCATGTAGATCGTGGCGAAGAGGCCGATCCAGACGACATCGACGAAGTGCCAGTAGTAGGACACAACGATGGCGGCGGTCGCCTGCTCGTGGGTGAACCTGCGGGCCGCGTACGTCCGGCCGAGGACCAGCAGGAACGCGATGAGGCCGCCCGTCACGTGCAGGCCGTGGAAGCCGGTGGCCAGGTAGAAGACCGAGCCGTACGGGTCGGAGGAGAGCGAGAGCCCGTCCTTCTTCACCAGCTCGGTGTACTCGAAGACCTGGCCGCCGATGAAGATCGCACCCATCACGAAGGTGACGATGAACCACATCCGGAGCTTCTTCACATCACCGCGCTCGGCGGCGAACACGCCGAGCTGGCAGGTGAGGGAGGAGAGCACCAGGATCGTGGTGTTCGTGGCCGAGAACGGGAAGTTCAGGGCCTCGGCCATTTCCTTCCAGTGATCAGGACCCGTCACCGATCGCAGGGTGAAGTACATCGCGAAGAGGGCCGCGAAGAACATCAGCTCGGAACTCAGCCAGATGATGGTTCCGACGCTGGTGAGGTTCGGCCGGTTGACCGACGGGTGCGCGTGCCCGGTATCTACTGTCGTTGCTGTCGCCACGACCGACGTTATGTCGGTCGCTTATCCCGCCCTCACTCCGGGGGGTGCCGTTCGGAGTGTTACAGCCCCCGGAGCGGGTGTTGACGAGGTGTTCAGGGGCGTAACGTGCCCTCACGCCAAACCGCGAAGGGAGGAGGAAGGACTGTGTGATCTAGGGGTTTCAATCGACACCCACCCAGGTAGGGTCTGGAAGCGTCCAGCTACCCCTAGGTGGAGGACAGCAGTAGGACGACATCACCGGCCAACCTCACGAAGCTGTGAGGGGGGCACGTCGGTCTCGGCGTCGCTCTTCGCCGATAGGTTCGCAAGAGCGAATTCCAAGGGCCGAAGAAGGTCAGGGAGAGGAGGTCTTCCGCACCTCGTCATCCACGAAGCAAGGGCTGGCCGCACGTCTCGCCAAGATCAGGGCGGCCAGCCCTCGGACAACGACTCCCTGGAAGGGGATCCGTCATGCCGTACCACGGTTCTATCACGCGTACCACCTTCGGCGCTGCGATCGCGTACATGCTCGTGATCGCGGCTCTACTCGGCCTCTCGATGGCGCTGCTGTTGGGCGGTCTCACGCTGGCTGAAACCGGCGCCTGTCTGGGGCCTGTCGCTCCGTACGTCCTGTTCTGGAACCGGCTCCGCCCCGGGCCGGCGCCGATGTACATCTTCACCGCCATCATGATCATGCTGTGCGGCATCACGGCAGTCTGTGCGGTGCCGCTCCATCTACCGATCATCGACATCGTGGTCTTTGTCGGGGCCCTCGCAGGCGGCTCTATCCCGATGCTCTTCGACTGGGCCGCGGCCTATGCCGCGATCACGGCGGCCCAGCAGCTGCAGACCCAGCCGCCAGCGCCTACGGGTCCGGAGCCGCCGCGATCTCCGAGGCTCTTCATGCACATGCTCGTCTTCATCGCCTTCTTGTTCCTCATCCCGCTGCTCATCTTCTGGCTCGTTTTCCTTCGGAGCAGGGGCCCCCGGCGCCGTCTGTAGGGCGCACCCCGTTGAAGCCCTGCTGTGCCAAGCGCTGCGGTAGGGCTTGACGGTGGATCGGCACCGCTGTGAAGTCTCATCGCGGTATCCGCCCGGGACGAGGGTCCGACGACCCGGCCGGGCAGATCGCCTACCTTGAGCAGGAGATCGCCGTCCTGCGACGCAAGCTCGCCGACTCTCCGCGACACACGAGGATTCTCGAAGAGCGGATCGTCGAGCTGCAGACCAACCTGGCCGGCGTCTCCGCGCAGAACGAGCGACTGGCCAACACGCTCCGCGAGGCCCGCGACCAGATCGTGGCCCTCAAGGAGGAGGTCGACCGGCTCGCCCAGCCGCCGGCCGGCTTCGGTGTCTTCCTGCAGGCCAACGAGGACGGCACGGCCGACATCTTCACCGGCGGTCGCAAACTGCGGGTGAACGTCAGCCCGAGCGTCGAACTCGACGACCTCAGGCGCGGCCAGGAGGTCATGCTCAACGAGGCGCTCAACGTGGTCGAGGCCATGGAGTACGAGAGCGTCGGGGACATCGTCACCCTCAAGGAGATCCTCGAGGACGGCGAGCGCGCCCTGGTACTCGGGCACACCGACGAGGAGCGGGTGGTGCGGCTCGCGGAGCCGCTGCTGGACGTCACCATCCGCCCCGGCGACGCCCTCCTGCTCGAACCCCGCTCCGGCTACGTCTACGAGGTCGTGCCCAAGAGCGAGGTCGAGGAACTCGTCCTCGAAGAGGTCCCCGACATCGGCTACGAGCAGATCGGCGGCCTCGGCAACCAGATCGAGGCCATCCGCGACGCCGTCGAGCTGCCGTACCTCTACCCGGACCTCTTCAAGGAGCACGAGCTGCGTTCCCCGAAGGGCGTCCTGCTCTACGGGCCCCCCGGCTGCGGCAAAACGTTGATCGCCAAGGCCGTCGCCAACTCGCTCGCCAAGAAGGTCGCCGAGGTGACCGGCCAGGCCGCAGGCAAGAGCTTCTTCCTCAACATCAAGGGCCCCGAGCTGCTCAACCGAGCGGCAGATCCGCCTCGTCTTCCAGCGTGCACGTGAGAACTTCTTCGACGAGATGGAGTCCCTCTTCCGCACCCGCGGCTCCGGCGTCAGCTCCGACGTGGAGAACACCATCGTCCCCCAGCTGCTCGCCGAGATCGACGGCGTGGAAGGCCTGCAGAACGTGGTCGTGATCGGCGCCTCCAACCGCGAGGACATGATCGACCCCGCCATCCTGCGCCCCGGCCGGCTCGACGTGAAGATCAAGATCGAGCGTCCCGACGCCGAGGCGGCCAAGGACATCTTCGGCAAGTACCTCACCGAGCGGCTCCCGCTGCACTCCGACGACCTCGGCGAGCACGGCGGCAGCAAGGAGACGACCGCCCAGAGCGTGATCCAGACAGCGGTCGAGCACATGTACGCCGAATCCGAGGACTTCAACTCCGGGGCCATGATCGAGAACGTCGTGGGCCGCGCCAAAAAGATCCAGAAGGGCCTCCGCGTCTCCCACCTGCTCCAGGCCTGCGTGGACGAGTTCAAGGAGAACGAGGACCTGCCCAACACCACCAACCCCGACGACTGGGCCCGGATCTCCGGAAAGAAGGGCGAACGGATCGTGTACATCCGCACGCTCATCACCGGAAAGCAGGGTGCGGACACCGGCCGCTCCATCGACACGGTGGCGAATACCGGTCAGTACCTGTAAGCGCAGGACGGCTGCGGGTGCCCTCACTGGGCCTGCCGACTCGTCAACGCCTACGCGGCGGCGATGCACCGGGCCCGCTCGGACTTCGAGGAGGAGAACCCGCTGCGCGACGCCCGGGGCTTCGACCTCGCCCGGGAGGCCGCCGACGCCAGCCAGCTCACCGACGAGGGCATCGGCCTCGCCAACGTGATCCTCACCAACCGTGCGCGGCTCTACGTGGACCACGCCCACCCCGAGTACAGCGCCCCCGAGGTGACCAACCCCCGCGACGCCGTCCTCTGGGACAAGGCCGGCGAGCGGACCATGGCCGAGGCCGCCGAGCGGGCCGCCCAGCTCCCCGGCGCCCAGCCGATCCACCTCTACAAGAACAACACCGACAACAAGGGCGCCTCCTACGGCACGCACGAGAACTACCTGATGAATCTCTCCTCAGCGCCGGACGCGTCTGCCTCAGCCAGGTCAGGCCCCGCCCGCCGCGCGCACCGCCGACCTCACCGAGGTGGTCAGGAAGCAGTAGGGCGGAAAACAGCGGCGGCCTGTCCTCTCCCGCACGGAGTGATGTCGTACGGCGTCAACGGTTGCGCAAATCGGCCCGGAGACGACGCTGCAGCGCCCGATCATCAACACCCGGGACGAGCCGTACGCGGACACGGAGAAATGTCACCACCTCCACGTGATCACCGTGGACGAGGACCCGAGCCTCTCCGAGATCTCGACGTACGTGAAGCTGGGCGCCACCGCCCTCGTCCTGTCCATGATCGAGGACAACTTCATCGCGGTGGACCCGACCAGCCCGTAGGGACACTGCACCGCCTGCCAGTTCGTAGAACTTCATCTGCAACTGGACCGCGGTGAGTGTCCGGTCGCTGCGAGCGTCACCAGGTTGCTTGAGGGGGCTCGCGGAGACCTTCTTACATCGAGGAACGTTCTGTGTGGACGCCGGCGGGCAGACCAAGCCGGTTCGCTCGGTGCCTCCATCCTCCTCAACCACCCCAGTACGACACGAAGACCGGTGACGAACATGTTGTAGGTGCTCTTCTTCTTTCTCACCCCTTACACCAAGCAGGCGCTCTGGCGGCCGAGCCGGCCAGTTCGACTTCCCGTCGCACTACAGCGGCCGCCGCCCGCCATGGCAGTACCGCTCCACACGGCCGCCCCACGCAGCAATTCGCACGCCATCTGGTGGCCGCGTTGTCCACAACCGACGATGTCCAGGAAGGATCACAGGCGGGGGTGTGGTGTGGAGCTGGGAGCGTTCTTCAGTAGCGGCGACGGATGGGCCGAGTCGTGGGTGCTCGACGTGGGGCTGATCGAGTCCCTGAGGTTCGACCCCCCGGACGGTCACACCGATCTGGACGTGGCGATCGCGCTGACCCGGCTCCTGTACGGCGACTTCGTCTCCTACGGGACCGACGGCCGGGACATGCACCTGAACAACGACACCGTGCCCGTCGTCATCAAGGCCCACCGCGCCGTGATCGAACGTCTCGCCCTCGAGCCACCGGCGTGGCCGTTCAGGGCGTTCGACGGCCCGCGCGGATTCGGTACCTACTGGCGTGACAACGGTATGAGCGGCAGCTGGAAGGCCCGCCGGGACTGCGTGGAGGAGATCCTCGGCCCGACCAGGGACGCGCTGGAGGAACTGCAGGAGCTGGAGTACGAGAGCCGGTTCCGCAACGGTCCGGCGGGCAGCTTCAAGAACCTGATCTTCGCCGCCGACGGCGAGAAGCCCGAGCTCGTGCTGCGGGACGCGGTGAACAACGACGTGGAAATCGTCCGCAACGCGCACACGTGCCTGGTGTTCACCGATCCGCTGCCGCCGCAGGGGCTCACCTGGCGGCAGATGGTCGCCTGGTGGACGAAGAACCACCAGAACGGTGCGGACGAGAAGACCGCCGCGAGCGGCTTGTACCGGCGTCTGTACCGGTCGCTGGACTCCGTACCTGAGCAGCTGGTGATGCGGACGTACTGTGCCCGCTACGCCGAGGACGGCGGCTTCGACCTGCCCGCGCTGATCCCGCAGGTCTACCTTCACTACGACCCGTACACCCGCCGCAGCGGCAAGCAGTCCGGCGCGCTGCCCCGGCAGCGGATGGACTTCCTGCTACTGGCCCCGGACCGCTCCCGCATCGTCATCGAGGTCGACGGCGTCCAGCACTACGGACAGCCGAAACCGCCCGACGAGAAGGGGCGGATCACCCATACCGCCGTGCCGCGGCTGTACGCGGAGATGGTCGCCGAGGACCGGCGGCTGCGGCTGGCCGGGTACGAGATCTACCGCTTCGGCGGCTGGGAGCTCTGCCAGCCGCACGGCGGAGAACTGGTGGCGGACTTCTTCACCGAACTCCTCGCCCGACACCGGAAACCGGCCTTGTAGATCGCCGCCGCTGAGCGGGACCACTTGTGTGGACGATGGCCCTCGTCGTCCGACTGAATGATCTTGAAGGAGCTGGTTCGCTGCCCGGTTGGGCATTTGGCCACCGTGCGTGTCTGAGCAGGCGCTTCATCTACGTCGCAGTGACCGGGTGAGGTCCTCAGGCCGGCACCGCGGGCGGTGTCGGCCTGAGGAGGGGCAGGCGCGGGCCAACGCGCTTGCCGAGGTCCTGATGCGGTTTCGGGTGTGCGACCAGTAGCCGTGTCAGGAGCACCGGCGGCGGGCCGTCGGTGCTGTGATGTGGCTACCGTCCTTCTGAGGGGTCTAGGCCGCAAGCCGGCTGGAACAAACGGCGGGCCGGGGCAGGTGTGGGAGGCATGCGGCTGTCCGCTGCTGGAGGGGCGGCGCTTGTGGCCGACAACGCCCGGCAGGTCTCCCGCGGAGCACGGAACACCAGCGAAGCCGTGATGCCGCAGAGCGGACATATCGCCCACCGGTGGCGGGCGGAGGGGGGCTGACGGGTGGAAGACTGTCTGCCGCGCAGCCGCTCTCGGCAGGGCCAACTGCCCGTGTCTGCACCCCTTTTGCGACCAGTAGCCTCCCGGCCCCGGCGTATCCGCCGACGGCCCTGTCAGGACGGACCCCTCCACCATGAACGAACACGGCCCTCTTGCCCGCTCCGGCGGCCCGAGTCGGCTCTGCACCTGCGCGGCGGACTCCACCGGGCATCTGGGGCCCACGCACGCGTTGATCCTGCTGATCGCCCTCCAAGCACTGGGCAGCGGCCTGTTCCTCGCCGGTACCTCCCTCAGCACCGTCTTCGCGCTCGTGGGCGGCCTGGGAGCGATCGGCGCGGGCACCCTCACGCTGGCGCGCGGAGGCCGCCGCCTGGCGGCCGTGATGGTCGAGGCCGCTGTGCGCTCCGGCGCGGGCAAGTAGGGGGGCGGATGTGTCCCGCTCTGCCCTTGCCTGCGCTCCCAAGCGCCCGTTCGCGGCTCTCGCCAAGCACCTCATCGGCCTGCGCCGTGCCGCGCGACTGCCCCAGCGCGCCCTCGCCGACGTCGCCGCCATCTCCCGCACGGCCGTCCAGCGCGCCGAGTCCGGCATCGCGGCGCCATCGCCCAGCGTCCTCGACGCCTACGTACGGGCCTGCCGTGCAAGCCCCGAAGACCTGGCCCGGGCACGGCTGTTGCGTCGCTACGGCCGTATCGCCCAGCGCGGCCGGCTGCGCTCCCTGAGTGCGCCCTCCCCCGCGCTCCTTCACAGCGCAGACGACCTCGGCCTGGCGCTCGCGGCAATGTACGAGCAGGACGGCGCGCCCGCTCTGCGCGAGTTCAGCCGCCGCGTGACGCACCGGCCTCCGCTGCCGGTGACGAGCGTGTGGCGGTGGGTGCACCGAAAAGGCCTGCCGGCCAGCACCGAGCAGCTGGTGACATACCTGATGGCGTGCGGGATCAGTCCGGCGGAGCAGCGCCTGTACGTTCGGGCCTACCAGCGGATCGTCGCCGGACGCGGCGAGCGTCCCGGACCCCCGCGGACGCGGCACCGGGCCGCCGCCCGCCCCGACGAACTCGCCCACTACACCGACAAGATCAGCCCTTCGTACCGAAGTCTGCTGGACAGGCTGTCCACCGTGGACGTCGAGACAGCCCTCACCGTCGGCGTGGCCTACGTCTATGCCGAGCAGTCCCAGCGCAATGGCGTCGCTCCCATCGCTTTCCAGCAGTTCTTCCGCACCACCCGCCGACTGTTCGGTGCCGACACCCGGCCCGCCCAGCTCGAGGCAGTCCTTGCGACTGCGTCGCCCGCCGGTGACGCCCTGTCCGTGTCCAGGCGTCCGTCGCCTGCGGCAGCCCCCGATGACGCCACCGGGGCGCCCGCTCGATAATCAGCCGGCTGACGCGGCGGCGCGGTCAGGTCAGGCGCTGGGCAGCCGGCCCGGGACGGTGAGCTCAAGACGGGTACCGCGGCGGATCTCCCGGGAAGATCTGGTTGGCGCTGGGTGCTCCTTGGGTGACGTACCGGACGATGCGGTAGACCTCGTAGCGCAACTGGCCGTCGCTCAGGTCGAAGGCCTCGTGCTGAAGCCGGTCGAGCCGTAGGCGGCCGGTGGCCGCACGGCGCAGCGCAGCTTCTGCGAGCGGTCCGTAGGCATGTCCGTCGTGGACGGTGAGGCCGTCTTCTATGTTCTTCACGGTGCTGTTCCTTTCGGCCCGCATACCGGTGCCTTCGGGGTGAAGACGGTCTGCCGGTTCCGGACGGGCGGGAATGTAGGGCGTCTGCACCCTTACCGTCTCGCGCAGCCCGGAGGCTGGTGAACGGTCGGCAGGCGGTGGACGGTGCGGACGGCAGATCTTGCCCGGTGGTCGGAGCGCGCCGGGCGGCGGGCGCGCTCCGCTCCCGGATTCACTCAACCGGCACACGGCTGCGTCCAGGCGGACGGCGGGTGGATCGCCAGCGCTCGGAGGCGGGGGGCCATCCGCTCCGGGCGGGGCGGCCCTTATGACCGGTTCTGGCGTCTGACCTGTGTTGATGCGTCGAACGTGAAAGGTACGTCGTTTCCGGGTTCTGTGTGATCGGCTCGCACTCGCGGTCCGCGCGCTGCCACCATCGGCTCACCGCGCCGGGCGAAGTCCCGCCAGCCCGCGGCCGTTCGACATTCCAGCCCACGCACCAGGAGATACCGTCATGCTCGTGCCCCCGTCGACCGGCGCCGCCGGCGCCCAGTCGGCCGCCCCGGCCGCGATCCGGCGTCTGGGAGGCGGTGAGGCCTGTGTCCTCATCGCCTCCATCGCCGCGGTGACCGTGCTCGCCATCCTTCAGCGCCCGATTCCTGCCGTCCTGACGGCGCTTGTCGCGGCGGTCTGTCTCCTGCTGCTGCCCGGCTGCGCGAGCCGCCTGCTCGCCATGCTCGCCTCGGGAAGCCGGGAATGAGCGCGGGTCGGATCGGCAGGCGGACGGGTGAGCCGGTGGAACTGACCGAGCTGCGCGGCTGGATGCGTAACGCCAAGGGCAGATGGACCTTCGACCGCATCGTCCGCCGCGCGGCGAAGGCCGGGATGCCTGTCTCCGACAAGACCCTGCGGCGAGCTCTGACCTTGGGCAGTGGGCTGCCCAGGCGGTCCACCGTTCTGGCCTTTGCCCGGGGGGCTGCTGCCGACGTGGCCAAGGCCGGCCTGTTGTGGGAGGCGGCCGCGGCCGCCGTCCGCCCTCAGCCGGTCCTGGCGGCCGGGAACCGGTATGTACCGGGCCGGTTCACCACCCTGTCCGGGATGGGCAGGGCCATGGCCCTCATGGGCGCCGCCGCCGGCGGTCCCACCCCGGGCGCGATCGTCGCCGCGGGCGGAGGCCGGTTCTCCCGCAGGGCTCTCGACAACGCCCTGAACGGTCGGGGGCTGGCCAGTGAGCAGCTGCTGATCGACTTCGCGGCCGCCATCGGTGCCGGCGAGAAGGCCACCCGGGCCCTGCTGGACGGTCGCGCAAGGATCCTGTCCGGGCCGCCTGGGCCGGTGTCCTCCTACCCGTGCGCGATGTACGAGTGGCTCGAGGTGCGGCGCCACCAGGATGAGACCGTCCGGTCGTGGCTCGCGGAGCCCGAACTCGACTGGTACGACCAGCAGCTGCGTGACGAGGAAGAGGCCGAGCACCGGCGCAGGGTCGCCTGGATCGACTCGCTCACCGAAGCCGAGTTCGACGAGCTGGAGCGACAGACGAGGCTGGCGGCCAGCGTCCAGGGCGACCTGCGCGCCGAGCTGGCCGCGTACCTCGAGCGCGCCCGCTCCGCCGACGAGGTCGGCCGCTGACCCAGCCGTCTTCCTCCTGGGCTCCGGCCGGCACTTCCACTCTCAGCGGTGCGCACGGCCACCTCCGTCAGGGTCTACCGCTGCCGGCGGCGGTCACGCCACCAGGCGAGCCGGTGAGCGGACTCCTGGGGGAAGACCGAATGCAGCGCGATGACGACCAGGCCCAGCCCGAGGCAGCCGAAGGCCGCGGCGGTCCGCCACCACGGTGCACCGGTCAGCGCTACCACTGTGCTGGTGACGCCGGTGGCCAGAAATGACATCAGCGGTCGGTTCATTGCGAGGTCTCCCCCATTCAGACGGGCGCACCGATGGCGGTGCGCAAAAGCCGTGCCCGGATTGTGCGTCGAGCGTGCATCCAACTCAAAGGAGCGAGGGGCCTTCTGTGTATCGGTGGGTGTCACATGCGGAATCCGTACTGATCGAAGGCACGGTCCCAGGCCTGCTCCATCGCCTGCTCAAGGATCAGAGAGCTTCGGCTGTGGGCCGCAGTAGCTAGCCACTGGACGAGGTCGGGCGGGGTGCCGGCAGCGAGTTCCGCGGCCACCGATCCCCCGGGCCATGTCCACGTGGCCCGGGCCACGTGGAACTTGGGCCTCTTGTGCCGGGGGTAGTTCCGGGTGAGGCGGTGGAACTCACGGGCGTTGCCACGCGCGTCCTTCAGCTTCAGCAGGTGAAGCGGGCTGGTCTCGTTCTCTGCGGCCCAGGCGATGACGTCGTCCGTGATCTTCACGGTCATGGCGCGGGCTTCGGCCATGGCCCGGTGCTGTTCCTCGGCGGTAATGAAGCCGAAGCGGTGTGCCCGGTCAGCGGGGAGGTCCAGAGCGATCCGCAAGGAGGGCTCCTCGGCGAAGGTGTGGCTCCAGTCGATGAGGACGGCCTCGATGAAGCCGGTGATCTTGTCGGGGCGCAGCCCGGCGGCTGCGGCGGCCACGGGTTCGAAGCCGGGAACGGGTTCGAACGTGCCCTGCTGGCGCTGGAGCGGCCAGAAGGCCTGCCGGCTTCGGTAGGGGAAGGCCAGCAGGCGGCCGTCTGCGACCCACGAGGCATACAGTTCACAGGCGTGCCGGGAGGCGCTGCGGGGGGCGCGAGCACACCAGGCGGCCGGTGTACGCAGCAGCCACAGGGGAGCCCCTGAATCTTCCATCACGCCGGCGGCTGGGTCGCCTTTTGTACGGTCGACCAGCCAGTCCTCGAGGTACTCAAGGTTGACTCGGCGCTCGGCGCGCCAGACTGCTGTTCCGCCCCGGCCGGTCCAGTCGTAACTGGTGATTCCGTGCCGCCGTCGGAAATCGCCTGCTTTCCCAGTCGGCCTTGAGCGACTTCCGCTGCAGTTGGTGCCAGGCGTCGCCCTGCTCGTACAGGGCCTGTTCGGCGGCCTCGGCGCGGGGGCCGGTGAGGTAGCGGCGGGCTGCGACGGTTGCTATCCGGAATCGCTTCGCCGCATGCCATGCCTCGTCCTGGTCCAGGACCTCCGCGACGCGCAAAAGGTGGTGTTGGTCGGGTGTCAGCAGGGTGTCGGTCCGTCGGTAGCCAGCTCGTCGTACGGCGTCCGCTTTCTCCAGCAGGGCCTTCTCCGGTGCGGTGCTGGTCGCGGCCACCACCAGCCGCCACAGGCCGAGTGCGGCGCCGTGGCGCAGGAGCGGGAGCAGGTCGGTGAGGAAGGTGTCGGTGAAGGGATCGGCCTGGGCGATGGCTGTTGTCACCGCATCGGTGAGCAGGCGGCCCTGGTAGTCCCGGTGGGCGCGCGGGTGCTGTCCGGGCAGTTGCAGGGAGACGGCGCGGGCCCGCTGCAGGAGGCTGGCAGGCGCCCGGACCCGCAGAGGGACGTCATGTCTGGGGTCGCCTCGCCAGCGCGGCGGCGGAGGGTAGCGCAGCACGGTGGAGATGTGGGTGATCCGGTCCTCGGGCTGCCTCTGTTCCTGCGCGGCGACGTGCTCGGTGAGCAGTTCGCGGATCGTCGCGTCCCGTGACGTCCCCTGCCGGGCCATGATCCGCGTCAAGGCCTCAAGGGCGCTGGGTGCGATACGCACGTTGGTCTCTGCGTTGCCGGACATCTCCCTCGCTCCTGTGCGCTCCTGCCGATGTGCAGCACCCGGCGGTCGCCCAGCGGTCCGTGGTTTTCCGCCCCGGCGGGCCGGGCCAGTTGGGGTGCGGTCAGCGGGCCTGGGCACGCGCGGCGTAGTGCTCCTGCAGCCGGTCGAGCATGGTGTGGCAGTACTCGGCCAGCGGCCGGTGCTGGTCCTCGTCGATGACGAGGGCGACGGTGTGGACGCCGTCGGCTCCCGGTATGACCGCACGCGGCTGGGAGGCGCGCAGGTTGGGCCAGTAGCGGCCGTGCGCGAACCCGGAGGCCGCCCGCCAGGCGGCGCCCACCTTGACCGCGGTCAGGCCGGCGATGGGCGCGGCCGCAAGCACGATCTGGTGGGTCCCGGGTCGGGTGAGCGGGGGCAGGCTGAGACGGTCGGCGATGCCCTGTATCTCGGCGCCGCGCTGCGCGCCGGTCATACCGTCGCCGGAGGGCTGGTGGCCGGTGTCCGTCTCGTGCTGCTGGCGATTGCGCATGTCCTCGTCCCACAGTGACAGCGCGCGGCGTCGACGTTCGGCCTGGCCGGGGCCGTCGAGGAGCCACAGGGCGGTGGCGAAGTTCTCCAGGGCGCCGCGCAGCAGCGTCCAGGGGCTGGTCGGGTCGACCTCCCCGGCCGCCGTCAGGCGGCGCAGCGCGTCGGTGTGGGCCAGACCGGCGGTGTAGGAGCTGCGGATCAGGTGCGCGCCAGCGTACGGGCCCAGCGGGGCGTCGTCGGTGCCCAGGCTGCTGGCCGGGGCGGGTGCGGGAAGCTGCCGGTAGGCGCCATCACCGCGGGCCTGCTCGATCGCATGGAACAGCGGCAGAAGGTAGGCGCCCTTAAAGGCCTGCGTGCTCATGCCCAGCAACGGTAGAACGCAAGGGCCGCGCAAGGCAGCCGTTTTGATCCCCCGGTCGTGGCGTGCCGGTGACGGGCGCGCCTGGCCAGTGCCATCCGCAGGATCTGGCTGCCCCCGCACTCGCGTCCGGCTGCCCTGGACGGCCTGGGTGCCGGGGCCGGCCTGACGAGGGTGGTCGAAGCCGTCGAAGCGGCCCACCCGGACCTGCGGGAGCGGTTGCGCACCCAGCTGGCCGAAGAGTTGGAGCAGGACCCGGACGAGGACGGCCGGGGCTACCTCGTCGAGCAGCTGTGGTCTGTGGTGTTCGCCTACGCGGTCGCCCTGGCGACCCAGGAGCAGGAACGCCCCGGGCATCGGCCCGCCCTGGCACGTGCTGTCCGACTCCTTCGAGCCGGGGACGCTGGTCGGCCACTTCCGCCAGCTCGGCAGCAGCCTCAACGCTCACGACCTGGGGGTCTGCTTCGCCCTGGAGCTGGGTCTCGAGGTCGTCGCCGAAGCACTGGGCTGGCACACCCACTACTGACCGGTGCGCCGCCGCCTGCAGCCCCGACGCGGGGACCGGCGCCACCGGTGGAGGCCACCGCGGCACGGCCGTGGCCCCGTGCTCGTCGGGAAGCGGTGTTCCCATCGACGTGGTTGGTCTGGCGAGGGGGGCGAGTTGAGCTGGTCCCTGGGAGGGGAGGAAGCCACTGTCGGTGGCTTCCTCCCCTTCTCCATGTTCGCTGGAGGTCTCAGCTCTCCGGTTCCCTCGGCACGACACGGGAGAAGAACTCCTTCGCGGCCTGGGCGTCGAGCTCCCCGTCCGTGGTCGCCGAGCGCCGCAGGGCTTCGCCGGACACCTGAGCGGAGATACCGAGCTGCTTGTCCGCCTCGCTCATGATCTCGCCGACGTACCACTGGGCCGAGGTCGGGAAGTGCTGGATGAACCAACTAAGCATCTTCGCCAGAGGCAGCGACAGCATGAGGTCGAAGCCCTTGAGCTCACCGTCCCGGCGTTCAGCGACGCGCAGCGAGGTGGTGAAGTCCTCCAGGACGGCGTGGCGCAGCGTCGGTCCTAGGGCGTCGGTCGGGATGATCTGCCGGAGGCTGTCGGCGACCTCGAAGGCCAGTTGGTCGGCTACCTCCCGCACGCTCGGCTCGTTGCGGTGGCGCAGGGCCCAGCGCTTGCGGATGTCGGGCCGCTTCCACAGGTAGCGGAAGAAGGTCTCGCTGAACCGGTCGCGGATCTGGGCCGCTCCCGGGGCGAGACGGTGCCGGTCACCGGCCGACATGGCCTCCTTCAACCCCTCGGAGGAGCGGCGCCGGGCCTCCACCCAGTCCTCGGCGACCGGGCGGGACCACTGGGCGCGGCCTCCGACGACCGCTTGGGGCAGCGGCACGTCGTTCTCGCCTCGGGAGATGTAGCCCCGCAGTGTGGAGGCCGTGATGCCGCCGAGCGCGGCCATCTCGGGCACGCCGAGCAGCCGGTCTCCGGCGAGTTCGGGACTGGCCAGGTCGACGACGCAACGGTCGAGCGGCAGGGGGTCGTCCTGCTTCTGGTGGTGCTGTGCCCACCGCGTCAGGTCGTCGATCCAGTTCTCCGGCTTGGCGGTGGCCGGACCGAAGGTGGCGACCTTGTGCAGGTGGGCGCGGTCGGGGTGGGCGTGGCCGTCGAGCATGTCGGCGGCGTGGACGGTGGCGGTGGCGCGTGCCATGTGGCGTGCGTAGTCCTCGGTGACCGGGTCCCAGATCTGGCCGGGCCGGTACCAGGTGTCGCCGTCCCACCAGTAGCCGCCGGCCCTGAACAGCAGCGGCGCGCCGGACCAGTAGGTGTGCAGGCCAGCGGTGTCCTCGTCGCGGAGCAGGAGGACGGTGCGGCCGTGCTCGGGATGGTGACGGATGGCCCAGCCCAGGTGGTGGGCGATCGGGTCGGTAGTGAAGGCCAGCCATCCTTCCTCGTGGGAGGTGTCGCACCTCCCCCACATGCCGTCACCCTTGTTGCGGCCCACCGCCTCGATGGCGTCCGGGCCGTCATCGAGCGGCAGGTGCGAGTCGTCGACGAACGGCAGACCCGGGACGGGGTGGTCCGTCCGCAGCCCGTTGGCGAGCGGGCGAATGTCGTAGACCAACGTGCTCTCCCCCTTCAACTCAAGTGCTGTATTTAGCTACAGCACTGTTGATGCCCAGTAGTACACGACTGGAAAGCAGATCGACACAGCGATTTCGAGACAGGTTTCTGCAGCGGCGGGAGAGGCGGCTGTCGCCCTGGGTCGGCACCTGCCGGCGGCCACTACGCCACGCACATCGCGGTGTTGACCGGTCCGGCCCCGCGGCTGCCAGGGCGCTTCGCCGCGGCGCGGGTCCCGCAGGCCGCAGGGGAGAGTTCAGAAGTCGCTCACTCAAAGCCGCTGGGCGAGCACGCCGTGATCCACCCGGGGAGCACTTTCAGGGGGCCCTGCGAAGTGGGCGGTCTGAGCAACTACCCGACCGTTCCTGATCGTCTTCTAGGCATGGCTCACCCGAACCCCGTACCGCCCCCGCCGTCTGTGTGGCCGTGCTGCGGCCATGGCGCTGACGCGGACGACCCCGTCGGCTGCCGCGGCGTCCCGGTTCCTGGTCACGGCGCATGTCTGGCCCATCTAACCGAGATCGATCGCGACACCTACCTTGATGGTCTGGCCCCCGGTACCGACATCGATCACCGTGGCACACCGTTCACCGAACCGCTCCTGGAAGCCCTTCTCCGTGCTCTCCACGACCCCACGATCGGGAAACCACACTTCGGGGCCTCCGCGTTCCAGGAGGCGCAGTTCTACGGCGACGCCTCGTTCCGGGAGGCACAGTTCTCCGGGACCGCCTCGTTCCATAGGGCGGAGTTCTTCGGCGACGCCGTTTTCATCGATGCGCGGTTCTTGGGCGACGCCGGGTTTCATAGGGCTCAGTTCTCCGGTGACGCCTTGTTCGACGAGGTGCAGTTCTCCGGCGAGGCCGAGTTCGACGAGGTGCAGTTCTCCGGCGAGGCCAGGTTTTATGTCGCGCAGTTCTCTGGCTACACCTCGTACGTCGCAGCTCAGTTCTCGGGCGACGCCCGGTTCTACATGGCGCAGTTCTCCGGCGAGGCCAGGTTCCGCATGACCCAGTTCTCCGGTGACGTCTGGTTCTACGGGGCGCAGTTCTCCGACAACGCTGACTTCTTCGGGACACGGTTTGCAGCGATGCCGCACTTCGGGCCGGTGCTGTGCTCGAGGGAGATTGATCTATCCGGTGCGGTGTTCGAGGTGCCGGTGACGTTGGAGATCGCGGCGCGTCGGATCTGGTGTGCCAGGACCCGGTGGGAGTCGACAGCTGCCTTGCGTTTGCGCTATGCGCTCGTGGATCTCTGCCCGTGGCGGTCACCGCTCATCCCGCCCCCTTCGAGGTCATGGACACGATGGCCGATGAGAGCCCCCTGGAAGGTGCCGAGAGGGGGGTGCGGGTGACCTCGGTGCGCGGGGTGGATGCTATGCACCTGGTCCTGACCGACGTCGATCTGAGCGATTGCTTGTTCTCCGGAGCCTTCCACCTCGACCAGCTCCGCCTGGAAGGCCGTTGCATCTTCGCCCTCACCCCCACCAGCCTCCAGCGCCCCATACGGCTCTCCCGTTGGACCCGCCGACGCACCTTGGCCGAGGAGCACCACTGGCGCGCACGAAACGCCGACCAGCCCCATCCGGTCCCGCACGAAGACCCCTCCCCCCGTCACTGGCGCGTCGGGCCGCATCATCCCGACCCCCACTTCACCCCCGACCCGGAAGACGTGGCCGCGCTCTACCGGCAACTGCGAAAGGCGTTCGAGGACGGCAAGAACGAGCCCGGTGCCGCCGACTTTTACTACGGCGAGATGGAGATGCGCCGTCACGACCGCACCGGAACCCCGCCCAGCGAACGCTTCCTGTTGTGGGGGTACTGGCTGCTCTCCGGTTACGGCCTGCGCGCCTTGCGCGCCCTGGGCTGGCTCGCTGCCGCCATGCTCGTCACCATCGTGCTGCTGATGGGCTTCGGCCTTCCGAACGACTCCCCGAAGCAGAAAGTGGCCGGCACTGTGCCGCCCGGCGGAGGCAAGGTCACCTTCGAGATCAACAACACCGACCCGCAGAACCCCACCGGGGACAGGTTCACCGGCAAGCGTTTCGAGAAGTCCCTGAACGTGACCCTCAACTCGGTAGTGTTCCGCTCCTCCGGCCAGGACCTGACCACCAGCGGCACCTACATCGAGATGGCCTCCCGCGTGGCCGAACCTGTCCTCCTGGGCCTGGCAGTCCTGGCCGTCCGAAACCGCGTCAAACGCTGACCTGCGCCATCACGGGCCCACCTCTGACCGGACGCGTCTCGGTGGGCTCGCATGGCCGACGGCGGGCGTCTACACCAGGACGGCCGGCACGGCGTCCTCGCTCGTCCAGTCCCCGTCGAATAGGGCGGCCACCAGGCGTACGTGGGTCTCGGGGAGCTGGCGGGCGCGGTGCTTGGTGCGGGCCTTGGCGAGCCAGGCGCCGATTCGGACGGTGTCGCCGTCGACGCGGATCGTCTCGCGGGCGGCCGGGGTGCGGCCTTCGCGGTGCAGGAAGAGCTCCAGGAGTTGGACGGTCTGTTCGAAGGTGCGGCGGGTGCGGCGGGCGGGGGTCAGCGGATTCGTGTCGGGGGTGAGGCCGAGGGCGGTCATCATCTGCTGCTGGCCGGGGGTGAGGGTGTGCCAGGTGGTGAGCTGGCGGTGCAGCCAGGAGCCGATCTTGACCCCGGTCAGGAGGGTGTCGCGGGTGAGGGTGGCGGGGTCGGCGCCGGTGGCGAGGTGGGCGCGCAGCAGGTGGTATTTGCGGTGCCAGTCCGGGCCGTTGGGCAGACGCCAGTCGGGGGCGAGGGCGGTGAGAGCCTCGGCGCGGGCGGCGTCGAGTTCGTCCTTGGTAGCGAGGTGGCGCTGCTCGGCGAGCCAGGCTCCGACGGGGGTGGTCGCGGGGACGGCGAGGTGACCGTGGGTGCGGTGGTAGTCGGCGGCCGCGGCGAGGCGGGCGCGCCAGGCGGCGTCGTGCTTGTCCCAGATCATGCCGAGCGCGTCGAGTTCGGCCGTCCAGTCGGGCTCGAGGCGGCCGGCGGTGCGGGCGTCGCGCATGGTGGTGATGAAGGTGCCGAGCCGGTAGCCGGTGGGATCGGTGTAGTCGGCGGGGACGTCGAGGTTGCCGTACTCGTCGCGGTAGTTGCGTGCGGCGGCGAGGCCGAGGCGGCGGGAGCGGGAGACGGCCGGGTCGCGGGGGTCGAAGGAGACCAGGTCCATGGCCTGGGCGATGCGTTCGGGGTGGACGGTGAAGTCGAAGTGCCAGCGCCGGGCGATGACGTCGCTGGTCTCCTTGGGCAGGCGGTTGGCCTTGTCGGGGAGGCGTTCGAGGATGCGGTGGTCGTGGCTGGCCAGTGCGCAGGCGATCGCCCACACCGGCTCGTACGCGGTGCCGAGGATGTTCTCGCCGTCCGTGCCGGGCGGGATGTAGACGGGAACGACCAGGCTGGCGGTCTTGCCGGAGACGTCCAGGCGCAGGGCGCGGCCTAGGGCCTGGACGCAGCGGATGACGCTGCGGGTGGGGTCGACGAAGACGACGGCGTCGACGCTGGGGATGTCGACGCCTTCGGCGATCAGGCGTGAGTTGGCGAGGATCGCGGTGCCGGCGGCGGCGAAGGCCGCAAAGATGTCGGCGCGCTGGGCGGGGGTGTGCTCGCCGTGGGCGAAGAACAGCTTCGGGTCGACACCGGGGACGAGGCCGGGGTCGGTCTTGGCCAGCAGGCGCAGGGTGTGGGGGAGTTCGCGGGCGAAGCGGCGGGCGTCGGAGACGAGGTTGAAGTAGACCAGGACCTTCTTCAGGCCGTGTTCGGTCATGGCGCGCAGGACGGCCAGGTGCAGGGCGGTGGTGCGCAGCGCACCGTCGTCTGTCGCCTCCTGCGCGGCGGTGCCCGTGGGCGTGGTGCCGGGGGTGGGCAGGTTCAGGCGGCGGCGCAGGTCGGTGTCGGTGAGGGTGGGCACCACGATGCGGTAGTCCGCGGCCCGGCCATCCTCCACGGCCCTCGCGAGGGGGTATTCGACGACCTTCTTGCCGTAGACGGCCTCGTTGTCCATGGAGTTGGCGAGCGCATCCAGCTCCGGCCCCTGCGGGCGCCGGCGGCGCGGGCGGGTGAGGTCGGCGGACTCCGCCAGCTCGGGCGCGGCGAAGATGCGGGGCGTTGCGGTCATGTAGAGGCGGCGGTCCGCGCGGATCCGCTTCGCGTCGTTGACGATCGCCCACTTCTTGTCCGAGCGGCCCGCGATCCGGTGCGCCTCGTCCATGACGGCCAGGTCGAACGGCGGGACGTCGTACCCCGTCTTCTGGGTCTCCTCGATCTTGTTCAGGGAGTCGTAGGTGCAGATCACCGTCAAAGCGGGGATCTGGTCCTCCCCCTCCCCCACCACCGACATCAGTCCGCCCAGCGCGTGCGGGTCGGTGGTCGACATGACTCGGGCCGCGACCAGGTCGTCCCGGCCGCTGGTGTCCATGGAGGAGACGATCACCATGTGCTCCAGATGGCCGTCACGCCGCCACGCCAGAGCCGTCTGGGCCGCCAGGTCCAGGGTGGGAACCACGAACAGCACCAGCTGCGCGCCGAGTTCATCCGCCACTCGGATGGACACCAGCGTTTTGCCGGTCCCCGTCGCCGACACGAACAGACCCCGCGTCCCCGCACGCCGCAGATGCCCGGCCAGCCGCTCCACTGCCTCTGCCTGGTCGGGAAAGAGCCGCGCAGGCTCGGGGCGGCCGGGACGCGGCAGTTCCACCACCGTCATGACAGCTCTCCTCCGAGTCAGTGACTCCAGTAGTCGAGGCGTGGCAGTTCGACCCACGCATCGGGCGGTCCGGCCACGGCCCGCCTGCCGGTGAGGCGCAGGCCTGCGAAGGCGCAGGCGTAGGCGACGGCGTTGTTCTGGTAGAGGTACGAGGCCAGGACCTCCGCGAAGGTGTCGCTCTCGTCCGGTCCTCCGCCGGGGTGCAGGTCCGAGCCCTCGATGATTCCATGACGGGCGATGCTGCCCTGGTTGCCGCTCTTGGGATTGGCGTACAGGCCGTAGCAGAGTGTGCCGGCGGACAACCGGGCCAGCACGCCCGGCATGCTCGGTGCGTATCCCCAGGGCTGGGTGACGACGCAGCCGCCCGGCACGGACGTCACGCCGATGATCTGCAGGCTCTCGTCCGTGTCATACGCGTAGGGATCCTCCAGCAGCTCGTCGATGATTTCGTCGTCCACCGGCGTCGCCTGAAGACGGCGCACCGCTTCGGCCGCGTCGATATCGGCCACGCAGGCCAGGCCCGTGCCGTCGTAGTAGAAATCGCCCAATGCCGTGGTGAGTCGATGCGCCTCCTGCGCTGCCGCACGCTCGGTATCGCTCAGGGATACCCCTTCCGGTACCGGGAACAGCTCCGGCGTCGGTCCGGCCAGGCTCAGCCGCCCCGGTGACCAGCCGCCGAGTGACAGCCGCCAGGGATCAGCCCCGGCCGCAGCGAGCACTCGTGCGTTGGCCGGCTCCCTGGATATGACCGCTTCCCACAGTGCCGTCACCCCGTTCTCCAGCGCGTCCACATCCGCAACCCGGCGGGCCAGTTCCGCAACAGCTTCCGGGGAGCCGAACACCGCTGCCCGATGAAGGGGCCTACCCCCACTCCACCTCTCCGGATCAGCTCCATCGTCCAGACGCCGACGGATGTCGTCAGCATCCGTCCAGTCCCAGCCCATGCCGGCCCAGCCGTCACTTGCTGCTGCTGCCACCGCTCCCCCTCGCTCCGTCGTCACCTCTCACCCGGGAAAGTGCTCGGCACGAGCACATGCCCGCTCCCCGCCGCTGGTGCATAACCCAGGTCTGGTGACCGGACTTTAGCACCCCGAACACTGTCCGTACGCGAAAAGTACGTGGTTCGTACGCTTCTTGTACGTGGCATGAGCGTTTCAGGGTAGGGTGAGGGACGGAGGTGTGTCATGTCCGAGTTGTTCGACGCGGTCGACGCGCTGGTCGCGTCCCGCTCCCCGCTGCCGCCGCCGGCCGAGCGCAGGCGGCTGCGCCAGGCGCACGCGCTCACTCTGGATGAAGTGGCCGCTGCCCTGGGCGTGCGGCGGGCGACCGTCGGCGGCTGGGAGTCGGGCAGGACCGAGCCCCGGCCTCCGGAGCGGGAGGCGTACGCGCGCCTGCTCCAGCAGCTCGCCGCGCTCTACCCCGCCCCCGAGAGCACCGGCGCCCCACAGGAGGACACGGACGTCGCGGCGGCGCAGACCGTCACCCCCGCAGCACGGCCTGAACCCACGGGCCGGGCGCCGGAAGCTGCTGCAGCGCCTGTGGCCGAGGAGTTCCCGGCCACGGCCATGGCGGCGGTCGGCTCACGGGGGGCCGCAGTGTCGCTGCCGCGTGCAGAGCAGGCCGCGGGTTCGCGCCGCCCGGCTGCGAAGAAGGCCGCACCGGCGAACGCCCCCGGGCACGGCGGGGTGTACGCGCACGGCCCGCTGCTCGTCCTCGACGCCGACTCCGACCGGCAGGTGACCGGCTACGGCGTCGGCGGTCTGATCCTGGACGTGCCCGCCAAGTCGCTGCCCGCGCTGGTGGAATGGACGCTCACCGAGGCGCAGCTCGGGTCGGAGAGGCTGCACGGTTCGGGCAAGGACGGCGACCCGCTGCTGGTGCTCACCGAGACGGCGTGCGAACGCTATGGCCTGCCCGCCGCACTGTCCGAAGCCGAGCGGCTCGCCGGGCGGCTCCCGGAAGGGCACAAGGTCATCAAGCAGCTCGAGCGCGCCGACTGGCAGCTCACCAAGCGCGGGCTGGGGCCGTGGGCGCGGATCTACCGCCCCGCCCAGGGCGGCCGCAGGCAGTGCGTGCAGCTGTGCATCCCCTCCTGGCGGGCCCTGGACGGCCGCGCCTGGGGCCATGCCGCGCAGCTTCAGCCGGCGGAACTCGCCCGGGTGCTGGGGGTGTACGCGGCCCGGGTGATGACGCCGGTCGGCTCCACCGCCGTGACGGGGCTGCAGCTGATGACCGCGCTCAACCCGCCGACCCGCGCGAGCGAGCCGGACGCCGACGGCAGGCGGCACCGCGAGCACCGGCCCGGCTCGCTGGGTACGGAGCCGGTGGACCCCGCGCCGTGCGAGGCGACCGACGGACACCCCGTCCTGGCCCATCTGCCCCGCTTCCACGTACGCGGCCCCGACGAGAAGCTGTTCGAGGAGGCCTACGACTGGGCACGGGATCTCACCGACGCCGAGTGCATGCAGGGGCACCTGGTCGGCCTGGATGTGAACCTGGCCTTCGGCGCGGCCGCGAACGGTGCGGTCGTCGGTCTGGCTTCGCCGCCCGTGCACGTCACCGGTCCGGTCTTCGATGCGGCGGTGCCCGGTTCCTGGCTGGTCGATCTCTCCCACGTCGACTTGTCCCGGGTGAAGGTCGGCAAGCAGTGGCGCGACCTCGACGGCGCGCTGCTGCCCAGCCCGTTCACGCCGAGCGGCGAACGCCCGACCGGTCCGGCCTGGTACGCCACGCCGACGGTCGCCTATGCCGTCGAACTCGGCTACGACGTCACCCCCGTCGAGGCCTGGCTGCGCCGGGAGAGCGGCCGGTTCCTGGACGGCTGGTACAAGCGGCTGCGCGACGCCTACGTCGCCACCATGGCGGACCTCGGCGTCGCGGAGAAGCTGTCCCCGCACCAGTTCCTGGAAGCGATGGACGGCTACAAGCAGCGCGATCCGGAGCTGGGGATCGTGGTGGACGCGGTCAAGATGACCGTCAAGGGCGGCATCGGCAAGCTGCAGGAGAAAGCCCGCGGCGGCGGCTGGAAGCCGGGACAGGCCTGGCCCGCCCTGGCCCGCCCGACCTGGCGGCCCGACATCCGCGCCACCGTCATTTCCCGGGCCCGGATCAACATGCACCGCAAGATGCTGAATCTGGCGGCGGCCACCGGACAGTATCCGGTGGCGGTCCTCTCGGACTGCGCCGTGTACGCGGCCGACGGGCCCAGCCCCCTGGACGTGCTGCCGTACGGCGCCGACGGCAAGACCGTGCCGGGCTCGTTCAGGCTCGGCGTCTCGCCCGGGATGGTCAAGCACGAGGGCACCCAGAGCGTGCTGTGGGGGGCTGACGTGCTCGAGCAGCTCGGCGCCGACGGCCATGTCGCCAACCTCGCCCGCTACATCAAGACCGGCGAGGCCAGTGCCAAGGACACCGGAGAGTAGGAGGAGCAGGCGGCGATGGTCACCGTCGGAGAAGAACTCGACAAGGCGGTCCAGGGGGGGGTCACGCGCCCGATCCCGAAGACCGCCGGGGCACAGATGCGATACCTGGTCCGCCAGCACCAGCGCAGCACCCGGCGCGTGGCCGACCTGCTCGGCATCAGCCAGCGCACCGTCGAACGCTATGTGAAGAACCAGATCAGAAAACCCCGCCCGGAGCTCGCCGACCGCCTCGAGCGTGAAGTCCGCGTGCGCTGGCAGCCGCAGATCAGGGCCCAGGCCAAACAGGCCGCGGCCACCACCGGCGGCATCATGATCGATATCCAGGCCCGGTTCGGCTACACCGCCGCCCCCGGCAGCACCGACGACGCCCGCGTACGTCACCTCACCCTCGCGCTGCCGCCCCGCCACGCCGCCCGCCTCCTTCAAGCCCAGGAAGCCGGTCTCACCGAGGACCAGCTCCGCCAGATCGCCGCCGAGGCCCTGGGCGAGGTCTACTTCCGCGACAGCGGCCGCCGCGCCCACGGCCTCGAAGTGGAACTCACCGACCTCCTCGACCTCGAGTTCGAGCTGTAGCCAGTCAGGGCGCTGGACATCGGGTCTCCGCACCCCGGCATACCGCCGCGGCCACGTCCGAGAGCGGCGTCCGTCTCCATCGTGCTCGCGTGGCGCGGGTCAGGGCACCAGCGGATCGTCCCGAGTGAGTTCGATGGTGTGCATCTGACGGCGCAGCTGCGTGGGCAGAGAGGGCAGGTCGTTGTCGACGATGATGACCTGGTGCGGGCGTGCGTGCAGCGTGTCGCTTCGGGCGCCGGCGATGTGGTCGAGGAAGTGCGCGTACAGCCGTGCGATCAGCTGCGGGTCCTCGGTGCCGTACCCGACGTTCTTGCGCGGTGAGTCGATGATCAGCAGGGACGGCAGATCGGTGGCTCCGGTGACCAGCGCGTGGCTGAGGAATGTCATCCGGTAGGCCACGTTGATCGCGGTGCGGACATCGTGGCCTACCTTGGTGAGTTTGCCTGCCCTGACCTTCGGCAGGAGCGAGTTGTGATCGATGCGCGCACCAGGCTCTCCGGGCAGCGACAGGCCGCCGATGATGGCTGCGAACTGCTCCTCGATCTCGGCCAGGGTGGCCTGGCGTCCGGACAGGAGGTTCTTGCGCGTTTTGATGTCCTCGCGCACACCGCGCAGTTCTTCCTCGGCCGCGCGCAGCGCCCGCTGCAGTTCGAGCAGCCGCCGGTGCGGGTCGAGCTGCCGCTCGAGCATGCCAGTCCGGGTGCGGGCGCCGGCATGGGCAGCCGAGAGCTGCTCGATCTGCCCGGCCAGCGGCCCGATCTCCAGGCGGGTGCGCTCCTCCAGCTCTGCCCGCGCCTGAGCAAGAGCATCCTGGGCCTCACTGGCTGCCTTGGCCGCCTCGATGGCCCGCTTCTGCGCCGTGGCCAGCGCGGCTTCGGCTGCCTGCACGACCTGAGCTCGACGACGGTCTTGTAGGACTGCGCGGTGTTGGCCTGTCCGCGGACGGCCTCCGTGCCGTCGACCATGTCCTGGGAGAGGTAGTTCAAGGCGTAGAGCTGGGCGAAGGTGAGACGGGCACCGCTGCCGAGCAGTGCCACGGCGGTGGGCGGGGCAAACAGCTCGGACAAGCCCAGCAGATCCAGCAGCACCTCACCTACAACGCGCCGGTCACCGTCCGGCTGCGCCGTGACGTCGAGAAGCTCTTCGACCTTTCCGTCGTAGGGGCTGATCAGTTCCACGGTCCCGGTATCGGCGACCGTGGAGCGCCGCAGGGCGATGCGCATGCCTTCAATCCGCAGGTGCACTGTGACGGAGGTCAGCCGTTCCGAGGGCACCTGCCGCCACTCCACCGGCAGTCCTAGCGGGTACTTGATGCAGTCGACCAGCGTCGTCTTGCCCGTGTCGATGGGGCCGTAGACGCACACCACCGGATGGGCGAAGTCGAGGGTGCGTACCCCGCCGGTGGAGTTGATGACGACTTGCTCGACGAACAGATCCCGTGACATTGGCTTCCTTCCGCAGTTCACCGACACCGGGACAACGGGAAGGCCTGCTGAAGGAGTCGAGCACGACGGCCAGATCGCCAGAAGGGGTGAGCCAAGCCCGGCAGAATCTGGCCGACGTTTCGCTCAGCCTCTGCTCTGCCCCCTGATGCTCAGCCCCTGGGCGCCGCAGGCACAGGGGCCATCTCAGGTGGGGTGGGTTCTGCCCGGGATGCGGCCGAAGTGGCTGGTGCTCGCTCCGCCGCAAGGGCGGGGCGGGCACAGGTCTCGACATGCACGGGCGTGCCAGGAGATCCATCGGGATGGTCGTGGATCCAGGACAGGCCGCCGATATCGAGCCGGCGGCGGGTCCGGGTGACGGCGACGTAGGCGAGGCGGGCCTCGCTGTCGTCGATCGGGCCGGGCATAGGGCGGCCGGTGTCGTCGTGCTGATCGCTGTCCTTGGGCGGGGTGAAGTCGTCGGCGATCTTCACGTGGGCCCATTCCCGGCCCTTGGCCTTGTGGGCGGTTGAGACGGTCACCTCGGCCTGGGGTTCGGGGGCGAGTTGAGCGACGGCGGCCAGGATGGCGTCCGTGCCGTGGGTGTCGACCAGGTCGACGAAGGGCCGCAGGTCGCGCCCGGCCGGGTCGTGGGTGGCGTAGTCCTGCAGTTCGCCCCAGGAGGGGAACAGGACCAATTCGGGGTGGGTGGTGCGGCGTCCTTCCTTCAGGTCCCGGGCGGCCAGGGCCAGAGCGCGCAGGCTCTCTCCTCCCCCGACCAGGCCGACGCGGTGTCCGGCGGCCATCAGGTCCATGGCCTGGGCCATGGCGCCCACGTTGGTGCGGCACAGCACCGCGTCGGGCTGGACGATGGGGCCGAGTTCGGTGGGTACCGCGGGGGTGCCGCTCAGCCGGATCGGGGCATCGGCGATGGCCAGCCAGCGGTTGGCCTCGTCGGCGAGCCGCGGGCCGAAGCGGAAGGACTGCGACAGGGCCAGCCGGGTGCCGTCGAAGCCCGTCATCACGTCCCTGGCGCCGCGCCAGTGGTAGATGGCCTGGGCGGAGTCGCCCACCATCACCAGCTGGGCGTGGCCGCGCTGGGCAAGGAAGACTTGTTCGACGACGGGATTGGTGTCCTGAGCCTCGTCCAGCAGGAGGAAGTCGGTATCGATCGTCGGCTGGGTGAGGGCCCAGATCTTCAAGTAGTGGTCGTGGTCGAAACGGACCGCTCCGTCATCCGTGTGCTGCAGGTCGGCCCAGGCCTTCTGGGCGAACGGCACGATGTGGGCGGCCAGTTGCTTGTGCAGGTCGCGGTCTTCCAGGCCGCGCAGGTGCGGCACGTGGTGGTGGGCGATCGTCTCGTCGGCGGTGTGGCAGAAGCGGGCCACGGTGCGCAGGGTCGCGTAGGAGAGGGCCTTGGGGGAGAGGTCACGTTCGCCGATGCGGACGGTTTTGGTGATGCCGAGGGCCTGTCCGGTCTGCCAGGCCGGGCGGCGCGGCGCGTTCAGGCGGGCCGTGTAGCGGTGGCCGACGGCGGCGTAGGCCAGGGCGTGGGCGGTCTTGCACCAGACGTTCTTCGGGAAGCGGGTGGTGGCGTCCTGCGCGATGGCCCGATTGTAGGCGAGGTAGCGGCCCCGGCGTGTGGTGCTGTGGGCGAGCAGGGCCAGGGTGGTGGTCTTGCCGGTCCCGGCACCGGCCTGCAGGGACACATGGTCGCCGGCGTGGAAGGCGTCGGCTGCGGCAATCTGTTCGTCGGTCGCTTTCACGGCTGCGCGGCTCCGGGATGGCGGCTGAGGGCACGTCCGAGGGCCGTCAGCAGGTGAGCGGAGGTGGTGTGGGCCAGGAGTTCACCCACGGCCCGGTCGAGGCGGTCGGCCTCCTCGCTGGCGTGCCGGGCCAGGGGGCGCTCCAGGGACCGCTTCAGGAACAGTCCCGGAGCCTGTCCCGCCTGGCCGGCGGAGTGACGGATGGCGGCATGGACGGCGGGCGGGAAGGCGACATTGAGCAGGATCTGCCCGGCCCTGTCCGGGTAGTGCGTGGTGATCACATCGACGGGCAGCCGCGGGCCGAGCCGGTGGCGCAGGCGGTGGGCGGCCCGGCGGGGGTTCTGGCGCGCACGAGGGCCATCAGGCGGGTGGCGTCATCGTTGGCCGCGAGCGGCAGCACGCGGGCGGCGGTGTGCAGTTCGGCAGGGGTGAGGGGCCGGGTGAGGTGATCTCCAAAGCGTGGTGGGGCATCGTCACCCGTTCCGGGGCCGGTCGGCGGGAGGGTGGGGCAGGCGGGTGCGGATGTGCTCGGCGTGCAGGAGGGGGTCGAAAGGCTGCCACCCTGCCGTGGCGAGATCGGCGGCACCCGGTGCCGCGGCGTGTGCGGAACAGCGCTGGGCGCGCCAGCGCAACTGCTCGCTGTAGGGCAGGTGACTGAGGTCGTAGACGGCCATCAGGATGTCGGGCAGTGCGAGTTGGCCGCGCTGGGTTGCGGTGGGCAGCAGTCTCCAGGCCCCCATGGGGCCGGTGGAGGCCTGCACGGGGTGGGAGCAGCGGTCGCGGTGGCGGGTCTGGGCCACGCAGCGGATGGTGTCGACGGGGCGCTCGGCAAGGTAGCGGACCAGCAGGATCCGTACGACGGGGCGGCTGGGGCAGGCGGTGTCGCGAGGTGGCTGCCGGCAAGTGGGCGCGGGAGCGAGGACACCGGCGTCGATCAGACGGCGGGTACGGACGGCGAGTTGGCGGCGTACCGCCTCCAGCTCCGGGCTGATCGGGCAGGTGGGGATGCGTGCGGGGCACAGGACGGCGTGCGGGATGCGGCACCAGGCGCTGCCGTCACCGTGCGGGTGGGCGATGCCGCCGCTGAGGTGCCAGCGGCAGGCGTCGGGGACGTGGGCGACAGCCAGTTCACCCGGGTGCAGGGCGATGGGCCGGTCGTCGGTGCGCTGGTAGCAGTCGATGCGGTGGCCGCACCGGCGGCAGCGGCCGCTCTGTCCGGCGCGCAGCAGGCGGCTGGGGCTGGTGGTGGCCACGCGCAGCGGGCGGGGGTGGCGGATACGGGGGCTGCCGTCCCAGTGGCGGCCGGCGGAGGAGGGGATGGGGCACATGGCGGGGACCGTGTCAGGCGACACGCGGGCGTGGACAGTGTGGCGGCGCCGGTGTCCCACGGCCGGCCCAACCTTCTCGAACAGAGATACCGACAGGGAGTCGGATGTTCGATGCCTGCTCGTCGCATCGGGTGATTTGCGAAGGGTGCAGCGCAGGGGCCCGCGGCGGGTCAGGGGCGCTGCTCGCCGGGCGGAGTGTGGTCGGCGCAGAGGGTGCCCAGCAGGTGGTCGATCGGTACGTCGAAGACGTGGGCGAGGGTATGCCAGGTGGTGACGCTGCCGGTGGTGCGGCCGTGCTCCAGGTCGATGAGGGTTCGGCGGGCCAGGCCGCTGCGTTCGGCGAGTTCGTCGAAGGTCCAGCCACGCTCGCCCCGCAGGCGCGCGAGTTCGACACGCAACGCGGTGAGGTCGGGGTCGGGCGGCAAGATCGTCACCCCACCATCCGATGGTGCAGAGAGAGTGACATTCGCGGTGCAGGCATCTGCACTACCGTGCGGGCGTCCCGGACGCCTGCGGCTGGGGCATCCGCACCGACGGACGGGAGGGCAACAGGCCGATGAGGCTGGCCGGCGCGCACACGGCGGTGCGGCGTATCTGGACGGTGGAACTGCGCCCAGGGGCGGGCGGGCCGAGTCTCGTCTGCGTCCACTGCACCGCCCGCACCCCTCCCCTTCAGGCGTCCTCCGCGCGGTCTGCAGTCCTGGCCCATCTGGCCTGCCACGCCCGTACCGACGCACTGCCCAGACATCTGCGGACCTGCCAGTGCCGGGCTCAGGAGTGCCGTTGGCATCCGCGGCACCGGGGCTGCGCGGGGCCGGTATTGCTCGCCCTGACCCGCGACCGGGCAGGCCGCGCCTGGCGGCTGGCAGACACGTGTGCGGCCTGCGCCGCGGCGACGAGCAACACCGCCGTCGTGCCGGACACCCTGCTCGGCCCGCACCGGCCGCACGCCGCGGCCACCACGCCCGCCGGCACCTCGCTCTCCCCCTTTCATGACCAACTGCGAGTGCGGGAGATGCTCACCTACCTCGCGACGGCGCTTCCCCGGTTCACCTCTCCCGCGGCCCGCCTCCTGGCCCTGCAGTGCGCCCTGCGTGCCGACAGCCGGGGACACGTCCGGCTGCCGGCAGGACTGCTGCGCGGCATGCGTCTGCACGGACGCCGGGAGCTGTGGGAGGAACTGGCCCACACCGGCTGGCTGGAGCTGCCCGACCCAAGGCCGGCGCACGTGACGGTGCGGCTGCTCGATCCCACCGTCCTGGACCAGGCACCCGGCCGCAGTGCACGCCACCGAGCCGCCCACTGGGCGATGCACTCGACGTCCCTGGCGCTGCCGGCGGCCGCCCCGTCCGCCCTGCACCTGACCGCGCTGGTGCTGGCTGCGCACACCAGTGCGCAGGCCCGCCACAGCGCCGACCTGGAGATCCTGGCCCGGCTGTGCGGGCACTCCTGCCACCAGACCGAAGAACTCCTCGACCGGCTGGTGGCCGCCCGCACCCTGACGGCCTGGCACCACCACCGGGAGACCGACGAGGCGGTCTGGCACCTGCCTCCGCCCCGGCCCCCCGCAACTCCTCGCGCTCCGGCCCGGTCCAGTCCCGGTCGCCCGCGGTAGCGGCATCACAGACAAGCGCCGAGCAGCATGCCGGCCCGGTCATTGCCGATCGTCTCGGCGGAGGCCGTGAGATGGTCCCGCGCGCAGGGGCACGGCGACCGGACGCCATGCGCAGGGGGTTCGCGGTCAACCTTCGCCCCGAGATGGCGCCCATTGCCCACACCTCGGCCACACGGGTCCTGAATGGCGGAATGCGCGCTTTCGGGGCGCGGTGGGCGATGGTAAGAACGTGCTCTGGGCAACGATCATGATCATGCGACGGGGGATGCATGAGTTCACCCGACGGCTCCGCCGAGCCGCTGTTCTTCGAGGTCCCGAAGCCGTCGCAGGTCCCAGTGACAGTGCTGTCCCCCATGATGGCGACAGGCCCCGCGATGACGCCCAAGCAGATCCTTGCGCATCACTCGCCGACTCAGTTCGAGGAGTTCGTCTACGAGTGGCTGCTGGCACTGAAGGAGGAGGGATACGTGGACGTGATGCAGCTGGGCGGCGCCCACGACGGCGGCGCCGATGTCGCCGCGTTCCTCACCGCGCGCCGGACGGACGACCGGTGGCACTGCTATCAGTGCAAGCACTACGGGAAGGCGCTCACCCCGGCCATTGCCTATGTCGAGATACTGAAGATCATCGCGGTGGTGGCCGGCGGTAAGTACCGCACATTGCCCGAGCGTTACGTCTTCGTGGCACCCAGGATCGGCGCCTCCCTCACGCAGCTGCTGGCCAAACCCGCGGAGCTGAAGGAGACGTTCCTCGACTGGGCCGCCAAGGGCACCGACCGGCTGACCGCGGAATACGGCGCAGATCCGCTCGGCGCGGCGCTGGAGCTGGCCCGGGAGACGGACTTCGCCCGCTTCGAGGCGGCCAATCTCGACCTGATCCTCGAACAGCACGCCACCACGCCGTATCACGTGCGCAGATTCGGCACGCGGCTGCCGGACCGCGAAGCCCGTCAAGCTCCCCCGCCAGAACACACACTGGTGGAGACCCGGTATATCCAAAAGCTCCTGGACGTCTACCAGGAGAAATGGGGCTGTGACCCCACAGCGATGGGGCAGGTTCGCGCGCATTCCAAGGCAGGCCCTCACCTGCAGCACCAGCGGGAAGCCTTCTACTGCGCCGAGCAACTGCGGGTGTTCGCCCGCGACAGCGTGCCGGAGGGCACCTTCGAATCGCTGCAGAAGAACGTCTACGACGGTGTCGTCAATGTGACCTGGCGGGACTTCGCCACCGGATTCGACCGGCTCAACGCGGTGCAGGACGCGGCACGCGACATGCCGCTGGGAACGAACGTCCTGGTCCACGTGGTGGAGACCATTGACCGTATGGGCATCTGTCACCAGCTCGCCAACGACGACCGGCTGACCTGGGTCGAGGAGGAGACGTGAGAGCGCTCAACAGCCCGCTGGAGGTCGGTGTGCGCGCTCTGGTGCTGCTCGCCGCCTCCTTTCCCCGGCCCCTGGACCTGGCTCAACTGGTGTATCTGGATTACGCGATGCTGCACAGCGGCGAGATGGACGGGCCGCCCAGCGTGCACCCGTCACTGCCGGCCGGCCCGGGCGAACTGGCCATGAAGCGCCAGCTGCTCGAGCAGGGACTGGTGGTGCTGATGCGCGCGGGGCTGGCCGACATGCAGGCGGACGACGGCGGGCTGATGTACCGGGCGAGCGAGGAAGGCCCGGGCTTCCTCGACCTGCTCGAGGCCCCGTATATCGCAGCCCTGCGGGAGCGGGCGCAGTGGGCGCTGGCCTTCCATTACGGCGCCCCGGCCGACAGCCGCGCCGCCACGGACGACATCACCCAGCGGTGGATGGAAACGTTCGAGAGCCGTCTGCCGCGCCGGGGAGGCGACGATGACTGAGCTGCGCCTGCTGCATCTGACCTATGCTGGCATGGGTCGCGAGACGGCCCGCGTGGACTTCGATCCCCGCCTGACGATCGTCTACGGCGCCTCGGACACCGGCAAGTCCTTCGTCACCGAGTCGATCGACTACATGCTCGGCGCCCGCAAGCTGAACCTCATCCCCGAGGCCGAGGGCTACTCGCAGATCCTGCTGGGCATCGCCTTGCCCGACGCATCGGTCATCACCCTGATGCGGGCGCCCCAGTCCGGGCGAGTCAGCGTCTTCGAGGACGATATCCGCGACCTCGTCTACCGGTCGCCGGACCTGGTGCTCTCGGCCCAACACAGCCCCCGCACCACCAAGAACCTCTCCCGTTACCTGATGGAGCGCATCAGGCTCGACGGCTCGCTGCTGGCCACCAATGACTCCGGGGGCACCAAACTCGCCGGCTTCCGGGACCTGCTGCACCTGTGCCTGATCAGCGAGACCCGCATGGTCTCGAAGGTCTCCCCCGTCCTGCGGACCTCGGGCACCAGCGGCCAGACCGCACACAAGTCGGCCCTCAAGCTCCTGCTCACCGGGGTGGGCGAGCAGCCCTCGCCCAACCGCCTCAACCAGGCGCAGCGCCGCGTCCACAAAGGCAAGATCAGCCTGCTGGACGAGCTGATCCTCGGGCTGCAGCGCCAGCTCGCCTCGCGCGAGGCCAACCAGAGTCAGCTGCAGCAGCAGCTGCGGCGGCTGCTGGAGCATCAAGACACCCGCGCCGAATCGCTGCGGGACGTCACCCGCCGCCACGCGCAGGCGGCCTCCGACCGCGCGACCCTGTCCGTGGCGCTCGCCCAGTACGCCCAGCGCCTGGCCGAGACCGACGACCTGCTGGGCCGGTTCGAGCTGCTGCGCGCCCAGTACGAGTCCGACCTTGCCCGCCTGGGCATGGTCAGCGAGGCCGGCAGCCTGCTGGGCTACTTCCGCAGCGGCCCGTGCGTGTTCTGCGGCGCAGAGCCCCACCACCAGCAAGCCGCCCACGACGCCATGGAAACCACCGCCCTGCACGAAGCCGTCACCGCGGAAAGCACCAAGACCCGCACGCTCCTGGCCGACCTGCTGGTCACCATCGACGACCTGCGCTCGCAGCGCGAGTACGTGGCCGGGGACCAGGCCGTGCAGGCCGCCTTGGCCGAGCAGGCGGACGCCGAGATCACCCGCATCGAACGCGAAGAACTCACCCCCCTGCAGGACGAGGTGGCCGAAGTGATGGCCGCCCGCTCCCGCCTGGAGAACGAACTCGGCCTGCATGCACGGATCGAGGAGCTGGAAGACGTCAGAGCACAGCTGGTCTCCGAGGAGGCCCAGCCGGGCGGACAGCCCAGCCGCGGCATCCCGCCCGCCACTATGACCGGCTTCGATCGCACCATCGAGCGGACGCTCGATGCCTGGCGGGTACGGCGGGAGGAAGAGGTGACCTACGACCAGTACACGGCGGAGCTGTATGTGGGCGACCGGTCCCGTTCCGGCCACGGCAAGGGCATGCGCGCCGTCCTGCACGCCGCGTTCACCACGGCCCTGGCCGACTACTGCCTGGAGCAACGGCGCAGCCATCCCGGCTTCATCGTGCTGGACTCCCCCCTGGTCACCTTCCGGGAACCCGGAGTGCGTGAGGCGGATCTACGCCAGAGCGTGCCCCAGCATTTCTACCGGCACCTGCTCAATGCCTTCCGCGGCCAGGCCATCGTCGTGGAGAACACCGACCCGCCCTCGGACATCCTCGATCAGGGGCAGGTCTACATGTTCAGCCGTGAGGCCCACGGCCAGCGTTTCGGATTCTTCCCTCTGACGTCTTCGTCTTTGCCGACGCAGTAGTCGCGTGCAGCGCATTGGGCTGCTTCCTCCTCAGGTCCGACCGCCCGGCCGGCGACTGTTGCCCGGAGCAGCCCCTCCGCTCGCGTAAGTGCTGTTACTGTGCAGGGAGTTGAGCGATGGGCCTGTGTGCCTGCTGTGTCACGCTCGCACCCCGGGCTGCTGCAGCGGGCCTGTGCTCAGCGTCTCTTGTGCCTCGTCCGGCCTGCGCGGAGGCAACATGACAGCACGTGCGCCTCTTCCTCTCAGCGGCGCGGTTCCCGCAGCCGTGGCGGACCGGGTGCTCTTGCAGGTCGGCCATAGGCGCGCGGCGCGCTACCGAGGTCGGGTCGATACGTCCTCGAGCGGCCTGGTACTGACCGGAGACGGGGCGCTGACCAAGGCCGTCCAGCTGCGGGAGGACGGCTTCGATGCCGCACTGCTGGTCGACGAGGCCTGCTATCGCGTCGCTGCGGCCAGCGAGGAAGCGCCCTTCCCGAGCCTGGACAACAGGCCTGCGCCCCTGTTCGGGGATCCGCTGGAACACCTGATGCTGGCCCACCTCGCATTCGCCGACCTCGCCGTGACGCCGACCGGATATCTGCACGCCGGGGACACCGGCGCGCTGGAGGCAGCAGCGGCGCGGGTGACGCACCTGGGCGACCCGCGGGTGGTGTTCGCGGTGCCCGTCGACGCCAGCTGGCTGCATCCGGGACCGGTGGAATATCTCGCCGAGGTGCTGCACCGGGTCGCGGGGCCAAAGGCGGTCCTGGTGGGCGGCCGGCCGGATGCACGCGGCGGCGCGGCGGGGCTGGCCCGGCTGCTGGAGCTGGTGCCGGGCATCGGGGTGCTGCGCACGGGCCTCGGCGCTTTCGGTGGCCTGGCGCGGGGTGCGGGCTTCACCGCGTTCGGCGGCGACGCCAGCATGCGCCACACCGCGCCGCCGACGTCGGCGCAAGCGGCATCGGGGGCGGCCCGGGCAGCCCGGCCGTCCTGTTCCCGGAACTGATGGATTTCTTCCTTGGGCTCACCCTGGCCAAGCGGTTCGACGGCGAGGCCCCGGCCTGCTGGTGCGAGGAGTGCCGGGGCGAGCCGTTGGACCGGTTCACCAGCATGGCGCAGCAGGTTCCCGCCGCGGGGCACAACGCGTCCTCGCTGATGGTGTGGGTGCGGCAGCTGCGCGCGGTCGACGCGGCCGAGCGTGCGGGGTGGTGGCGGCAGCAATGCCTGCAGGCACTGGACAGCTCGGCGCTGTGGAATGACCGGATCCAGCAGCTGCCGGGGTTCACCGTCTCCCCGGACCTGTCCGCGTGGGCCGAGCTGCCCGCACGCCGGGCGGCGCGGCACGCCGGCTGACGTGGCGTCAGGGCAGACGGGCGTGGAGCTGCTCGGTGAAGTGCCAGGCGACGGGGGTATGACGGCGGGGCCGGTACGGTTCGGGCGCCAGCGTCCAGACAAGGCCCTCGGCAGTCGGCTCGAGGATGCCGACACCCAGGTAGGCGGCGCGCATCAGCAGGTCGTCGCGTGCGTGGGCGGGCGGGTCGACGAGCAGTGCATGGCGGGTGAACGGCTTGAAGCGGCTGGCGCGGGCCAGGCCTTTTTCCCAGTGGGTGCTGCGGGCGCGGACGATGACGAGGTCCACGGTGAGCGGGCGTACCGCTCGCCGGCAGACGTGGTCGCCGGTGAGGGTCACGGCGCCCCGGGGCAGTGCGCGGATCTGCTCGCGCAGCCGGGTGGGCAGTGAGTCCAGCCGGACGGGAAGGTCGGCGGGGAGGTTGAGCAGGACCGTGAGGTCTGCGATGCCGAGCTCAGCTGCCCCCTGGGCGCGGCGTCGCTCGCACTCGAGGTGATCGCGCCGGTAGAAGACGAGGGTGTTGCGGCTGCCCTCAATGGTCGTCTCGGCCAGCTGCGCGCCTGGGCCGACCAGGGGGGCCGAGGCATGCTGGACGAAGGTCCGTGCTCGTGCTGTCGGCGCCGCCATGCCGGCCCCTTTCCACTCTGCTTGCGTGGTTGCTGACCGGTGCGGGCTAGGCCGCGCTGGGCGGTGCCTGGTGCTCTTGGAGCCGGGCCACGGTGGCGGCCAGTGACCGCCAGGCCTGGGCGCTGCCGCAGCGCCGGTAAAAGCGCCGCCGCTGCCCGGTCGCGGGCGGGACCCGCTGGACCAGGCCGAGTGTGATCAGGGTGTGAACCGGCGGCAGGTAGACGCTCGCCGGCACCTGCCGGTCCATGGCCAGGTCCCCCAGGCAGACACCTCTGTCACCGGCGGCGGCCAGGGCGGCGATGAGTTCGGCCCGGTAGCGATTGCCGAAGACTCCCGCCGACAGACGCCGCAACTCCTCCGCATGCTGCATGATTTATTTATCGCGAATCGCGAATCACTTGTCAATAGACTAGTTGGCGACCGCGGCGTGCCGGTTGTATCCGCCCGGCCGGACGGGGTTGCCGGGGGGCCTGATGCTGTCCGGAACGCGTCGTGCGGCAGGGGCGGCGGGGCAGGCGGTGTGCTATGAGGTCTGACGGGCGTGTAGCCGCGTGATGCAAGGGGCTTTTATGGCACGGGAGTTGCGGGTTCTCCACCAGGACCGGTACGGGGTGCGGCGGACCCGGCCGGTCGAGCGGATGGCCGGCGTTCCGCTGACCGAGCGGGGCGAGCTGTGGAAGCCGTCGCGGCATCCCTCGCAGCGCAGCATCGTCACCTGGTGGTGGGCGGCGACTACCCGGCGGCATGTGGGCTGCCGGTCGCTGGAGCGGCTGGCGACGGCGATGCTGCTCGACTTCCACCCCGGTGTGATCGGCCTCAGCGCCTGGTCGGGGCAGCTGATCTGGCGCGAGCGGGGCCGGGAGCGGCAGCTGGTGCCGGACTTCTTCGTGCATACCGCGGCCGGGGGCACGCTGGTGGTGGCGTGCCCGCCCCAGAAGGGGCCGAGTGAGAGGTTCGAGCGGCAGCTGGAGGTGCTGCGTGAGGCGTGCGGGCAGGCGGGCTGGCAGCTCGCGGTGCCGCAGTTGCCCGGGGCGGTGGCGCTGATCAATCTGCGGTGGGTCTCGCGGCGCCGCCATTGGCGGTACGGCGATGCGGGCGTGGAGGCCGCGCTGAGCGAGGCCTTCGCCCGGCCGCGGCCGCTGATGGAGGGCGTGACCCAGTGCGGGGTGCCACGGATGCTGGCCCTGCCCCGGCTCTATCACATGCTGTGGCACCGGCGGCTGGGCGTGGACTGGGGCGTGCCGCTCGGTCCCGGGTCGCTGGTGGGGCCGCTGGGTGCGGGGGAACCGGACGCGGTGCGCCGGCCGTTCACGACGGAGCAGCCATGATGGCGCCCGTGAGCGCGTCCGTGGCGGAGCGGGCGTCGCTGGTGGTGCGGCGTGCGCCGCGCGGAGTCCTGGTGCGCGGCGACCAGGTGCGCTGTCGCGGCCGTGTGTATGCGGTGGCCGGCCTGGACGGGGTGACGGTGTATCTGGCCCCCGTCGGCAGTGAGCAGACCCCCGTGTCGGTGCCGCTGGCGGTGCTGGCCGCCGCCGCGGACTTCGCGGTCCTGGACGAAGCGGGACAGCCCATCACCCAGGCCGAGCTGCCCGACTTCGCTGCCCTGGAGGGCGTCCCCGCTCCTGCGGCGGAAGCGGCGCAGACGTGGTGGCGGGCGGTCATCGAGGTCGACACCGGGCTGCCGCCCGACGCGCCCGCAGGCGCGCGGCCGCGGCCCATGTACGACCCGGCCACCACCACGTTCATCGAGCGCTACCAGGCCAAGGCGGCGGAGCTGCATGCCGTGCTGGGCTGGTCGGTGTCCTGGCAGACGGTGCAGGCCAAACGGCTGGCGTACCGCAAGAAGCGCACTGTGACGGCGCTGGTGGATGGGCGCAGCACCAAACAGCGGCGGCTGTACGGGCTGACCGATGCGCGGGTGGTGGACCTGCTGCTGATGCTGGTGGACCGGCAGCGGCGGCGCATGGACACGCCCAGCGACGCGCGCAAGCTGTTCAAGCAGCTGCGGCGGACGGTGCGCGCCGCGCACGGGGAATCGGTCAAGGTTCCGGCCGAGCCGACGCTGTACAAACTGCTGCAGCGACTGGGTATCGATGCCAGAGACCTGGGCGGCAGCCGGGGCGGTCTCCGTCTGGCGGGCCCGGGGTCGGTGCCGCCGTTTTCGGTGACGTCGGCGACGATGCCGGGCGAGCTGGTGCAGATCGACTCGACCGATCTGGACATCTGGGTGCTGGGCGATGACGGTCAGCCGGCCCGGGTGGAACTGACCTGCGCGGTGTGTGTGGCGACCCGCAGCATCATCGCCGCAGTGGTGCGCCCCAAGCAGTCCGGGCGGCGGGGCAAACGCCGCAAGGGCGGCCAGGGCGGTCTGGTGGGAGCGCCGCGCCGCAAGGGCCGGGCCACGAAGGCGGTGGATGCCTGCGAGCTGCTGGCCCAGGCCCTGGTACCGGCACCGATGCGGCCCGGGTTCGACGCGGCCGTCCACGCAAGCGCCTCCGACCTGCCGTTCGAGGAACTGGTTGCGGTCGATGCCCGGTTCGCGCAGGCCGCGGCCCGGCCGGTGATCATCCCGGATCTGATCGTCATCGACCACGGCACGGTGTTCGTCGGGCGGACCTTCTTCGACGCATGTGAGTACCTGGGCATCTCGGTGCGGCCGGCGCGCAAACGCACGGGCCAGGACAAGGCGATCGTGGAGCGCACCTTCGGAACCGTGAAATCGAAGTTCAGCCAGCACGTGAACACCTACACCGGCAACGATCCCGTGCGAGTGCGGCGGACCGTGGACGGCGAGCGGCTGTGGACGCTGGCCGAACTCGACGACATGCTCCAGCAGTGGATTGCACTGGATTGGCAGAACACACCGCATCCCGAGCTCGCCGATCCGTACGACGCCTACCTGCCCGAGCTGACGCCGAACCAGATGTACGCCGCCTGCGTGGCCGTCGACGGCTATCTGCCGATCCCGCTGACCCGCGACGACTATCTGCGGCTGCTGCCGACCGCCTGGGTGGGGGTGAGCAAGCAGGGCATCCGGTTCAAGAACCGCACCTACGACAACCCCGAGCGCGATCCGAATAAGGGGCTCAACCCCTGCCGCGGAGTCCGCTCCGGACTGCGGGGCAAGAGGAAAGGCCGGTGGGAGCTGCGGTACACGCCCAACGACCTGTCGAGGGTGTGGCTGCGTAACCATGACACCAACGAGTGGGTGGAGGCGACGTGGGTGCACCAGCACCTGGTCGGGCAGCCGTTCACGCAGTTTTTGTGGGACATCGCCGCCTCCCAGCATCTCGAGCGGGGCGGCCGGATCATCGATGAGGAGGCCATCGCGCAGGCGCTCGCCGAACTGCTGGAGCGCGCCGCCGAGGGCCCGGACCGGGCCGCACGGGTACAGCTGCCCGACGGCTACACGCCCGTGCCGCCGCCGGCGCCGGCTGCAGCGTTCGACCCGTATGCGGGACGCGCCCCGCTCGACCGCTCTCAACTGCTGGCCCTGGACCCGGAATCGGACAGGGACCCGCTGGACTCGGAGGTGGACGGGGATCCGCTGGCGCTGGACGACACCGGCCTCTACGTGGCCAACCAAGCGCAGGCGGTCATCGACTGGGACAGCGGGCCGGTGGCCCCGGACGCCTCTCTCGCCGCCTGGGAAAGCGCCCCGGCCGGTGGGGCGGTTGGTGAGGGCGGTGAGGCCCTGGCTGCCCGCTACCGGCGGATCATCGCCGATATCCGCCAGACGCACACCACCGACGAGGAGGACGGTGACGACGACGGTGACGGCGTGTCGTGAGCCTCGTGCCAGGCGATCTGGGCACCCCGGGCGTGCCAGGATCGCCAGCCGGACAGAGAACGGAAAGAGGACTGCCTGATGGAGGCGGACAAAGCCGGCGAGGCGGAGCGGCTGCTGGCCCGCATGAGCGAACCGGAGCCGATGTTCCTGGCCCCGCCGGCCCCTTTGTGGCCCGAGGACTGCTATGCCTGGCGGGCGCTGGCAGCCCGGCTGGTCAAGCCGCCGGACCTGGCCGACTGCGCGCCGGAGGGTACGAAGGTCACCGAACACGACCCGCGGCTGCTCTACCACGGGCACATGAACATCGTGGTCACGCCGGCGATCACCGAAGCCTTGAAGGTGGTCGCCACGCGGGTGTACGCCAACCGGCAGCGCGAGGGCGGCAAGGTCGGGATCATCGTGGAAGGCCCGCGCGGCACCGGCAAGAGCGCCCTGCTGCGGTGGATCGGCGTGCACTGGGAACAGAAGCTTTCCAAGCTGTACGGGCCGGACGAGAACCGTATCCCGGTGATCACTCTGAACGTGCCGGCGACGGCGCGCGGCAACCGCAACTGGGCGGGCGCCCTCGCCCGTTTCCTGGGCCAGGAACGCGAGAGCGGGGATCCGACCGAGTCCGTCATCCGTACGATGCGCAAGGCCCGCACCCTCCTCGTTCTCATCGACGGCATCGAGCGGCTGCGCACCGCTGTGGAGGCGGAACTGGCGTTCCAGTACCTGGACATGATCAGCGAGGAGACCGGCGCCACGTTCATCTACTGCGGGCGCGGCGCACGCTCCATCGTCGACCCGCTCACCCGGGACAATGAGACGCCCCTGGAACCGAACGAGCAGCCGTGGGGTGATCACCCGGTGCTGCGCACCAGCCGGATCGGTTTCAGCGACGAGGAGTCCCGCACCTTCGCCGTCATCGTCGACCGGTTCGACAAGAAATTACGGCTGTACCGGCACACCCGCGGCGACCTGCTGGAGCTGTCGCAGTACCTGCACACCCGCAGCCGCGGCAACATGCGGATGCTGTCGCATCTAATCTGCCAGGCGGCGCAGACGGCGATCCGCTCCCAGCAGGAGCGCATCACCCTGGAGCTGTTGGACTCCATCCCGCTCGGTGGTGTCGTGCACCTGTGACCTGCTTGTGGCCACCCCGACCCGCGTGCCGCCCGTGCTCTGCCGCACGGGCGGCGGAGCACGGGCGCGCGACAGGCCTCGATCGCCTGGGCGTAGCTGCGCCTAGCGTGGCGGGTTGGGGCGCGTGCGGCGTCCCAAGCTGGGATCCCAGACCATGCGCAGCGCTTCCAGAGCGCGGCGCTGCTCTTCGGTGAGCGCCTCGGGGTGCTTGCGGCACTGGTGAATCCACTCCCCCAGCGGGAACGTCTTTGACAGTTCGCCGCCGTTGCCCCACCACGGCTCCTGGTGGCGACGGGGGACGTCGGTGTGGCCTTCGCGGGTCAGGAACGCGGCAAGGTGTCCCAGGCCCTCGTAGAAGGCGTGGCGTTCGGGGTCGTAGTAGCTGTCGTAGTAGATGCCGTCGGGCAGGGGCGGGATGCCCAGCTGGAGCAGCAGGTCCTGCTGGGCATCCTCCAGGCGGAAGAACTTCAGCCGCTGCTTGTAGATCCAGTTCATGGTGATGCGGTCCTCGCGGCTTGCATGCTGGGACCGCGAGGTGAACCGCCAGCCGGGGGTCTGGGCAAGTGCCTTGGCACGGCCGTATTTGCGCTTCCAGTCCATCCAGGGCGCGTTCCAGTGCGGGTCGAGGGCAGCGAGTGCCTGCTGGTGGACGTCGGGCAGCTGGCCTGCGGCGGCCTTGCGGCGCTGGGTGGCCAGCCATCTGCCCAGTTGGTGGCCGCCGATGTCGGCCTTGACGGGGACGGCGAGGTGGCCGTGCTCGGCCGCCCAGGTGCGGGCGTGCTCCAGCATGGAGTCGAAGGTCTGCGCCGACGCGGTCCAGGGCAGGCCGAGCGCGTCCAGGGCCTGTTTGTGTTCGGCCGGCAGGCGGTCCAGGAAGTGGCGCAGGCGCAGGTTGTTCACGCACTCGCCCAGGGCGAAGCCGTCCGGGTCGGTGTAGTCGGCGGGGACGTCGAGATGCCCGAAGCTGGTGCGGTAGCGGGTGGCGGAGGTGAGGGCCTGTTCCCAGGTGCCGATGGCCGGCAGGGTGATCTCCAGTCCGAGGGCGCGGGCCAGTTGCGCGGCGCGCTCGGGATGGGCGTAGTAGACGGCCCGCCGCTCCGTGGTGGTGCCGCTGTGCGTGCGGGCGGGCAGTGCGATGCGGTCCATGAACGATTTGTCGTGGGCGCGCAGCGCCTGCAGGAGGGTGAGCAGGTTCGCGAACGCGGAGTCCTGCAGCAGGTCGGCGGTGTCGGTGCCGGGGTGGAGGTAGACCGGGAAGATCAGGGTGGTCTTCTTCCCGGCGCCCGGGGGCTGGCGCAGGCCGCGGCCGACGGCCTGGATGGCGTCGATGGTGCTGTAGCGCGGATCGGCGAAGACCACGGCGTCGACGTCGGGCATGTCGACGCCCTCGTTCAGCACCCTAACGTTGGACAGCACCGCGCAGTCCCGGTCTGGGTCGGCGAAGTCGTCCAGCAGGTCGCGGCGCCAGTCGCTCGGCTGTTGGCCGTGGATCGCCTGCGCCCACAGGTTCTCGATGCGCAGTTCCTCACCGACCTCCAGGGCGGTGTCCGGCAGGCAGGCGGCGAAGGCCTCTGCGAGGGCGACGCGGTTGTGGAAGACCAGGACGCGGCGCAGCCGGTGTTCGGCGATCGCCCGCAGCAGGGCCACCTGGGCGGCGGCGTTGCGCAGCCCGTTGTGGTGGGCGCTGGTGGCGGGGCGGCGGGCGGCGAGGATGGCGTGCAGGTCGCTGTCCTCGACGATCGGCATGATGACCTGGTAGTCGGCCAGGATGCCGCGCTCGATGGCCTCGGCCATGCCCAGCTCGAACACGGTCGGGCCGAAGATGTCGCGGTGGTCCATGGTGGCCAGCGGGATGCGCTCCATGAACGGCAGCAGCTCGGCCTGGGCCGGGGCACCCCAGATCCTGGGCGTGGCGGTCATGTACAGACGGGTCTTGGCGGGGATAGCGGCGTCGTCGTGGACGGTGCCCCAGCCGTCTCCGAAGGCGGAACAAGTGCGGTGGGCCTCATCGGCGATCACCAGGTCCCAGGGCGGCAGGCCGTGCTGTTCGTGGGCACGCTGGATGTGGTGCAGCGAGCCGTAGGTGGCGAACACGGTGACCAGGCCGCCGACCCGCATCGCACGGGCGATCGCCCGCGGGTGACGAGTCATCACCGCCTCGCCGGGCGACAGTCCGCTCTCCCGCTGACGCAGGGAACAGACCCCGAGCGCCAGCCCCTCACGGCCGGCCTCACGCCAGCGCCTGATGGTCTGCGTCACCAGGGCCTTCGTCGGCATCAGCACCAACACGGCGCCCTGGGGAGCCAGACGCTGCGCGGCCTGCTGGGCGATCAGGGTCTTGCCGGTGCCGCAGGCGGCCACCACCGTCATGCGCCGCTCGCCGTCGGCCACGGCGGCATCGATCGCGGCGAGCGCCTCGATCTGGTGCTCGCGTAACTCCATACCCTCTCCTCACGGAGCTGCCGAGGCACCGCATCATGCCCGGCCGACCCTGGGCCCGGCCCTCAGATCGCGCGGGAATGTACCTGCTGGACGCACCGGCCCGGGCCGCGCATCGAAGATTTTCGGCCAAAGACACGGCGCGCCCGGGGCGCGGTCACCGAACGCACCGCGTGCGGCGGCCGGAGGCCGTAGAGAAGTACACGGACAGGCGGGGCGTCTCTTCGCGGGCCACGGCTGGCCGCTTCGGGTAGCCGTGGTCCGTGGGGCTCGGCGCGGTGTCCCGACGGTGAAGACCGGCGCTCCGTCGAGGGCAATGATGAGGAAGGCATGTGACAGTGACGGCGTCCCGTACACCCCGTGCCCGCGCGGCCCGACCGCGCCGGGCGAAGGCCTGGCGTCCAGCAAAGCGGCTGGGGCGGTCGGTGATGCCGTTCATCGGCGGAGAGTCAACCGGCTCCTACACGCGCCGCCTGGCGGACCTCAACGGCGGTATCCCCGATGAGGAGTTCTGGCTCATGTTCGGGACCCCGCTGCGCCAAGGCGGATGTCCGAGCGACCCGCGCTACAGCGACGGGTATCTGAACCCGGCCGCACTGGAGCAACTCGCCGTCATGTCCGGCCGCCAAGTCACCGAGCTGCAGCGCGCGCTGCCGAACCTGCGCAGCCACCGGCTGCTGCCGGTGGACGGCCCACCGGTGTGGGACTGGCCCTGGGACACAGACGGCTGCTACCTGGTGCGGGTGTGCGAGCTGTGCGCCCGTACCAAGGGCACCAGCCTGGACGCCTACCTGGCCAGCGATGCGACCTGGCAGGTGTGCGCCCGCCACGGCCGCTGGCTGGACAACCGCCGCGAACCGGGGACGGCCGCCCTCCCCCTGACCGCACTGCCCGAAGTCGTCACCGCCCACCGGCTGCGGCTGCAGCTGGAGCGGCGCCTGGGCGCGGGCGGCCGCGCCATGTTCGCGGACGCCTACGCCATCCTCTCCTGCTGGTGGAACATTCCCGCTCTCAACGCGCCCGTGTGGCAGGCCCGCAGACGCGCGCTGGGACACGCCGGGCGTGACGAGCTGCGCGTCGCGCCGCTGGTGTTCTACCCGGAGGCTGTCCACCTGGCCCGGGCGCTGGCCGCGCGGGAACGGCGGCGCCTGCGCCGCACCCTGACCTTGGACGAGGACCACGCCTGGCTGGAGCGGGTCGCGCTGCTCCTTGAGGAGTGGGCCATCCCGGCCGAGGGCCGGGACGTGGTCGAGATCTGGGCCTGCCAGCATCCGCTCCTGCCGCAGCCGCGGCGCACCCGCCAGACCTCGACTATGGCGGGGCGGCCGGCCCGCGGCCGCCACCGGCGTCTGCCGGTGCATGCTCCGCACACCGAACAGACGCTGGAGGCGACACTCGCCGAACGCTCCTGCCTGCCCTGGAAGCTGGGCCAGATGATCACCACCGAACTGCTTCCCGCCCCGGGAGGCTGGACTCTGGACGGCCGTGTGTAAGTCCCACGCCATGACTGCCGCGCGCCCAGCCCGCCGCCTGTCCACGGATCGCCAACGGCGACGTTCCCGTCCACCGCCTCGGACCGCGTCTCGGCGTTGCGTACGCCGGGGCTCAGCCACCCGGCCCCCCGTCCGGGTCGGGAGACGAGGCGCCTCGCACACGGGCATGGCCTGCATGGACGCGCTGTGCGCGAGGATGGGGGAATGCCCGAAGACTCTGCTCCCGCGCGCCCGGTCCAGCTCCCCGCACGGATACACGCCGTGGGACCGGGCTGGCGGCACCTGCTGGAGCGTCTGCACGAACAGATCCGTACGGTCTTGCCCGGCTACCGTCTCCTCGATCTTAAGGAGAAGCTCGGCGGCCTTCGTGTCTACGTGGGGTGGCCAACGGGCAGCGGCGACATCCTGCGGACGCTGATCGCTGCCGCCGAGGCGGAGGCGGAGCGCACCTGCGAGTTCTGCGGGGCACCCGGCCGCATCCGCACCCGCGATGACCGGCCGGGAGGGTGGCGCAAAGCCGTATCCGGCACCTGCCATACCGCCTGGTCAGCACATCGAATCATGATCGTCCCGGGTGTCGTGCGTGAGCGCGGGTGAGGCCGCCAACCCGGCGGCGTACCGGACAGCCGGGCTGAAGGGGGCAGACCAGACGGACACGCGTTGTCCTGCAGGCAGGCACGTGATCAATGATTCGACTGTTCGCTGCGCCTGACGGAGTCGGCGTTGGACGTAGTCGCTGTCGACCGCCAGACGATGCCGCGCCCTGCCCCGTACGAGGCTTCACACCAAGCCGATCTGCCCCAGCAGGCGGCGGGTGTCGGGAGAGGTGTCTTCGAGTGTGTGGCCGTGTTCCAGGCTTTTGAAGACCACGGCGGTCTTGGGGACGCGGTCGGCATGGAAGGTGGACCAGGTGCGGCAGGTCGGGCAGTCCCGGCCGATCAGGAAGGGGCGCAGCAGGTGCAGCGCGCCGTCGGTGTCGCGGAGGTAGAGGCTGCCGGTCTCCAGGTCGTTGCTGGGTGAGGTCATGGTGCGGGTGGGGACGACTGGGTGGTCTCCGGCCAGCTCCCGGTACTCAACGCGGGCGCTGCGCGCGAAGGCGTCCCAGCGCACATCGGTGATTTCCAGCAGGGGCAGGTCGGCCAGGAAGCGAGCCCGTTCGACCAGGCGGGTCAGGTCGGCGAAGGCGACGTCGATGGCGTGGGGCAGATCGATCGGGTCAACTCGCCGCAGGTGGGCCTGGTTGTTGCGGCGCTCGCTCAGGGCTTGGCGGGCCTTTTCGGCGTCCTGGTGTGCCAGCAGGGTCCGGATGTCGTTGAGGGGGTGGGCTTGGGGAAGGTTGTTCAACTGCTTGCTGCTCGCGGCTTCGTTGAGCACATTGGCCCAGTCGCCGAACCCTGGGCCGCTGCGGCCGCCGGCGAGTTTGTCGCGGATCGCCGTCACAGAGCCCAGGGTGATCTTTCGGGCGTGGGTGAGGGCGAGGACGAGCTGGGCGATATAGCACAGCAGTTCTTCGGCGGTGTCGAGGATCGCCGCGTAGGCGGCCTGGGTGTCACCGGCGCTGATGCGGGCCTCGGTCTCGCGCCAGCGGTAGGCGATGGGGTAGGGGAAGCGGGTGCGGACGCTGTGCCCGAGGTCGTCGAGCAGTAAGGCTGCTTCGGCGCGCAGCCGCAAGGCGCGGCCGGAGTCGATGACGCGGGCGCGTGCTTGGGCCGCGGTCTTTTCCAAGAAGACGGATTCGATCACCGAGTCCGCCTCCTGCTCCCAGCGTTTGAACTGCTGCTTGGCAGCGGTCAGTTCGTCGAGGGCCTTGGTCAGCGCCTCATCGGGCTGCGGGACGGGCAGCGCGGACAGTGCTTCCATGCTGGTGATGGCCAGTCGTGGTCCGGCCAGGGTCAGGGCGAGCGGGGTACGCAGGAACATGCTGATGAGGCGGGCCTGCGGCCGGGAGAGCGGTTTGATGGGCCGCAGGATCACCACTTGGTCGGATGCGGCGGCGGGCAGGTCCTCTTCGCCGACCTCGGCGGTAAAGAAGCCGTGCGGAGGCACCGTGATCGGGGCGTTCATGCGGCGGAGCACCAGGTCTCCCGCCGTGAGTTGCTGGTCCGCGGGGATGGTGGCCCACAGGGTCTCCTCCGACGGCGGGGTGATCGTGCCGTCCCTGGCGATGTCGCGTGGCCGGATCATGCGCACCGCGCCGGGAGCCTTCGGGGATGTCAGCTGCTTGCCTCGTTTGAGGGCTGCGTCGCTGAAGGAGGAGCGGCGGAACGTGAAGAGATCCCCCAGGTCGTTGACGGCTCCGAAGCCGGCGAGGTCCTCGCGGCGTTGAAGGATATGCGGGTCGAAGCGGTCAAAGTAGAGACTCTGTTGCGGGCCGGGGATCTCCCGCAGCACATAGCCGTACTCTCCCCTGCCGCCCTGACGGTGAAGCAGTCGCTCGAAGTCCTTGACGACAGCCGTCTCGTCGGGGCGGGGGCGTGGCACCTGGAAGAGCTTCAGGACGGGGCTGGTCTGCGCGCGGGCCCGCAGGAAGACAACCGCTGATTCCGCGTTCGCGGAAATCTGCGTCAGCATGCCGGTCCCGTAGGCGAGGAGCAGGATGTCCCAGTGCTCGGCGATCTTGGTGCGCATCTCGGCCGCCCAGGGCTGATCCGACACCCATGGGTGTGCCGGCAGCAGCACCGCCATCACGGCGTCGGGTGATGGCGGCCGGCACGCGGCCATGACCTCGACGTAGTAGTCCGGGGGACTGGCTGCACGGCGCCGTTCCGAGTCCGGCCTTCGTTCCCAGGTCGGCACCAGGAGCAACGGCCCCTGGGTGAGCAATTCTGCTGCGCGCGGCGCCAGTTGCTCCCACGACGGCTCGGGTACGCTCTGCCAGTCTTCCGGTGCGCGGAAGGCCAGCTCGCCGGCGAGCGGGGAGCTGCTCAGCACGGTCGGCGCGCCCTGGGCAAGCCGCTCGAACCCGATCCTGACCAGCTGCTCAGCCAACGATGACAACCGCGCCAACTCCACCACGTGCCCCCTACCCCGACATGCGCTCTGCTGCGGAAGGAAGCCTAGAGGCCTGCCGATCATCGGCAAACTTCGGCGTCGGCCGTGCGGATACCGGTACTTGGCGGCTCGTATGTGCTCTTTACACCAAACCGGGTTGCTCTCACCATCAGTGGTCTAGGGGTGCGGCTGGCACATGCCCGCCCATCGACCTGGAGGGGGCCGGGATGGGTGTGTTATGGAAGCTGGAACCGGCGACGGCCGCCAAGCATCGCCTGTACCAGCGCTACTTGGACGCCTGGTGGCCCATTCTGCTGCAGACGTCCCAGCGCACCGGTTACTCCCGCCCCCGTGTCACGCTCCTGGACGCGTTCGCCGGTCCTGGCCGCTACCAGGACGGAGAACCGGGTTCGCCCGTCTTCATTCTCGAACGCCTGCTGAACCACAGCGCGGTCGACCGCATGCACCTCAGTCCCCGGCGTGTGCACCTGATCTTCATCGAGAAGGACCATGCCCGGCACCAGCACCTGCTGGGTGAGCTCCACACCCGCTTCGGACCGTTGCGCGACCTGCCGGTCCACATCGAGGTCCAGCGCGGCGACGCCGGCACCGACAGCGTGTCCCTGCTGACCCGGCTGGGTGCTTGGGGCCAGCCCATCCTCGGCATCTTCGACAGCTGGGGCAGCGTCAATGTTCCGCTGGATGTGATGCGGCGCATCGCCCGCAACCCCTCCAGCGAGGTCGTCACCACCTTCGGGCCCAACTGGTTCAGCCGACGCGAGAACCTCAACCCGGACGTCCTCGACACCGTCTTCGGCGGCCGTGCATTCTGGACGCCTGCTGATGCAGAAAGCCGCCCCGACGAGCGGTGGCGTGTGTGGCTGTCGACCTACCGGGACGCCCTGCGCCGGTCGGGCTTTCCCTACCAGCTGCAGTTCGAACTGGTCCCCCGCACCGGACAGCCGCTCTACCTTGTCTTCGGAACCGGCAGCACCGCCGGTCTGAAAGCGATGAAGGAGGCCATGTGGAAGGTCGACGACCGGGACGGTGAGAGCTTCCGCGACCCGCGTACGCGCGGTGCGATCCCTGATGGTCAGATCGACCTGTTCCAGGCCGCTGGGCTCGCCGACACCGAACTGCTGGAACTGGTCGCGCAGCGCCTGTCGATGGGGCCGGCGACGGTGGAGACGGTGGGCGAGTGGTTGTTGACCGAGACCTCGCGCTGGATGCCGAAACACGCCCTGCAGGCCATACGGGAGATGCGGCAAAACGGCCAGGTGACCCTGCTCTCCAGTGGGAAACTCACGACGAAGAGCCAGGTCAGCCTGCCCGCCTGAGACGCCCTCCCGCGATGAGGCGGGCAGGGCTGGTCACACGTGGACGCGTGGCCTGGGGTATTCGCGGACCCGCAGCGGGGCGGGGAACCGGCTGATCTCCTTGTGGTGCTTGCCCCAGCGGGAGCCGAGCTGCTTCACGAACGTGGCGCAGCCGGACTGGCGGGAGCTGGTCACCACATCCTGTGCCCAGGCCAGGTCCATGGGGCGGGCTCCGGGCCCGGATTCTCCGCCCACGATCACCCAGTCGATATCCGTCAGGTCCAGGCCGGTCAGCGGGCCGAGCAGCGGCTCGCACGACAAGAACCGCACCGCGGCTGGCACCTGGCGCAGGTCCTCGATGCGGGGCAGTTCTCTGACGCTCTCCACCGAGACCCCCATCCACAGATTCGCCGGCCACTCCAGCCGCCCAGCGATTTGCCGCAGGCGGCGGGCGCGCTTGGTGAGGACCTGGTAGGTGTGCTGCGGCGTCTCAGCGATCACCGCAAAGACCTGCCGCACATAGTCCAGTGGCACCCGGGCGTGGAAGAGGTCGCTCATCGAGTTCACGAACACCGTCCGCGGACTCTTCCACCCGTAGGGTACGCGCAAGGTGTCAGGGTGCAGCGTCAGTCCGAAGCCGGGACCGGACGTACGCGGATCACCGTCGGCCTGGTACTTGGGCGAGCCCATCGCCTTCAGCCGCTTCGCCAGCGTCAGCGCATAGCAGTGATCGCAGCCGGCGGAGACACGGTCGCAGCCCGTTGTCGGGTTCCACGTCGCCTCGGTCCACTCGATCGCGCTGCGGTCACTCACCGGTCGGCCCTCCATCCCCTCGAACCGCGCCTCGCCCCGCCGACAGGATTCCCGCCGCTGTCTTCCCAACGACCCGGCTCATCCCCGGTCACCGGCAGCCGCCCGCGCCCCGTGCGCCGTAACCGCCACCCACAATAGAACCTTTGTTTCAATCCTGGCGACTGTCACGGCGCTGCGGGCGGCTGTGGCGTCCGGGCCGCGCCCGTTGCACGAGGTGTGATGTCCAGGCCCCTGGCGGGATGGAGGAGTTCTTGCACGACGACGGGCGGCGCGGCCAGGGTGATGACGCCTGCGGCCCAGTCAGCGGTGGTCTTGTAGACGGCGAGCGCGGCGATCTCCCACATCGACAGCGGCTCCACCAGCCGAAATCCGTCATCGTCCGGGCCGATGGGAGGAAGCCGCACGCTGGCCTCCACGGTCGCTGCGCCGCGTTCGGCGATGCCGGCGCGTGGTGGCGGGCGCAGCCGGGCGCCCTTGTCGTAGCAGGCGTAGTCCGGGCTGGTGGTGATGCGCCAGTCCTCCCTGTGCCGCCACGCCTGCCAGAGTTGCGCCAGTTGCTCGGTGGACTGCTCGCGCTGCTGCAGAGCAACGGCGGCCTTTTCGAGGGTGACCGTGTCGATGAGGGTCCGCTGTTCTTCACAGCGGCGTTCCGTATGAGCTGCGGCACGGGTCAGCGCCGGACGCGCCCAGTCGTGCAGCCATGGGTGCGCCCTCACGCCCTCGACGGTCACCGACAGCCGGAACTGCAGGTTGCGCCAGTGGTCGCGGTTGAAGTTGGGCCCGAGGAAGTCCGGCGTATAGTGCGGCTGTTGACGGTTTTCTGCTTCTTCGTCCTCCTCTTGGAGGGCCTCCAGGAGGGTTACGAGGTCGAAGACGGCGTCCGCAAGGCCGGCGTCCGCGGCCAGGGACTCCACACGGCAGCAGCCGCACATGCTGAAGGCGCTGTCCGCGTCGAAGCGGACGCGGCGCGTTTGCCCGGGGCTGGTGCCTATCGCCTCGTGGCACGTGGGGTCGCTGTGCACGAAGTTGTCGTCGTCCCAGGTGACCATGTCCATCGGCCGCCCGTAGAACCGGTCAACGGGTATGCCGGACTGCCCCATTACGCCGACCGGAACGCTCTTTCCTAAGTCTCTGTGCACCCGCCTCAGCGTAGTCCGGCATGCCATTGCCGGCGCAGGAACGACGACAGTGTCCCGAACTGGTCGAGGGAGTGCGTCCGCAGCCGCAGACCGGCACGTCCGCGCGTGCCGGGGCTCGTCGTGTGCAGCAGCACGCGGGACGACCGCTCCATGCCTGAATTCGATCGAGGTATTTGCTTTTGGACTCTCTCCAGTTTTCATCCAAGGTCTGAATTGATCATTTGTCGGATCTCAACCCGCGTGTGTCAGTGGCCCCTTGTACGGTCTCGGCTGTGGTTTCCGAACCCGTGCAGCCCCAAAACCTTTGGTGGGGTGTGGAAAGGGGGCCTCGCGATGAGCGATGCTCAGTACGCCCTCGGGCGGAAAGTGATCAGTGCAGCGTTACGTGCCGGGGTGGCCTGGACCCGGCGGCTGGAAGAGCCGCGGGCCTGGCGTGAGATCTCCTGCATGCACGGCGTCATCCTGGGGCACCTCCCACTGGGCGCCGGTCCCGAGACACCTGCCGGCCTGATCGGCAACCTCACTCGTCCGCTGCGGTCGTGGATCCCTCTGGACTGGTCCGCCCTGCCTGCCGAGATGGGCGACCTGGTGATTCTGGAGGACGGACACGACCAGCAGTCCGCCCAGTTGACCGAGGAAGCCTTCGAAGTCGGCTGCTCCTACCTCGAGGTGCTCTTCGACCCTGCTACCGGCGGACTGGACGGCGGGCGGGACTGGCTGCCGACCTGGTCGTGGCAGACGGCGGAGCAGACGGAACACGCAATCTACCGGCAGCTGGCCAGCGGCAGCCAGGCGCAGTACGTCGCCGGTCGGCTGATGCTGGTGGAGGTCCCCACCGGTACCGAGGACAGCATTCTCGAGGAGTACGCGCGGCGCGGGGGTGCGCGCATGCAGGTCTACCGGCCGCTGCCGGCGGAGCGCAGCTGCGTGCGAGGGGGTGCGGTGTGGTGGTGGCCGTGCCCGGTGTGTGCGTACCCGATGCGGCTAACGGGTGAGTTGCTGCGCTGCGACTTTCTGCCGCACCAGCGCAAGGCCCGCGTGCTGCTGCGGCCGGGACGGCGTCTGAGCGATCCGCCCGAGGTGGTGAACGGGCCCCCGGGACTGGCTGCGCGTCGCGGTGAGGGTGTGCTGTGCCTGGACTGGCCGGTGTGGCGTCATCTGACCGTGCCGGGGCTGACCGAGGTGGATCTGATGCGGTGGCTGGAGCGCAAGGGGCTGGAGGTGGAGCGCTGGGGTGAGATGGACTCCTGGGACATCGGGGTGACGTTGCCGGACGGGCGGTGCCTGGTCGATGTCAAGGACGTCGCCAACGAGCAGAGCATCATCGACCGGCCTCCGCGGGCGAAGACCATCGTGGTGCCGTCCTACCGGTCGGAGCAGGTCAAGCCGCTGCGTGCGGCGCTGGAGCCGGACGGGTACGCCGTGCACACGGTGGCGTCGTTCAAACGCCTGATCAGCGCCCAGTTGCAGCGGGGGGCGGCATGAGCGGCACGGCCGGCAGCGGAAGCGTCACGGTGCCGCTGGTGGTGCGGGCCTCCGTGTTGCTGGCGGCCCGGCTTTTTCCCAATCGGGCCCCCAAGGAGGAGTCCGCGTGGCGGCAGGTGGCCCGTCTGGACGACGCTCACTTCCTGCTGTCCGGGCATCTGCCCTGGTGGGAGCAGTGGCCGGCGCTGTCCCAGGATGACCGGCTACGGGTGGCACGATTGCTGCGCAGGCGTCCCGCCTCGCTGGCGCACCGCAGTGTTTTCCGTGAGGAGGCCGCCCGGGTGGCGGCGGCCGGCGCAGGAGCGGAGTTCGCTGCGGCCGACGAGGACGGGCAGGTCGTGGTGATGCCTGCATCCGACTCTGGCGCGCGCATTGACGGTCTGCTGGCGGAGATCGACGGCCATGTGGCGCGCGCTGCCCGTGCCCGGCGGCGGCAGCCGGCCGCGCCCGGGCGCTACTTCTCCGAACTGCGGATTAACGACCCGCTGAGCCCGTCGCGGCGAGCCGTCGGCGTCCACTACGACCTGCGCATTGCTGAGCCCGGGAAGGCTGCGGCCGCGGTGTTGCAGGACGGCGCTGACCTTGACGATCTGCGGATCCCCCTCAGCGACCTGGAGCAGCTGGCCGAGCGGCTCGACGCCGCCTACGGGGAGCAGCACCGGGTGAAGGCCGTCGCGGACCTGCGAGAGCATCTGCACCATGCGGACGGCTCGGCACTGGGCGAGGAGTTCCATGCGCAGGCGGGAGCCACCCATGTGCTGCATGCCCCTACCGGGCTGGGAAAGAACATCGCCTCGGAGCTGATCGCCCTGTGGTGTGCGCGGCGCGGTCTGACGGCTGCTGTGGTGGTGCCGCAGAACGCGCAGGTGATGCAGGCGGTGGCACGGCTGCGCCGGGACGCGAAGACCCTGCGCCGGACAGACAAGAAAGAACACAGAGGCCGGCTGCCGGTGGTGGTGCCGCTGATCTCCACCCGCGGCATGCAAAAGCTCGCCGAGGACACCGCGGGCAGCGTGCACGACGATGCCGAGCACCGCGAGTGGGTGTTCGGGGAAATGTCCTACAGCTGCGCCTTGACCGCGCACGCGGCGCCCGAGTCGCGGGGCGTGGAGCTGTGGGATCCCGGCAACGAACCGTGCGACCAGCTCAAGGACTCTTCCGGCAAGACACGGTGCTGTCCGTGGCGTGCCACCTGCGGCAAGTTCCGTCACCACCGTGCCGCGCTGGACGCGGACATCCTCATCACCAATCACACCAACTTCCTCATCGGGCGCATCCACGTTCCGCTGGCCGACTGCGGTGTGGAGCGCGGGGATGTGACGGTGGAGGAACTGCTGCTGCGCCGGGCGCATGTGGTGATGATGGACGAGGTCGACGCGCTGCAGGCCAAGGCGTTCGATGAGAGCGCCAAGAGCGTCCTGCTGGCCCGGTACGGGTCGGCCAGCAGCCCGGTACGCGAGCTGGAGGAGCAGTTCAGCCGTCACTGTCTGCGGCTGAGCCGTGAGGTCGAGGAGTATCTGCACCCCAAGATCAAGCGGCTGTCGTGGCTGGCCGAGACGTATGTGTCGCACCTGGCGCGGGGGGCCATCACCCCGGACCGGGAGCGGCGCAGACTGGTGGTGCCGCGGCGGTGGGATGCAATGCTGGCCCACCGGATCTTCAAACTGAAACCCGGGGAGCGGCCCAGCGAAGCGCACATGCGCACCGTGAACCGGCTGTTCAGCAAGACCGGCGAGCTGGACGAGAGCGAGGAGGTCGAAGGGCTGGAGGAACTGCGGGCCGTCCTGTCGTCGCTGACCGACTTGTCGGACGAGGGCAGTCTGAGCGCCGACACCCTCGCCGAACTCACCGACCGGTTCAGGAAGGTCACCGCAGACCCGTCGCCGCAGGATGCGGCCGCCGGGGACGACTCGCCGAAGGACACTGCGCAGGATGCCCCGCCGGAGGACGTGACCGATCTCGTCCAGTACGCGGCGCGGCGGGCCTTCCTGGAGAAGAGCCGCGAGATCTTGCGACAGATCGTGGGCGTGGCACCTGCCTTGCAGGGGGCGGGGATGACGGCCTCCAATGAGTTGGCGGAGGTGTTGTCGTCGCACGTGCCGTGGCGTGCGGCGCCCTACGGGCCGCTGGGGCGGCCGCTGTTTGCGTTCAGCGAGCACTTCAACGACCAGGACCTGGCGGCAACCACCCTTACCCTCAAGAGTTTCGTGGGTGACCCGCACAGTCACATCAGCTATCTGGGCGACGTCACGGCGCTGGCGCACGGCGGCCGACGGCGTGTCGTGATCGGGCTGTCGGCGACCGCGCACATGCCGCACGCCCCGCGGCACCATCTGCTCACACCGCCGTCGTGGTACGTGCCGGACGACGTCAACGGCAGTCTCAGCGCCGTGCTGGACAAGGTGCAGCACGAGGACGGGCAATGGGCACGGATCTCGGGACTGCGCGGACAGCGGCGCGAGGACGCGTACCAGGAGATGGGTGCGGCCCTGTGGCCGCGGCTGGACGCGGAGCTGGCGGAGGTGGCCGCTGATCCGGCAAGAGCGCACCGGGCGCACGTGCTGGTGGCGTTCGAGGCCTACCACGCCGGACCGCTGCTGGCGCAGGGGCTGATCTCGGCCGGCGCGCCGGCCGGGGAGATCTGTGTGGCGGTGCGGCCGCAGGAGGTGCCGCGCTACGAGAAACACCCCCCGGGCTGGGTGCCCGTCCCGGCAGACCGGCTGGAGCAGTTCCCCTTCCATGTCGGTCACGGGCGGTGCCGGTTCCTGCTGGCGCCCATGGCCCGCGTGGAGCGGGGCCTGAACATCGTCGACCAGGGCGGGCGGTCGCTGCTGCACGTGGCCTGTCTGGTGGTGCGGCCGGTGCTGGTGATGGAAGAGCCGGCCGTGCTGCTAGCCATGGTCAACTCGCTGGCCTACCGTGACGCGCCTCCGCCCGGCGGCGAGCCAGCCGCGGCCCTTGAGCAGCTGCGGCTGTCCGCCGGACGCACGTTCGAGGAGATCCGGCGCGGCTCGCACTATTTCAAGGACCTCGGCGAAGACGTGAAGACCGCGATCGTGGCGGAGATCCTCACCCGTCTGATCCAGCTCGGCGGCCGCACCCGCCGTGGCGGAGACCACGGCCGCCTGCATCTGGCGGACGCCGCGTTCACCGAGACCGCGACCGACTCCACCCTCCCCCACCTGCTGTCCACGCTGCGCGCAGAGTGGCAGCGGCGCGATGAATGGGACCTCATCGACCGGATCTACCGCTCCACCCTCGATGTCCTTCTAAGCCTGGCCGACCACGACCTTCCCGGGGAGACGCCGTGAGCCGCTCCGCCAAGAGCCCCAGTGCGCTGAGCACCCTGTCGTTCGCACTGACCGGCGAGCTGATGGGCGAGGTGTATGTGTATCCGCTGCCCGAGGAGTTCAGCCAGGCCTGGGCACGGCTGCCCAAGCCGCGCTCGCTCGACGCGCAGCGCCCGACCGCCTCGCTTGCGACGGCGGCCCGCGCGGTCACGGGACGGCGGCTGGTGTTCACCGACCCGGAACGCCCGCCGCTGACCGGGCCGTGGACCAGGCGGGCTCTGATCGTCACGTCGGAGCCGCTCGACTTCACGGTGTGGCGGCGGCTGGTACGGGAATGGGAGGGCCGGCTGACCGGCTGGGAGGGCCAGGACACGCTCAGCCAGTACCTGGTCGACGAGGCAGGCGGCCCCCACCCGCTGCAGGAGGTGCTGCACCGCGACCTTGAGGGCCGCGTCACGGGACCGAACTGGGCTTTTCGGGTGGCGAGTTGGCGGCTGGCCCAGCTGCTGCGCCGCGAACCGTGGGAGGTCGAGACGCTGGCCGAGCCGCTTGCGCTGGTCCTGGAATCGGAAGGCGACCTGCTGACGTGGGCGCAGCCGATGGAGCGGGAGGCGAGCTGGATCGACGAGGCCACCGGTGAGCGGCGCCGCCGTGTGGGTCACGCCATGGACCGCATCCACATCGACGTCGACCCGGCTCCCGGGGGCCGAATGCTGGTCGCGCATCTGGAGGCGCGCACCGCGCGGATCGCCACCGGCTGGTACGGGGTAAAGAACGCGCATGTGTGCCATCCCGCCAACCCCGACATCGTGCTCAAGGCGCCGGTGCACCTGCGGTGGGCCAAGGACGATCACGGCCAGTGGACGCTGAAGTCGGCGCAGTACAAGGGGGCGACCGCGCAGATCGTCGAGGCCTGCGGGATCGCGCCGCTGCCCGACCCGTTCGCAGTCGACTTTGACAAGCCCGGGCCGGTGCGGGGCATCCACACCACCGCCGTGCACCCCATCGGCAAGGGGGCGGGGTCACGGTTGATGCGCCGGCTGGAGGAGCACGCCAGCAGGATGCTGGACGCCGCCCCCCTGACCTACACCGGCAGCAGCGTCAGGGTGCCCCGGCTGTCGCCCGAACCGTCTCCGGTGGTGGCCCCAGACAAGATCCTGCCCGCCGTTGTGGCAGCCGGCTTCCAAAGCCTGCGGATCGTCGCCCTGTATGAAACCGGGGCGTGGAAGGAGCGGATCCTGGCCCAGCTGGCCCGCGACTTCGCCCAGCCGGAGGTGGAGACACTCAAGGACGGGCACACCACCGTGCTGGCACCGGGACTGCAGCTGATGACGGTGCGGGTTCCCGAACTCGTGCGGCACGGCCCGCACAACCGGGCCCCGGTCCTCAACGGTCTGTCGATGCTGCGGCCCTCCGATCCGGGCGAATTCGTCGCCACCCTTGTCGAGACCTCCCTGCCGGCCCGCGGTGAGGCGGATGCCAAGACGGCGCTCAAGCCGCTGTTCGCCGGCCGCGATCTGCCGTCGCAGTTTCTGACCATGGCCTCGCTCGGCGACCTCTACCAGCCCAACCTCGCCGAAAAGATCGCCCGCTCCCGCGCGGCCAGGAACGACCAGGAACCGCCGCCCATCACGCGCAAGGAAGACGCCGCGGCACAGATCGCCACCGGCGGGCTGCTGACAGACTGCGGCGTCATCGACGACCGGCTGGCGGCCGCCGCCTGCCACCCCCTGGCCCGGGACACCGCACTGGACCGGCGGACCTGGCTGGTGGGTCTGTGGACACGGCTGCACCGCTTCCCCCGCATCCGCGGCCGCGCCACCGCTCCCCCGGTCCTGGCCGTCACCCTGGTCGCGCTGCAAGCCTCGCACCACCCTGACGAGAGGTACTGGCCGGCCCTGATGTACAGCGGCCAGCAGTGGCTGCCCCTGGCAATCGGCCGCACCCGCCACCATGCCGGACCGATCGGCCTGCCCGGCCATCACCTGCGCGACGAGACCGGCGGGCCCGCACGAGTACGCGATCATGTGGAGCAAGCCCTGGCGCAACTGCCCGGCGATCGCGGCGTAGTGGTCTTCACCGAGCAGCACCGGGACCTGTGGCCGGGCCTGGCGAATCCCACCCTGGGCGACGGGCTGCTGCCCGGGCTGGCCCTGGCCGCCCGCGGCCGGGACATCGCCGTCGTCCGCGTCACGCACGGCAGCCGCACCCCACGCCCCACACACCGCGTCGGCGGCAGCAGCAAACGCCCCGGCGACGCCGACAAGGCGGCCATGCCCGAGAAGATCCTTTACGTCTCGGACCACGGCGGGGTCAACTCCTGGCTGTTCGCCGCAGAGACACGGCAGCACAAGGGCGGTCAGCGCACCGGCACCGACTACACCCGCCGCACCCTGCCAGAAACCTCGCAGAGCAAGCTCGGCACCGACTTCCACGCCATCACCCGCACCGAGTACACCGTCGCCCGGGCCGGCACCTGGCAGGAGGAACGGCTGGTCGGGCTCGCGGCCCGCCTCTCCCAGCAATCCGCCAGCTGGAGCGGCCGCACCCTGCTGCCCCTGCCACTCCATCTCGCACGCAACGCGGACGAGAAACATCCCCGGTACATTGCCGCCAGCGAAGACGACGGGCTCGAGCAGGGGTGACGGCACCAACCGATGGGCGCTGGCCGAGGCCGTCCGGCCAGCTCCATCACGGGCAGCGCGGGGCCTCACAGGCGGCCCGTGCGCTGAGTGCAAGCGGTGAGCGCGAGCGTTGATGTCAGTGCCTACCGGTAGCGTTCCTTCATGCCGGAAACCTCCCCGCCGACCGAAGCCGAACGCCGCCAGGCCATCTCAGACGAGTTGGAACGCCTCGAGGAGAGTGCGAAGTACAGCGCGCAGTCTCAGTTCGAGCAAGCCAAGCGTTGGCGCCTCATCAATCTATGGCTGGGTGTCCCGGCAAGTGGTCTGGCAGCCATCGCCGGTGCCACGGCCCTGGTGACGGCCGCCGGGCGTGTGATCGCCGGGCTGGTTGCCCTCGCTGCCGCTGTCCTGGGGGCCATCTTGACCACCATCAACGCATCCCATCGGATGAACCAGGCCGCCGCGGCAGCCAACGCCTATCTCGAGATCCAAACCGCCGCTCGCCAGGCCCGTGAAATCGATCTCCCGGCATGGACCGTGGAAGAGGCTCGTAGCGCGCTGGCTGAACTCACAGCACGACGCGACGAACAGAACAAAACCGCCGAACCGCCCAGCCGACGCGCCTACCTGCGAGGCAAGGCCAATATCGACGACGGCGGCCAGTCCTACGCAACCGACGCGTCCGCCAACCGGTCCGAAGCGCACTAGAGAGCAGACATGGCACTCTCCGTAAATCAGGGGTTCGACCTCTTCTTGCAGCAGTTGACGCCCACCGTAAGTGAGCGTGACGCCAAAGCGCGCCATCGGCGCAGTGTGGAGGCCTCGTTGCAGGCCGCGGCCTTCGGAGTGTCGCTGTTCAGGGAGACAGGATCGTTCACTCATGGGACGGGGGTCCGCGGACACTGCGATGTGGATCTTCTGGCCAGCCTGAAGGCCGGTCGCCCGAACAGCTCGGACACCGCCCTGGGCTGGGTGAAATCGGCACTGCAGGCGAGTTTCCCCTCCACCGAGGTCGTCATACGACGCCCCACAGTCCAGGTCCGCTTCGCTGCCGGCACCGAGACGTGGGAGGTCCTTCCGGCCTTTCTCACGTTCCGCGGCGGTGACACGTCGGTCTATGACATCCCCGGAGCCGCCGGCGGCTGGATGGACTCCGCCCCCACGGCCCACCTGGAGTACGTGAACGAGGTCAACCAGCGGCCTGCTGCGGCCGGCGGCGCCAAGAAGCTCGCACGGTTGGCCAAGGCCTGGAAGTACTACAACAACGTGCCGGTCTCTTCCTTCTACCTGGAGATGCGCGCCGCCCAGCATATGGCGGGTGAGCCGAACTTCATCGCAATCTGGGATATATGCGGTCTTCTGGAGAAGCTGGATGGCCATCAGCTCGCCGCCATGAACGACCCCAAGAACAAGGCCGGACGCTTCGCCGCATGCTCCAGCGATGCGACTCGCCAAGAGGCACTCTCCAAGCTCAGGACGGGAGCGATCCGCGCCAGGAAGGCACTCGACGCCTATCACAAGGACGATCACGCCACCGCGTTCACCTATCTCAGTCTCCTCTTCGGGGGCCGTTTCCCCAGCCGCTGATCTGCTTCACGGATGGCCCAGTCGACTCTATCGGCCGGCATGAGTGATCCGCGCTGTATCTCAACTCGGTTCGGTGAGTGACTCGGAGGCGTCCTTGGAATCGTCCTCCGTGGTCATTGCAGCCCACTCGCGTTCGCCTTGTCGAGCACGGTGCGGGACCGAATGCGGCACGGCGGCGTGCACACCGTCCGGTCCAGGGGGCGGGCCCGACAGCGAGGCGCCGTCCCCTGGGCCCGGCGCCCGTGCGGTCGGCGGCTCACCGGCACCGGCAAGCCTGGCGCGGTGCATCTGCGAGAACTGCTCGCCGTCCAACGCTCCGGCCGAGGGCCGGTATCGTGGTTACGCCTGTGCGTCGCCTGAGGAATCTGCGCCGTCAGCACGTACCGAGAGAGAATTCCATGATCAGCCGCGACGAGATCGACGCGAGAAGCGCGGAACTCGGAGTCGACCCGTCCCACGTGCAGCGCGACTACGTCTTCGGCTGGTTCCTCGCCGGGCTCTACGGAGAGAGCCGGCTCGCAGATCGTCTCGTCCTCAAAGGCGGAAACGCCTTGCGCAAGGGGTATTTCGGGACCACGCGCTTCTCCGAGGATCTCGATTTCGCCTCCCCCGGCCCCGTCGACGCCCAAGACTTCCTTGAAGCGCTCAACGACATCGGGCGGATGGCGCAGGCCAGGACAGGAGTCCAGTTCCACCTCGATCGCACTGAGCAGCTCAGCAGGGACAGGATCAACCGCGAACAGACGGTCTACACCTACCAGTTGCTCTTCACCGACTTCTACGGCACGACCAGCAGCATGCCGGTGAGCCTGCACCTGGACGTCACCGAGTTCACTCGTCTTCAGCTCCCTGCGCAGTCGCGCACGCTCATCCACCCATACAGCGACCAGGCAGCCTGTACCGCGGACCTGACGGTGATCAGCTTGGAAGAGGCACTTGCGGACAAGCTCAAGTGCCTCCTGCAACGCCGCTCCATTCGCGACTTGTTCGACCTCACCTACTCAACGTTCGTCAACAGCGAGATCCCCGTCAACCGGCGCACCCTGGTCAGCACGTTCCTCCGGAAGACCATCTTCTCGCCCAGCCCGGCCGCGGCCCTGAACCTGCTCACTGCGATTCCCTTCGACAGCATGCAGTCCCTGTGGGACACGACGATCACCTGCGCCCGTGACAGCCTGCCGGAGTTCACCAGCACGGTGGCACGCTGGAAAAGCGAACTGGACCTGCTCTTCGCCGACTTCCGCAGCGGCCACAACGCACAGGCCGCCTTCTATCCGGCGCACCTGCGCACGCCGATCATGGAAGCGGGCGCCGAGCGGAAACTGATGCTCGTGACCTACGAGGGACACCGGCGCCTGGTCGAGCCCTACGCCCTGCGCTTCAAGCGGCGCACGGACGGGGTCGGCCAGGAGTACCTGTACGTCTACGACCGCACCGGTGGACGCTCCCGTCCCGGCGTCAAGTCCTTCTTCCACCACCGGATCAGTGATTTGAGCGTCACGGACGAGCACTTCGAGCCGCGGTACGAGGTCGAACTTGCCAAGGCCGGTGAGTTCAGCGACCGTCTCGGCTTCAGCCGCGGCCGCACCATCGGACGCCGCCCAGCCGCGGCCCGGCCCAGAGCGCGCCGGGGACGACGGCGGTAGCGGGCCCACAGCCACGACTGCCCGCTGCCTGCGGAACACTGAGGCCGGTGCCGATGGTCAAGGGGGCCGTGCCGCCGTGCTGCTCGATGATGTTGGTCGCAGCCGAGAGGCGGGTGCGGCGCGAACTGGCGGCAGCCGAGGCCGGGGCCGCGCCGGGGCCCGGGCGTACAGGGAGATTCCCTCGGTGACCGAAGGCCGCGCTGTCAGACTGGGCGGTCTGCGCAGGCGATGTGGGGAGATGCCGGAAATGGATCATCAGGTGGTGATCACTCAGAATCGGGAAGCTCTTGAGGCAACGCTCGCGTTCGGCGAGCGGGGCGTGCGGGAGCCGGCGTGGACTCCTGGTGCGGCATCGCAGGCGGAGGCCGAGCTGGCCAACAGCGAGACGGGCCTAAACGGACCCTGGGGGAATCGGCCGCCCCGGACCGCGTATGCGGCGGCGAATCTCATGATGGATGCGGTCCTGGACGATCTGGGAGCCTTGCGACAGCTGCTTGGCGACCGCGTGCCGGTGATCGGGCCGACGGTCGTCGCCAGGTCCGCGGTCGAGATCGCGTCGACGGTGTGGTGGCTGATGGAGCCGGGCATCGGTGTGCGCCGGCGTGTGTGCCGGGAGCTGGCGCTGAGCCTGAAGAGCGCGCGCCGCGCGAAGCAGGTCGCCCAGAACATGCAGGCGAGCCGGGCAGTGACCGACGCGCTCCAGCAGGAGTCCCGGGTGCTGCAGCGGATCACAGACCTCGACGTCCAACAGCCCGGTCCGGGATACTCGCCGGCGATCGAGGGGGAGCAGGCGCCGTCGGCCACCGCCGGCACCGCCCGGATGTTCAAGGCGGCGCTGCCCGCGAACGCCTCGGCCGAGTCGGTCTATCGCGTCTATTCGACGGTGACCCACGGCGAGCTCTACGGACTGATGAACTTCATGGCGCCGGGTGTCTCCTCAACCGGCCAGAGCATGCTGCACTGGCACTCGGACCCTGATGTTCTAGACAGCACGGTCCAGATGGCGATCGTCGCGTTCCGGGAGGCGTACCGCCGGATCCATCAGGTGATGGGCTGGGGGAAGCTGGAGCGCGACCTCTGGGAGATCAGGCTCGGGAAGATCTTCAGCGGCGCGTAGTCGCCGTCGGCGACTGTCTCTCACCCGCCCTCCTGCCGTCGCAGCCCCGAGCCGAGCAGCAGCTGCACGATGCGGTGTTCGCAACTGCGTCTGCGCGCGTTTGCGGACGTGCCGGATATCAAATCGGTTCAGGGCGATGAGGTGGGCAGTGTGGGTGTCTTGCGGCGCGACCATGAACTGGGGGTTGGCAGGTTGCCGTTGACGACGATGGCTGCGACGAGGGACGGTGCCTCGGGGTTGGTGAGGCCGTGGAGCGCGGGTTGGAGGGTGAAGAGGTAATTCTCCGGCACGCCGACGGGGGATGTCTTGCGGCTCATGTCCAGGATGCACAGGATCGACAGGCGTGCACCGTCGGCGGCTGCATACTGTGTGGGCTGTCCCATGTACTTGGGGGCGCTCTCCTCGGTGACCGGGGTTTTGCGTTCCACCTTCAGTTCGGCGGTGATGCCGTCGTGCCGGACGTCGAGAAAGCCGAGCGCGAGGGGGCTGCCGCGCTCCAGGCGGCCGCCGAGTTCCGGCTCCGCCTGCAGTTCCCTGTACAGGTCGTCGTGGAACTTGCGTTCTGTCACGTGGCTGCCGCGCTTGTACTGCTTGTTCCACGTCATGGTGAGCCCTGTGCGGCAGATGGCGGTGAACAGGCGGCAGAACGCCTGGAGCTGGCCCTCGTCGTAGCCGGCGTGGTGGAGACGTTCGTAGAGGGCGAGCAGCCGTTCGTCGAAGACGGGGAAGTTGGTCAGAAAGTCGCGTGAGGCGTCGAAGGGCCGGCAGCGGAGCTCGCGGTGTCCGGCGACGTCGAGGCTCTGGGTGACTGGTTTGCCGTCTCGTGTGCCGCGCCAGCGCAGATTGACCAGGAACGGTGGAGCAGGGCTGCCTGCGGGGAGCCCGAAGCGGAGAATGAGTGTACCGGTGGCGGTGAGCGTGATCATGCCCACCGGGCTCGGCGGGCGAGGCCAGAAGTAGGCGGGCGTTTCCGCCTCGTTGGGGGTGAGGTGGCTGAGGAGTTCGGCTTCGAGGGTCTCGGCCCATTCCGGCCAGGGGCCGGTGCGTACGTCGAGGCGGAGTTCGTAGACCGTTGAGGGGCGCAGGACCTGCGGGCCGGTGACGAGGTGTCCGTCCAGGCTGGCCAGTACCACGGCGACAGCCGGCTGGTCCTCGTCCGGGTCGCCGTGTGCGGCGGCCGTGCGGGAGGCGGGCGCTGTACGGCGCGGACCGCGGGCGATCACCAGGGGCAGGGGCAGAGTGGCCCAGTGGGCAAGCAGGTCCGCGACGCCGCTGGCGTCGGTGAGGGACTGCACCCGCTCCAGGGCGGCCCGCACGGGTCCGGCCAGCGGGTCGGCATCAGCAAATCGCTTCTCGAGCTCGGTGGTGGCGGCGGCTGCGCGGCGGCGGACCGCGGTGGCCAGCGCGGTCATCTCGGTGGTGTCGGCGTCAAGTTCGGCCGCATCGAGCCTGACCAAGAAGGCGGCCACCTCGCACAGCCCGGCGAAACACCGCACGTAGGCAGCGGTTGCCGTTGCCTCCTGGGCCTGGTCCCTGAGTGTGTCCGCGGTGGCGCGTAGTCGAGTTGCGCGGGCGCGAAGTGCGGCGGCCGGGTCGCTGTCGGCAGGGCTGGGTTGCTGGTCCGTGTCGGCGGCCGGCAGTACCGGTGTGTGGCCCGTGAGAAGGCTGCGGAGCGTGACGCGGGTGCGGGCTTGGTCCGCCAGAGCGCGCGCGTCGCGGTCTGCGCCGAGGGTGTGAGCAGCTTGTGTCAGCGCGATGGCGGCCGCGCTCGTGTCGCCTCCGGTCGCTGCGGCTGCGTCGAACGCGGCCGCAGCCGCGATCAGCGAGGCCAGTGCCCGGTGGACGGCGAAGGCAGGCTGGTCCGGGATCGTCTCGAGGACGGCGTTCATGACGGTGGCGGCATCCCCCGGGCGGGCGGCCCGCCAGGCGACTTCGGCGTATTCGGCCGCGTCGAACACACGGTGCGGCCCCAGCTCGAGGGCGGCCTCCCGCAGATCCTCCACCGCCAGGCCGGCCAGGCCCGGGCCGCAGTCCAGCAACGCGCACAGTTGCTGGTTGTCATGGGCGTTGAACCGGTCGTTGATGTAGGGGTCGCGCATCTGGCGCAGGCGCAGTTTCGCCATGGCCAAGGTGGCGGTGGTCTGCGGCAGCCAGTCCCGCCTTAGAGCGTCGCGCAGGTGGTAGCGGTCAAGGTCGGCGGTGCGTTTGAGGATCTGCTGTTCGGCGTGGGTCCGCAGGGCCTCGTCGCCGCGGGAGAGTCGGCTGGCGGCCGCCATGGCCTTCTTGACGGTGTCCGGGAAGCGGGCGATGTCGACCTGCGCGCAGACCAGCAGCGCGTAGATGAGAAGTCGGAGGGTGTCCTCGTCACTCCAGTCCAGACGCATGGCGGTGTCGAGAACGCCGTCGATGACAGCGATGTAGTGGTCGTCGAGCAGGGCCGGCAGGAGATCGGAGATGCTGGAGGGCAGACGGTGGGCGGCGCCGATGTCCGCCCACGCGCTCAGCGCGGCCGACCGGGAGGCGACGTCAGAGTCGACGATGTAGGTGTGCAGCATCGGGAGGATCATCCGCAGCAGGCCGGGGTGCTCGCCGTGACGTCGTCCGAGCGTTCCCAGGAGCGGCAGCAAGCGCGGCACGATGACCTGCTCGCGCCGGCTGTCACGTTCGTCAGCCATGGTGTCGATGACCGCCCTGCACACGGCCACTGCGTCGACGGAGGCGATGTGTTCCAGAGCGTCCAGGAGCCTGCCGATGCTGGACGCCAGGGACTGCCGGTAGGCCATCCGCTCGAGGAACCGCACCTGGGCCGGAAGTGTTTCGGGGGTGGCCAGGAGCGGGGCGGGTGCGGTGTCCGCCGACTCCAGAGTGTCGACAGTGGTCAGGGCCGCGCCCAGGAGAGCAGCAAGGTGCGGTTGGGCCCAGGCCGGATGGGTTTGGGCCAGCTGCTCGGTCAGAATCGCGGCTTGGACGCGTACGTCGTCGCCCCAGTCTCCCCCGATGCGGGTCAGACAGGCGGAGAGCAGATACTCGAAGACGGTGCGCTGCCGGCTCTCATCGGGCTGAGGGTCACTGGCGGTCCGGAATCTGTCCTCGGGGTCGATGAGTCGGCTGGCTTGTTCCAGGACACCGAACAGACGCTGGCGCACGGTGTCTCCGGCTGTAACGCCGATCCGCTCAAGCTGTGCAGGCACGTCACCCACCTCCAGGACGAGCAAGGCGGCGAGAGCCTGCTGGATTGTGCCCACCGGCGCGGGGTCGTCGTGGTGGTCACCGTCCACGCCCAGATTCAGCAGCATCGACGGCACGAGCAGACCTGCCACGTCCGCGTGTGTGAACGCCAGGGCCCGCACGGCGGCCGCAGCGGCGCGCCGATCGGTCTCGGCTTCTCTTCGCGTCCGAGGTGCGGGCCGCACTCCGGCAGGCACCACAAGCGACTCGGAGGGTCGGGGGGCGGGCAGCATGCCGGTCAGCACAGCGGCCACGGTTTGAGGGGCAGCTCCCGCTGCCGCGCGAAGACCGCTGGCGTCCCCGGTTCCGCCTTCGTAGGACCCGAAACGCCGGGTCCGCGGCTCAGCGAGATACACCAGGGACCGGACCGCCGTCTCATCGAGTTGGCCAACATCGTCAAGAGACAGCAGGTCGGCCACACAGCGGCCGGCCTCCTCAACCGGGCCGCGCCTCAACGTGTTCATGGCCGCCCGCAAGACAGCCGCGACATAGTCGCTGCGGACGCGGGCTACGTGCCGCAGCGGCGTCAACAGTTCCGAGACGTGCACGTCGGCGACCAGGACCAGCGCCAGCTCGATCACCGCGGTGGTGAAGGTCTCCGGCGCCCGCTCCGCCAGCGCAGTCAACCGCCGCAGCCCACCGTCACAGGCCGACGCATCCCGCTCCGTGCCAGGCTCCCGGTCCAGGACGCCGATATCGTCGAGAGCACTGGCCATCGCGGTATCCGACGACGCCTGCACGCCCCGACGGTGCTCGGCACGTTGCTCCCACTCGCGGTGGCGCCGTGCCGTTTCAGCACGCTCGGCCTCCTCAGCCCTGGCCGCGGCCTCCTTTCGTTCGTCCAGCATCGTGGCGAGGTTCGGCACGTCGCCCGTGGGACGGCGATGAGTACACCCCACACAGTGCTGTTCGTAGAACTCCCCAGCGATCCAGGACAGGTTCCCGCTGGCGCCACCATGAGCCACGAGGCAACCCACCCGCCGCATGTTGATCGGCAAGCCGGTCGCCGCCTCGGCCGCTCCCTGGCCGCCGAACTCGGTGAACGTCATGTTCAGGCAGTGGCGGCGAGCCATCTCCATGGTGACGGCATTCTCACGGCCGACCCTCACCGCGTCATCGAAAACCCGCTCCGCATCACTGAACATTCCCCCACCTTCTCAGCCCGCACTGACAACAGGGCCGTCCAGCCACCAGTCCACGCGCGGCTCTCACCAACCTCCGTCGAACCGCAGGCACTGCGCCACTGCCGGGGCCCCACCGCAACCCCCTCGACCGCGCTCCTCAACCCAGTCCGCAGCGCCCCACCAGTCCCTGCCCTGCCCTGATCCGCTCCACGCCAACGAACGGTGGGCGGGGGGCGGCAGAATCTCAACCACACCCAGCGCGTGACCATGAATCGCGCGCGCATCACGCGCGCGCTCTCCTCCTCCAGAAGACGGGCGGCTGGCTGGCGGCTGGACCCCTTCTCGCCCCTACTCCCCCAGCCCATCAGCACGAGCTCGCCAAGGACCCACGCGCAGCACAACCAACCCGATGATCAGGAAAATCTCACTGCCCTCCTTCTCCCCACCGCAAAGAAACTATCTATCTAGATACGACATCCTCTTTCTAACTCCAACACCCCAGCTCCAGGGCATACGAATCGTCGCCCGAGCAACCGCACTGCAGAACCAATCCAGTTCAAGCGCCATACCATTCAAGATCAAGAAACTATCCCCGTATTTCAAGCAGAGCAGGTCAGCGGCGTACCGATGTCGTAGCTACATAGAAGAACGACAATCGTCTCCCCCGACAGCGGAGAGGAGCACGCTCAGCTGTACGCCAGGGACGGGGAGATGCTGTCCCGCCTGCTCCTGGCTCACCTCGCCGACCACGGCCTGGACCTGGTGGAGGCAAGCGCCCGCACCGGCGAACTGCGCGCCCTGCCCGATCTGCACACGGGTGTCGGCCGGCCTTCCCTTCGTGGCCAGGAGAGTGAGGCGCCGGCGGAGCTCATCGAGCGCGTCCTCGCCGTGTGCGAGCAGCACTATGCCGCCGTGACCGGCACCAGTTCCAAGCAGTGGGACCAGGAGTCGGCCCGGGAGCTCGTGGACATCGCCCTGCGGACCGTGCACCTGGCGGAGCCGGAGACCTACCCGCAGACGCTGGACACGTACCTGCACGAGCACCGGGCGCGGCTGGAGCGGCTGTGGCATCGCTACGGGCCCGGCGGCATGCTCGCGGGCGAGCTCGTGCTGATCGACCTGCCCGGCTGCTTTGCACTGTGCGAGAGGATCGAGACGACCCCGCTCTGGCTCGAAGGGATCTGGGCGAAGCACGGCCAGGATGAAACCGCACTGGAAAGGCTTCACGACAGCTGGCTGTACGACACGGGAGAAAAGGATGGTCGATGAGCAGGATTCCGCTCAAGAAACACCAGATCGGCCAGAAGTCGGCCTTTCGTAGATGGGTCGGATTCCCTGCAAGGTCATCTGTGCCCCCTCAGGGTGCCCGTGGCACGATCGTGTCAGCGACCGGCTCTGGAAAAACGATCATGGCCGCTGCGAGCGCACTGGAGTGCTTCCCCGAAGGCCGGATCCTCGTGACCGTGCCGACCCTGGACCTGCTCGTGCAGACCGCCCAGGCCTGGCGGACCGTGGGTCACCGCTCCCCCATGGGCGCGGTGTGCTCGCTGGAGAACGACCCGGTGCTGAACGAGCTGGGCGTGCGCACCACCACCAACCCCATCCAGCTCGCCCTGTGGGCTGCCCACGGGCCGGTCATCGTGTTCGCCACGTACGCCTCTCTCGTGGACCGCGAGGACTTCGATGACCCGATGGGTCAGGGACGCATTTGCGGGCCGCTGGAGGCCGCTCTGGCGGGCGGAGAGCGCCTGTACGGACAGCGGATGGACGGCTTCGACCTGGCGATCGTGGACGAAGCGCACGGCACCGCCGGTGATCTTGGCCGTCCGTGGGCGGCGATCCACGACAACGCCCGCATCCCGGCCGACTTCCGGCTGTACCTCACCGCGACCCCGCGCATCCTGGCCTCGCCCCGGCCGCAGCGCGGGAAGGACGGCCAGGAGCTGGAGGTCGCGAGCATGGCCGACGACCCGGACGGCACGTACGGGTCATGGCTGGCCGAACTCGGGCTCTCTGAGGCGATCGAGCGGGAGATCCTCGCCCCGTTCGAGATCGACGTCCTGGAGATCCGCGACCCCTCCCCCGTGCTCGGGGAGTCGGAGGAGGCGCAGCGGGGCCGGCGCCTGGCCCTGCTGCAGACCGCCCTCCTGGAGCACGCGGCGGCGCACAACCTGCGTACGGTCATGACCTTCCACCAGAAGGTCGAGGAAGCCGCCGCCTTCGCGGAAAAGCTGCCGCAGACCGCAGCCGAGCTGTACGTGAGCGACGCCTCCAACGACGATCTGGCGGCCGCGGACCGGCTCCCGAAGTCGTCGATCGACGCGGAGTTCTACGAGCTCGAGGCCGACCGCCACGTCCCCCCGGACCGCGTGTGGTCGGCGTGGTTGTGCGGCGACCACCTCGTATCCGAGCGGCGCGAAGTGCTGCGCCAGTTCGCCAACGGCATCGAGGCCTCGGGCCGGCGGGTCCACCGCGCGTTCCTGGCGTCCGTGCGCGTGCTCGGGGAAGGCGTGGACATCACCGGCGAGCGGGGCGTGGAGGCGATCTGCTTCGCCGACACCCGCGGCTCCCAGGTCGAGATCGTGCAGAACATCGGCCGCGCGCTCCGGCCCAACCGCGACGGCACCACCAAGGTCGCCCGCATCATCGTGCCCGTCTTCCTCCAGCCCGGCGAGGACCCGACCGACATGGTCGCCTCTGCCAGCTTCCGCCCCCTTGTAGCCGTCCTCCAAGGCCTGCGCAGTCACGATGAACGACTCGTCGAACAACTCGCCTCCCGTGCCCTCACCCATGGGCAGCGCAAGGTGCACTTCCGGCGTGACGAAGACGGGCGGATCGTCGGGGCCGGCGGCGAGGTGGGCGAGGACCAGGAGCACGACGACACCGATGGTGCGGTCGAGTCTGCGCTGCTGCACTTCTCCTCTCCCCGGGACGCAGCCACCATCGCGGCGTTCCTGCGCACGAGGGTGTACCGGCCGGAGTCCCTGGTGTGGCTGGAGGGCTACCAAGCCCTGCTCCGCTGGCGGAAGGAGAACAAGATCACCGGCCTCTACGCCGTGCCCTACGACGTTGAGGTCGAGGTGGGCGTGACGAAGGCGTTTCCGCTGGGGCGGTGGGTACACCAGCAGCGGAAGGCGCTGCGCGCCGGTGAACTCGATCCCCACCGCAAGGAACTGCTGGACGCGCCCGAGGCCGGGATGGTCTGGGAACCGGGCGAGGAAGCCTGGGAGACCAAGCTCGCCGCGCTGCGGTCCTACCGGCGGGCCACGGGACACCTCGCTCCCCGGCAGGACGCGGTCTGGGGCGAAGGCGAGGCAATGGTGCCCGTCGGGCAGCACATGGCCAACCTGCGGCGCAAGGGCGCGAAGAACGGCCTAGGCAAGGACCCGAAGCGGGCGGAGCAGCGTGCGGCGCAGCTCACCGCGATCGACCCGGACTGGGACTGCCCGTGGCCCCTGGACTGGCAACGCCACTACCGCGTCCTCGCCGACCTCGTCGACGCCGACGGCCATCTGCCCGACATCGCAGCCGGGGTGCTCATGGACGGCGACGACATCGGACGGTGGCTCCAGCGGCATAAGCAGCCGGGCATCTGGGCGCAGCTGTCGACCGAGCAACAGGAGCGGCTGTCCCGGCTGGGCATCACGCCCGCTGAGGCTCCGTCTCCCGCTGCGGCGGCCACGCGTGCGACGAAGAGCCCGAACAAGGCGCAGCAGGCGTTCCAGCGTGGCCTTGCGGCCCTCGCACAGTGGGTAGAGCGAGAGGGCGTGGACCGGCCGGTGCCGCGCGGCCACAGCGAAGAAATCGTGGTCGACGGCGAGAGTGAACCGGTGATCGTGAAGCTGGGCGTATGGGTCTCCAACACCAAGACCCGTCGCGACAAGCTCACCCCTGAACAGCTGGACGCACTACGAGAACTCGGCATGCAATGGGCCTGATGCTCCGCTAGCCAGCCGGGCGGTGAATCGGATGGTCACCGAAGTACACGGCCAGGCCCCAGGAAAGCGTCCTGGAGTGGGCCTCGTGCCATCAGCCCATGGTTGCCGCTGGCCGAGGCCCCGGAAGGGTCTCCTGTTGACAATCGCAGCCGCCCAGCCCGCCGGTCGTCAGCTCCGGCGCAGGGCGAATGCCACGGCGAACGCGGCAATCAGCGCCGAGGCCACCCCGCCCACCGCCCCGATCGGCCCGGTCAACGAGGGGTGGACGAGGCACAGGTAGAGCGTGGCGGCCAGGACCAGGACGAAGACGATCCCCAGCACCAGAAGCAGCACGGGGTCCATGCCCGAGGGCTGCGTGGCCGACGGCTGCTGGGACTGGTTGGTACCGGTGGACATGAGGGTTTCCTCCCTGGGATGCCTGCGGACGGTCCGCAGGCGGAACGCGACGCACGAGGCGCCCACACCCCGTGCGTCGCGGGGTGCCAGACGGACAGCAGAGTGCGAGATGGCGGGGTTGCGGCCCGCAAGTCGGCCGGGATCACCGCCCAGCAGCTGCGGCCGTCTTCCTGGGCTTGCGCGGCCGTGTGATGGCGGTGCGCTGGTACTGGTGGACCATGGTGAAGCCGAGCGGGGAGAGCGGGGCCTTGGTGCGGTGCTCGCGTCGCTCGACGAGCCCAAGGGCGACGAGCTTCTTCAGCCCGCGTTCGTGAGTGTCGGGGGACCAGCCGTACCACTCGGGGGCTTTCTCCGCAGGGAAGGTCGACCAGTTCTTCTCGCGGGCGACAACCAAGAACAGGGCCAGGGCCGGCAGATCCAGGACCTCGTCACGGCCCAGCGTCCAGAACGTGGTTGGGATCTGCAGGAAACGGTTCTCCTCCGTGTCGCCCACGGGGCGGTCGTAGGACTTCCCGCTGCCGTCCTCGCGCAGGAGAGTGACCGTGATCATGGTTCCGCTGCGGCTGCACTCGATCAGCCTCCGCGCCTGCAGCCGGCGCAGAGCCCGCCACGCACCGGTACGGGCGGACTGGTCGGTCGCGGTCTCGTGGATGTCCATCAGCCGCGCCCACACCGCGCTGTCGTGCGTGGTCGACCAGCCGTTATCCCCGTTGCTGCACGCGGCCACGATGATCAGGTAGGCCTTGAGGCCTCGCAGGTCCCTGCCGGTCACGAAGTCCTTCAGGGGCCCATGGCGGCTGGCGGCCCCCTTGTTCGCCTGGACGAAGGTCTTGCGCAGCGGCACGTTGGCCCGGATCGAACGGGTGAGGACCGCCGTACGAGTGTCCCGCCCAGTCGCAGTCGTCTCCTGCACGTCCCGCTTGGCGGGCGTCGTCGTCTTCATGCCCCAGAAGGTAGCCAGCTGGGCCCTCTGATCCCAAACGATCCAGCCTACCGATGTCTGATGCACCAGCGGCTGATCATGGACGTCCCAGCGGGTGTATGCGAGGGCCGCTGAAAGAGCCATGTGACAGATCCAGGTGGGAGACCCAGGTGAAAGGTCAACTGGGATAACTACTGTTTGGGATGGGGGACGCCTCAGCTCCTCAACCCGCATGCCCGGCCGCCGCCGTCCCAGCACGACGGCGGACCCGACCGACCACCTCGCTCTTCCGGCCGCCGACCCCGCTTCGCGTGCTGGCTCCGTTCGCCTGCATCCACAGCGAGGCCGCAGGCGGCCCTCTGAACGCCCTTCAGGCACTCTCCTACCGAGGGGCGCCCAGCGGGCCCGTACAGCGGCTCCTTGACTGGTAGCTGCTCCGTGCGCACCTCGGCTCGGCCACCGGGACGCCGCCACCGCGCCCTCCGCCCCGCCGACCCTGCCCGCACGGCAGCCTGGGTCGGGAGGGGGCTATGGCGACTGAGCGGATGGCCAAGCACCGCCCACTGGGCTCCGGGCCCGCGCCACCGCGCGAACCGCAGCCGAGCCCGGCCGTCCCGCCTGGGCTCCGCCACCAGAAGGCCTTGCCCGCCGCCCGGGCCCCGGTGGGCAGGTCGCCTGGGAGTAGCCGCACGAGGCGTGAACGCCCCTGGAGCTCTCGTAGCCGATGTCGGCCGGTGCTGCCCCGAAGACGCCGGAACCAGCGGGCAGGGGTGGGCGCATGTGGGAGACCTGATATCCCGGGGCCGCGCGAAGCCGACCCTGTCGGCAAGCCACCTGGAGACCGGACGTGGGAGAGATCGCTCAGGGGCTGGAGCGAGCGTTGCGTACCCGCCCCATACCCTCAAGCACCGAGGCCCGCCTGCGGTTTCTGCTCGTAGCGCACCAGGGTTCCACCCGGAGGATCGCCACCGTGCTGGGGGTGTCGCAGCGCACCGTGCAGCGGTGGGTGACGAAGAAGCCCGGAGCCCGGCGTCCACCGGGTCCGCCGCAGGTCCAGGCGATCGAGGAAGCGGTCCTAGCGCGGTGGCAGCCCCGGATACAGGCTCGCCTGCGTGCGCAGGCCGAAGCGGAAGGCTTCGTCTTCCACATCAGGGCACGGTTCGGGTTCGCGGCGCCTGCAGGGTCGTCGGACGATCCGCGGGTGCGGTGGATCACTCAGTATTTGCCAGGAGAGGTGGCCCGTGAGCTGTTCGCCGCTCGGGACGCTGGCGCGGGTGAGCAGCAGCAGATGGTGATCCTCGCCCGCGCGCTGGGGCACGCCTACTTCCGCGACGGGGGCCGGCGCGTCATGGCCTGCATATCGCTTTCACCGACGTCGAGTTCGCCGACTTCTCAATCGGATGACCTCCTCGCCGCCGGGAATCCGCGAGGCAGGTGGCCGATCCCGCCGACGAGGCCGTTCAGCCCCGTGAGGGCTTCTCGGGTACACCCAGCATTGCGTCGTACCTTTTGGCTTCCTGCTGTTCGCGCCAGTCCCACTCGATGCGGTCGGCCCGGTCGGCCGGCCTGGCGGCGGGAGGTTGCGGCGGGCGCAGCATGGCCGTTTCCGCTAGGCGCAGCAGATGCGTAAGGTCGCCGGGCGCGGCAAGCAGTGCCTGATCGTCGCCGAGTACGAGGCGGGCGAAGCAGGCCGCGGCCCGCATGAAAATGCGCGCCCAGCCGGGTACGGGGTAGGCGGCGCAGCCGTCGGTGTAGCGGGCTCGGTCGTGCAGGGCGAGCGTGGCCGCGGCGTCGTCGTAGTCGCGGAGGCCGGCGGTGGCGAGCTGCTGGAAGGAGGCGCCGGTGAAAAGCGCGGCTGCCAGGGCTGCGGCCAGGCGGGGGTGAGCGGTCGAGTCGGCCAGGCGGCCGGCAACTTCCCGGGCAGTGTGCGCGGTGAGAGATGCGGGCTGTGAACGGTGTCGCCAGACAATCGGCAGCGGTGCGCAAGAGGCCCGGCAGGAGGCGGGGCTGTCGTAGGAAACGAGGCGGTCCAGAGCGGGCAGAGTGATCCAGCGGCGGGACCGCCGGACAGAATCGGCCACGTCGTCCGCGTGGGCAGGCGGGCCGTCGTAGTGGTGCTGGGCAGCCTCGAAGTCGGTAATGACCGCGTGGTCGACCGCTTGAAGGGCCTGGTGCAGGGCGGCAGGGAGACGAGGGCGGTGGCAGACCAGGGTCAGGTGAATGCCTGTGCCGGCGCGCAGTTGGAGGAGGCGTTCGGCGCGGCAGGCAGTCAGGCGGTGGGCGCGCAGGACGGTCAGACGAGTGACCGGTTGGGCGGTCACCCATGCGGTGGCGGCTTCCCAGGCGGGCTGTCGGCCTGAGGGGAAGCGGCCCGGCAACAGCGGCGGTCTGCCCAAGGCGGCCAGGAGGTCGTGGGCGAGCGCGGTGTCGCTGGTGGTTCCGGGACCGGGGTGCGGGGTGGTCCGGCCCGATGGCGGATGGTGGGCTCCCAGGGCGGCGTGGGTGTGGGCCGCGTCGTCGTGGGGGTCCATGACCAGCGTGACGGTCGGCACTCCCATGGCAGGGATCGGGGCGGGCGGTATCGGGGTCATGCGAGGCGGCTGAAGGCCCAGCGCAGCAGGTCCTGGTCGACGCGGGCACGTCCCGTACGGCCCAGGGCGGTACGAGCGTGGGCGGTCAGCTGGGCCCAGGCGCGGAAGTTGCCGTGCGCGGCATGCTGGTCGGCGAAGGTGATGTCCTGGGGGTCGGTGTCGGCCCAGACCGGGTGGAACAGCGGGATGACCTCGAGGACCTCGTCGGGTGTGAGGCGGGTGAACTGCTGCCAGATGAAGACGCGGGAGGAGAGCATCGGTTCGCGGCGCAGCACGGTGTGGCATCCCGCGCCGCCGACGAAGATGATGGCGAGCTGGGTTGAGGGTTCGTCCCAGAGGTAGCGGAAGTATTCGAACGCCTCCCCGTTGAGCCACTGAGCCTCATCCACAAGGAAGGTGCGGGGGCGTTCGGCAAGGGCGGTCTTCAGCAGGCGGTCGAACTCGCTGGGGTGGCGCGGTGGTTCACCGGCCAGGTCCAGCGCGGTGAACAGTTCATAGCGCACCGCGCGGGCGGTGGGCCGGGCCCGGAAGGTGATTTTGCGGACGTCCTCGCCGGGTTCGAGCTCGCGCAGGCAGGTGTTGACGGCGAGTGTCTTGCCGAAGCCGGCGCCGCCGTGGATGCACATCATGGCGCGGGCGGCGACGGTGTCGGTGATGTTCTCCCGCGCCGCCAGCAGCGCGCGGGTGGTGACCACGGAGGCGTCGGGCAGGTCGACGTATTGGTAGGTGGCCGCGGTCACGAGGCATCTCCGTCTTCGTCAGTTGTGAGACGTGCGGCCCGCCCGCCCGGGCCGTCGGGGGCTGGAGTGGAATCACGGCCGGGCAGGACCGGGGCGGGCCGACCTGGCGTTGTCAGTGCGGCCAGGGAGGCAGGAGTGTGCCACCCGGCCGGAGGCGCAGCGGGCGGGATGAGGTCCGGCAGCGCCAGATTCGACAGGTCGGTATCACTGGCCTGGGTGAGCTCGGCCTCGGCCTGCACGGCGGTCAGCGCGCCGAGCCGCCGCGGAGCCTCCGGCTGGGTAGCGGCGGCGTAGCGCTCGCGCTGGGAAGCCTCCAGGTCCCTCTTCAGCCGGCGGGTGCGGGCAGCCCGTGCTCGCCGTACCGCGCTGATCTGTTCGTCGGTTGCCCGGTCGGCCATGTCCGCGGGACCGAGGTAGCGGCCGGTGGCCGCGTGGTAGACCTCGATGCGGTGGTCGTGGTGGGGCATGAAGCGGATGCGGACCTGGATACCTGCCTGGCCGGTCATCCACGGCCCCACGTAGTCGCGTTTCCTTGAAACGGATGCCGCGGGTGGTCAGCGTGCGGGTGCCGGCGTCCTCCACGGTGAACGTCCACAGATCCGCGGCCGGCACGTCCCGCAGCGGGGTGGGATCGTCCTGCCACGCCTCAAGCGGGGTCCTGCCCCCAAGCGGCGCGGGACGGTGCTCGGTGTTCCACCACAGCGTCCAATCCAGCAGCCGGGCGGTGAAATCCTCGAAGCCGAGCAGCACCTCGTCCTTCGGGCGGGAAGCCCGCTTGCCGGGGCGCGGTTGGCGGGCATAGCCGGGCAGCGCGGCCAGGAACATGCTCTCCACCGCCCGGTTCAGGCCCCCACGGTGCCCTTGAGGTGGGGGGTGTAGGAGGGCAGGTCCTCCACCGTCACGTCCAACAGATCGAACGCGGCGGTCACCGTCCTGGACAGGAAGTCCTTGCTGCGGTCCACCCGTGCCTTCTCGGGCAGGCCCCGAAGGGGCCGTAGGGTTCCTCGCGCAGGACCGCGGAGCGCAGCGCGGCCAGCACCGACTCTCGCGACGGGTCTCCCGGTGCGACCGCGACGCCGGTGATCGCGTTGGTGGCGCAGTGGGTGAACCAGGTGATCCACGGCCTGCGGGGCTTGCCGTCGACATCGACCAGCACCGGCGCCTGGACGTGGTCGGTCTCCCATACTTGGTTGCGCCAGCCCCGCGGCCGGGCCAGGAACGCATCGTGCTTGCGCGCGGCCCGCTCGGCACCGGCGAGTCCGGCCCGCTCCCCCGGCGTGAGATCCCGCTGGATCGCCCGGTGCAGCGTCGGAATCGACGGGGGTGGATCCCCCTCGCCCTTGGCCGCTCGAGCGGTCGGCTCACGATGAACCGCCGCGACGTTGCCCTTCCACAAGGCCAGCAGGCGGCGCACTTCGGGGGTGAGGAGAAGCGGTCTTTGCTCTGGGCCCGCGCCCCGGGCTCCGTGGCCGCTGACTCGTCATGCTCGGCAGCTGCAAGCCACCGCCACAGCGTGCGCTCGGTTACTTCCAACGACTCCGCCATCAGTCGGACATGCCGCGTTGTCAGCCTCTGTTCCTGTCGCAGGGCGAGCAGCCTGCGCACGGCAGGGCCGCGCAGCGCCGACAGGGAGGAAGGAGGCAGGCCTCCCCGCACGCCCCCGCCCTCCCCGTGCACGCCGGAGCGGGAAGCGCCCTCTCCCAGTCCGGCCGCGCCGGTCACAGCGGCCCCATGAGCCGCGCGCAGGCCCGCTCCAGCAGCCGGCGGTCCACCGCCGCCCGGCTCCTGCCATAGGACTCAGCAGTCAGGTGCGAGGTCAGCTTCGCCCAGGTCCGGAAATTGCCATGCCCCACATGCTCGTCCACCCACGCGACATCGTCCTCGCTCACGTCCTCCCACAGGGGGTGGAAGGCCGCCATCACGGTGGCCACCTCGCGCGGGCCAAGGCGCGGCACCAGCTCCCAGGTCAGCACACGAGAGGCCAGCGCAGGCACCCGGCGCAGCGCCCGTTCACTGCCCGCACTCGCCAGCACGAGTGCCGTGTCCGTGTCCGGGTGGTCCCACAACCCGCGCAGAAACTCCAGCGCCGGCCCCGGAAGGCGCTGAGCCTCGTCCAAGACCAGCACACGAGGCTGCCGTAGCGCGTTCACCAGCATCAGATCCGCCTCCCCCGCCCCGCGCGGCAGACGCCTGCCCAGCTCAAGGGCATCCGCGAGCACCCGACGCAGCTCGGGAACCGTCGGATGCACACCGACATGGACCCGACGGAGCCGGGCCGGGTGCGGCAGCTGGGACAAGGCGTACTGCAGCGCGACGGTCTTGCCCTGGCCAGCGTCGCCGTACAAACACACCACCGCCCCCACCGCGGCCGCGTGCGCGACCGTCCGCAGCACCGACCGCACAGCAGACGTGTGCACCACCTGCGCGCCCGGCACCAGAACCGGAACCTGCGCCAGATGCTTCTGCTCCCGCAGAAACACCTGCCCGCCAGCGCCTTGGCCGGCCACCACGCTCAGGCCCAGCTCACTGAGCGGATCCGGCCGGCGCCACCCAGCCACCACGGGCTCCCGCTCGACCAGCAAAGCCCGCCCCGCCCGGTGGTCCCTGCGGATCACCCGGTGCAACGTCGACGCCGACGGCACCGACGCCCCGCCAGCCGCGGCCAGCCGGCGTCTCAACTCAGCGACATTCCCTCCCACCTCGCCCAGCAACGCCCACACCTCGTCCGACACCGCATACCCTGCCGGACCGGCGCCTCCACCTGCCCGGTCGTCTTGGCCTGCTCCAGCCAGCGCCACACCGTACGCTCGGAAACACCCACCGTCTCAGCGACCGCACGCACATGCCGCGTGGCCAGCTCCCCCACCTGCTGCCGCTCCAGCAGACGACGCACCACCAACCCCCGGGGCAGCACAGGCCCACGACCGGCCCTTACCTCTTGATCCACCCCACGATCACACCGACCGGGCCAACCTCAGCGCATAAGAACTCTCGAACCTGAGACAACATCAGCTGCCATGCGATAAAGCCCCGCGACAGCGATCCCACCCATCAATCTCTCACCTCATGACAGCGGCCTGCCCACCCGTAAACAGCCGCTGACCAGCCCCGTAATACCCACCCCTGGACCAGCGCGACCGACTCTCACCACCACCGACACCAACCCGAGAGATCGCAACTTCTCCATGCTCAACACCCGCCAACAGCGAAAAACAACCCGACCTGACACGCCGTCACTGACATCAACCACCGACACCAAACCAGCACATCGCACCAGGGGTGCGGCCGGTGATCTTCGTGACAGTCGAACGCCGCTTTGGTGTTGCGTGGTTCAGGGCCCGGCGATGTGCCACAGGATGAGCGCGGCGTCCAGGTCCTGGCTGTAGCGGAGATGACGCTGATGCCGCGTAGCAATTCGATGACGTACGACTCGGAACGTGGGGCGGCGTCGAGGAGCCCTCAAGCCCCGTCGGAGTCGGGGTCCTCTTTGAGGAATCGGCGGACGGATTCGATGGCGGCCTGCTCGCTCGGGCTGAGGACGGTCTGAATGATCTTCTCGGCAGCGTTACAGTAGAAGCCACACCACAAGAGGACCCGGTGCCGGTACGCCTGGGTGATTTCGCGGACCCGGGTCAGATCGTCCAGGTCCACGTCCGCCAGCTCCCGCTCGAAGTCGTCGGCGTCCCCGGGGAAGCCCCACGCCTTCGGGGCGGCGCGCAGCTCGGCGAGCGTACGCGTCGGCGGTGCGACGTCGTGGTGCTCAGGTTGTGCGGTCACTGGCTGCACTGCGGCCCGAGCGGTTCGGCCGCCCGGGCCAGCAGACCCGATCGGCGTGTCAGGCGAGACCGAGCCGGCTGAGCGCGGTGGTCCAGTCGGTGACGATCGCCTGCTGCGCGGCCTTGAGGACGACCTTCCTGGAGCAGACCGCCGTGTGCAGTTTCGTCTCCACCAGGTCCTTCTTGTTGTTGACCCCGCCGCCTCCACGCTGGAGAACGTCATGCTTCGTGATCGGAGTCGAGCACCACCATGAACCTGTTGCCTTCCGGATCCGTCATCAGGGCTTCCACGGGATCGTGGAGTTCTACCAAAGAGGCGCCTTTGGCAATCAGCGTCTGAACTTGTTCGGCGACCGTTCCGGCAAAGACGGTGACGACCGGCAGCACGGCCGGAGATTCCGCTTCGCCAACGCTGTATGCACCATGACCCGGGATGCTGCCCCAGAACCTGATCATTTTCTCTGGGTCTATGGCTTCAAAATGAACGTGCATGCCGCTGTCTCACTTTCATCTGTGCGGAGGGAACCGAAAACGGCCTACCTAATCAATCCGGCAGGCCGTTACGGGACGGACTTCAGCAGTCGGTCACGGTGTTGTGCGTGTCTGCGATGTGGGGTTCGCTGAAGCGTCCGCGGTACTCGGCCTGAAGGGTCGCCTGAGTGTTGTATGTCTCCTAGTGGCCATCATGTATGCGCTTGAGCCCCGGGGTGGTTACTGAGCTTGAACTCGTGAAGTCGTCTGGGTGAGGGAGAGTCCTGTTCCGGTGAGGCATCCGTCGATGAGGGCGGGGCGGTACCGGATCGTTCTCAGGCCGTGCCGGATGGTCTGGATCAGGTGCTCGGGGGTGGTGAAGACGGTGTTGGACAGCCATCCGCGCCGCAGCAGCGACCAGATGCCCTCGACCGGGTTGAGTTCGGGTGCGTAGGAGGGCAGCTGGCAGACGGTCAGCCAGTCCCGCTCGGCGATGAACTGCCGCATCCCGGCGGCAAGATGGACGTTGAGGTTGTCCCAGACGAGCACGATCGGGCCGCCGAGCTGCTGGTGGGCGGCGACGAGCAGGTCGCGGTAGTCGCCCCAGGCGAAGCTCTTACCCGTCGCGTCGGCCGTCACCGCGGCCGGTAGATCAGTCGGGAGCGTTCACCGCTCTTGTAGCAGGTCAGGGCAGCGATCGAGATGCGGCGACGGGAACGTCCCCGAGCCCCGGATCACCGGGGTTCGGCCCCGGCGGGCCCAAGTGCGGGAGGTGGGCGGCGCCATCGAGAAGCCGGACTCGTCCGCCAAGACGATCCAGGCGTCGAGCACCGCCGCGGTGCTTCCACCTGCGGCCAGGTCTCCTTCACCCAGCCGCAGACCGCCTCCTCGTCCCGCTCGATGGCCCGTCTGGCCGGCACCCGACAGCAGAACCCGTGCCGGATCAGCAGCTTGCGCACTCCTTGCAGGGTGTAGCTCATGTGCAACCGGCACCCGATCACCGTCTTCACCCCGACCCGCAGATCCTTCACGATCAACGAACTCGGACCGCCGCCGGCGAACCGCTCCGCCGCCAGCAACCGGATCCCCTCGCGAAACTCCCGCCGCTCATCCGCCAGCCCACCACCCTGCGCATCCCTCATGCAGACGACGCACCGCAGAGATCATCACCTGGCAGCGGCCACGACACGGCGAGTTCAACTCCAGTAAGCGCCCGCTGTACTTCGTCCACCCGCTGTCCTTGTGCTGCACCGCGTGCCAGTGCCCGTCGTGGGATTCGAGCCGCTGAAGATCGACCTGGGCCCGGCATTTGTCGGCCGCTACCTGTTCAACATCAAAGCCGGCGGCCCCGGCCAGGGCGTGCGCCCCTCCCTCCCGGGACCCGGACGCCGCCGAGGACGAAGAGGTTTGACCACCAGCACACCCGACCGACCCGGCCACTCGTTGCGCCCCGCGGGGGCCTGGCGCCCGATGTGTGGTGACGCCTTCGCGGCAGGCGTCACAACACGTCGGGTGCACTCTCCTCGGCGGGATCCTTGGATGCCGGGTGATCTGGACCGCCGGCCGGGGCGACGGCACGCAGCGCCGCTTCGACCTGGCGGTTGCTGGTCATGGATGCCGTGACGGCCGTCATCGCCAGGAGGAGGACGGCGGCGGCGTAGAGCGGGGTGCGGATGTCGTAGGTGCCGGCCAGCCAGCCGCCGAGGAAGGCCCCGACGGGGGCGGCACACATGGCCAACATGCGGGAGGTGGAGGCGACCCGGCCCATGAGGTGGGCCGGGACGATCGCCTGCCTCAGGGAGGGGCCGAGCACCATCGTGGCGCCCATGCCCGCTCCGCAGACGGCGAACGCCAGGCCGGCCACGTAGGGATCCGGTGCGGAGGCAAGCCCCAGGATGGCAAGCCCTTCGACTGCGGCCGTGCAGGTCAGTGCGGTGCCGGTGCCGAGTCGCCGGCCGATGAAGGAGGCGATGCCCGCGCCGAGCAGGCCGCCGGTGGCGTCCGCCGTGAGGAGCAGGCCGTAGCCGAAGGTGCTGATGCCGAGACGGTCGTGAGCGAAGAGGGCGAGGACGGTCTCCACGGCGAGGAAGGCGATGTTCCCGACCGCCGGACGGAGCGCGAGCCCGAGCAGCAACCGGTCCCGGAAGACGTACGAGGCACCGGCCCGCGCCTGCCGCAGTAGCGACTCGCGGGCCTGCGGTACGGGCCGGGGTGGGGCAGGCAGCGACCGTACGAGCAGTGCGCAGAGCGCGAACGACACCGCGTCGGCGAGCAGCGGCATCGCTCGCCCGAGCGCGAGCAGGGCACTGCCCGCGGGTGGCCCTGCGAAGCCGGACGCGGCGGTCTGAGTGCCGCGCAGGCGGGAGTTGGCGCGCTCGAGGAGCGCGGGGGCGCGGCCAACCAGATCCGGCAGATAGGCCGTGGCGGCCGTATCGAAGAAGAGTCCGCCGAGGCCGAGCAGGAAGGCGACGACCGCGAGCAGCCCGATGCTCAGCACGTCGAGCGCGGCCGCCGCCGCCGGTATCACGAGCAGCACCGCACGCACCGCGTCCACGACCCACATCGTGCGCCGGTGGTCCCAGCGGTCCACCAGCACACCGCCGAGCACCCCGAAGAGCAGCCACGGCAGCGTCTGGGCGGCCGTGACCACGGCGAGTGCCATCGGATTCCGGGTCAGCGTCAACGCGAGCAGCGGCAGCGCGGCCTGCGTCACCCCGTCACCGAGCGAGGAGATCGTCTGCGCGCTCCACAGCCGTCCGAACCCGGTCGGCAACTTCTGTCCGTCCCTGGTCACTGGGAGCCTCCCTCGGCCTGCTCGCGCGGCGCCGGACGCAACAGTGCGAAGGTGACAGATGCGTCCGGCAGCGATGGATCGGACAGCTCCCGGTACTCGACCGCCAGTGCCTGCAGCCGCACCCCCAGCTCTGCGAACAGCTCGTCGGTGAGCCGCAGATGCGCCCTCCGTACGTGCCGCCCGCCATCCGCCGCAGCTGCCTCCAGGCCGGCCACCGCATGCCGCATCAGCACATCCGGGCCGCCCGTGCCCGCAGCAGGGGGCACGATCGCCCGCGCGGCCATGATCCGGTGGCGAGTGAGGTGGGAGACGACGCGTAGCTGCTCGGTGGCCTCGACCGACGCCGATGACGACATCGGCTGGACCGTGTCGGTTGATTCCACCGTCGTGCGGGCCGTCAGCACGCCGCCGGAGCCCGTAAAAAGGGGCCACCGGGAACGAGCCGACCCATCACGCGCCCGGACGCTCCCGCGGCGGGCCGAGCACCAAGATCCATCCGGCCGACCGCCGAGGGTCTCCTCGCCGGCCTGCGCGGGCCCGTCGATCACCGCTGTTGTCCCTTCGGCCGTTCTGCGCACCCTCGCAGGAGTGATGCGCTCGCTCTCCAGAACGCCGCCACCGACCAGCTTCCCGGCCGCGGCGACACTGCCGATCCAGCCTTCGTATTCCATGGAGGTTCCTCTCCGGCCGCCCAACGGCGGTTCCTTCCGATGCCGTGCGAGGGGCCGGCCTGGTCAGGTGGTGCCGTCCGCTGGGGCGATACGGGCGAGCGCGCCGATCTCCAACGCGGTCCACACTGCACCGTCCACACCGAGGGCGATGCCGTGCGGTTCGGAGTGGGGGGTGGGCAGGTCGTGGACGGTGAGGGAGCCGTCGGGGGTGATCGTGCCGACGCGGTTGCCTGCCCATTCGGTGAACCACACGGTGCCGTCGCTGTCGACGGTGACGGCGTGCGGTCGGGCGGTGCGGTCGGGCAGCGGGAACTCGGTGATCCGCCCGTCGGGGGTGACCCGTCCGAGCTGACCGGCGGCGATCTCGACGAACCACAGCGCGCCGTCGCGGCCTGCGGCGATCCCCACCGGCGCCGCCGCCTGCGTCGGCAGGGGATGGAGGGTGACCGCACCGTCCATGCCGATCCGGCCGAGAGCGTTTGCCTGGTTGAGGGTGAACCACATCCCGTCACCGTCACCGGCGGTGATCGCCGAGGGGAACGCGCCTGTGACGGGGAGCGGGAACTCGGTGACGCGGCCGTCGACGGTGATGCGGCCGATACGGTCGGCGGCGGTCTCGGTGAACCACAGCGCACCGTCGGGCCCCGCCGCGATGCCGAACGGCCCGCAGCCGGAGGTGGGCACGTCGAATTCGTCGATGACGCCGTCGGTGGTGATCCGCCCGATCCGGTCCGCCCGGTACTCGGTGAACCACAGCGCGCCGTCGGGGCCGGGTGTGATCACGGTCGGCCCGCAGGCGGGGTCGAGCCGGTAACTCGTCGGCTCCTCCCCGGGGACGAGCCGGCCGATCCGCCCACTGTGGACGAGGGTGAACCACAACGCGCCGTCCGGTCCCGTCGTGAGGGCGTAGGGTCCGGCCGCGCTGTCGGCCACCAAGTGCTCTTCGATGGATACCCGGGTCACAGGGGCTTCCCCAGACCATGCTCGGCGGCGATGCGGGCGACGTCGTCCGGGGTTCCGGACATGATGGTGCGGGCGTGTTCGGTGACGAGGCCGACGGGCCAGTCCCACCAGGCGGCGCGCAGCAGTTGCTCGACGTCGGCGTCGCTGAACCGTTGCCGGATCGCTCTGGCCGGGTTGCCGCCGACGATCGTGTAGGGCGGAACGTCGGCGGTGACCACTGCGCCGGCCGCGATGATCGCGCCGTCACCGATGCGTACGCCGGGCATGACGGTCACCTGGTGACCGAACCAGACATCATGGCCGATCACCGTGTCACCGCGGCTGGGCATGGCCGTGACGATATCCAGGGTCTCCTCGGTCCAGCGGCCGCCGAACATGGTGAACGGGAACGTGGACACCCCCATCGTCGGATGCTCGGCACCCGCCATCAGGAACCTGGTTCCCGAGGCGATCGCGCAGTACCTGCCGATGACCAGACGCTCGGGACCGTACGCGTACAGGACGTTGAGGTGCTCGAACCCGGTCGCGCCGGCCGGGTCGTCGTAGTAGGTGTACTCGCCCACGACGATCTTCGGCGAGGTGACCAGTGGCTTGAGGAACACCACCCGGTCATGCGCCGGCAGTGGGTGAACGACGGTGGGATCAGGCGACAACATGCGCTCCTTCGGATCTGTGGCTCGTTAGGCCATCGGGATGGGGTCGTGAGCGGCTTCGCGCGGTCGGTCAGGCAGGGGCGGAAGGGAGGGTCCACGCCGCGAACTGGATGACAACTCCGTTCGGGTCCTTGATCTGGAACAGCCGCTCACCGCAAGGCTCTTCACGCAGCGGCATGGTGATTTCGACACCTCGGCGCGCAGCGGCTTCTCCTCGCCCTCGATACAGGTGCCGGCGAAGGCGAGAATCAGGCCAATGCATTCTTCGCGGAGCCTGTCGCCGCTGGTAGGCGAGGCGGTCGGCGTGATCGTCGGCGGGGTGCGGGTCAGCAGCCGCCGCGTCGCGGCGGTGGCGCCTTGTCGCGCCGTCGGGCACAGGTGAGCGGCTGTCGTTCTCAGGGAGTGCCGAACCACCCGCTGAGCGCTGCTCGCAGCGCGGGTCCGGCGCCGTCGACTGGTTCGTCGATGGCCGCGGCCCAGGCGATGTGGGCGTCCGGACGGATCAGGAGGGCGTCGGCCGGCCGATCGTCGGTTTTGACGGTGTGGACCTCGACGCGTTGCCGCCACTCGTCAGCGACCCTGCGCAGGTCTGGACGGTCGGCGAGGTCCACAAACATGGGCCGTGCGGTGTGCATGAGTTCGGCGACGCTGCTTGTGCCCAGGTCGGTGTGCAGGGTGAGGTCGGGTGCGAAGGCGCCGGCCAACGCGTGGTGACGGGAACCGGGCATCGGGTAACGAATGTCGGTGCCGGCGACAAGCGCTCCCATGCGGCGCAACGGCTGCTCGTCCAGGAGCAGTTCCTGGAGGACTTCGCGAAGCGCTTCGGCTGCCGGGTCGTGCCCGCGCCGCAGTGCCACCTGAGCTCGGGTGTGCAGCATGGTGCGGGCACCGGCGAGGTGGCGTTCGTCGTGGTAGGTGTCGAGCAGACCGGCCGGTGCCCAGCCGCGGATGTCGGCGGCCAGCTTCCACGCCAGGTTGACCGCGTCGAGCATGCCGGCGTTGAGTGCCACACCGGTGGCGGGGAACAGATGCGCCGCGTCGCCGGCCAGCAGGATCCGCCCGTCCCGGTAGCGCTCGGCCTGCCGGGCTTTGAAGGTGAACCGCGACAGCCGAATCGGTTCTCCCAAGGGCAGGTCCGCGCCGAGCACGCGGCGAACGCTGTCCTGGAGTTCGCTCACGGTCATGGATGTGTCGTCGTCGTATTCGGTGCTCTCGTCCTCGATGGTGTAGAGGGAGACAACCTTGGAGTTAGGGGAGGCGCCGACTCCGAACAATCCCTGGTCGGTCCGAGTGAAACCGGCGCGGATCACGCCGAAGCCGGGCACGTTGAGATCGCCGTTGCCGGCTACGGTCACCGTGTCGGGCAAGGTGACCTGGGCCAGTCGGTTGACCTCCGGGTAGGCGGTGCCGGGGAACGGAATACCGGCCCCGTCACGGATCCGGCTGCGCGCACCGTCGCACCCCACCAGGTAGCGGGCGGCCACCCGGGATGGTCCGTCCGGGCCGCGCACGTCCACGATCACCCCGGCATCGTCCTGGCTGACCCCGACCACCTCGTGGCCTCGACGGACGTCCGCACCGAGTTCACCGACGCGTTCCTCGAGCAGCCGCTCCAGCCGCGGCTGCGGAAGCGGCAGGGCGTGCATCGGCGGATCTGCCAGCTGGGTGAAGTCCAGATGCACACCGCCGAACGGGAACCGGGGAGCCGGGACGGGGTCGGTGCAAGCCGCCTCGAAGCGTTCCAGCAAGCCCCGATAGCGCAGCAGCTCCAGGATCTGCCCGCCGAGACCACCGGCCTTCGGGGTGTCCCGGCACTGCGGCTGCCGCTCCAGGACCAGCGGTCGCACACCGGACAACCGCAGTTCACCCGCCAGCATCAGGCCGGTCGGGCCGGCACCCACAACGATCACATCGGCGTCCATCACTATCCGCTTCTCTCGCAGTCTTTCCATGGCTGATCAAGCAGGCAGACCGGCACGGCACGGATCGTGCCGTGCCGTGCCGTTCGAAGTGTGATCAACGCGCAACCCCTTGTCAATACGGCACGTGTCGTGCCGTTAGGGTGGTGGCATGACCGATCGTCGCCCCAGCCGTACCGACCACCGAACCGAAGCGATCATGAGGGCAGCACTCGACCTGGCCCTGGAGGCCGGCTACGCCAAGCTCAGCATCGAGGCGGTCGCGAACAGGGCCGGCGTCGGCAAACACACCGTCTACCGCCGCTGGTCCTCCCGCGGCCTCCTCTTCCTCGACGCGGTCCTCAGCCTGAACACCGAAGGTCTGAGCCACTCCAACACCGGCGACGTCGTGGCCGACCTGCGCGAGACGATGATCAAGGCTGTCGACCTGCTGGGCCGGCCCCCCCTGGGTCCGCTGTACCAGGCCCTCATCGGCGAAGCGCAGCACGATCCCCAAGTCGCCGCCGCGCTCAACCAGCGCTTCATCGAGCCGCAGACCGCCGACACCCTGGCTCGCCTCAAAGCCGCCAAGGACCAGGGCGAACTCGCGCCCGACTTCGACCTCGACCTGGCATTCGACATGCTGTCCGGCCCTCTGTACTACAGGCTCCTCATCACACAGCAGCCGATCACCCACGACTACATCGACCGCGTCCTGCAAGCGGCCTTCGCCGGTATGAGCCCCAGACCGCCCGCGCGATAGAGGGCGTCCGCCGGTGACGAGCTCAACTGTCCGCCTACGGCGAAGAGTTGCACTCCCCCATCAGCGTCGCATGCATGACGCCCTGCCTCTCTGCCCGGTCAGGGCGACACCGCACTTGCCGACAAGCAACTCGGCCGGTGAACACGGAAGCAGGTCGGTTCGCCGCCGGCCACGATCACGTCCGCCATGAAATTCCCATTCCATAAAATCGCATTCTGTCGGCGAAGCGCGACGTGGCCGCAACGTCCGGTCCGGTCCTGAATAACATCACGGCCACTTCCCCTCGCTTCCCCTGATCAGGGGTTGAGGATCATCCTGCCGGGCGGAAGCCGGGTGCGGAAACGAGGAATCCGGCAACGCAGCTTTCAGCGACAGGTTTATGTTCGAGGGAGGGGTGACGGAGCTCAGGGACATCGAAATCTTCTTGGCGCTCGCCATGGAACTACACACTTCGGCCGGACGGCCGAGCGACTTCACATCACCACGGCCCGGGTCAGTCAGTCGATCCGCACGACCGAGCGCCGCGTCGGCGGGCGGCCGTTCGAGCGCAACAGCCGCACGGTGCGGCTCACGGCGCTGGGCGAGCAGTTCCGGCAGGACCTGTCAGTCGGCTATCGGCAGATCACGGAGGGCATCGCGAAGGCGCGCGCCGCTGCAGGCGCCGTGTCAGGGACGCCGACGCTGAAAACCATGGGTCCGATGGCACACACCATCAGGCCCATCCTCGACCCCTTCGCATCCACTCATCCGAACGTGAGGCTACGTCCGGGAAGTCCAAACACCCGCACCGCTGGATCTGTCGTGCTCGGACGACGCCGACGTGGCACTGCTGTGGCTTCCCCTCCACGAGCCGGATCTGACCGCCGGCCCCGCCGTGCATGCCTGCGACGTCCTTGTGACGGTGGCAGCCGGCCATCCCCGTGCCCAACGTGAGCCAATCTGCGTGCAGGACCTCAGCGACCACTGCGCGTTCCTGCCCGGACGGCTCCCGCCTTCCACGCAAGCCGCGTTCCCACCGTTTCACACCCCCTCCGGCCGCCCGATCCCCCGCGGCCCGCAGCCCCTCCACCTGGCATGAGATTCCCGGTCTTGTCACCGCCGGACAAGGCGCTGTGGGCGCAGCACAGGACGCCGCCCTCTTCCATCCCTGGCCTGGCCACGCCTTCATCCCCGTCCGAGACATGCCACCGGTACGTTGGGCTCTCGTCTGGCGGACCGCCGATGAGAGCCCGCTCATCCGTGCCCTCAGCCACGCGGCCACGAACGCGCATCGCAGTGCTGAGCCATAGAGGGTGCGTGACGGCATCCGCGACGCGCCCGCGCTCAGCGCCGACGTCCTTGCCGGTGCGCTCGTTGACACGCTTGACGCATACCTGGTCGGCAGTGCCGCGCTGGATCCAACGGGAAGCAAGTGGAACGGCTGCGGGTCGCGGTGACGAACCGAAGAAGCAGGGCGACGAGCTGAACGTCACTGCGCCGTTCCCGACCGCGCCAGCCATGACTCGCTGACCAGCCACCTCCTTGCTTCCCCGGCACACCCCAGCCGAGCAGTCCTCGCGTCCCGGCGTTTATGCAGGCCACGACGTCATTGGCACCGGAGACCGATCGCTGCTCGCCGGGGACGGTGGCGCGGGCGCCGATGACCTTCAGGATGTCGACGGCGAACACGACGGTGTCCTTGCCGGTGACATGGAGCTGAGCGCTACCGGTCCTCCCGTACCCGGCCGCGGGGGGGGGGGGCAATAATCAGGACCCGGCTCCCAGCTCGCTGACCCTGCACGGCCCGGTCCAGGGCGGGCTGCGTCGCGCCCCGCCCTACGGCGAACACCTGCGGCCGAGTTCCCTTGCCGTATGAGCCGGGAAGCGGGCCAGAAGGGAGCCGTCGTGCAGCCGGCCCACGGTCGGTGGACGCCGGTTGGAGGTGAGGCGACCAGGAACTGGCGCCGCTGCCGGCGACCTTCGCCAGGAGCTTGCCGTCGCCGAAGCCTTGGCCGGCGATGACGAGCATGTCGGGGTCGAGCAGGTGCAGCAGGCGCTGGGCGTAGTGGTTCTCGCCGTAGCTGGGGCCGGACTCGGCGCCGATCAGGCCGCGGCTTCCGGTCTCCACCAGCGCCATCAGTCGCCGGAGCGGGTAGCCGGTCCAGCCGTACCGGTTGCGGGGCCGGCCGAACCGGCCACGGTTGCGTTCGGCGTCGGGCACCGTGATCGAGCTGCACCCGTCGAAGGCCACGGTGCGCCAGCGCCGGGAGCGCACTCCTGGCGTCCGTGGCTGAGCCGGCGGCCCGGCCGCGATCTCGAACAGGGCCATCATCGGTGCTGCCCCGAGGCGTCGACGCAGATCGCGGAGCGCCTTCTGCGACGGCGTGGGCCCCGGTAGTCCGGTCAGGCCGACGACGAGCTTGTCCCAGATCTTGGCGTAGCCCGGGTGCGGGAACAGCCCGAGGGCGAGCACGAAGTACACGCCCACCCGCGAGGGCAGGGCTCGTAAGCGGCGCTGGACGGTCCCGGTCTCCGCCAGGACGGCGTCGACCAGTTCGAACGGGAGGTACTTGGGTCAACTCGCCCAGACGGCCTGGGGCGAAGACCCCGGCGGCGACGGTCAGGGTTCGTGTGAGCGTGCCGGTGGCAGACGGGCAGCGCAACGGAGCCTCGGAGAGACGGACTGATCCTGGCGGATCATCCCTCCTACCGGAGGCTCCGTTGCTCTCGCCGGGACAATCACCAATCCCGCCAAGCCATTTGAGGCCAGACAAGGCGAGCCGCCCGGACGGGGCCGTGAGAGCGCTGCGGGGCTTCCGTGTGCTCAGCAGGCATCCACAGCTCGGCCGAAGAGGCGGCCGCCGAGGTCGACGCCGAGTACAGTGCCGGCGGAGTCGCGGGTAAAGAAGCCACGCTGGCCCTTCAGCCCGCCCTCCGTGATGAGGTACTCGTCGCCGTCGCCCGGGAGGAAACCCATGGTCGCGGCGGGGTAGTCGGCCGGCATGCCGACGTCCGAGGCGGCGCGGATCTCCGGCTTGATCCCGACGGCCAGGGTGAGTCGGGTGCCGTCGTTGAGGATGTCGAGGTTCATGACGTCGCTTTCGTAGCGGCCGGCCACCTCCCGTGCCCGCTGCTCGTCGTGGGCGACCGGCTCCGGGTCGCGCTCGACGAGCCCCAGGCAGTGTTCGAGGGCCCAGCGGGCGACGGCCTGGGTCAGGACGTAGCCGTCCGGGCCTGCGGCAAGGGCGACCACGGCGAAGTTCCGCTCGGGCACGATGACCAGGTCGGCGAACTGGCCGTTGCCCGAGCCGCCGTGGCCGATCGTGCGGACACCGTCCACCTCGCGCAGGAACCAGCCGATGCCGAAGCCGTCGCCGAGCGAGCTGCCGCGCAGCTCGACCGTCCACTCCCGCATCCCGTGCAGCGTCCCGGCAGGCAGCACACCGGCCCCGCCGCCGAGCTGGAAGCGGGCCCAGACCAGCAGGTCGCTCACCGAGGACACGATGCCGCCGCCGGGATTGTTGCCGCGCGCACCGGCCCGCTGCGACTTCCACGGCCGGGCCGCCCGCAGGGCCCCGTCCTCGTCGCGGTTGTAGCCCACGGCGAACTTGCGGACCATCACCTCGTCCAGGTCGAAGAAGGTGTTCGACAGCCCGATCGGCTCCAGCAGCATCGTGGCGACAGCCTGTTCGTAGCTCTGGCCGGTGACGTTCTCGATGATCCGCCCGACCAGGTTGTAGCCCGCCTGGCTGTACGAGGCCCGGGCTCCGGGCGGGGCGATGAGCGGGAGCTCGGCGAGCTTTGCGACGAAGCCGGCCAGCGTGCCGCCCTCGTCGCCGGGGTCGATCAGATTCCAGTCCAGTCCGGCGGTGTGGTTGAGCAGGTTCAGCACCGTGATCCGCTCGGCCGCCCGCTCGTCGACGAGCCTGAGCTCGGGCACGTACCGGCGCACCGGCACGTCCAGATCGACCCTGCCCTGTGCGACCAGGCGCATCAGCGCGGTCGCCGTGAAGGTCTTGGTGACCGAGCCGAGGTGGAACAGCGTGCACTCGTCCACCGGCAGCGGATGGTCGATGCTGGTCACGCCATGGGACACGAAGATCTCCTGACCGTCCACCAGCACTCCGACGGCGACACCCGGGATGCCGAACTCCTCGGCCCTCGCCGCGACGAACTCGGACAGCTGCTTCTGCGACATGGTCGGTTCCCCCCTGCAGGCACTTGAACTAAGTACAAGAAGACCATATGCGGCCCGGTGAACTGAACACAAGAGGCTTCCTGCACTAAGTTCAACCAAGCTGGCGCCATGCCACGACAGACCATGACCGCCGACCGGATCGTCCGCGCCGCGATCGAACTGCTGGACGAGGAGGGCCTCGACGGCCTCAACATGCGCAGCCTGGGCACACGGCTCGGCTCGGCCGCCACGGCCATCTACTGGCACATCAAGACCAAGGACGAGCTGGTCCGCCGGGCCGCGGACGCGGTCTGGGCAGAGGTCGAGCTGCCCGAACCCGGCACCACCGGGTGGCGGGAGGCCGCCACCGCCACGGCCACCGGCATGCACGCCATGCTCACCCGGCACCCCTGGCACGGCCAGGCCTTCGGCAGCCACCTGCCGTACGGCCGCGGCAAGGCCCGCCTGGACGAAAACAGCCTCGCCCTCCACGAACAGGCCGGACTCGCCGGCACCGAGGCAGACCGGGCCACCGCCACCGTGTTCGCCTTCGTCCTCGGCAGCACCCTCGGACCCGCCGCACACCTCTCACTCACCCGCCGGCTGAACCACAGCCGCGACAACCCGAACAACAGCTTGCCGACACCATCGCCCAGAGCACCCAGACCGCCATGGAACTCCCCCGCCTGCACAAGCGGATCGGCGCCACCCACTACGCCACCGCACCCGACAACAGCTTCGAATTCCGCCTGCGAACCAACCTCGACGGCCCCGCAAACCCACTTACCACCAGCGGATAACAACCCGCGCCACCCAGCCCCTACCGCACACACCAAACACGACCACCACCAGGCCACCGAAGCAAGAAGACCACAACAGCCCAACCCAGAACAGCCCGCGCCCCCGGCGGCAAACCCCGGCATCCCACCCCAAGCCCCCAAGGCCATCCCACTGACCCTTCGGGGCTCACCACCGAACCACCACTTGACATGTCCGGATGTCGCCTTTCTGGATGCTGCCGTGGCCCTCATCCACGAGCAACTGGTGAAGCCGCGGCCGTGCTTCGAGAAGCTTGCGGCGCTGCGCCGGGGTCTGCGGGGCGCTGGTGGCGCGCGGGGTGCTGGCGCCGGCGCGGGGGCTGCGGGCGGCTGACTGGGCCCTCCGGCAGGAAGTCCAGTCCCTGAAGACGGCCGAACGCAAGCTTCGCCAGGAGCACACGCGCGAGTTGCCCGACCTCCGGTCCTCCATCAACGTCCTCGCACAGCAGGTTCTTCCTCACACTTGAGAACCAACGCCTCTCTCAAGCCTCAAGCCACCATGACCCGGTCACTCGCATCGACCGACGTTGATCCAGCTCTCGCAGACCGCCGGACACGCTCCTCAAGCACCAAAAGCAGGCCACGTGAGACCACAGTGCCGACGCGAGGGCGACATGGCCGGTTGTAAAGAAATCTTTCTAAAGATACCTTTGCAACGTGTCGAACAGTCAGAAGGACGAGCCAACGGGAGCCCCGGCCCGCACGACCCGGCTCACCGACCCCCGCGCTCTGCGCGCCTATGCCCATCCCACCCGCATGCGCCTCGTCGGCCTGCTCCGTACCGAAGGCCCCTTCACCGCGACCCGTGCGGCTGAGCTCACAGGCGAATCCGTCGCTAGTTGCTCGTACCACCTGCGAATGCTCGCCAAGTACGGGCTGGTCGAGGTCGCACCGGGCGGTCAGGGCCGCGAGAAACCCTGGCGGGCCAAAGCGCGCTTCACTCAGTGGCCCAACTACGCCGAAGACCCTGCCGTCACGGAGGCCAGCAGGGCACTGGAAACTGCGGTCGTCGAACACTACTTCGAGCTGATGACCCGCGCCATCGAAGAGCGCCACGATCTGCCACGCGAGTGGCAGGAGGCCGAGCACATCGGCGACCAGGTGCTCTACCTGACGGCGGAGGAGCTCGCTGAGCTCGGCGAGAAACTCGACCGTCTGCTGCACCCCTACGAGGACCGGCAGGGCGACCCGGTCGCCCGCCCCCAGGGCGTACGCCTCGTCCAGATCATCCGGGCCGCCTTTCCCTTGCCGCAACGGCACGCAGGCAACGAGGAGACTTCCATCGCTCCGGACAGCACGGGCGGCCCGCGATGACGGCCTCGAGCCGCTTATCCGCGCCCGTCCCCTACCTCCTGCGCAAGCGCTTTTTCCGCCGTTACTGGACCGGCCAGAGCATCTCCCTCGTCGGCGACCAGATATCCCAGATCGCCCTCCCACTCGTCGCCGTCCTCGCCCTCCACGCCGACGCCGCCCAGATGGGCTGGCTCGCCACGGCCCAGCTCATGCCCGCCATGCTGCTCTCTCTTCCCGCAGGCGCCTGGGCCGACAGCAGAGCACACCGCCGTCGCGTCATGATCGCCACGGACCTCGCGCGGGCCCTGCTCATCGCGTCGGTTCCCATCGCCTACGCCCTGGACGCGCTCACCTTCACGCAGCTCTACGCGGTCGCCTTGGGGATCGGCGCACTGACCGTCCTCTTCGACGTCTGCAACACCATCCTGTTCGTCTCGCTCATCCCCGCCGAGCGCTACATCGAGGGCAACTCCCTCGTCAACGGAAGCCGGGCCATGTCCTTCGTCGCGGGTCCCAGCGCCGGCGGTCTCCTCGTCCAGTTGTTCACCGCGCCGCTCGCGCTCCTCGCTGACGCGGTGACCTATCTGACCTCCGCCTGCTGTCTGGCCCGCATAATCCCCGTCGAACCGCCGGCCGTGCCACCCGCGAAAGGACACTTCACCGCAGGCCTGTGGTGGATCCTCCGCTCGCGCGTAATGCGCGCCACGTTCGCCGGATCCACCACGGTTCAGTTCTTCAATTTCATTTTTCACACGCTCTTCGTGCTCTACGCCACCACCGAACTCGGCCTGAGCGCAGGCGTGCTGGGGTCGGTCCTCGGAGTCGGTGCGATCGGCGGGCTGGTCGGTGCCGCCCTCACTGGCCGTCTCGTGCGCCGCGTCGGCATCGGGCCCGCCGTCGTCGTCGGCTTCGTGGCCTTCCCAGTCCCGCTGCTGCTCGTGCCCCTCGCGGACGGCCCCGACGCGCTCGTCCTCAGCCTCCTCTTCCTCGCCGAATTCGGTTCATGCGTGGGCGCGATGATCGCCGACATCTCGCTGGGCTCACTTCAAACGGCCCTCATCCCCCACGCCCTACGCGCCCGCGTCAACGGGGCCTACCGCACCCTCACCCACGGCGTGCGCCCGCTGGGCGCGCTCGCGGGAGGAGCCCTCGGCACGACTATCGGGCTACGCCCGACACTGTGGATCGCAACGGCCGGGGCCGTGCTGTGCCTGGTCTGGGTGCTGCCTTCGCCGGTCCCACGTATCCGCGAGTTGACCGACACTCCGCCTGAGCCAGCACACGGCGCACCATCGGCATCGGCGTCCGCATCCTCGCCCTCGTCCGGCTAGTGCCGCCTCAAGCAACGTTCGCCCTGTCGACGACGGTGCGTAGACGGCGGCCATCGGCGTGGCGGTTTCGCCAGATGATGTAGCGGCGGATCATGCTGCGCTGATCCTTGTGGCCGGCGTGGTCGGTGCCGTCGAGAGTGAAGTAGCGCAGGGCGGTGAACTGGGCTTCTATGCGGTTGAGCCAGGAGCTGTTGGTCGGGGTGTAGGCGATCTCGACATTGTTCACTGCCGCCCAGGTGCCAACCCGCCGGCACTTCTTCGTGGTCAGGTGCGGGGAGAAGTTGTCACAGACGATCGCGATGCGGACCCGGGGTGGGTAGAGGGTGCGCAGGTAACGGCAGAACTCCAGGAACTGGGTGCGCTTCTTGACCGGCTTGATGTGGCCGGAGAGCTTGTCCTTGGCCAGGTCCAGTGCGGCGAACAGGTGCCGTACTCCGCCGTAGTGATTGTAGGTCGCCCGCCGCCTGCGGCGTGGTTCGCGGTCGGGGTCCTTGTGCCGGCGCGCTCGGCCCACTGCCTGCCCGGTGGGGCATCAGGCTGAGAGGTCCGAACTCGTCCACGCAGAAAACGACTTCGGGCTCGTCCCCTCGGGTATGACCTCGCCGTCGACGATCGCGTAGAGGTGTTCGACGCGGCCCTCTTTGGCCGCGTAGTCGGGGTCGAAAAGGGCAGGTCGTGTTCGGTCGGCTTAGACTTCGCGATCTTCTTGATCTCACGCCGCTCGGGCAAGGTGAAGGTCTTGGGCCGCCGCCCTTGTGCTTCGGATACAGGGAGTCGAAGCCGTCGGCGTTGAAGTTGTGGATCACATCCCGGATCCGGTCCGCGCTGGTGAAGGTCACCTCGGCGATCTTCGCCACCGGCATGCCCTGGGCGGACAGCAGCACCATCTGGGCTCGCCGCCAGGTCACCACTGATCCGGTGCCTCTGCGGATGATCCGCAGCAGGTGCTGCCCCTCGGTATCGTCGATCTATCGAACCTGAACCCTGTAGGCCATGCCGCCCAGTCTCCGTGAACGCGCCGGTCAGTAACGGGACTTGACCGGCGCGTCGCGGACCGCAGGCGGCGAGGGATTAGCCGAGGTGCCGGGCGAAGAATCTCAGCGTGCTCTCCAGCTCGAATGCCGGGCTCTCCCCGTGCTTGCCAGGGTTGGCATGCAGCGTCTTCTCGGCCGAAGCCAAGGCATCGAACAGAGCCAGGCTCTGGACTCGCGGCACCCGTTCGTCGTCCCACTGCACCAAGAACTCCACTGGGACGGTGATCCGCGCGGCGGCCTCGGCCGATGCCAGCGCCCCGCCCAAGCCCAATACCGCCGCGCGGACCCGGGGTTCGGCAGCGACGAACGGAACGCCGAGTCCGCACCCCAACGATACCCCCCAGTAGCCCACCGGACCGGCACCGACGTACTCGAGCCGTTGGACTGCGTCCAGGACCGCCCGCCACTCCGGCACGGTCTGACGGGCTACGAGCGCCTGGAAACCGGCGATCAGCGGAGCCAGCTCTGCACCGGCCTCGATACGAGCCTGGTTCTCGGTCGCGATACGGTCGTATTCCTCGACCTTCGGCCGGTCGCCATGGGCGGGCACGTCAACCGCCACGGCAGCGAAACCGCAGTCAGCCACGAAACGGCGTGCACGGGCCAGGATGTCAGGGGCCTTCTTGTGCTGACCGCCACCGTGCCCCATCAAGACAAGCGGACGAGTGTCGAGGGCACCTTCCGGCGTCCACAGAACGCCGGGAACATCGCCGAGGGTAAAGAGCTGTTCGCGGACGCCGTCGGACGACGTCTCAGAGATGAAGCGCATAGCGATTCATGCCTTTCGGGATGCCTCTGCGGGCACTCCCTAGGCCATGCGAGGGAGGAAGGCCCGACCTGTCAAAGCGTTGATCGGTCTCACCTCCTTAGTTCGCAGCAGTACACGGCGGCAAGAATCTATCACGAAGGACTTCGCCCTGGTCCGGACGGGATGCCGACAGGGCGAACGTTGGTTGATACGGCACTAGAAGGAGAAGCCGCGGGAGCAGCCGCGTAGTCCGAAGACCGCGCACGGCACGCATCTGCTGCGCTGCTGGGGCGCCCGGTCCATGAACCGTCGCTACGGTGCCGGCGGGGGGGGGGGGGGGGGCGGGAACGCTCCGATCCCTCCGTCGACACCTCCGACCAGCGTCCGGCGGATGACGTGGGAAGTGCCGTGTGCGGCGCTCGCTACATCCACCTTGC
>NZ_JBVIGN010000015.1:102663-146619 GCF_055570785.1 Streptomyces sp. NPDC031100
GTGGTCGAGGCCCACTGCGCCGACGCCCTGTTCTGCATCTCCAACTGCGACAAGATCACCCCTGGCATGCTGCTGGCGCCCCCCCCCCCCCCCCCCCCCCCCCTCCTCCCCTCCCCCCCCCCCCCCCCCCCCCCCCCCGGGACAGCTGCGATGCCGCGGTGGGCGCGGCACGGCGGTGGCAGGAGGCTGGCAGGGGACGGCATGGGTGCGATGCTAGCCAGCTGCATCTGGCGGACCGGCGCGCTCCGCCGGCCTGGCTGCACGGACGGGCCGCTGGGACAGCAGGCCCCGGCGGGCGACCGATCCAGAGGCGGGGGTGTAGTTGGCGCGGGCGGTGTAGGGAGCGTAGCCGACGGTGGCCGCGGAGGATCGCGGTCGGCGGCGACGGCGAGGAGCAGGAGGGGTGGGACATCAAGCTCGGTGCCTGGATCGGCAATCAGCGCTCCCGGGCCGGGACGCTGTCTGCGGAGCGGGGGGAGCAGCTGTCCGCGATCGGGATGCGCTGGGCGTAGCCGTGCGGTCGAACAGCTGGGGCCGGCGGGTTCTTCGGCATGCGGGGCTGGGAGGGTACGGATGAGTGATCCGGATCGAGCCGGGTGGCATGGATGGCCTTGAGGGCTGCCGGAACCTGTTGCTTGTGGTCGGGCTGCTGCTCGCGCACGCCAGCCGGTACGCGGAGGGATGCAAGGGGTTCGAACGCGGGCGGGGCGGCGGCTGTATCTGCGGGCTGGCCCTCCCGCTCGGCTTCGGTCCGCTGGAGCGCGGGGTCGTCCTGCCGCCGGTCCTCACCGCCAGAGGGAAGTGCAGCTGCATGCTTGGCCGCGGCACTTGGTGTGTGATCGCCGGGCCGGGGTGGGCGGCCGGAATCGTGATGCCCAGGCACATCGGGTGACGCACGCGGCATCGGCAGGGCGGCCGGGAAAGCGGTCCGCTGCGGAGCACCTTGGGGATGGTGTCCGCGGTGAGGAGAGCCGGGGGGCGGCGACACGGCGCCCTCCCTCGGGGGGAGGTTCCCGCCGGCGCCCTGGTCCACGGCTGCCGCGTGTTCGCGGCGCATTGCCTGTGACAGTGGTGTACGGAACATGTCACAGGGCTCGTACCGGCAGGTGCCGCCGCTTCCCTTAGAGTCCCGTCGGGTGGGATGTTTACCGGCCTGAGCGGCCCTTGGGGGGCCGCAGGGAGGGATCGGGGTGGACATCGTGACGCACCAACAACACCGCACCGGCAGCGGCAGAACCGCCGGAGGGACTCGGAGAGTCGGCAGGACGGGCGGAAGCGGCACATTGCGGCGGGGCAGGGCGGTGGTGATCGCCGCGGCGCTCGCCATGGCCGTGCCGCTGACTCTCGGTGCTGCAGGAGACGCGGGGGCGGCGGGGGATCACGCGATCGTCTTCGCCCGCTACACCGCCACAGCGTCTATCGAGGACCTGTACGCGGTTTCCTCCGGTGGCGGCACGCCCATCCAGCTCACCCACACCTCCACCGTCAGTGACGTGATGCCGAGCTGGTCCCCGGACGGCAAGCGGGTGGCCTTCGTCCGCTTTGGATCCGGTGGCGCCATCGACGGCATCTGGACGATGAAGGCCGCGGGCGGCGATCTGAAGGCCGTTCCCGGCACCAAGGGCGCCTCGGACCCGGCGTGGTCCCCGGACGGCAAGCGGATCGCCTACGCCAAGCCGGTCGGCACCCAGCGCGAGATCTACGTGGCCGACATCGACGGCACCCCCGCCACCCGGCTCACCCACACTACGGCGGACGATCTCCATCCGACGTGGTCGCCGGACGGCAAGTACCTGGCGTTCAACCGCGCGGACGCGGGCGGACACAGCCGGGTGATGCGGATCCGGCTGTCCACCCTGGCCCAGACGGCCATCACCGGGGCCGGCTCCCACGACTGGACGCCCGACTGGTCGCGCAGCGGCCGGATCGCCTTCAGCCGTGTGGACTCCTCGGGTTTCGCCCACCTCTACGTCGTACGCCCGGACGGCACGGGACTGCACCGCATCACGGCGGCTCGCCTCAACGACAAGAACCCCTCGTGGTCTCCGGACGGCAGGCGCCTGGTCTTCACTCGAGGCGGCGTGGACGACGCGGACCCCGAACACCTCTGCCTGGTGCGGGCCGACGGGACCGGGCTGACCCAGCTCACCAAGACCGACTCCCATGACCTGGAGGCGGACTGGCGCCCGTAAGGCGCCCGTCAGCTGCCGGTGGGTCTGCCCGGCTCCGGCGAACGCGTCCTGCTGCCAGGGCGTTTGTTTCAGATCACCGGATCGTCAGCCGGGCCCTCGCCGCAGGCTCGGCAACCGCTGAAGGCAGCATGCCGGTGCTCCACGAGCCGGCCCGCCGACCGGCGGCGGGGCCGGGCAGGACCGCCCTGCCCGGCCCCGCCGCCTTCCGCGGAGGCCGGGCGGCAGCCGGACCGCGGCGGCGGCGCTGGCCGGCAGCGGGGTGGGGGCCGCGGGGCCCGCCTGGAGGTCGGTGAACGGGCCCGCCTCAGCGCCAGGCAGTTGCTCGAAGTTTCGCGGGCCGTTCGGCGCGCTCCAGAGAGCGCTGCCGGTTGATCGGTGCCGCTCGGCGTGAACAGCGGCGCGGCGAGACGGCGCGCCTTGCGGCGCAGGCCGATCGCGGCTGGTGCCTGGACGGCGGCTACCGGCAACGTGACCACGCCGCCAAGGACCAGGATGCATGCACAGGGTGTGGCGCCGGTCGGGTTCTGGGCGTGCGTCTTCACAGGCTCAGCCTCCATCTGTACAACGGCCCCCCGGGCGCCGGGGTGGACAGCGCGCGACCAGGCCGGCAGCCAGCGCTCGTATGGTCCGGCGGCGGGCCGGCAGCTATTGCGTCAACTCGCGAAGCGGCCAGGCCGCTTCGGTTGGTGGGCGTCGCTTTCCCTGCCGCGTAGGCGGCGCGTAGCAGCGGCGTGGCGCCGGCAGGAGCAGTCCCTGCCGGCAAAGGGCCCGGGCCCGGCCATGCTCCCGGACGGTCATCGGCACAGGCTGCCGCTACGCCGTAGAGTGCCGCACCCGGGGTCACCGTGCCCGCGATGGCGGCCGCCTCGCGCCGCGATCGGTGTTCCTGCTCTGCCACATCACGGGTGTACCCGCCGCGGCTGCGCCACGGTGGGTGCCTGTCGTGGTCGCAGGACAGGGGCTTGATGGCGGCGTTGTGGGGGCGGGCCTGCGGGCTGGGCGGCTTCGGCGGCACCGGTGGGCGTCGGTCTTGGCATCTGGGCCGACTCTGGTGGTCGCCTCCCGGCACCGTGGAGCCGCTCTGTGGCCTGCCTGGGCGGCGCTTACCCTCCGGTCTGGCCTGCGAGGCAGGGTGGTCTTCACGTCGGGTGTCCGGCTGTGGCGCGGCTTGCCTGTGAACGGCAACGCTCAGCGTCTCCCCGCCAGCGCACGAGGCAACCGAGGCCGAGTACAGCAGATGGGCCGTGCAGGATGCGATAGGTAGGGGTGATCGGCGATCAGGGCGTCGCCGGCATGGCTGGGCGGGGGCCGGGCGGCTCCATCGGTCGGACTGCCGCTCATGGCATGTCTGTCGTCGCCCGGCGCGTTCCTCTGCAGGCAGCCGCCCGCCGTCGCAGCGCCCGTTCGTCCGGTTTCCCGTGGGCCGTCCGCGGAAGGGACGATTCCCAGAAGACAGTCGTCGGTTGGTGCGCCGGGCCAGCGCCTGGGCCACCACGTGGCAAGCCTGCCAGGCCACGGCGCGGTCCGGGGCCCACCCCGGGGCCGGTACCAGGAAAGCGCAGACCTCCTCGCCGGTGACATCACTGGGCCGGCCGACCACGGCAGCCTGCGCCACGCGCCGCGACCCCGCCGGTCACGGTGCAGGCGGTCGGGGCGCAGGCGGGTTTACGGCGCAAGCGGTCGCGCTCGTCTGCGGGCTGTACGCGAAAAGGAGGGCGGACCGCTGTCGCAGAAGGGCGGTGCAGCCCAGTCGCGGTGACGGCTGTGGCGGCCCGTCAGGTGCGGCTCGGTGCCGGCTCCGCCTCGGAGGGAAGCGCTGCCGCGCGGCGGGGCAGCAGCAGCGGAGTCGCCAGCAGGAGCACGCCGGCCAGGCCGATGGCCGTACGCGGGCCGAGCAGGCCGCCCAGCACGCCCCAGACGGCCGTCAGGAGCGCGGTCGAGGCCTTGGTCGTCACCGCCCAGGCGGACAGAGTACGGGTGACCCGGTCGGCCGCGGTGCGCTCAAGGCGGTAGGCGGCGCAGACGGGGTTGAAGACCCCGCAGCAGAAGATGAGGCCGAGCTCGACGCCGATGACCAGCAGCAGGCCTGCGGTGCCCGGCGCCAGGAAGGCCAGGCCGACGGGCCAGAGCGCGCGCAGCGCCCCGGCCGTGATGAGGACCTGGTGCTGCCCGAACCGGGTGACCAGCGGCCGGGCCAGCCGTGAGCCGAGCAGCCCGCCGATCGAGGGCGCGGCGAAGGCGAGGCCGTACTGCCACGGTGCGAAGCCGAGCCGGCCGAGCATCAGGACGGCCAGCAGCGGCTCGGCGGCCATCACCAGGCCGTTGAACAAGGCGGTGTTGAACAACAGCGGACGCAGGCCTGCGTCGGCGAGGATGTACCGCCAGCCGTCGAGCAGGTCCCCGGCCCGCATGCGCCTGCCCTCCCGGCGCTCGGGCCGCGGCTCATGCCCGCCCGTCGCGCGGATGCCCAAGGCCGAGAGCAGGTAGCTGACCGCGTCGGCCACCACCGTCGCCACCGGGGTGAGGAGCCCGATCGCCGCGCCGCCCAGCGGCGGTCCGATGATCGTGGTCGTCCAGGCCGTGGACTCGAACCGGGCGCCTGCGACGAGCAGGTCCTCGGCCGGCAGCAGCGCTTTGAGGTACGCGCCGGAGGCGGCGCGGAAGGTGATGTCGGCCGCCGCGACGACGACCGAGACCAGCAGAAGCTGAAGGAAGGTGAGCACGCCGAGCGCGAACGCGGCGGGGATCGTCAGCAGCGCCGCGCACCGCACCAGGTCCATCGCGATCAGCACCGGCCGCTTGCGGCGGAACTCCACCCACCCTCCGAGCGGCACAGCCACGGCCGCGCCCACCGCAGCCCCCACGCAGGAGAGCGCGGCGAGGCGGGCCGGTCCGGCGTGCAGCACCCGGATGGCGATCAGCGGGAGGGCGCCGTAGGCGAGCCAGGTGCCCAGCGCGCTGGTCCCGTACGCTGCCCACAGCCACCCGAACTGCCGCCCCAGCCGATGCCCGGGCAGCTGTCCCAGCCGACGTCCAAGCCGACGTCCGAGCAGATGTCCCAGCCGGTGCCCGCTGCTCATGCCCGACGCCCCTCGCCCCTCGCCCCTCGCCTGCACAACCGATCCGCGTTCGGAATTATCAAAGCGAGCGTCCTGCCTGGGGATCAAACAACCGCAGGGCCACCGGCCACAACCAGCGGTTGTGGCCATAGGGTGTCGGGATGGACCTCGTCACCGTCCGGACCTTCGTCGCCGCCGCCGAGGCGGGGCAGTTCCAGGAGGCCGCCGCCGAACTGGCCGTCACCCAGCAGGCCGTCTCCAAGCGCATCGCCGCACTGGAGCGCAACCTCGGCGTGCGGCTGTTCACCCGCACCGCGCGCGGCGCCGAGCTCACCATCGACGGCCAGGCGTTCCTGCCCCACGCGCGCGAGCTGCTGCGCGTCGCCGAGCGCGCGGAAGCGTCCGTGCGCACCGGCCGCCGTCCGCTGCGCGTCGACGTGATCGCCTCACGCGGCGCGGCGTCGGGCCTGATGCGCGGCTTCAACCGCGCTCACCCCGAGACCGACCTCGACGTGGTGTGGCTGCTTGAGATCGAGACGGCCGTCGCCGCCATCCGCTCCGGTGCGATCGACGCCTCCTTCCGCGCCGTCGCCGCCCCCGGCCGGCCCCTGCCCGAGGACATCGCCTCCGTCCGGGTGCTCGACGAGCCGCTCCAGCTCCTCACCGGCCCCGCCCACGCGCTGGCGGGCGCCCGGTCGGTGACCCTCGCCCAGCTCGCCGGGCACCGGATCTGGATGCCCGGCATCGTCCCCGGCACCGAGTGGGCCGCCTACTACGACGACCTCGTCGCCGAGTTCGGCCTCACCATCGAGGCAACCGGCCCCAACTTCGGCTCCGACGCCCTCCTGGACACCGTCGCCGACACCCCGGCCCTGGCCACCTTCATGGGCGAACACACCCGCCTCGTCTGGCCCGGCAGCCACGGCCTGCGCCGCATCCCCGTGACCGACCCGACGCCCGTCTACCCGCACTCGCTCCTGTGGCACCGCGACAACCCCCACCCAGCACTGACCGCGCTGCGCACCCACCTCGCCGCCACAGCGGCCCGCCACGACCACACCGGGACCTGGACACCAGGCTGGACGATGCCACGCTGAACGCCACCGCGTCCGCGATCACCATGACCCGACCAACGGACACCGCCCCCCGGGGGGAGCAGCCACCGGCACACTCCGCCCCCCTGCATACGCCTCACACGCCTCAACCGTGATCAAGGCTGTGAACCGCCGATCCAGCTCAGCAACCCCGGACAAGAACAGGCGCCGGGTACCGGGCGCAAGCTGGGGACGATCGCAGTCCAGGTGCCCTGCGGGCCAGGTCAGGTGCCCTGCGGGCGGGGAGAATCCAGTGAGCAGGTGCGATGTCACCTCCGGACAGAGGGGCGGCCGGCTTCCACAGACCGCCCTCACCTCGATGCCGTGCTGAACCCCTACGGATGCCGGAAGGCGGCCGGCAGGGCACTCAGCCGTACCCGACGGTGGCACTTCACCTCGCCGCCCGGGGCGGCCAGGACCCACACCCTGCCCGTCGTCCTGCACACGACGATTCGCGCTGCCGCCGACCGTGACCCGCCACGGACCCCATGGCAGGGACAGCTCCGTGAGGCCCAAGCCATGCCGAGCCGCGCGGCAGGCCAGCCGGGAGGCGGCACCGGCACGGTCGTACGAAGCAGAGCAGACCGCTCCCGCCACCGCCTCCGCGTACGGCTCGCACGCCAACTCCTCACCAGTCCTAAAGACGCCCGAGCCGTCCACCGCTCAGTACACGTATTTCCCCAGCCGTTTGGTCACGTAATTCCCCACCTCGTCGGTGGCGACGTGACTCGTGCCCGCCCCCGTGCGCCTCGTGCGTGTGGGACTGCTCTCTGAATGGTGTGCCTTTCGCGTGCGATGAGCTCGCGTGGGATGGGACGCCGACAATGATGCCCCTGAGCATGAGGACCACGAGCGCGACTCACCTCGCCGAGGAGCGGGTCAACGACCGGTGTTGCTGAATACCTCCGTGGATGCCGGTGCCCGGGGCTTCAGGTTGTCACAGCCTTGGAACTCCGGCGTCGTGGAGGGCCATGTCAACCGGATCAAGATGCTCAAACGCCAAATGTTCGGCCGCGCGAGATTCGAACTTCTCCGCAAACGAGTCCTGTTGGCGTGGGCGAGCGTCACGGCCCTGTAGGGAGTGAACGCCGATCCGCCCGCCTGTGTCGGCCTCCTCGCCCTGACGTGCACCGGATCCCCAAGTTGAACGCGTTCAAAAAGAAAGGCTACGCTGATGTCGAGCGAAGCCGAGGGGGTTCGATGAAGGTAGTGCTGCCCGGGGGAACCGGACAGGTGGGCACGATTCTCGACCGTGCGCTGACGGCGGCCGGCCACGAGGTCACGGTGGTGACCCGGCGTCCCGTGCGGGCGCATGACATCGGATGGGACGGGGCCACGCTGGGCCGTTGGGCCGCGGCGATCGACGGCTGCGATGTCGTGATCAACCTGGCGGGGCGCAGCGTCTCCTGCCGCTATACCGCCGAGAACCTGCAAGCGATGATGGATTCGCGGGTGGATTCGGCGCGGGTGGTCGGTGAGGCGATCGCCGCCGCTGCGCGGCCACCGCGCGTCTGGCTGCAGATGAGTACGGCGACGGTCTACGCCCACCGCTTCGACGCGGCACACGACGAGGCGACCGGGGTGATCGGAGGCTCGGAGACCGGGGTGCCGGGCTACTGGGCGTACAGCGTCGAGATCGCGAAGAGCTGGGAGCGCGCGCAGGCCGAGGCGCCGACTCCCGCGACCCGCAAGGTGGCGCTGCGCTCGGCGATGGTCATGAGCCCGGACCGCGGCGGTGTGTTCGACGTACTGTCGCGGCTGGCGCGACTCGGGCTGGGCGGTCCGGTGGCCGGCGGTGCGCAGTACGTCTCCTGGATCCATGACGAGGACTTCGTGCGAGCGGTGGAGTTCCTCATCGCTCGGGACGACCTCGAGGGGCCGGTGAACCTTGCCTCGCCCGGCCCCCTTCCGCACCGCGACTTCATGCGGGCGCTGCGCACGGCCTGGGGCGTCCCGGTGGGGCTGCCGGCGACGCGCTGGATGGCCGAGTTGGGGGCGTTCGCGCTGCGCTCGGACACGGAGCTGCTGCTCAAGAGCCGTCGGGTGGTGCCGGGTCGGCTGCGCGCAGCCGGTTTCGCTTTCGCATATCCCGAGTGGGAGAGGGCCGCTACGTCCCTCGTGCAGCGGGCCAGGCTGGTTCGTGCGGCATCGAGGCGGGCCCGTGAATCGAGCCACGCTGTGTAGACGAGCACAAGAAGCGGACCAGAGCCACAACTCGTGAACAGAGTCAAGCCTTACAAACGAGGGGCGGCGTGGCCTGATCACGCGCAGGCTGGATGCCCAGCTGCTGCCCAGTGACGGGCTCTTCGAACACGGTGACCGTCGGGAGGACAGCGCTCTCATTGACATTCGCCTGTGGCCCTGGCCATCAGACCATACGGAACCGGCCATATCGGATAGTGCACCGCACATCGGATTGAAGTGTCCATGCCTGCCCCATAGCGTGTGCGAGGCATGCGCGGCTGGGTGATGCCCCGCATCACAGCACACGGCCGCACGCCCGTGCCTGCCCTTCGACCAAGCGGGCCACCACCAACGGGAGGACCATCATGAGCCTGCGTACTGCCCTTGCCACCCGCACCGCGAGATCGGCGGCAGCCGTGTTGGCCACTGCAGCGCTGCTGCTGACCGGCACCACGGCCGCGCACGCCCTCACACCCAAGCCCAAGGGTCCGGCCATCGCCGACGGCCAGATCTACTACTACGCGCTCCAGAATCAGAACACTGGTCGCTGCGTGGACGACTCCTGGGACTACGGTCTGCGGGCGTTCACCTGTAACGGGCTCAACTACCAGAACTTCAACTGGTACAAGCAGACCGACGGCACCTGGGTCATCCAGAACCAGAACACCGGCCGTTGCATCGACGACAGCACCGACTACGGTCTGCGCGCGTTCAGCTGCAACTACCTTTCGTACCAGCGGTGGACGATCGTCTACCAGTCCGATGGCACGAAGACGTTGAAGAATCAGAATACCGGCCGCGTGATCGACGACAGCCTCGACTTCGGTCTGCGCGCGTTCGGGTACAACGCGCTGTCCTACCAGAGGTTCACGTTCGTCGGCTGACAGACTAGCCGGCCACGGCCTTGCGCGCCGTTGGTGGTGCGCACGGCCGTGGCGCATCGATCAGGCTTGCTCAGATCATGCGGGTGGCCATGGCCGGCGGCTGCCGGCTCGGGGTCTTCGACATGTCGGTCCTCACCTCGGGCATCCCCTCGAAATCGTCCTGTGCCGGTGGTCTGCGGCCGGTAGGCGCGGGTGAGCTTGCCGGTGGCGCCGAGGTCGGCCAGAGCCTGCCGCCAGGCAAAGCTCTTGCGGTAGGGCCAGGCTTTGTCGGTCAGGACCCGCTCGACGCGGTCGATTCCTGATGCGGCGAAGAAGGCCGCGGCCCGGCAGGAAGGCCGCGCAGGTGGCGGCCTTCTCGTCGCCGTGGATCTCGCTGTAGGCGAGGCGGGAGTGGTCGTCGACGGCGGAGTGGACGTAGTCGAAGCCCACGCTGCTTCGCCGGGCGGGGTTGCCCGGCCCGCCTGCCGGCCCAGCGTCCCGTGGCCGCCGCCGTCGGGGATCCGGCCGACCTTCAGGAACATAAGCAGCTCCGCGACGACCAGGTCCCTCGATCCCGCCCTCCGCGCTACATCTGGCCAATTAGGAGAATTTGGGATGGGGAATTACATGACACTCACACCGTCCAAGTTGGGGAAAAGCTTGATCGTCGACACAGGCGCGCCGGGAGCGCACTGAGCTTGGGATGGGTGCTGCACTGGGAGCGCCGCAAGCGTCAGCGAGGGCGCGAGCGATGCTGAGCAAGTTGCGTGTGGGCTGCTCCCGGCGCCGGTTCACCATGTGGCGGCCGGAGCACCGACACGGTCGCGGGAGGAGTCCGAAGGCCGGGCACGGTCCGGGCTCCTCGTTTGCATACGCGTCCGCAGGGGGGTGACGTCGGCACGCGTGCCGTGCACAACATCCGGCCCGCAGGAAGGTCACGCCGCCCCCGACACGGCTGCCTGAGGCAGACCACGCCGCGCAAGACCGTCCGGTCGACTTTCACCATTATGGGGGCGGGGTGGTGGGTGATCGGTATTGATGATCTTCGCGTCGGTGACCTGCCGTAAGCATCAGGCGGGAACGCCGTGGCACCTGACTGGGTGACACATTTGGCGACTCGTCAGGTTGCGGAACTGACGGACTGTCGGTTGCCTCGTGAGCGGAACACAGGAGAGGCGCCGCGCAGACAGGCCGGACACTGTTCCGTTGGAGGATTCGCATGCGTTACACACACATGGGTGCAGGTATCGGACTGGCTCTCATTGCCCTCGGAATGCAGATCCCGGCCGCTGCCGCCGCTGATGACTCAGATGTCCGTATCGACCCGTGGAATGCCTACCCGGGTTCCACGGTCACGGTCAGTACGAGGGCCTGCGACCCTGACGCGGACTACGGCAAGGGCTGGTCGGAGGTGGCAGGAGAGTTCCACCTCTTCGAAGGCGACCAGAAGGGGGTCCTCACCGGCCAGTTCCAGATCCCGGAAGGAACCAGGCCGGGCAGCGACACAGTCACCCTGAAGTGTCCGCCACTGACCATGGTCACGGAAACGTACCAGGTCACCGGCCGCCCTCCGAGCGGCTCAGTCAGCGCCGGCTTCGGACCGGCCGAAGACACAGGTATGGGGCTCGCCATGGGCGGTGGGCTGCTCGTCACGGCCGCCGCCGGTGGTGTGGTCTGGATGCGCCGCCGCCCGAACGACAACCGAACCTGACCGTCCGACTCTGCCGGCCAGCCCCGTCCACTTCAGCCGGTAACCGGCCCCCGAAACGGAATCGATCCGGTGACCGCGAGACCCGCCCACCGCGAGGCCCGCACCACCCGCTACAACGCACCCGCCGTGAAGCAAAGGCCCAACCGCGATGGCACCCAGACACCACACCAGCGCTTCCCGCGATCCGTTCATCCCTGCAGTGCTCCTTCTGGCCTGCGCAATGACGGCAGGTGCGGTGCTGCTGATCAGCGGGGTGCACGACGAGGAGCCACCACGGCCATCGGCGGCTCAGGCCTTCTCAACCTCTGCAGCCCCCTCCCGCCCCACGGTCCAGCCGCTGCCCCCCGCGGATCCGGTCCGGCTCCGGATCTCCGCCATCGGCGTGAACGCCCCGATGATACGAGTGGGCCTCGATGCGGCAGGGGCGCTACGGACTCCACCACCTGGCAAACCCGGCCTCGCCGGCTGGTACGGCGACGGCACGGCTCCCGGCTCGGCAGGAACCGCCATCGCCACCGGGCATGTGGACACACCCACCGGCGGCCCCGGTGTCTTCTACAACCTCGGCGCCCTCACCGAGGGCGCCACCATCGAGATCAGCCGGGCGGACCGGCGGACAGCGGTGTTCGCCGTCCGCGCCGTCGAGCTTTACGACAGGAAGAAGTTCCCCAGTAAGAAGGTCTACGGCAGTTCCGGCCGGCCCGAACTCCGGTTGATCACCTGCGGTGGCGGCTACACCAAGCGCACCGGCTACCTGAGCAACGTCGTGGTCTACGCGACGCTGACCGCGGTGACGTAACCGGCCGAACGGGCGCTGACCGCTGGACGCGGACGCCGACCACTGCGTAACCACAACGTCGCCTGCACACCGGCGCGACAGCCACACTCCGCGTCCGGATGCACCTGTACTGTCTCGGCACCCTCACCCCGCCGCAGCCGCACCCGGACGGCCGGAGCCGCCTCGTAGGCGAGCAGGACCACGAGCACCTCATGCGCTGGTGCCGTGAACTCGCCACGGACCTCGGGGAGACCGTCATCATCAACCCAGGCTCCTGGGCCGGCACCCGCTTCGCCGAGAAGCGCTACACCTTGTGGGAGACCCCGGACGGCACCCCCCGTCTCCATGGCGGGCGTGAGCCCACTGGTCGCCGGGATGGTCCGGGTGGACCCCGTCTACACCCCGGCCCACGTCCGTGGCCGCGGCTACGCGGCCGCCGTGACCGCCGAGGTGAGCCGGACCGCGCTCGCCGCGGGCGCCACCGAGGTCGTGCTGTACACGAACGCGGCCAACCCCACCAGCAACGCCCTCTACCAGCGCCTCGGGTACTGCCAGGTCACCGACTGGGCCCCGTACGACTTCTCGTATGCCCAACCGGAAGCCGGTGAGGAACTGGGAACATGACAGGCATAGCCACCGCCTCCCGACGCCGGGGATTGGGGACCCGCCGGAGAGCGCCGTCGGGCCGTGATGCAAGATCACCCCATGACCAACACCAGCAGACGCACCGTCCTCGCCTCCGTCGCCGCCGTCGCCGCCGGCCTGCCCACCCTCAATGCCGTGATGGGCAGCGGCGCCACGCCGGCCGCGGCAGCCGACCTGTACGGGTCCAACACCGAGCTGTACACCCGTACCGCCGCCAAGGAGGGCACCGACTGGATGCGCCGGTTCCGCATCGGCGCGCCGGTGCAGGTCACGGACAATGCCAAGGCCACGAGCAGCCCCGTCAGCAGCACGGCGGTGATCGCGCCGCACGGCGGCGGGATCGAGGCGGGTACGAGCGAGCTGTGCATGGCCATCTCCGGTTACACGCCCTTCGACGCCAACACCGACCCGGCGAGCGCGGCGGTGACGGGAGAGCCGCAGCGGGACTACTGGATGTTCGAGGCCCTGGCCAACTCGGCCGCGCAGCACGTCACCTCCACCCACTGCGACGACCCGGCCGCCCTCGCCGTCTGCGCCAACAACCTGTACGCCGTCTCCCTGCACGGCTTCGACGACACGGCCGTGAAGAAGATCATCATCGGCGGTCGGGACGAGCGGCTCAAGCGCAACCTGATGGCAGCCTTCACGAAGTACGATCTGACCTCCCCCGCGAGCAAAGCCGACTGGAACGTGACCGTGGTCTTCGCGGGCACCAGCGACCCCATCAACGGTGACGACCCGGCCAACATCGTCAACCGCACCCGCACCGGCGCCGGCGCCCAGATGGAGCTGTCCACGGCGCTGCGCTCGGCGATGTTCGGTGACTTCTCCGGCGCGGCCAAGCGCAGGACTACGGCCGGCGTGCCGAGCACCGACAGCCCCTACGCCGACCACTTCTGGAACGGTTTCGTGAACGCCGTCCGCGAGGCGATCAAGAACCACGAGCTCGGCCTCGACTCCCTCTAGGAGTGCTTCCTCAGGTTCTGGCTCTGGTCCTGCTGGCGGTGAGGGGGCGGCCGCAGATGGTGCAGGTGCCGGTCCAGCACCGCGGCAGGTCCTGGAGGACGTCCAGGACCTGGTGGCGAGTCAGGCCGGCGTGTGTGCTTCGGGGTCCAGCCGCCGCAGGGTGAGGAAGGCCTGGGCGGCGGCGCCAAGGGTGACGTGGTGGTGCCAGCCGCGCCAGGTGCGGCCTTCCAAATGGTCCAGACCCAGGCCGTGCTTGAGCTCGCGGTAGTCGTGTTCGATCCGCCAGCGCATCTTCGCCCACCGGACCAGGTCGGCGATCGGGGTGGTGACGGGCGGATTCGTCATTCAGCAGCCGGTCGGTTCAGCTGCCTCTTCAGGGCTGCTCCACGAGCAGGGTCCGCAGCGGCAGCACCCCGTTCCACCGACTGCGTCCGCCGGCCTGTTCCTGGGCGGTGCGGCAGGCTTCCTTGCCCGGCGGCCGCACCTGGAGCACGGTGACGTGCGAGGTCATCGCCCCCTTGATGCCCTGCCGCCAGCCGACCTCCTCAAGCCGGGTGCCGACATCGACCCTCTGCCCGCCATAGCCGGGCTGGTACCGCTGCGTGGTGGCAGGCCGTGCGATCTCCTTCGGGTCGACGGCCATCACGCATGCCCAGCCGCATGACCACCCCGGGGTCGCAGTCCCCCACAGGCGGAACGAGGTAGACGCGGCCGACACCGTCGAGAGTGGCGCCATGACCGGCCGGGTCGTACCAGTCGACAGGGACCGGCACCGTGCCGGGGACGGGCGTCGCTCGCCGGCTCGCCGCTCTGAAACGGTGGCCGGCGGCCGCCAGCCCCACGGCCGTACGGCTACCCGTAGCCCCGGTCGCGCCGATGACCAGCGTCGTGCCGGTTGCGGTCATCGGATGCTCCTGGCGAAGTCGAGGTCGCCGCCGGGGACCGCGAGGGGGATTCCAGTAGTCGCGGTAGGAGGTGAAACACCCGTCCCGCACAGTCGCGACGGCGATGTAGGTCATGTCGAAGGGACGGCCGGAGCCCGCCAAGCGGCCGACGCCGCGCATCTCGACCACGATGGTCTGCGGGTCGGCGGTCTGGTGGATGTGCAGGTCGGGGAAGTCGTGCAGGTCAATGTGGTCGGCATAGTCGCGCATGCAGGCGGCGATCGCTTCCTTGCCCACAACCTGCCGGGGCCAGCCGTCGAGGCGATGGGGAACACACGTGGCAAGTTTCGCGAGCTTCTTGTAGCAGGTCAGGGCGGCGGCCAGGCCGAGGAAGGCGAGGAAGTGGAGCCCTTTCGTTCGTATCGGACGGTGAGGCGGCGGTAGCCGAAGAGCCGGGCGATCGACCGTTCGATCTTCCAGCTGTGCCGACCGAGGCGTTCGCCGGACTCGATGCCGGGCCGCGCGACGCGCGCGACGAGCCCGCGCTCGCGCAGCCAGGCCAGGTGTTCGGCGGAGAAGCACGCCTTGTCCGCGCGGAGTTTGACGGGTCGGCGCCGCCGTGGTCCCCGGCGGGACCGGACGGCGGGTATGCCGCGGATGAGCGGCTTGAGGGCGAGGCTCTCGTGCATGTTCGCGCCGGACACGGCGACGGCGAGCGGGATGCCCTGGGCATCGGACAGCACGTGCAGCCTGCTGCCCTTCTTGCGGCGATCGACCGGGTTCGGCACGGTCGGCGATCCCCCCTTTCGGCGCGAGCGGAGGCCGCGTCGACGATCGCCGAGGTCCAGTCCACCTCGCCCCGGGCCCCGAGTTCGTCCAGCACCGCCCGGTGCAGCCGACGCCACAGGCCGCCCTCGGTCCATACCGTGAAGCGGCGATGCGCGGTGGCGGGCGACGTGCCGAACGTCGGCGGCAGATGCCGCCAGGCACAGCCGCTGGTCAGCGCGTACACCACTGCCGTGAACACGGCCCGCTCGTCACATGGAGCGGTCCCACCACCTTGCGGACGGGCAGCGAACGACGGCAGCAACGGGGCGGCCAGCTCCCAGAGTTCATCAGGAACCAGACGCTTCGATAGATCAGCACCAACGACCGGCATCATGCCGCACGAACATCACGTCACGTGAGACAACCTCTAAGCCTTGATTGGTGCGGCCGACCTGGCGGCCTGCTCGATCTTCGCGCAGTAGGCTGCACGGGCTTCCTCGTCGATCTGCTTCTCGTGTTCGGCGCGCAACCCGGTCCGGCCGTCGAGGCCCTCGCGCAGGATGTCGGCGTGCCCGGCATGCCGGATGGACTCGCCAAGGACATGGACCATGACGGCGAACAGGTTCGTGTCGGCATAAGGCTCCGGCCACCACGGCACGTGGCCGGGGGCGTCGAGGGGAAGCTCGTTGATCGTCGCGTCCGAGTGTTCCCACGTACACCGGTAGAACCCGATGATCTGATCGCGGGTCTCGTCCTCGGTCGCCCAAAGATCGCTGCCGTCGGAGTCCTGCCACCGGGGCAGCGGTTCCGGGGAAGGGCGGTCGAAGACCTCGCCGAAGTACCTGGCCTCGACGGTGGCCACATGTTTGACCAGGCCGAGGAGGTTGGTCCCGGTCGCTGTCAAAGGTCGGCGGGCGTCGTATTCGGACAAGCCGTCGAGTTTCCAGAGCAGCGCCTTGCGGTCCCGCCGCAGTCTCCCGTGCAGGTTGTCTTTCGCGAATTCATCGATCATGCGGCATGAGCCTGCCATGGGCTGCTCGTGGTCTCAAGATCCCGCACGTGGTCCGCAACGACTGGCAGAGCCGAGGCCTGGCCATGGCCGCCGCCCTGGCGGCCGTGCTGATCGATCCTGGCATCAGGTGCCTATAGATCTTGAACGTGACGTCGAGGCTTTTGTGCCCCATCCACTCGGCGACGTCCGTGATCGGAATGCCGTTGCTCAGGCAGTTCGACGCGAAGAAGTGACGGTTCCCGTAGAGCACCATCCCTTCGGGCATGTCCACCTTGCCCGCTGCCCTGATTCGCCGCCACTGATTGTCCATGCCCCAGTGGGTGGACGGGATGACCTGTTCGGGGGACGGGATCACGGCGCGCGCCGGGTCGTACTGCGGCGGCTTGACGCCGGCCACCGGGTTATCGGGAAAGATCCCTAGCCGATGTGCGTCCAGGAGGACCGAGCGCAGCTTGCCGAAGGCGTTGGACCGGGTAGCCAGACCGACGCCGTTGCGTTTCATGGTGCGGATGAAGCCGTCAACGACCTTGTGATCGAGGGGGTTCATCCGTCGGCTGGCGAGCGCCGGGTAGAGGTGGTGCTCCAAGAGCGAGTCGACGTGCCGAACCGACGCGACAGCCAGATGACGTTGGCCGGCCTTCCACTCCTCGACGTACTCGTCGAACCGCATCGTGCCGTGCGTCTGGATGCGCTCCGCCTTCGACTGAGCCTGCGGTGCCGCCTTCTTCTCGTTGTAGATCTCTGTCAAACGCCCAATGACCTTGTCGCGGTCCGTGAACCCCGACTCCTCCACCTGCTTGCCGGCCGCCGACCGGTACCGGATCTTGTAGGGGTGGATCCGTTGCCTGCGCCCGAGCTGCCGGCTGTACCGCTGAAACCGCGGGGCCGGGTGCGCTGAACCTGCCGCCCCACTGACAGGTAGTCAGGTTCTTGCGTGGAAGACTCCATCCAGTGCCGGCCGGCAGGACCGATGTCCGCAAGTTGATGAATCAAACGACCTCGGCGCCGGCGTAAGGGGCCTGCCACGGCGGTACTCGTCCTCCGACCGGGGCGAGGGTGAGGTCGCTGCGGCTGCCCGAGCAGGCGCGGGCCCGCAGGAGCGCCGCTCGTACTGACCTACGGGAGCGGCATCGGGCAGACTCCGGAATTCCAGAGCAGACTGAGCGGCTCCGCTCGAAGGCCCTCGGAGGGTTCTCGCCTGCGTGTCGTTCACAGCTTCGCTGTGGGCGTCCGGTGACCGGCCTGTCAGCCGGAGTCGGTCTTCGGCCAGTCCTTGATGACCGTCTCCTTCGCCTTCTCCACTTCCGCGTCGGACGGGAACTGCGGTGTCCCTTCAACCGTCGGCAGCCGTGCAGCGGCAGCCTCGTCGAGGGTGCCGTCCTGCTTCATGGCATCCATGAGCACCGGGCGGGCATAACCGTGGAGCCGGAGGTTCTGGCCCTCCGGGCTGAAGAGGTACTCCTCCCACAGGCGGGCGGCCGCCGGGTGCGGGGCGTTCTTGTTGATCGCCTGCGCGTAGTACTGGGCGAAGCTGCCGTCGAAGGGGATCGAGACCCGCCAGTCCACGCCCTTGTCGCGGAGCCGGTCCGCGTAGCCGAGGTTGGCGTAGTCCCAGTTGATGCTGATGGGTGTCCGCCCGTCCGCGACCGCCGCCGAGGTGGAGTCGACGGGGGTGAAGTTGCCCGTCTTCCTCAGCTCGGCGAAGAAGTCGAGACCCGGCGCGATGTTGCCGAACGACCCGTTGTTCGCCAGCGCGGCCGCGTAGACGCCGGCGAAGCCGGCCTCCGACCGGGGCGGGGGGCCCTCGAGCGCGACTTTGCCCTTGTACACGGGCTTCAGCAGATCGGCAAAGGTCTGCGGACAGGGCTTGACGAGGTTCGCGTCGCAGCCGATGGAGATGTAGCCCCCATAGTTGTTGTACCAACGGGCCTGCGGGTCCTTCTGACTGTCGGGGATCGAGTCCCAGGTGGCGACCCTGTACGGCGCCAGCAGATGCTGCCTGGCCGCAGCCCGCGCGAACGTGTCGCCCACGTCGATCACGTCGGGGGGCTTGGAACGGTTCCGGCCGCTCCTGATGGCATCGAGCTCGTCCTCGCTGTGGGCAAACGGACGGTCGAGCGTGACCTTGATCCCGTACTTCTTCTCGAAGCCCTTGATCAGGCCGCCGTACCCCGCCCAGTCACGCGGAGTCGCGATCGTGGTGACCTCCCCCTCCTGCTGCGCTGCCGCGATCAGCGTGCGCATGCCGCCGGCGCTCTCGGCGGACGTGGCCAGCGACGGCTTCTCTGGCCGGGCGGCAGGAGCACTCCCACAGGCACTCAAGCCCAGTGCCACGAGTGCGGAGCAGCCGAGAACCGCCGCTGCTCGGGCACGGGGTGTGGTCACAGCGCCTCCAGGGATGCGCAGGGAACGAGTGGCCTCGCCGGGGGACCGTTCGGTTGCCGGCGGTCCGGTGGCGTCACCGGAGTGGTCGACCGGCGCCACCGCGCCGCGCTGCGTCGAGCCGCCGCCGTCTCCGCGCGTACGGCTGCGCAGCACGTCCGGGCCGAACTGCGGGCCCCCGGCCTGACCTCCCGGACTTCGTGGGTCTGCTTCCCCGACGAAGTGGTCGTCGAAGTCAGGGTACCCGCACGCTTCGATGGCCGGTTCCCAGCCGAGAACGCCTGCCGGCAGCGCTGCCACGCCGTCGGCGCGGTCCCCTCACGACGCGGTGTCGTCCCATTCGTCGAACGAGATCTCGCCGAGCGCCTCCGCCACCGGCGTGCCGCCCTGGTCGAGGGACTGCTCTGCCCAGATCACCTTGCCATGAGGTGTGTAGCGGGTGCCCCAGCGTTGGGTGAACTGGGCGACCAGGTACAGTCCGCGGCCCCCCTCGTCGGTGACGTTCGCCCGGCGCAGCCGGGGCGCGGTGCTGCTGCCGTCGGAGACCTCGAAGATCAGGGTGGCCGCGGTGGAGCCGTCAACCGGCTCCAGGTGGAGCAGCCGGACGGTGATGGGCTCGGTGCCGTAGCGGATGGCGTTGGTGATCAGCTCGCTGAGGACGAGTTCGGCGGTGAAGACGATCTCCTCCAGGCCCCACTCCGTCAGCCGACGGGCACAGGCGCTGCGCACCGGGGCCACCGCCGCCGGGTCGCGGGGCACCGGCCACTCGGCGACCCGGCCGGGATCGAGTCGACGCGTGCGGGCCACCAGCAAGGCGATGTCATCCTTGGGCCGGGCGGACAGCATGGCCGCCATCACCACCGCGCAGGTGTCCTCCGGAGTACGGTCGGGCCCGGTCAGGGCGGCGCGCAGGGCCCTCAGGCCGACGTCCACGTCGCGCTCGCGGTCCTCGATCAGGCCGTCCGTGTACAGCACCAGCCGGGACCCCTCGGGCACGATCAGCTCGGCGTTCTCGTACGGAAGCCCGGCGCCCAGCCCCAGCGGCGGGGAAACGGGCACTTCGGGGAAGTCCACGGTTCCGTCGGGAGCGACCACCGCTGGTCCCGGATGGCCCGCGGTGGCGATGCTCAGCTGCCCCGAGTCGGGATCGTAGACGGCGTACTGGCAGGTCGCGCCGATGATCCCCGGCCCGTCCTCTCCGGCGGCCGCTTCCTCGGCGTCGATGTGGGCCACCAGCTCGTCGAGCCGGGCCAGCAGCTCATCGGGGGGCATGTCCAGGCCGGAGAAGTTCTGCACGGCGGTGCGCAGCCGGCCCATGGTCGCCGCGGCATGGAGGCCGTGGCCGACGACGTCACCGACCACCAGCGCGACCCGGGCACCGGACAGGGAGATGACGTCGAACCAGTCCCCGCCCACCCCGGACCGGGCCGGCAGATAGCGGTAGGCCACCTGCAGGGCGGGCTGCTCGGGCAGTCCACGTGGCAGCAGACTGTGCTGCAGGGCGACGGCCCTGGCATGTTCACGGGTGTAGCGGCGGGCATTGTCGATCGACGCCGCTGTCCGAGCGGCCAGCTCCTCGGCGACGGCCATGTCCTCTCCCTCGAACGAGGGTGAGGCGTTCGTCCGCCAGAAAGCCGCCATCCCGAGTACCACCCCTCGGGCCTGCAGCGGGACTGCGAGCAGGCAGTGGATGCCGTGATCGAGGACCCGCCGGGCGTCTTCGGGGTACCGGGCCCGCCAGACGTCGAAGGTGCCCAGGTCCCTCATCAGAACCGCTCGGCCGTCCGCCGACTCCGTGGAGACGGCGCGGTCGGCTGCGAGCCGGCTCAGTTCGCTCAATGAGTGCAGGAGCCCGTCGCCGTCCAGACCCGTCACCGCGACAAGGCGCATCTGGCTGGTCCCACCGAGGGGTTCAGCGCCGCGCAGCACCGGGTCGAGCAGTTCGACGGTGACGACGTCGGCGAACGGGGGACCTGCCACCTCTGCCAGCTCCTCGGCAGTGCCTTGCACGTCCAGCGTGGCGCCGATCCGCATCCCGGCTTCGTAGAGCAGACTCAACCGCTGGCGCGCCCCCTCTTCCCTGCCGGACAGGGCCTGCAGCTCGGTGGTGTCCCGCAGCGTCACAGCGCTGCCTTCCGGTCCGTGAGGTGCGGTGGGGCGCTTGTTGACCGCCAGGAACCGGTCGCCCCTCAAGTACACCTCGTCCGTGACCGGGCGGTTGGACGCCAGCAGCTCGGCGAGGTCCTTCTCCAACCCGAGATCAGTGACGTGGCGCAGCTCCGCGTCCGCAGGCAGGTCCAGCAGCCGCCGTGCCTCGCCGTTGGCCAGAAGCAGTCGGCCGTCGGCGTCGATGATCAGCACTCCCTCCCGCACGGCATGCAGCACCGCGTCGTGGTGCTCGTACATCCGGGTCATCTCGGTGGCGCCTAGGCCATGGGTCTGCCGCCCCAGCCGGCGGCTCACCAGGCCCGCCCCGCCTGCGGCGATGACCAGGGCACCGGCAGTGCCGCCGAGCAGGACGGGCAGCTGCCGGTCCACCGTGTGCTGCACGCTCTCGACCGTGACGGGAGCGGCGACGATGGCGACCACCGATCCGTCGGCGGCCCTGACGGGTACCGCCGAGACCACGGAGAGCCCCAGGGACCCTTGGAAGGTGCTGGTGAACGGCTTGCCGGCTGCCGCCTCCGCGTAGGGCCCGATGACGTGTTTCCCGATCTGCCGCGGATCGCTGTGCGTGAGAGTGACCCCGTCCAGCCGGTAGACGACGAGGGCATCGACGCCCGCTGTCTTCCGAGCCGCCTCGGCCTGCGGCTGCAGCACCGCCGTCGGGTCGGGGCTGTCCAATGCCGCCACGATCCCCGGGGAGTGTGCGAACGTCTGCGCCACGGCCAGCGTCCGGTGTTCGGCATCGGCCACGCTGTCGCGCCGGGCCTGCACGACGAGGCCCAGCAGCGCGGCGGCGGCGAGCAGCAGCACGAGGACCAGCTGCAGGAGGAAGAACTGCCCGGCGACGCTGCGCACGCTCAGCAGGGAGCTCAGGCGCCACAGCGTAGGTGACGTCTCTCGCCGACCGGGGGGACCGGTCTTCCCGGGCGCATCGGACACCACACATCCAGTTTGACCTGAAAGTCACTACATTCCCCCTTTTTCCGTCGCTCTTGGGGGACCGTAGCTCCCCCTCCCTCGGTGCCGATCTGCTGCACGACGAACAGAGCGAGCACCGGAGGACTCCTGGTCGGCTGCGGTCCTGGTCAACACATGCCGATCCATCTGCCGGCCCGCCTGGACAGGCAGCCGAGCGCCGAGGGCCGGCGCCACGTCGACACGTTCCAGGCCCACACGGCCCACCACCCGCACAAGCCGGAAGGCGTCTCGCCCGCCGTCACCGGCCTGCAGCGTGCCCAGGCCGGGTCCCTCCTGTTCACCCGCTCCCCCGCACTGCCCGAGTCGCCGTGGATTCGGCGGCGCATGCCTGCCGCATGGTGAAGACCTTCTCGCTCGGCCGCGTCGCGGGCATCCGCGTCGGGGTGCACGTGAGTGTCCTGGTCATCTTCGCGCTGATCGCGTTCGGGTCGGCCGAGGGGCGCCTGCCCCGTGCCCACCCGGGTAGTCCGGCCTGGGCCTACTGGGTGACAGGTCTGGCGACGGCCGTGGTGTTCTTGCTGTCCCTGCCGGCCCACGAGATCAGCCACGTGATGGTGGCCCGCCGCAACGGGGTCGGCGGTGACGAGATCACGCTGTGGCTGCTCGGCGAGGCACCCACCCCGGCGGCGGACTGCGCATCGCCGGTGTCGGGCCGCTGGTGAGCCTTCTGCCGGGCGGGGTCTTCACCCTGTTCGCCTGGTGGGCTCACGCGCTGCGCGGCCCGGTTCTGCTGGTGGAGGCGCTGGCCTGGCTGGCGGGCATCGACATCCTGCCGGCGGTGCGAAACCGTGATGGTGCCTCTCGCCGACATCCCCACCGCCGGGTCCCGACGGCTCCTAGGTCCAGCTCCTGCCGACCTTGGATGCGAGCCCGGCCCGCCGGGCCCTGGTATTGGCGCAGGGCCGCGTCGTCGGCATCGTCACCGGTTCCGACGTCAGCCGGGTCGTCATCACCTGGCTCTCCTCGACCGCACCACCGGGCGCGGGCCTCAGGACGGTGCCGGGACCACGCTGAGTTCCGCATCGTGTCCTCCCGGTCGGTCCTCTCTCGCCGGTTTGTGTCACGGCTGCACAGAAGAGGTGGGTCGCATCGGGCACGATGTGCAGCCTGTGCGCGTGGTGCGCAGCCGTCGTACCGCGTCCTGTGCGGCCATCGGCGGCTGCTCCCGGCGGGTGTCGCCGGAGGTGGTCCTCAGCCTGTGGTGTTCGCGCGCCGTGCTGTGGCGCGGCTGCCAACCAGTTCGGTCCGCCCTAGCATGGAGACCAAGGGCAGGAAAGAGAAGCCGGCGCATGCACCTCGTGCAGCACATGCGATACGCGGCCGGGCAGGTGCCGGCCACGCCCTCTCGCCACCTCCGATCGAGCCGACCGCTCCCGGTGTCGAACACCGCCCGCCCGAAGACGCGCAGGCAGGGCGGCGGCCCGACGGCGCGCGGGCCGTGACCTGACGGTCGCTCAGAGTGGCAATGCCGTGCGGTGCTCAGTCGCCATTTGCGCTACAGCCTGATCGCCCCGGCGAGTAACGGCCCGGCCCGTCACCCACCCCGTAAGGGAGCACAGCATGACGCAGAACCGATCCCCTGAACCCAGTGCCGCGCCCGAGCCGGAGGCCCGATTGAGCCGACTGGAGGCACAGGTCGCGACCCTGGCCGAGGCAGTTCGGGTACTCGCCCGTGGGTTGGAGAACATCCCGTCGGAGGACGTTCCGCCGGAGGAAGCGGAACGCGGCGCGCGACTCGCCCATGAACTCCTCCTCTCCCAGGGCCTGTAGCCGCAGAGTCGCGCCTCAGGAGACGGAGTCGGCCGCTGTGGCCGGCACCAGTACCGGCCGACACCGGGGTTGCCTGCCGTCGTCGAAGAGATCGCTGGGAGTCGTCGATGACACATGTACAGGGACGTAAACCGATCGTGGTCGGCGTCGACCCCGAACCGGGAGGACGCACGGCGCTCGCCTGGGCCGCCGACGAGGCGCACCGGCGCCGCCTGCCCCTGCTGCTGGTCCTCGCGCAGAACGTGCCGACCCCCGGGTACCGGCCGACGGGCGGGCGGCCGTCCTGGGAGGAGTGGAACGAGGCACTGCACGCGACAGGGGATCGGGTGCTGAAGGAGGCGGTCGCCTTCGTAGAGTCCCGGCATCCGCAGGTGCGGGTGTCCGGGCTGCTGGCGGAGGGGCACCCAGCGTGGGTATTGCGGGAGCAGGCGCAGAACGCCACGGAGGTCGTGGTCGGTTCCTGGCACCTGAGTGCTGCCCAGGAACTCTTCACCTCCGCCGCCGTCAGCGTGCCGCTCATCGCCCACGCGCCGTGCCCCGTGGTGGTCGTACCGGAGCCGGAACACAGCGGGCAGCTGCAGCCACACTTTGTGGTCGGGGTAGACGGCAGCCCTCAGTCCGCCGGCGCCGTCGACTTCGCCCTCGAGGAGGCCGCGTTGCGCAGCGCGGCCCTGCGGGCTCTGTACGTGTGGCACCCTCCGCGGCTCGGAGTCCTGGACGAGGACGCGGCCGTCGAGGAGTGCCGCAGGCTGCTGTCGGAGACGGTTACGGCGCGTACCGCCGCTCGTCCGGAGGTGGAACTGCACCACGAGGTCGTGAGAGGCCACCCGGTACAAGTCCTCACCAAGGCGTCCGAAGACACCCTCGGCCTGGTCGTCGGCACACGCGGGCACGGTGGCTTCACCGGCATGCTGCTGGGCTCCGTCGGTCAAGGCGTACTGCACCACGCGCACTGCCCGGTCATCACCGTGCCCTACCAGCACGACCAATAGCCCGCGGCTCTCCGGAAGGAGGGGACTCACGCCGGAACGCGAAACGGCAGGTCCCGGCATTCCTTGGGATCCACGACATCGAGGGTGTCCAGCGCCTCTTCGGGGCCGGGATCCTCTCGTCAGATCTCCTCCTCCATGCGGATGGCGGCTCTGAGGTCCTCCTGCGCCTTGCCCGGCGAGCCCTCCTGTGCCTCGAGCAGGGCGGCGACGATGGCGTCCAGCTTGCGCTGGATGGCGCGCTCGGCCCGTAGCTCCGAGTTCTTCAGCAGGGCGAGCAGGAGCAGCGTCACGGCCGTCATGCAGTCCCCGGCGAGCACCTGCCACTCCGTGCCGAGCCCGGCGGCATGGACGATCACCATCCACGTGACCAGCACCAGGCACAGCAGGAAGAACACAGGGGAGCTGGTGAACATGGACGCGCCCTCGGCGAATCGTTCGAACGTGCGACGTCGGTCGCCGCCCCGGTCGGCGGGGTGCGGGAAAGTCATCGGCCCTCGTCTCTCCGGGCGCGCCCGTCGCCGTCCGCGAGGATGTCCGCGACCAGCCGCAGATCGGCGACGAGGCCGTCGTAGACCGCCGAGCGGTCGTCGGCGTGCAGGACAGCGGACGGGTGGATCGTCGCCACCAGCCCGATGATCCCCTCGTCGGCCACGCCCGTGCCGTTTCCGTCGCCGCTGTCGTCGAGGCCGGGCCAGGGCAGCACGGCGCCGCGCTGCTCGGTCACCCGGAATCCCGAGCCGAGCAGGGCCTTGCCCGCCGTCCCGCCCAGCGCGACGACCGCCTTCGGTGGCACGACCCGCAGCTCGGCTACGAGCCAGGGCCGGCAGGCGGTCATCTCGCGCAGGGTTGGCGGCTTGTGGATTCGGCGCTTGCCGCCTCCGGGGTGTGAGGCCCGCGCCGGTCACCAGGTGGGGCTACGGACTACTCGTGCGAGTACCCCCACAGGGCAGAGCGAACTCAGAGGACGGCGCAGCGCCATCCGCACGACTGCCTCGGCTGGACCGACCCACCTCATGGGTGAAACGCCTCCGTCCCGGACAGTTCACCCCAGATGCTGCCAGGTGATCTCCTCGCGTCCGGTGAGAACCTCCGCGACCGCGTCGACTCCCAGGGGGAGCGGCAGCGGCCACCGCGCACGGATTCTGCTCAGTTCCTGATGTGAACGGACCAGACTGGCGAAGTCCCGGGGGTACGCGGCGGCATCCACGCCGGTCAGGACTCCGATCTTGCGGGCGCGGGCGGCCGTACGCTGCCAGTCCTTCGCCGCGGCCAGACCGATGGACTCGGTTCCGTGGTTGAAGAGCAGGACGCGGATCTCGTCGTACGGCTCGGTGGTGTCGAGGTACCTTTCGAGCCCGGCACGGGAGGCCCCGGTACCGAAGACGGTCCAGTACGGCACAGAGGCGGTGCGCAGCGTCTGCCGCGGATCGAGGAGCAGGAACGACTCGACCAGAAGGCGGCCCGTGGGCACCCCGCGCTCGGCGTACGCCTTGCGGCAGAGGTCGGCCACGGCCGGGCTGAGCCGCTGGGGGCTGTCGAAGCGCAGGACGTCCAGGTGGAGTCGGTGTCGCCGGGCGAAGGCCGACATGTCGTCGACGAGCGCGGGTTGCAGACCCCACTCGGCTTCGGGACTGTCGCCGTCGGGGGCCGGCGGGTCCCAGCGGCGCACCGGGGCGCCGTAGCGGGTGAGCAGGTCGGCGACGCGTGGGCCACCCTGGTGGTACTCCTCGGGGGTGGCGTCGCCGAGGGCGCCGAACTGGAAGACGTATCGTTCGTCGACGGTCGTAGTGGGCCAGCTCAGGGTGCAGTCGACGGCGACGAGAAGACCGCCCGGCGCCAGGTGGTCGCGGATGAAGCGTCGATACGCTTGCGGCAGCCGGACCCACTTGACCCGGAAGTAGGTCATGCCGGCGATCATCAGACGGTCCTGGTTGGGATCGTGCATGTGGTGCAGCACGAGGTCCGGGTTTGCCGCGAGCAGGGCCCGTCCGGCGTCGCGGACGGCGTCGAGGTCGCCGCGCGGGTCGTCCGGGGCCACGCCACGGCGACGCACGGGCACGAGCAGCGTCTGCGGCAGCCACGCGGCGTCGAGTGCCGCGGCCAGATGGACCAGGGCGCCGTTGGCGGACCCGACGAAGATCACCGGGTAGCGGCGCCCGGGATAGTGACCGGTGATCCATGCGGCCAGTGCCTCCGAACACACCTCGCCTGCCCGGCGGGACGGGATGGCCTCGGCCCAGCCGCTCACGGCGTAGACGCGTTCCTGGACCGCTGCCGGCAGCCGGTTCAGGCCGCCCAGCAGCCCGGACAGCGGCGTCTCGAGGACTGCAGGCACCTGGCCGATGGCCGGGATGTCCCGCCCCTCGAGAAAGCGGGACAGCGCCCGCAGCATCCCGGTGGCCGAGTCGAACGACGCTACGGTTCTGGCTGCCTTCACCCAGCAGTCCTCCCTGGATCGGGCCGTCCGTCGTCGGCCCGCGCGGCGGCCGCCCTGAACTGATCCCCGGCAAGGAAGTGCCTGACGAGACCGGCCACCGCATGCGGCCGCCGATAGGGCACCATGTGGCCGCTCTCCGGTACGACGGCCAGCCGTCCCTCCGGCAGCAGCCGCGTGACCTCCTCGGCCCACTCCTGAGGAACCATCCGGTCACGGGCGCCCCGGACCACCAAGGTGGGCATGGGAACGTACGGCAGCTTGTCCTCGACGCGGTCGCGCAGCGACTCGTTGAACACACTGACCAGTCGGCGGGGTCCGGCGTCACGGTAGTCCGCGAGGTTGAGCGGCGCCATCGAGACCCGTTCCTGGGGTGCGTTGAGTGTCCATCGCAGCACCTGACGGAGGAAACCGCGGGCTGCGGGGTCGACGGTCGGCCCCACCAGTACCAGGCCCGTGATGTGGTCCGGACGTCGGACGGCCAGATCGACGGCGACCTGACAGCCGAAGGAGCAGCCGAGCAGCACCACCTGGTCAAGACCGGCGGCGGTCAGCCACTCGGTCAGTGAGTCGGCGAGTGCGCGCAGTCCGAGCGGGCGCTTCGGTCCTGCGCTGGCTCCGAAGCCCGGGAGGTCGACGGACCATGCGTCATGGTGAGGAGCGAGCGCCTGCTGAAAGGGCCGGAACTCCCGGCTGGAGACACCGGCGCCGTGCACGCACACGACCGGCGGCCGTCGTCCGGGCTCCCGCCACGCGACCATCGGGGTGCCTCGTACCTCCTGAGTCATCCGCTGCATGCTTCACGCCCGTCTCGACGTCCGGCTCGGCCTCGGGCTCCTTGCGCGCGGCTGCCCGAGAGTTGCGGGCCACCCGCAAGGGAGGGCCCGCCGCTCGAGTCAGTGCCTCGATTCACTCGTTGGGCCGCGCCGCGCTGATGTCGCCGAGCGCTGAGCCGGGGTCGCGTTCGATGGCCAGGTCTCCCAAGGAGACGATCCCGACGGGGTGGTCGCCCTCGACCACCGGAACCCGGCGCACCGCCCGCTCACGCATCAGTCCGATGACCTGGTCGACGTCGTCGTCGGGGGCCACGGTGACCAGGTCCTTGCTGCACGCGCTTCCCACGGTGCGGTCGCCGGTGTTGCCGCCTTCCGCCATGACGCGGATGACCAGATCCCGGTCGGTCACCACTCCGACGAGGTGGCCCTCGTCGACCACCAACACGTCGCCGATGTCGTCACGGCGCATCAGCTGGGCGACGTTCACCACCGATGTCAGCGGGTCCACCGTGACGAGGTCCGTCGTCATGATCTCGCGAACCTGCTGGGTCATGGTTCCTCCCTCGAAGTCGAGTACGGGAGGACGCCTGTCCGACATCCCGCTCCCCGAGTACCCCGGCAACTGTTGTGCGACGCCGCACCGGCCGGGCCGTTCAGCAGCGCACTGGCGCTGGCTCTGGTGGCGGTGTGCCGCGACGGCGGCCACGAGTGCCCGCGTGAACTCCGGGCCGGCGGTGTCCGGGGCGACGTCCGTGACCACGCCTTGGCCGGCCACCACCCGGTGCGACGCGCAGGACAGGCGCACGCCCCCCGGTTCCAGGGCCGACAACACGTCTACTCCCGACGCACGCGACGGTCGCCAGTGCCCGCGTCGACGGCGCACGGTTCCCGTCGGCCGTGGGCCCGGTGCCGTGCGTCGCTGCCGGCACCTCCACGATCGCGCCCTCGCCGGCCAGACTCTCTCGTGTCGACTTGCCCTGTCGGCCGTCCACCCTCCGGCAACCTCCCCGGCCGACTGCGTACGGGCTATGCGTACGGGCTAGTAGCACTGCTTGGACGCCGTCCCCCTCCCGTCGGGCGGTTCGGGCACCCCGATGCCACGCGTCACCTGGCTGGCCGGCTCGCTGTCCACCCGGGCGAGTTGACAGCGGCGGGGCCGGGCAGCCGCTGACGGCCTACTCCGCGTCGCGCGTACGGAGTCCGTGCAGCAGTTGGTCGATGTGGCCGGCAGCCTGGGTGGGTCGTGTCGCACGGCTAGGGCGCGAGCGCCGACAGCGTCTGGTTCCCGTACCCGTGCTGGTCGGGCACAGCATCGGCGGCGTGAATGTGCTGCGTTTCCTGGAGAGCACGATCCCGAGCCCCAGGGGGTGTTCGCGGGCGTGCTGCTGGTGGCGACCTCCGCGCACGAGGTCGGGTACGACGAGCTTGCCGAGTTCTTCGAGGGCGGTTTCGACTGGGAGGGGATTCGCCGCTCGGCGGTGGTGACGCCCACCGGAGCGCACTTCGGGGAGGAGCCCATTGCGGCGGCTGGATCTCATCGGAAGGCTTCGAGTGCCTCTGGATATTGGACCACTACCACCCGTGGAACGACCAGCAGGGCCAGAGCCGTTCGTGTGGTCGGTGATCGGTGCCCTGTCCGAGCACACCCTCGGGGATGCCTAGCCGACGTCCGTACCGTGCAGGGACGATCCGGACACGCATGCCCGGGCAGTTGACGCCTGCGTGGACGCCGGATTCGACACCGTCTGCGTCAACCAGATCGGCACGGCACGGGCTGTATCCGGTCCGGCGGCTCGCGTCGCGCTGGGGGTACGTACCCGGAGGTCACGGCGGCAAGACCGTCTGGTTCGGAGGCGGACATCGTCCGGGAAGCCGGAGCTCCGGACCGGTCCTAGAGTGGAGACGCGGTGCGTGGCCACCTCGGGATCAGCTCTGTCCGCACACGCGTCGCCCGCTCGTACGAGGTGCCTCATGGCCAAGCGCAGATCTGCACACCTCGGCATGGCCCCGGCGGCCGCCGACCCCGGTGAGGAGGGCCTGCACCGACTGCTCACCGGACTCACCGCGGTACGGGACGGGGATCTCGCCCTTCATCTCCCCGAGGACTGCGGAGGCACCCTCGGCGACATAGCCGTGGTCTACAACGACATGGTCGACCGGCTCTCCCTCCTCACCTCCGAGCTCACGCGGGTCGCCGGAGAGGTGGGCGACGAGGGACTGCTCGGCAGCCGCGTGCGGGAACCGCGGGCGGACGGGGCCTGGCAGGAGCTCATCAGCGGCGTCAACGCGATGGCCGACAACCTCACCCTGCAGGTGCGCTCCATCGCTCAGGTGGCGACCGCCGTCGCCCGCGGCGATCTCACCCAGAAGATCCGGGTGGACGCGCACGGCGAGATCCTGGAGCTCAAGGAAACGATCAACACCATGGTCGACCGGCTCTCGTCCTTCGCGGAGGAGGTCACCCGCGTGGCACGCGAGGTCGGTACGGACGGCAAGCTGGGCGGTCAGGCCACCGTCCGCGGGGTGTCCGGGACCTGGAAGGACCTCACCGACAACGTCAACTTCATGGCCGACAACCTGACCAACCAGGTACGCAACATCGCCCAGGTCACCACGTCCGTCGCACAGGGCGACCTGACCAGCCGCATCGACGTCGCCGCACGCGGCGAGATCCTGGAGCTCAAGACCACGATCAACACCATGGTGGACCGGCTGTCGTCGTTCGCCGCCGAGGTGACACGCGTGGCGCGCGAAGTGGGCACGGAGGGGAAACTGGGCGGCCAGGCCACCGTCCACGGGGTGTCCGGGACCTGGAAGGACCTCACCGACAACGTCAACGGGCTGGCCGGCAATCTCACCCGGCAGGTCAGGGCCATCGCCGAGGTCACGAGCGCCGTGGCCGAGGGGGATCTGACCCGCTCCATCACCGCCGACGCCCCCGGCGAGGTGGGCGAACTGCGCGACAACATCAACGCGATGGTCGAGTCGCTGCGCGCGACGACCCGCGCCAACCAGGAGCAGCAATGGCTGCAGACGAATCTGGCGAGGACTGCTCCAGGGCACCCGCAGCCTGCCCGAGATCGCCGAACTGATCATGGCGGAGGTGCCGCCGCTCGTATCGGCCCAGTACGGCGCCTTCTACGTGGCCGAAGAGGGCGCGCACGGACCAGAACTGGTCATGGCAGCCGGGTACGGGCTCCCGGAGCCACCCGGCTCCGGCTCGCCGCGACGGTTCCGCGTCGGCCAGGGCCTGGTGGGCCAGGCCGCCCACGACAGACGAGCCCTCCTCGTCGATCCGGTGCCCCCTGGGTACGCCACCGTCTCCTCCGCCGTCGGCTCGGCAGAGCCGACGGCGCTCATCGTGCTCCCGATCGTGGTCGAGGACCTGGTGCTCGGCGCCGTCGAACTCGCCGCCCTGCACAGCTTCACCGCCCTGCACCGCGACTTCCTCGACCGGTTCGTCGTCAGTGCCGGAGCCGTGCTCAGCTCACTGGTGGCCAATCTGCGTACCGACGAACTGCTCGCCCAGTCGAGGAATCTCGCCGACGAACTCCGCTCCAAGACCGAGGAGTTGCAGGCCCGGCAGCAGGAACTCCAGCGGTCCAACGCCGAACTGCAGGAGCAGGCCGCGCTCCTCGCCGAACGCAACAAGGACATCGAGGCGAAGAACCAGGTCATCGAGCAGGCCCGGCAGGAACTGGAGGCCCGCGCCCAGCAGTTGTCGCGTACGTCGATGTACAAGTCCGAATTCCTGGCCAACATGAGTCACGAACTGCGGACGCCACTGAACAGCCTGCTGACCCTGGCACGTCTCCTCGCCCACAACCCCGAAGGCAACCTGACACAGAAGCAGGTCGACTACGCCCAGGTCATCCACTCGGCGGGTTCCGATCTGCTCCAGCTGATCAACGACATCCTGGATCTGTCCAAGGTGGAAGCCGGCAAGATGGAGGTCCGACCAGAGCCGTTCGCCCTGTCCCACCTCCTGGAGCATCTGAAGACGACCTTCGGTCCCGTCGCGGAGGAACGCGGGCTCGACTTCACCGTCTCCATGGCGCAAGACGTACCCGAGCGCCTCACCACCGACGAGGCGCGGCTGCGTCAGGTGCTGGGCAACCTGTTCTCCAACGCGCTGAAGTTCACCGACGAAGGGAGCGTCACGCTCACGGTCGAACACGCCGACGCGACCGAGACGCCTGCCGATCTGCGCGGTGCCGAACCGGTACTCGCCTTCCGCGTCACCGACACCGGAATCGGCATCCCCGCGAAACGTCTCCGGCACATCTTCGAGGCCTTCCAGCAGGGCGACGGCACCACCGCGCGCCGCTACGGCGGCACCGGACTGGGTCTCTCCATCAGCCGGGAGGTCGCCACGCTCATCGGCGGCGCCATCGGGGTCGAGAGCGCACCGGGCCGCGGCAGCCGCTTCACCCTCTACCTCCCGGAGCGCACGGAGCCACTGCTCACACCGGCCACGACTGCCGCGAGCAAGGCCCCTCGTGCCCGGGAGAGCATGCTCCCGGAGCCTGCCGGCCCCATCGTCTCCGCGGCGCCCCCGGGCGTGGCCGTGCTGGTCGTGGACGACGACCACCGCAACGTCTTCGCTCTCACAGAGGTTCTGAAGACCGACGGACTGCAGGTCCTGACCGCCGACGGAGGACGCCGGGCCATCGAGGTGCTGAACGAGCACGACGAGATCGCGCTCGTGCTGATGGACGTCATGATGGCCGGGATGGACGGGTACGAGGCGATCGAAAAGATCCGCAAGCTCCCGGGCCGGGCCAATCTCCCGGTCATCGTGGTCACCGCGAAGGCGATGCCCGGCGATCGTGCCCGGGCTCTGGAGGCCGGCGCCGACGACTACCTGGCCAAGCCGGTCGACGAGGCGGAACTGCTCTCGATGGTCCGTCTCCGGCTGGCGAGGTGAAGGCACCCGTGGCTGCGCGGTCCCTCGTCCTCGAGCTCTCCGGCGCCCGGTCGCGCCCCCGGGACCGTCCGCGGGTCACCGCACCCCGACCGCGACGATGCACGTGTCGTCGTCCGTGTCCCCCACGGCCAGCCCGAGCAGTCCGTCGACCAGCAGCCCCAGACGCCCGCCGGCCGCGAGTTCCTCCACCGCCTCGACGAGGCGGGCGAGCCCGGAGTCCAGCCCGTCGTGCCGCCGCTCGATCAGTCCGTCCGTGTACAGAAGCAGCGTGTCCCCCCGCCGCAGCGCGATGTGGCGCTCCTGATAGCGGAACGACGGCACCGCGCCGAGCAGAGTGTCGTGAGCGGTCTCCACCAGTCGCGCCCGGCCGTCCCGGAGCAGCAGGAGCGGAAGGTGCCCGGCACTCGACCAGGCGAGGTCCCTGGCGTCCGGGTCGTACAGGGCGCACACCGCTGTCGCCGTGATCCCGCCCCCCGTGTGCAGCGTGACCTCGTTGAGCCAGCCCATCAGCTGTCCGGGCGGCCGGCCGGTGAAGGCGAGCGCCCGCTGGGCATTGCGCAGCGCGACCATGCCGGTGACGGAGTCGATCCCGTGCCCGGCGATGTCGCCGACGGCCAGCAGCACCTTGCCGTCCGGCAGCGGCAGCACGTCGTACCAGTCGCCTCCGACCCGGTACTCCTCCGCCGCCGGACGGTAGCGAGCGGCGACGACCAGGCCACCGGGCAGCTCCTGGAAACCGGGCACTTCGGGAACGATGGCCTGCTGGAGCTGGAGAGCCAGGCGGTGCCGCAGCTCCGCTTGGCCGCGGACCACGGTCAGGCGGTCGAAGGTCGCACTGAGCGCGAGTTCCGTGCGGTGGATCGCCGACTCGTCCTGGTACACCCCGACGAAACCGGTGACCATCGTCCCGTCGAGCAGCGGCTCCGCAGCCACCCGGACATGTCGCACGGACCCGTCCGGGCGCACGATGCGCAGCACGGACTGCGCGCCCGTCCTGCCTTCCATGAGGGAGCGAAGCAGTTCCGTGAGCGCGCCGTCGTCCTCTCGGTGGATCCGTCCCCGAAGCGCCAGCAGGGGCACCGGGGCGTCACCCCGTTCCAGGCCGAACATGCCGTAGGCCTGCTCGGACCACACGGTCCCGCCGCCGGTCAGGCTGTCACGGAAGGTGGCGACGCTCTGCAGCCGGGAAACCGCTCGACCGGTCGCGAGGCCGGATTCGGTCACGGTGTTCCACAGAAGCACGGAGCGCTCGTTCCCGGCCGGCAGGACCCGGACGTCCACCAGCGGTGCGGGCGCCTCGCCCGGCTCGGTGCGGGCGATCGCGGGCAACCGGGCGGCCTGCTGCGGACGGCTGCTGCGCAGGGCCTGCCTGACCAGCCGGGTGAGGGCCTGGTGGGTCAGCGGAAAGACATGCGACAGGTGCCTCTCGTCGGCCGAGAGCGCACCCCCGACGGCGGCGACGGCCTCCCCGTTGACGTGTTCGACGATCACGGCCCCGGTCGTGTCGCTCGTCCGCAGCAGTGCCGCAGGGTGGGTGAGGGCGTCGAGGAGATCGACCAGCACCGGCACGGACGGCAGTGCGGTGTCCGGGCGGTCCAGGACGGTGACCGCCATGCCCATCAAGTCGGTTACAGCGCGCCGTACCGTCGTGTCGAGCGGTGTGGGCCCCGGCCAGCCCACCAGCGCCAGTCCGACCGTCTCGCCCTGCCGTCTCAGGGGCAGCAAGGCCCTCGCCGCGTCCGCCCGTGCGCCGGGCAACGGGCAGCCTTGGGCCGGCCCGTTCTCCAGCCACAGGGGAACGCTGTCGGCAAGGGCGGTGCGAAACGGCTCGGGACAGGCCGGCGAGATCCACCGCCAGGACGCGGCCTCCGAGGCCCCGACCCCGGCGTGCCCGGCGAGGCTCAGGCTGCCGGAGGCGGCCGATCGCCACAGCCACAGGCTGTCGGCCCCGAGCGGGCCGAGGGCTCCCTCCAGAAGCGTGCGGGCCGCGTCACCGACCCTGTCCGTCGCCTCGGCGGCCGCGACGGTGCGGCGCTGGTGCCGGGCCTGGAACGGCGGGACAGGGCTCGGGACGACAGGCGGGTCGCCCGGCGCCGCGACCGAGTTCACGACGTCCGCGGCGAGATCCGCGGGCGAGAGTCCGGTCGCCTGGGCCAGCGCTTCGAGGTGGGCGGACGCGTCGGCGGTGGAGACCCCGAGCTGGACGGCGAGAACGCCCGTGGCCAGATCGATCAGGTGGCGGCGCGCGTAGTCGGCCCGGAGCCGCTCGTTCTCCGCGGCGAGGCCGGCGAATCCGGAATCGGCCCGGTCGGCGGACGCCCCGAGGGGCCTTGCAGAAAGGGTCACGGCGATCTCCGTTCCGCCGTCGCGCGGGCGTCCGGAGCAGGCGCTCGTACGTCTCCGGATTTTACCCGCCCGAGCTGCCCACCGAGGCGCTCCGTGACCCGCATGACCGGCGCTCACCGGGGCACTCGCCGACGAGAGGCCGACGCCGGGTCCCTGGCGTCCGGCGCCGGATCCTCGCCGAAGCGGAGGGCCCGGACCTCCGCCGGGTCGCCCCACGTCCCTGGAGCGACGCGGAACCCGAGGACCGCACGGCAGGCTGGAGGGCTGCGCTGGTGACGGGCACGGAAGGGCAGCGCGCTCGGGGCTCCACGGCCCGGGACGTACGCACGCGGGTCACCGTCCTCGTCGCCCTCGCAGCCAACCTCGTGATCGCCGCGGCCAAAGCGGTCGCCGGGCTCTTCACGGGATCGCCCGCGCTGCTCTCGGAGGCGGCGCACTCGGTCGCGGACAGCCTGAACGAGGTGTTCCTGCTCATCGCGGTACGCCGCAGCAAGCTCCCCGCCGACGAGCGTCATCCGTTCGGCTACGGCAAGGAGCGCTACTTCTGGGCGCTGCTGGCCGCGGTGGGGATCTTCGTCATGGGCGGCTGCTTCTCGGTGTACCAGGGCGTGCACGCTTTGCGAACGGACCAGCAGGAGTCGCTGAAGGGCTACCTGGCGGGGCTCGCGGTGCTCGGGGTGGCGCTGCTGGCCGACGGTGTCTCCCTGGTCCGCGCCCTGCACCAGGCGCATCGGCACCGGGAAGGCGCGGCCGACCCGGCTCTGCGCACGGTGATCGCGGAGGACTCGACAGCCGTGGCCGGTGTGCTCCTCGCGGGGGTCGGTATCGCGCTGCACCTGGTGACCGGGCAGGTGGCCTGGGAGGCCGGCGCTTCCATGGGGATCGGACTCCTGCTGGTGTGCGTGGCCTATCGGCTGGCCTGGGAGGCGCGGGACCAGCTGATCGGCGAGGCGGTCGAGACGGAGCTGCGTGACCGGATCGGTGACTTCCTCTCGTCGCAGGACGAGATCGACAAGGTCGCCGCGCTGCTGACGATGCGACTGGGACTGGACTCGATGCTGGTCGCCGCCCGCGTCGACCTGACGCCGGGGCTCGACAGCGAGGAGGTCGAGCTGGTCTGTGTCCGGCTCAAGCGGCGGATCACCGCGCGGTGGCCGCAGGCCGACCACGTGTTCCTGGACATCACCGAGGCGCCCGGACCTGAGGAGGGCCCACCCTCATCCCCTGTCACCGCCCCTGTCACGGGCAGCCGGCTCTCCCGCATCCTCGGTCGCGGCGGCGCGAGCCCGGGCCCATAGCGGGATGGCGAACCAGCACAGCACGAACCAGAGGACCATCGCGGCGACGATCCAGCCCGCCGCCGCGCCGAGGCCTGCCACCCGAAGGATCAGGAGCAGGGCACTCGCCATCGTGCACAGCAGCAGGAGCAGGCCCGTCATGGCCAGCCGGGCGGCCCAGTCCACGGTCTGTGCCTTGAGATGCAGACCGGCCAGGATGCGGTGCACGGCGACCGGCCCGATGAGAGCGCCGGTCGCGGCCGCTCCGCACACCACCGTCACCAGATAGACGGTCCGGTCGGTGTCCGACAGCGCGGCGAAACGCGACTGGAAGACCACCGTGAGCAGGAAGCCGAAGAGGATCTGGACGCCGGTCTGAGCCACTCGCACTTCCTGGAGCAGCTCGCCCCACCGCCGGTCCGCCCTCTCCTCCTCGGTCTCATGGCGACCCCGTACAACGGAATCCGTGCGTCGCTCCACCGCATTCCCTCCTTGGTCCCCGCGTCATACACCATCATCGGGCGAACATGCGTATGCGGGCGGACACCTCGCGCAGGCTCGGCTGCCAAGGGGTTCCTCGGCTTCCGTCGAGTTCTGTCGAGCAAGGCCCCCTCCTCGTCCGCGCGCCCGGCACACCGGCTCATCGCTGTTACCTCCGTGGTGCCGGGGTACCCGAGGGCCGAGTCGGCGGAGGGGCGCCGGTACGAGGACTGGAGACCGATGATGAGCAAGCGTGCCGACGAGGAATGCACCGGAGTGACGGGCTGGTCGTGTCGATGACCACCGCGCCTGCACGACGGACGGTCACGGTGGACACGGCTGGTCTGGCCGCGGCTCTGCAGCACGAGACCGATGCCGAGGTCCGTTTCGACCCGGGCACCCGGGGCGCCTACTCCACGGACGGCTCCAACTACCGGCAGGTGCCGATCGGCGTCGTGCTTCCGCGCAGTGTCGAGGCCGGCGCCCACGCGATCGAGGTATGTGCACGCTTCCAGGCTCCTGTCCTGTCGCGAGGCGGAGGCACGAGCCTGGCCGGCCAGACGACGAATGCGGCCGTGGTGGTCGACTGGAGCAAGTACTGCCACGCCCTCGTCTCGGTCGCCCCGGAGACCCGGACCTGTGTGGTGGAGCCGGGCATCGTCCTGGACGAACTCAACCGGCGGCTGTCCGACCACGGCCTGCAGTTCGGCCCGAAACCCTCGACCCACAGCCACTGCGCCCTGGGCGGCATGATCGGCAACAACTCGTGCGGGGCGTCCGCGCAGGCGTACGGCAAGACGGTGGACAACGTGCGGCGGCTGGAGGTCCTCACCTACGACGGCCTGCGCATGTGGGTGGGGCCGACGTCCCGGGCCGAGCGTGCGAGGATCGCCGCCGAGGGCGGCCGCCGGGCCGGGATCTACGCAGGCCTGGATCGCATCGTCACCGAGTATCTGGCGGACATCCGGCGCGGCTACCCCAAGATCCCACGCAGGGTGTCCGGCTACAACCTCGACTCCCTGCTGCCGGAGAACGACTTCGATCTCGCCAAGGCCCTGGTCGGCAGCGAGGGCACCCTGGTGACCGTCCTGCGTGCCGAACTCGACCTCGTTGCGGTGCCGCCCAGCCAGTCACTGCTGGTCCTCGGATACGACGACATCTGCCGCGCCGCCGACGACGTACCCCGGCTGTTGGAACGGTGCTCCCCCGGCCAGTTGGAGGCCCTGGACGGGCGTATGGCCCAGCTGATGCGCGAGGAGCACGCCTACCTCGACTCCCTCAACACCCTTCCCGAGGGCGACAGTTGGCTGCTGCTGGCGTTCGCCGGCGACAGTCAGGAGGACGTGGACGAGCAGGCGCACGAACTGCTGAAGTCGATCGGCCGTGACGAGAAGGACGCTTCGGTCGCCTTCTCCGACGATCCCGAGCGGGAGCACACGATGCTCAGGGCCCGCGAGGCCGGGCTGGGTGTGACCGCGCGTCCGCCGGACGACCGGGAGACCTGGGAAGGGTGGGAGGACTCCGCCGTCCCGCCCGAGCGCCTGGGCGACTATCTGCGCGACCTCAAGCGGCTGTTCGTGGAGTTCGACTACGACCACCCTTCGCTGTACGGCCATTTCGGACAGGGCTGTGTGCACACACGCATCCCCTTCGAGCTGAGGACGGCGGAGGGGCTTGCGGACTTCCGCCGCTTCCTGGAGCAGGCTGCGGACCTCGTCATCTCCTACGGCGGTTCGCTGTCGGGCGAGCACGGGGACGGCCAGGCCCGGGGCGAGCTGCTGGCCCGAATGTTCGGCGAGCGGCTTGTGGCCGCCTTCGGCGAGCTGAAGGCGGTGTTCGACCCGGGCAACCGGATGAACCCCGGCAAGGTCGTCGACCCGAATCCGGTCGACGGTCAACTTCGGCTCGGCCCCACGTGGCGGCCGACCGCATCCGACACCTACTTCGGCTACCCGGGGGACGACCACTCCTTCGACCGGGCGGTGCTGCGCTGCGTGGGTATCGGAAACTGCCGTAGCCACCGGGGAGGCGTGATGTGTCCGTCGTACCGGGCCACGAAGGAGGAGGAGCACTCCACGCGCGGGCGCGCGCGGCTGCTCTTCGAGATGCTCGACGGCCACGCCGACTCGCCGGTCACCGACGGATGGCGCTCGACCGAGGTGCGCGACGCGCTCGACCTCTGCCTGGCGTGCAAGGGCTGCAAGTCGGACTGTCCGACTGGGGTGGACATGGCCACGTACAAGGCCGAGTTCCTCGCCCACCACTACGCGGGGCGGCTGCGTCCTGCCGCCCACTACTCGATGGGCTGGCTGCCGGTATGGGCGCGGCTGTCGCGTCCGGCACCGGGGCTGGTCAACAGCGTGCTGCATGCACCGGTCCTCGCTCGGGCGGGAAAGCGGCTGGCCGGGGTGGACGGCGCCCGGCCGGCGCCGGTGTTCGCCCGGGAGTCCTTCCTCCAGTGGTGGCGCGCTCGCGGGAGCGTGCAGCCGGATCCGGTGGATCCGGCCGCGGTGGTGCTGTGGCCGGACACCTTCAGCACCTTCTTCCACCCATCGGTGGCGATCTCAGCCGTACGGGTTCTGGAGGACGCCGGCTTCCGAGTCGCCGTACCCGACGCGCCGGTCTGCTGCGGCCTGACGTGGATCTCCACCGGCCAGCTGACCGTCGCCCAGCGGGTCGTGCGCCGTACGCTGCGCGTGCTGCGTCCCTACTTGGACGCGGGCACACCCGTTGTCGGCCTGGAACCCTCCTGCACCGCCGTCTTCCGCGCCGACGCACCCGAGTTGCTGCCGGACGACGAGGATGTGCGGCGGCTGGCCGGGCAGGTGCGCACCTTCGCCGAACAACTCGCCCACCACGCCCGCAAGGACTGGCGGCCGCCCCGGCTGGCGCGGCGGGCGACGGTGCAGATTCACTGCCACCAGCACGCGATCATGAAGTTCGACGCGGACCGGGAGCTCATGCGCCGCGCTCACCTGACCGCCGACGTCCTCGACGAGGGCTGCTGCGGTCTCGCCGGCAACTTCGGCTTCGAACGCGGTCATCACGAGGTCTCCATGGCCGTGGCCGAACAGGGCGTCCTGCCCGCCGTCCGCGCAGCCGCCCCCGACAGTCTGCTGCTCGCCGACGGCTTCAGCTGCCGCACCCAGATCGAGCAGGGTGACACCGGGCGGCGCGCCCTGCACCTCGCCGAGGCCCTGGCCCTCGGTCTCGACGGCCCGCTGCCGAGCGAACACCCCGAGCGCCTGGCCCGGCGACCTGCCGTCCCCTCCCCCGCGGCCCGATGGGCAGCGACCGCGGGGGCCGCCGCCCTGACGGCCGGCACGGGGCTGGGCGTCGTACGGCACCTGCGCCATCCCTGACCAGGCACAGGCAGTCAGCCCACGCCGGAAAGGATCCAAGACATGTCGACGAAGGTCTCCGACTACGTCCTCCAGCGGCTGCGCGAGTGGGAGGTGGGGCTGGTCTTCGCCTACCCGGGCGACGGCATCAACGGCCTGCTCGCCGCCTGGGGCCGCGCGGAGAACGACCCTCGGTTCATCCAGTCGCGGCACGAGGAGATGTCCGCCTTCGAAGCGGTCGGCTACGCCAAGTTCTCGGGTCGGGTCGGCGTCTGTGCCGCGACGTCCGGACCCGGCGCCATCCACCTCCTCAACGGGCTGTACGACGCCAAGCTCGACCACGTGCCCGTGGTCGCGATCGTGGGCCAGACCAACCGCAGCGCCATGGGCGGCTCCTACCAGCAAGAGGTCGATCTGCTGAGCCTGTACAAGGACGTCGCCTCGGACTTCTGCGCGATGGTCACCGTCCCCGAACAGCTCCCGAACGTGCTCGACCGGGCCCTGCGCACCGCCGTGACAAGGCGCTCGGTCACCGCCGTCATCATCCCCGCCGACGTCCAGGAACTGGACTACTCCCCGCCCGAGCACGCCTTCAAGATGGTGCCCTCCAGCCTCGGCATGCCGCACTTCGCGCCGGTGCCGGACGACGAGGACCTCGCGCGGGCGGCCGAGGTCCTCAACGCCGGGGAGAAGGTCGCCCTGCTCATCGGTCAGGGCGCGCGAGGAGCCCGGCCGGAGGTCATGGACACCGCCGACCGGCTGGGTGCCGGCGTGGCCAAGGCACTGCTGGGCAAGGACGCCCTCGACGACGACCTGCCCTACGTCACCGGCGCCATCGGTCTGCTGGGTACCCGGCCCTCGTACGAGATGATGCGCGACTGCGACACCCTCCTCGTCGTCGGGTCGTCCTTCCCGTACACCCAGTTCCTGCCGGAGTTCGGCAAGGCGCGGGCCGTGCAGATCGACATCGACGCGCACATGGTCGGCCTGCGCTATCCCTTCGAGGTCAACCTCGTCGGCGACGCCGCCCGGACGCTGCGCCGGCTGCTGCCGCTGCTGGAGCAGAGCACAAGCCGCGGCTGGCGCCAGACGATCGAGGACAACGTCGCCCGCTGGTGGGAGGTCATGCAGCGACGCGCCACCGTCGAGGCCGACCCGATCAATCCGGAGTACGTCACCCACGCGCTCGGCGACCTGCTGCCCGAGAACGTGATCCTCAGTGCGGATTCCGGCTCGGCCGCCAACTGGTACGCCCGCCACCTCAAGCTGCGCGGCGCGATGCGCGGCTCGCTGTCGGGCACGCTCGCCACCATGGGACCGGGGGTCCCGTATGCCATCGGCGCCAAGTTCGCGTACGGCGACCGGCCGGCCATCGCTCTCGTGGGCGACGGGGCGATGCAGATGAACGGCATGGCCGAGCTGATCACCGTCGCCAAGTACTGGCAGGAGTGGGAGGATCCGCGGCTGGTCGTCGCCGTCTTCAACAACCAGGACCTCAACCAGGTCACCTGGGAGATGCGCGCCATGGAGGGCGCACCTCAGTTCCTGCCCTCCCAGTCGATCCCCGATGTCGCCTACGCCGACTTCGCCCGCTCGCTCGGTCTGCACGGCATGCGTGTCGAGAAGCCCGTCGACGTGGAGGGTGCCTGGGAGACCGCGCTGGCCGCCGACCGGCCCTGCGTGCTCGACTTCGTCACCGACCCGGCGGTGCCCCCCATCCCGCCGCACGCCACCCTCGACCAGATCGAGGCCGCCGCGGCGAGTGTCCTCAAGGGTGACAGCGACCGCGCCGCCATGGTCCGGCAGGGGTTCAGGGCCAAGGTCCAGGAGTTCCTGCCCGGCCGCCGTCACCGCGAGGAGCATCGGTGACCGACGGGAAGCTGGTGGATGGCGTGGACAGCGCCGTCTACACCGTTCCGACCGACGCACCCGAAGCGGACGGCACCCTCGCCTGGGACAGCACCACGCTCGTCCTGGCCACCGTCCACTGCGGTGACGTCACCGGGCTCGGCTACACCTATGCCCCCGCGGCGGCGGCCCACGTCATCGACGACCTGCTGGCCGACGTGGTCACCGGCACGACCGCCTTCGACGTGCCGCGCCAGAACGAGGCCATGCAACGCGCGGTACGCAACGCCGGCCTGCCCGGCGTCTGCGCACAGGCGATCTCCGCCGTCGACATCGCCCTGTGGGACGCCAAGGCCCACCTGCTCGGCCTGCCCCTCGTCCAGCTCCTGGGCGCCGCACGCGACCACGTGCCCGTCTACGGCAGCGGCGGCTTCACCACGTACGACGACCAGCAGCAGGACAGGCAACTACGGGGCTGGGTCGAGAAGGACGGCATTCCCCGCGTCAAGATCAAGATCGGGGAATCCTGGGGCCGGCAGGAAACCCGCGACCTGCAACGCGTGGCACGGGCCCGCGCCAGCATCGGCGAGGCCGCCGAGCTGTACGTGGACGCCAACGGCGGCTACAGCGCCCACCAAGCCGTCCGGGTGGCCGCCGAGCTCGCCGATCACGGCGTGACGTGGTTCGAGGAACCCGTTTCCTCCGACCACCTGCGCACGCTCGCCGCGATACGCAGCCAGATCACCGCCGACGTCACCGCCGGGGAGTACGGCTACACCCTGCCCTACTTCCAGCACATGCTGGCCGCCGGTGCTGTCGACTGTCTGCAGGCCGACGTCACCCGCTGTGGCGGCATCACCGTATGGCTGCGCGTCGCAGCCCTCGCCCAGGCATACGGCCTGGACATCTCCGGACACTGCGCCCCGCACGCCCATGCCCACGCTGCGGCCGCCGTCCCCAACCTGCGGCACCTGGAGTGGTTCCACGACCACGTCCGCATCGAACGCCTCCTCTTCGACGGCGCCCTTGATCCCGGCGGAGGCGTCATCACCCCGGGCACCGATGCACCACCGGGACTGGGGCTGAGCGTCAACACCGAGCGCGGGCAGCCCTTCCGGACCCAGTGACCGCAGCGGTTCGCCCGGGGTGGTGCCGACATCACCCTCGTCGCGGTGTCACTGAGATGGTGCCTGTGTGCCGAGCAGATCCATGATGTCGTCGGCGTGTTCTTCTTCCTCTTCCAGGATCGACTCCATGATGCGGCGGGTGGTGGGGTCCTGGTCTCCGAGCCAGCGGATGATCTCCTGGTAGCTGGCGATCACGATCCGTTCGGCGAGCAGGTTGTGCTCCAGCATCGCCTTGAGGTCGTCGGGGGTCGGTGCGGTGTAGTCGGTATGAGCGCGCTCGGCCAGGGTCGCCGGGTCGAAGTCCGGGTCGCCACCAAGCTGAGAAACCCGCTCCGCGGCCAACATGGCATGGTGCATCTCAGCGGCCGCGTGTTCGGTGAACTCCGCCGACACCTGGGCGCGGTCGATGCCGATCGCGGAGATCGCGTGACGGGTGTACCGCAGCCAGCACACCACCTCGGTCGCGATCACATCGTTGAGGACAGCGATGACACGGTCCTTGTCGAGTCCGTAGCTACCGGTGACCGGTCCTTCCTCCATCTTGCGCTTGGCTTCTTCGCGAATCCTGGTGACGTCCAGGACGAATGAATCGCTCATGGGGAGGATCTGCCCTGCTTGTCGCGCGAAGGCACGGCCGCTGGCTGGAAATGACCGGTTCGATGCAGCCCTCGGTGCGCATGCGGGCCATGGCTGAGCAGAAGTCGTCCTCGACCCTCACCGTGCCCCTGCAGATGGCAGCCTCAGTGGTGCGGCAAGTCCCTGGCGGCAGCATGGTGAGCAGGGCCGGCCACGAAATACTGAACACGATCGGAACCATGTCGCCCCGGAGGGAGCGGGGGGGGGGGGGGGGGGGGGGGAGGGGGTGGGGGAGGGGGGGGGGGGGGGGGGACCCCGCTCCCCTTCTCCTCCCCCACAAAGTTGTCCCACCCGGCCCTGGGGTACGCCGCCCTCTCTCT
>NZ_JBVIGN010000015.1:146629-161219 GCF_055570785.1 Streptomyces sp. NPDC031100
TGGGCATACGTTGTGATGCAAAATCGAGCTCCCCCCCCCCCCCCCCGCCCCCTCCCCCCCCCCCCCCCCCCCCCCCCCCCCCCCCGCTGCCTGCGCACCGGATGCCGGGCTACCTGACAAGTTCTGCCAGTACGCCCAGACGCGACAGCTTGTGCGGGTTGCGCACCACATAGATCCGGGTGACGTGCCCGTTCTCCACTTCGAGGCTCACCGCGGCCGGCTCACCGTCGAACTCGACACGGCCCGCGGGCGCACCGTTGAGCCATACGGTCGCCGTCTCGAACGCGTCCACCACCTGGTGGGCGCCGGCGAGCATCTCCGCCACGGGCCGGGCCCCGTGGACCGGAACCAGAACGGCGGCCACCACCCCGCCCCCGTCGGCGACCAGGACCACATTCGGCGCCAGGATCTCCATCAGTTCCTGCAAGTTCCCGGTGCGCAGCGCGAGCAGGAACCGCTCGACCACGGCGTGTTGCTCCGCCCGGCTCACCTGCATGCGCGGCCGCCGGGCCGCCACATGCTCGCGGGCCCGCCGGGCGGTCTGCCGCACCGCAGCCGCGGACTTCCCGATCGCCTCGGCGATCTCGCCGTAGGGCACGTCGAAAACCTCGCGAAGCACGAACACCGCCCGCTCGGTCGGCCCGAGCGTTTCCAGCACGGTCAGCATCGCGATCGAGACACTCTCGGCCAGTTCGATGTCCTCGGCGACATCAGGGTTGGTCAACAGCGGTTCCGGCAGCCACTCGCCGACGTACTCCTCGCGGCTGCGCGACAGCGTCCGCAGACGGTTCAGCGCCTGCCGCGTGACGACCCGGACGAGGTACGCCCGAGCATCACGCACCTGCGCATGGTCCACGTCGGCCCACCGCAGCCAGGACTCCTGGAGCACGTCCTCCGCGTCGGCCGCCGACCCGAGCATCTCGTAGGCGACGGTGAACAGCAGGCTGCGATGGGTCACAAACGGATCATCGGTCATGGCGTCAGGCTGCGGCGGACTTCTCGGGCCGCTCGGCCAGCGGGATCTCGCACGCGTCGGAGTAGCCCTGCGACGTGATCCCGTGCGCCGTGTTGACCCTGGTCGCCAGGTTCACGAAGCCGATGTACACGGTGAGCTCGACCACCGCCGCCGGGCCGAGCCGCTCCAGCAGGCTCGCCGACAGCTCGTCGGTGACGGTCGTCGGCGTGTTCGTCATGGCCTCGGCGTACTCCATCACGTCCCGCTCCAGCGGCGTGAACACGTCCGACTCCCGCCAGCGCGGCACCTGGCTCGCCTTGGCCAGGTCCAGGTTCTGGTTCAGCGCCTGGAAGTAGCCCACGTCCAGGCACCAGTTGCAGCCGACCTGCGCCGCGACGGCCATGTGCGCGAATGACTTCAAGCTCTCGTGGCACGCGTTCCACTCGGCCACCCTGGCCGAGAACTCCAGGTTCGCCGTGGCGACGGGCGGATTGTTGAAGGCCACCTCGACGGGCTCGGGCACGGCACCGAGCTGTTTGATCATTGCTTCCTTCATCTCGGCGGGGAGCTCTGCCTTCGGGATGCGTAGCGCCATGATGTTCTCCTCACAGGTTTGCCGGTCTGCCATGAAGACACCGCCCGGCCGGCCGATGTGACACCCGCCGGCCGCCACATCCGGATCGCCCGGCACAAACCCTCACCCGTGCCCCGGGGCGGTACCGTCCCAGCGCAAACTCACCCACGTCACCTGGGGGTTGTTGGGACTCTCGGATGCGCCCGGTTGCGGCGAAGCTGCAATCACCCTTGTGGCCGGGAGCGTCGCGTCAGGCGGGCACTCGACCGGTCGGCGATCACCGCGGTGGTGCAGGCGGGGTCGGCGGGTCACGCGGCAGATCAGGCAAGCGTGGCGGCACGCGGCACACGGTCGGCCGCCGTGGGAACGACAGCGCAGGCCGCTAAGGCCAGCATCCATAGGAACGTCGGTCGCAGGGTCAGGTGGGGTCGGCGCCAACGGAGCGCCGGTGCTCGGGTACGGCCGGCGTCGACAGGGATGCCGGTGGTGGGGTGCGGTGGGTGACTGCGACAGTGTCAGCCGGTCGCGGTGACCCGCATGGCGGACCAGACAGTGGCCTCCGGCTGCTCGCCTCCCTGCACGCCCTGTTCGCCCTGTCCGTCTGCCTGGCGCAGCTTCAACGCGGCAGCGTGCACCCTGGCCCCCCGGTCCGCGGCCGTGTCGAGCCGTAAGAGGACCGCCGGGACCGCGATGCTCGCCATCAGATGCCCCTGCAGCTCCGACACCCGCTCCGGCAGGTCGGCATGATTCGTCATGATCTTCGACAGAACCTGCACCCCGGTGAACGCCCCCACGAACATCCGGGCCACGGCCCTGACATCCACGTGCGGCAGCAGTTCCCCCTCCCCCTTGGCCCTGGCCAGGAGTTCGACGTTGTGCTCCATCCACCCGCTCATCGGCACCCCCCGGTCCAGACCATCACCCGGAGCCCCCTGATCCACCGTCAACCGCACACTCCCCGAGACGACCGGGTCGCCCACCGACAGCAGATGCGCAATCAGGAACGCCTCGTCCAGGCCCTGCTGGAGCACCAGTTCCTGCGGCGGCGGTACGGGGACCGCGGCGAGCTGGCCGGCCAGAACCGCCTGGGCCAGCTCCTGCTTCGAGGTGAAGTGGAAATACAGGGCTCCCTTGGTGACCTCGGCCCGGTTGAGGATCTCGGCGATCGTCGCTGCCTCGTATCCCACTTCCGCGAAGACCGCGGCGGCCGCGACGAGGATCGCCTTCCTCGTCCTGATGGCCCTCTCCTGCAGTGCCACGGCCCCACCTCCGCACTGTCTCCGGCCGCCTCGGGAGAAATAAACCGTCTAGTTTGTATCCTGGCACCGCCACGCCGGACGATCAAGCGGCATGACCCCGAATACCCCCGACGCCCCTTTTTGCGCATACGGGCAGGCGGATCCGGCATGAATCGATCCCGAAGACAACCTCAGCACACCGCATTTCCGCACGTTGGCCGATTTCCGCCGCCCGACCCGACCCGGGCGGCGCTCCATTACCCTTCAGGAAAAACCGGCCAGTCCGTTTCTTCTGACCTCGATCCCTCAGTTGCCGTCCTGGACAGCAGTGAGTCCGTTGAACACGCCGATGTAGGCGGTGCCGTCGGGGCCAAGGGTGATGGGGGCCCAGTTGTTGTCGTAGTTGATGCCGGTGCCTACGAGTTGCTTGAAGCGGGTTGCGCCTGTGCGGAAGTCGACGGCGGTGAGGTACCAGGCGTCGATGCCCAGCGGGTTCGGGGCTTTCGTGTAGAGGTACAGCAGGCCGTTGGCGGTGGACAACTTGGGCACGGTGGAGGGTGAGCGTTCGCTGCTCTCCCACACGGTGTCGCAGCCGCTGCCGTCTTGGCGGACGTCGATACGGGTGACGCCGCCCACGACGCTGCGGCCGAGGGTGAGCGAGGAGATGTTCTCGTAGCCGTAGTTGTTCTCGACCACGAGGCTGTTGCCCCAGCTGATCAAGGAGTTGTCCGTGGTGGAGGCACCGGAGCCGAAGACGGGGATCTCGCAGACCAGGCGGCGGTCGGTGGGGACGTCGGCGTCCCGCCGGTAGACCAGGACGTGCATGCGGTCGTCGGCGTTGTCGGTGATGGCGACGTACTGTCCGCCCTCGCCGAAGATGTCCGGTGTGGTGCCGGAGCCCTGGTTGACGGAGCCGGGTTTGGTCCCGGTTCCGCGGTCGTAGGTCTGCCGCCAGATCACCTCGGGTGTGCCGTCGGCTGTGGCGCGGAAGTCGTAGAGGGCGTGGTCGGAGACGATCGCGACGCCGTCCTCGGCGACGGAGAAGGAGTTTTGGATCTCCTCGCCGGCGAGCTGGACGGATCGTATGGTGCCGGTGGTGGGGTCGACGGTGCCGACGCGGCCCTGCCGGGTGACCCACCAGATGCGGCCGCTCCAGTCGGGCATGACGGACGTGACCGGGTCGCATGCGCCGGTGGGGTGCAGGTTGGTCCAGGTGACGCAGTCGTGGGGTACGTGGCTGCCCAGGTCCCAGTCGTCCGTGACGCTGAAGCGCCAGGTTCCGTCGGGGTTCTGCCGGTGGGTCAGGCGCAGGAGGTGCTGGCGGGAGTCCGCGAGTACCAGCCGGTCCTGGTCGTCGAGGTAGGAGTAGGCGCCGCCGGACGTGTCCTTGAAGATCCGGGAGAAGTCGAGACGGGTGATCGCCTCGATGGTGGACGGCCGTTGCGGCAGCTGGTACTCGGCCAGGGTCGCAAGGGTGTCCGGGTCGAGCAGCTTGACCAGGAAGCCCGTGAACGTTCCGCAGACGGTGACGATCCGTCCGTCCCGGTCGAAGGTGACGTTGGCGCACTCGCCGCCGAGCAGCGCCATCCGCTCGCTGCTGACCCGGGGTTGCCTGCCCAGCGGGCCGTTCCACGGGTAGGTGGCGCTGCCCCAGGCATCGGCGTGCATGCCGCTGCGGCCGTTGGCCGCGAGAAAGGGGTGCCGTGGGGGCTGCTTGCCGGGGAGGGGCTGGGGGGTGGCGGGGGCTCCGGCGTAGGCGTCGACCAGTCGGTGGCCGGGTGCCTTGGGTATGGCGTCGGCCTGCGCGGGTGTGGGCCCGGTGACGGCTGTGGCCGCCGCCAAGGTCAGGGTGACGGCCAGGGCACGGCTGAGTGTCCTGCGGGACATGCGGCTCCTCCGATGCGTACAGGGGTCGCGCCGCCGCGACCATAGGAGCACCTTGCTGAGGAGTCCACAGAAACATGAGGATTGTTCATGATCCTGCAACGACCTGGGCACGGGCGCGCTGTCCGGCATGAGGAACCGGGACGGGATGGACTCAGAGGCCGATGGACAGCACGCGAGGTGTCGAGCAGTCAGCCGGCCGCTACCCGCTGCACCACCGGCCGCCAGGACTCCAGAGCCGCCACTCGCAGGCCCACGACCTTGCCCGCGTCGTCGGCGCGGCGCAGCGCGACCGCCCCCGAGAAGTCGGGGTCGGCCTCGAAAGCGGCCGCCTCGGCCAGGGTCATGGGGCCGCCCTGGCAGCCGAGGGTACGGGCGCTCTCCGGGGACAGCTCGAGGTTCGGGTCGGCAGCAGCGAGGTAGCGCTTGGCCGGGATGTGCAGGGCGACCAGCCGGGCGACCCGCGGTCCCAGCAGGCCTTCCACCGCCGTAGCGGCGTGTGAGCCGTGGCCCGCCTCGTCGCCGGGCACGAGGTGGTGGCCGATGTCGTGGACCAGTCCGGCCACTTGGAGTTCCTCGTCGTCCGGGTGGCGCTCGGCCAGCACGGCAGCGACTTGAAGGCCGTGGTCGAGGATGTCCACCGGGTCGCCGGATTGGTCCGGGGCGTCCCAGACGTCCGCGCAATCGGCCAGCAGGGCCATGAGCGCGTCCACGGATGGTATGGGGTCGTACGTCATTGGGCGACGGTGGCGCAGGAGGGCGTACGGAAGGTGACGGCGGGTTGGACTGCCGGTTTCCTCATCCTGGACCGAGGCTCCGCCGGTCATCGTGGCCGTCGGCTCCCACGGCAGAGCCACGGCCATCGTGGGCGCGGCGGCCAGGCCGGCCCGCGACGCCGGCCCCTCTGAAGGCCGTCCACCGCCGGCAGACCGCGGTGGTCGAGGGCGGGCCGCCGACACCGAGACCCATGAGCAGGCCCGCGCAGCCGTCACCGGCCACCTCGACCGGCTCACCGCCCGCGGAGTGACTGACACCGGGCAGATCCCGGCCGTGATCGGCGACCACGCCTCGACAGGACGCGCCCTGGCCCGGCATGGCGCCGACGCCCACGCGCGCACTGTCGCCCTCGGACACTCGCCGCGTAGCCCGCTCCGTCACCAAGTTCGCTTTGCGTGTTTGCGATCCCGGATTCTGAGTAGCCTGCTGGTCGTAGCTTGGTGAGGTGTTCGAGGACGCCGGGCGTGTGTGCCTGGGCTGTGGTGAACGGCTGCGACCAGGGGTACGGTCCGATGCCCTGTTCTGCTCGGCTCTGCTCGGCAGCGTGTCGGGCCAGGCAGTGGCGGGATGACCGTCGGCTGCGGCAGCGCCTGGCGGCCGTCCAGCGCGGTGAGGGCGAGCGGGAGTGCCTGGAGTGCGGGGCCCGTTGGGTGGTCGGCGTCGACCGGCGGACTCCGCCTACGCCGGCCGGCTCGTCGACCGGGCGAAGGACTTCCTCCGCCTCACCGTCCGCAGCGTGTCCCGGCCCAAGGACGCCACCGGCTTCGTTGTCCTCTCACGCCGCCGGGTGGTGGAACGGAGCCTTGGGTGGATCATGCACGCCCGCCGCCTGGTCCGCCACTACGAGAGGCTGCCCCAGCACAGCGAGGCTTTGATCACGTGGGCGGCGATCAGCCTGATGACCCGCCGTCTGACCCAGCCGACCCGTTCGGCTCTCCAAGCCCCCAGTACCGCAGTCGCTCCCGGAGCCGCGCCACCCGGGCGGCAGCCTGCGACGACGTCAGCCTTGTCTCCCGTTCCGGCTCCGGCAGGCTGAGTCCGCCTGGATGAGTCCACACCGCCCGCGCGACCTGGCCCGCGCACAACTTCTTCTCGATCACGTGGGCCGCGATCAGGCTGGTGACCAAGCGGCTCACGCGCCGCATGACCATGCCCCTTCCGGGCGCCGCCGTACGAGTCTTTTCGCTCTGCGAAATCCAGTCAGTCGGGGGCTGCGCGGCTCGTGGCGGAGTTCGTCAGGGCATCGAGCTGGGCGGCGAGGTCGGGGTGGGCGGGGGTGAGGTGGGGGCGGGTGGCGTTGAGGGGGTGGATGAGGACGGCGGGGTCGTCGTGGGCGAGGGCGGCGTGGAGCTGGGAGAGCGGTTTGCGGGCCGCGGTGGGCAGGTCGGTGAGGGCGGTGATCTGGCCGGCGATGCGGCGCAGGTCGGCTGCGTTGCGGCGGGCCCAGGTGGCGGTGGTGCGTTCGGCGGCGCGGCGTTCACGGGTGGCCTGGACGCGTTGTTCGCCGGTGGTTCCTGCGGGGCCGGGCCGGCCCCTCAGGTAGCGGCGTTCGGCGGCCTGGCGGCTGGCGACGCCGAGGGGGTGGGCGAGGTCCGCCCAGCTGGCACCCGCCTGGCGGGCGGTTTCGATCAGGCCGGTTTCCCATCCGGCGAGCTGCTCGCGGACCTGCCGCAGCAGCAGAAGAGAGGACAGGGCCTGCTCCGGGCCGACGTCGTGAGTCGCGGCAGTGCCGGGGATCTCGTGCCGGGCGGACTGCAGGGCGTCGTTTATGGCGTGAAGGGCTGCCGCGGCGGCGAGGAACGACGCCGGGCTTGGTGTGTCGGCGCTGGACGATGCCGGCTGGTCGGCCGGGGTCATGGGCACCTCCTCCAGTAGTCATCCTTTGGACGACACCCATGTTTGTCATCCATTCGATGACATGCTACAACGGTGTCAGTGAGGCGCATTGGCAGCAATTGCCCGAACCTGCTGGAGGTGTTTTCACGATGTTGATGCGCACTGACCCCTTCCGTGAGCTCGACCGGCTGGCGCAGCAGCTGATGGGCCCGGGCACCTGGTCGCGGCCGTCCCCGATGCCGATGGACGCCTACCGCGAGGATGACCAGTACGTGGTGGCCTTCGACATCCCCGGCGTGACCACGGACGCGATCGACATCGACGTCGAACGCAACATGCTGACCGTCAAGGCCGAGCGCCGGCCCGTGACGAAGGCCGACGACGTGCAGATGGAACTGTCGGAACGGCCGCTGGGCGTCTTCTCCCGCCAGATCGTGCTCGCCGACACCCTCGACACCGAGCACATCCAGGCCGACTACGACGCAGGCGTGCTCACCCTGCGCATCCCGATCGCCGAGCGCGCCAAGCCCCGCAAGATCGCCATCGGCGTCGGATCCGGCCGCAAGGAGATCTCCGGCTGAGCCGGACAAACGAGGGCTGACCAGCAGCGGAGGACGGGGATCTGATCTCCCCCTCTCGCCCGTCCTCCGCGCCCCCGTGGACCGAGGAAGGGTGGCGGCCGACATGACGATGCGACGCGAAGCGTTCCTCGACCATGTGAAGGAACGCGGCGAGTACGGCACCCCGCAGGAGGCTCAACGCGCGGCGCGCGTGGTGCTCGCCCTGCTGGGCGCACACCTGGTCGGCGAGGTACGCGCCCAGCTGGCGGCGCGTCTGCCGGAAGACTTCGCCCTGATCCTCCTCAACGCGCTGCAGAGCGCCGAGCCGCTGCCCCCGGAGCGGTTCGTGCGCGCGACCGCGGCCTGGATCGAGGGCGCCACCGAACAGACCGCGGCCTGGGACGTCAGCGCCGTCCTGTCCACGGTCGCCGACGCCGCCGACGACGACCTCCTCAAACAGATCCTGCTGCAGCTCCCCGCGGGCTACGACCTCCTCTTCGGCCGCCCCCAGCCCACCTGACCACCCACCCCCGGTGACCGCACACCGGCCACCACGACCCTGGTGACAGAAAGGCAACCACCGCAGTGATGTCCGACCAGAGCGCGCCGCTCCAGCAGCCCTACGCCAGGGCGTACGAGCAGATGTTGGAGAAGGTCCGCTACGACGGTGCCTACCCCACCCGCGAGAAGGCCGAGGAAGCCGTCAGCCTCGTCCTCGCCGGACTGGGACGCCAGCTGACCGGCGACGAACGCGTCGAACTGGCCGCCCGCCTCCCCCTTGAAGCCGCACGCATCCTCACCGCCCAGATCCCCGACACCCAGCCGCTGACCGGCTGGGCCTTCGTCAAAGACCTCGCCGCCCGCACCGGCGCCTCCCTGGCCACCACCCGCTGGGACACCGGCTCCGTCCTCTGTGTCGTCGCAGCCCTCGCCGGCCCCGATCTCCTCACCCGCATCCTGCGCCAGCTTCCCTCCGGCTACGCGCTCTTGTTCGGCCGTGCCGAACTCACCCAAGCCGCATAGATGCGCGGGCCGGGCCTTTCCGGCGCCACAGCACGCCGGTGACCGTGACGCGTGCTCAAGCTGCAAGGACCGCACCGCGCGTCACGCCGGCATCATGCTGACGCGGCCAGGCCGGTGCTGAGCGGGAGAACTTCGCTCACTATGAACCACACAAGTCGGCAGCCCTCCGGCGCCTCACCCGGCGAAAGGCGCGCAGGCCTGCGCGAGCGGTGACACCGCCCCCGCTCGCGCAGGCAGCATGATCACTCGTCCGACAGCGGGTCCCCGTCCCCGCCGAACCGCCGGTGTCGGCGCAGCGTCTCACGGTTCTGCCGTTTCATCCCGACCCGGATCTGGTCCGGGACCGGCCCGTCAGCCTGGCGCACCACCGTCTGGCATTCCGGGCACAGTTCATGACGTCCCTCATCACTGATCACGGTCCCCCAGCCCCAGCACATCTCGCAGCCGTGGGCCAGGACCGCATCGGCACGAGGGGCAAGACGGAAGGCAGCGTCGATTCCATGCGCCATGATCAGCACCTCCTCGACAAGACAAAGGCGCAGGATGCGGCGTCATGAACTCTTCACACAAATATATAGATGCAGCATCCAGCGAGGGCAAATATCTCAAAGTAGCAGACGATCACTCTGAACTGACCTGGTCTCTCCTCGTCCCGGCATCCGGCCGCGGCCGCGTTGGCTGAACTGCGCAATCGCGGCGTCCGGAGCCTTGTGGCCCATGAGCGTGCGGGTGTCGGTCAGGGATCGAGGCGGTCGCCGTGCACGGGGGAAAACCCCCGAGGGTGGGTGGGGGCAGGCCTCGTGTGGTTACGGTGGCTGGCAGGCTTCTTCGGGTCGTACGGTCGTCACCAGAATTTTCGGCATGACGATATCTCGCGATGCCTCCATCGCAACCCGCCGTTCCGCCGCTGCTGCGGGCACGTCCGGCTCCGGTGCGGGCAGCGACTTCGCCCGGCTGTCCCAGCGCGTGGCCGAGGCCGGCCTGCTGAGGCGGCGCCCCGGCTACTACACGGTGCGACTCGGTCTCGTGGTCGGGTTGTTCGCTGCCGGCTGGGGAGCCTTCTTCGCTCTCGGCGACACCTGGTGGCAGCTGGCCGTGGCCGCCTTTCTGGCCTTGGTGTTCGGGCAGGTCGCCCTGGTGGCGCACGATCTGGCCCACCGGCAGGTCTTCCGGCGGCGCCGGCACAGCGAGATCGGCGGGCGGCTGTTCGGCAACCTCGGTATCGGCATGAGCTACGGCTGGTGGATGAACAAGCACACCCGCCACCACGCCAACCCCAATCACGAGGAACTCGACCCCGATGTCGCCCCGGACATCCTGGTGTGGTCCACCGAACAAGCCCGCGCCAGCAGGGGCCTGGCCCGGCTCCTCGGCGGTCATCAGGCGCTGCTGTTCTTCCCGTTGCTGACCCTGGAGGGCTTCAACCTGCACGTCGCGAGTCTGCGGGCGCTGCGCTCGCCGTCCATGAAGAACCGGCCGCTGGAAGGCGCCCTCCTCCTCCTGCACATGGCGGGCTACCTGTCGGCCCTGTTCCTGGTGCTCTCACCGGGCAAGGCCGTGGCCTTCCTCGCCCTGAACCAGTGCCTGTTCGGCGTCTATCTGGGCTGCACTTTTGCGCCCAACCACAAGGGCATGCCCACGATCACCGGTGCACGGCAGCTCGACTTCCTGCGGCGCCAGGTGCTGACGTCCCGCAATGTGCGCGGCGGCTGGTTCACCGACGTGCTGCTGGGCGGGCTCAACTACCAGATCGAGCACCACCTGTTCCCGAGCATGCCCACTCCGCATCTGCGCCGGGCCCGGATCATCGTGCGGCAGTACTGCGCCGAGATCGGGGTGCCGTACCACGAGACCGGACTGCTCCGGTCGTACCGCGAGGCCCTGACGCACATGCACCGGGTGGGAGAGCCGATCAGGCAGCAGCGCAGGGCGTGAAGAGCGGGTGGAGCTCGGCCCGGTAGCCTGGCGATCATGGTGGACTGGGGGATTCGGCCGGCTTCGGTGGCGGACGTCGAGGCCGTGGCCGAGCTGCGGGCCGTGGTGCTGCGGGCGGATCTGGAGCGGCTCGGGCGGTACGACGAGCAGCGGGTGCGGCAGCGGCTGCGGGACGGGTTCGCGCCCGCGCACACCTGGGTGATCGAGGTGGACAGCGTGTTCGCCGGCTGCGTGTCGCTGCGGCCCGCCGAGGACGCCCACTGGCTGGAACACTTCTACTTGGCGCCGCATCTGCAGGGCCGGGGCATAGGTGCGGCTGTGTTGCGTGGGCTGCTGGAGCAGTGCGACCGCAAGGGCACCCTGGTCCGGCTGAACGTGCTGCAGGGCAGTCCGGCGCGGCGGCTGTACGAGCGGCACGGGTTCGCCGTCGAGACCGAGGATCCGGTGGATGTGTTCATGGTGCGCCGGCCGGCCCGGGCCTTGGGTGTGCGTGCCGTGCGTCCACGCCACGGCGCGGGGCTCGGCGAACCGCCCGGGTGAGGTCTCCCCCGCGCCCGTGCGTGCGGCTGGGTCCAGCCACATATTCCATCCACCGTTGCGCGCAGGGCCTGGCTCGGCGCGCAACGATGGGAGGCTCCACGCCAGGACGCTGCCGGGGTCCCGCCGACTTCGGCCGCACGAAGCCCACTTGGCGCACTTCCGTCGACCGCAGATTCCCCTCCACCTTCAGAGCCTCGCGGAGGGGAATCAGGCGGATCACGCGATCCGCGCGTCAGCCCGCCTGGGACGAGGTCCGGCGCGGCAGCTTCCAGTTCGGTCGCGGGAAGTGGCAGGTGTAGCCGTTCGGGTAGCGCTCCAGGTAGTCCTGGTGCTCGGGCTCCGCCTCCCAGAAGTCGCCCACGGGCTCGACCTCTGTGACCACCTTGCCCGGCCACAGCCCGCTCGCCTCGACGTCCGCGATGGTGTCGAGGGCGACGCGGCGCTGTTCTTCGTCGCTGTAGTAGATGGCGGACCGGTAGCTGCGCCCGATGTCGTTGCCCTGGCGGTCCTTCGTGGTCGGATCGTGGATCTGGAAGAAGAACTCCAGGATGTCGCGGTAGCTCGTGGCCGTGGGATCGAAGAGGATCTCGATGGCCTCGGCGTGGTCGCCGTGATTGCGGTACGTGGCGTTGGGCGTGTCACCGCCGCTGTAGCCGACGCGGGTGGACACCACGCCCGGCTGCTTGCGGATCAGGTCCTGCATGCCCCAGAAGCAACCACCCGCCAGTACGGCTCGCTCGGTTCCCACTGTCATCGGCTGCTCCCTCGCGTTCGCGTCGTTGTCCGGCGCGGTCGTTGACGTACGGTTCTCACGTTTATCCAGCTTATTACTACCCGCGAGTAACCATCGAGCAGGCGGGGATGGCGGAGCAGACGTCCTGACGGCCGGTGGTGCGATGCGTGTACGGCGATCAAGGGACGACACCGGGCCGGAGTCTTGACTCCGAAAGCGGCGCTGGCGATCCTCATGGGCCAGACAGCTTGCATAGACATGACAAATCGGCATGCGTGAGGTTCTTCGGGCCCGGACGTCCGCGGCCGTCGACCGCGCATCCCCTCGACCAAGGGACGTGGGCCGTGGCCTTGACCAGAAGCCCGTACCGCAGACGCAGAGACGTCGCCGTGGTGTCGCTGCTCCTCCTCGTCCTGGCCGCCGTCCTCGGCCCCACCCCGAGTTCGGCGGCCGGAAGCGACTGGTGGATCCCGACCGCACGGCCCGCACCGGACTCCCAGATCAATGTCACCGGCGAGCCGTTCACCGGCACCGACGCCGAGGGCCGGGTACGCGGGTTCGTCGACGCCCACGACCACCTGTTCGCCAACGAGGCCTTCGGTGGGCGGCTCATCTGCGGCAAGACGTTCTCCGAGGCCGGGATCGCCGACGCTCTGAAGGACTGCCCCGAGCACTACCCCGACGGCTCGCTGGCCGTCTTCGACTTCATCACCAAGGGCGGTGACGGCCGCCACGACCCGGTCGGCTGGCCCACATTCAAGGACTGGCCCGCGCACGACTCGCTGACGCACCAGCAGAACTACTACGCGTGGGTGGAGCGGGCCTGGCGCGGCGGCCAGCGGGTGCTGGTCAACGACCTCGTCACCAACGGCGTGATCTGCTCGGTCTACTTCTTCAAGGACCGCAGCTGCGACGAGATGACGTCGATCCGGCTGCAGGCAAAGCTGACGTACGACCTGCAGGCGTACATCGACACGATGTACGGCGGGACGGGCAAGGGCTGGTTCCGGATCGTCACCGACAGCGCGCAGGCCCGTGACGTCGTCAAGCAGGGGAAGCTGGCCGTCATCCTGGGCGTGGAGACCTCCGAGCCGTTCGGCTGCAAGCAGATCCTGGACATCCCGCAGTGTGACAAGAAGGACATCGACGCCGGGCTGGACGAGCTGTACGCGCTGGGCGTGCGCAGCATGTTCCTGTGCCACAAGTTCGACAACGCGCTCTGCGGAGTCCGCTTCGACTCGGGCGGGCTCGGAACGGCCATCAACGTCGGGCAGTTCCTGTCGACCGGCACCTTCTGGAAGACGGAGAAGTGCACCGGTCCGCAGCACGACAACCCCATCGGGTCCGCCGCGGCCCCCGGGGCCGAGGCGAAACTCCCGGCCGGCGTGACGGTTCCCTCGTACGCCTCGGACGCGCAGTGCAACGTCCGTGGGCTGACCGACCTGGGTGAGTACGCCGTGCGCGGCATGATGAAACGCAAGATGATGCTGGAGATCGACCACATGAGCGTCAAGGCCGTCGGCCGCGCGCTCGACATCTTCGAGTCCGAGTCGTACCCCGGTGTGATCTCCTCGCACAGCTGGATGGACCTGAACTGGACCGAGCGGGTCTACGGCCTCGGCGGTTTCATCGCCCAGTACATGCACGGCTCGGAAGGGTTCGTGGCCGAGGCGAACCGCACCAAGGCGCTGCGGGACAAGTACGACGTCGGCTACGGCTACGGCTACGGCACGGACATGAACGGTGTCGGCGGCTGGCCGGGGCCCCGGGGTGCGGACGCCCCCGACAAGGTCACGTACCCCTTCCGCAGCGTGGACGGCGGCTCCCTCATCGACCGTCAGACCACCGGTGAGCGCACCTGGGACCTGAACACCGACGGAGCCGCGCACTACGGCCTCGTCCCGGACTGGATCGAGGACATCAGGCTCGTCGGCGGCCAGGGCGTGGTGAACGACCTCTTCCGGGGCGCCGAGTCCTACCTCGGCACCTGGGGAGCGACCGAGCAGCACCAGGCGGGGGTCGACCTCGCCAAGGGGGCTTCGGCCACGGCCAGTTCGTCCGAGTGGAACCCGTTCACCAGCTATGCGCCGAGCCGCGCGGTGGACGGCAACCGGGACACCCGCTGGGCCAGCGGCTGGAGCGACGGCCAGTGGCTGCAGATCGACCTGGGTTCGACCCACCGGGTCGGGCGGGTCACGCTCGACTGGGAGCGCGCGTACGGGAAGTCGTACGGCATCCAGCTCTCGACGGACGGGGCGAGCTGGCAGACGGTCTGGTCCACCAGCACCGGTGACGGCGGTCTCGACACCGCACGGTTCACCGGCGTACCGGCCCGCTACGTCCGCATTGCGTGCGCGGAGCGCGGGACCAGGTGGGGGTACTCGCTGTACGAGGTCGGCGTCCACAGCAGCTGACGACGGGGCCCGGGGGGGGGGGGGGGGGGGGGGGGGGGGGGGGGGGGGGGGGGGGGGGGGGGGGGGGGGGGGGCGGTGGGGGGGGGGGGGGGGGGGGGTGGTGGGGGGGGGGGGGGGGTGT
>NZ_JBVIGN010000015.1:161229-255609 GCF_055570785.1 Streptomyces sp. NPDC031100
AGACCAGTGGTCCAGTGGGTACCCCCCCCGCACACGCATCCCCCCCCCCCCCCCCCCCACCCGCCCCCCCCCCCCCCCCCCCCCCCCCCCCCCCCCCCCCCGGGCTGCAGTCTCCTCGTGAGTTACTCGGTCACCTTCAGCAGCTTGTTGGGCGTTCCGCTGCTGGGGTTGGTGATCTTGTCGCTGGTTGCCGCGCCGGTCAGCGCGGAGGCGACCTGAGCGGGCGTGGCGTCGGGGTGTCCGGCCAGGTAGACGGCGGCGGCTCCGGTGACGTGGGGGGTGGCCATGGAGGTGCCGGAGATCGTCTTGGTGCCCTGGTCGCTGTCGTTCCAGTCGGAGGTGATGTCCGAGCCCGGCGCGTACAGGTCCACTATCTTGCCGAAGTTGGAGAAGTCCGACTGGGCGTCGTCCTTGGTGCTGGAGGCGACCGTGATGGCCTCGGGGACCCGGGCCGGTGAGCCCTGTCCCGCGTCGGCCGACTCGTTGCCGGCGGCGACCGCGAACGTGACACCCGAGGCGATGGCCTTCTTGACCGCCTCGTCGAGAGCGGGGTCGGCGCCCCCGCCGAGGCTCATGTTGGCCACCGAGGGACCCTTGTGGTTCTTGGTCACCCAGTCGATGCCGGCGACGACCTGCTCGGTGGTTCCGGAGCCGTTGTTGTCGAGCACACGGACCGCTACGATCTTGGCCTTCTTGGCCACACCGTGAGCGGCACCGGCGATGGTTCCCGCCACGTGGGTGCCGTGGCCGTTGCCGTCGTCGGCGGAGTCGTCGTTGTCGACGGCGTCGAACCCGAAGCTGGCGCGGCCTTCGAAGTCCTTGTGGCTGATGCGTACGCCGGTGTCGATGACGTACGCGGTCACCCCTTCACCGGCCTTGTCCGGGTAGGTGTACTTGCCGTCGCCGGCCGTGTCCGTCTGGTCGATGCGGTCCAGGCCCCAGGACGGCGGGTTGTCCTGGGTGGCGTCGATGTGGAACTTCTTGTTCTGGACCACCGTGGCCACGGCGGGGTCGGCGGCGAGGTGCTTGGCCTCCGACTCGGTGAGGCTGTCGGCGGAGAAGCCGTTGACCGCCGAGGCGAAGGTCCGGCTGAGCTTGCCGCCGTACTCCTTCGCCAACTCCTGCTTCTCGGCAGAGGAAGCCTTCTGGTCCAGGAGGACGATGTAGCTGCCGGCCACGGCTCCTTCGGCGTTCAGACCGTAGACCGTGCCCTCCGCGGGCTGTCCGGCCTGGGCGACCGGCGACACGTACAGGGCGGTACCGACGACGGTTGCGGCGGCCGCGATCGCGGTGACGGTCTTGGCCTTGCCTATGCGTTTGTGATGCGCCGTCAAGAGGGGTCTCCTCGTTGTGTGGGGGGATTTGCGTTCAAGCGGCAGAGTGCTGCGCGCGTAGAGCGAGCGTGCCGACTTGTCGCGGTCAGGTCAATTCCCTGGCTGTAGCCCTGACGCCCCGCCAATGTGCGATCTTCACAGGATTCGCGCACATACGAAGCAACCCGAATGCAAACGTGCAGCCCTTTGCGCTGGTTGAATCACCAAGGATCGACCAAGAATTATCCGTGCCGATCTCTTCACCGGCCGTTCACGCGGAGCGGCGAGAGGAGGCCGGGGCGATGGGAATCAGCCATCGCCCCGGCCTCCTGAAAGACACTCAGGCATGAGTGCGGGAGCGGCGCACCGGACGGCTCAGGGCAGCTTGACCGCGAGCAGGTCGATCGGCCGGATGTCGGGTGCCGAGGCGAGCATGGTCTCGGCGGCCCCCATGAGCGCGGCGGCGATCCGTCCGCGCAGGTGCTCGGCGCGGTCCTCCTCGTTCTCGAAGGTGTCGAAGACGCCGAAGGTGGTGGCGTCCTCACGGAAGGCGAACCAGGTGACGGTCCGCTTCTCCTCCTCGGCGAGCTGCACGGCTTCGGTCAGCATCCGGGCGACGTCGTCGGCGTACTCCGGCTTGGCCTCGATACGGGCCAGCAGACCGATGTTGTTCATGACGGTGGGCTCCTTCGGACGGGGTCGACGGCTACGGGCGCCGACGCGATCGCATGTCCCCTCACCTGGGGACACGACTCACGCTAGGCCGGTTGAGCGCCCCGCCCCAGTGTCGGAAACGACAGCTCCGATACCGTTCCCGACATGGAAATCTCCGTGCTGGCATACGACGGCGTGTTCGACTCGGGGCTCTGTGCGGCGCTGGACGTCCTGGAGGCGGCCAACGCGATGCGCGGCGAACTCCCCCAGCCGCCACCGGCCTGGAACGTCACGACGATCGGCTTCAGCCGGCAGGTGCGCACCGGCGCCGGACACATCGTCACGGCCGAGCCCGCGGCCGCCGCGGACACGGCGGATCTGCTGCTCGTTCCCGCGCTCGCCGAGCGTCGGCCCGATGCCCTCCTGGAGCGGGTCGCGGGGCCCGACCTGGACAGGGTGCGCAAGCTGGTCGCCGAGCGCCGCGACCGGGGTGCGCCCGTCGCCTCGGCTTGCACGGGCACCTTCCTGCTCGCCGAGTCGGGCATCCTCGACGGCCACCGGGCGACGACCACCTGGTGGCTGGCGCCCGTCTTCCGCCGCCGATACCCGAGCGTCGCACTCGACGAGACCAGCATGGTGATCACGTCACAGGGGGTGACCACGGCAGGGGCCGCCTTCGGGCACGTCGATCTCGCCCTGGCCGTCGTACGGATGGCCAGTCCGGCCCTGGCCGACCTCGTCGCCCGCTATCTGGTCGTGGACGAACGCCCCTCGCAGTCCGCCTACACGATCCCGAGCGCCCTCGCCCAGAGCGACCCGCTGATCGCCGCGTTCGAGCGGTGGGCGCGCCTGCACCTGGACACGCCGAACAGCCTGGCCGAGGCGGCCCGTGCCCTCGGTGTCAGTGAGCGCACGCTCCAGCGCACGGTCCGCCGTGTCCTGAACACCACGCCGGTACGGTTCGTCCAGGACCTGCGCGTCGAACAGGCCACGCATCTGCTCCGCACCACAGATCTGTCCCTGGAGACCATCGCCCGCAAGGTCGGCTACGAACACGCCGCCACACTGCGCACGCTGCTCCGCGATCGCACGGGCACGACGACGACGGGTCTGCGCACGCGCTGAGCGGCAACCGCCCGCCCCGTGCGGCACGGCCATGCCGGCGTCGGGGTCGTATCAGAAGGCCGTGTGGGCGAACCAGTGGTCCAGCGTCGCGGTGTGCCCTGTCACGTCGAAGGCGGTCTCGCCGTACGACCGGCGTCCGTAGAGCAGGAGCAGAAGGTCGGCAGCCTGTGCTCGCACCGTCGTCGTCCGCGCGCCGGAGGATCCGGTGTCGGCACCACCCTCCGCTGGGGGCAACAGCCGGAAACCGTCCGCCTCCAACCGCACCCGCCACTCTTCGCCGGTGCGCGTGTCGGACTCGCCGGCGCACTGGAACACGATGGTCTCGCCGTTCCCGCTCAGCCGGGCCACGGCCGGGGCGAAGAGGTGGGCTTGGGGCAGGTTGACGAGGAACTCGTCGACGCCGTCCGCTGCCAGCACGGGGTCGATGGGTGATTCGAGGCCGACGGAACGCTCCGCGTCGACCCGGTGCACCAGCGTCTCGAACAGCATCCTGCGGGCCCAGAACCGGGCGTGCTGGTCCTCGCCCCAGGCCCACATGGGCGCTTGCGGATCCGTGGCCTGGAGCACGGAGGCCACCTGAGGGACGCCTGCTGCCACCCATCGGGCGTACTCGTGTGCACTGTCCGGCAGCCCCAACTCCACGTCACGGCTCCGCGGCGGCTCCTGCACCAGCCGGCTGAGCAGAGTGGAGAACCACCGCTGCAGGCTGCCCACGTGCCGGGTGAGGTCGGCCACCGTCCAGTCGGGACACGAGGGCACCGGGGTTGCCGGATCCACGCCCTCGACCACGTCGGCCAGGCGCGCCGTCTCCCGCTCGATCGCCTGCAGGTAGGTCGGGTACGGCAGCGGATGCACCGCCGCCCGGGTGTTCTCCATGTCGCGTCCGCCCTTTCGTTCTCGGGACACACCGTCAACCGCGTCCGCGGCCCTGCGCCATGATCCACCATCGCCGGCCGCCCGCCTCGTTCCCCTCGACCGGGCACCGGTCTCGGCGTGATGTCAGCCCGGTTCCCGCGCTCGGGATGCCGTGTCGCCCACTGGCGGGCCATGTCCAGGCGTGCGCACAGCTCGCGCAGCGTCCGGCCGTCGTGTTCGCGCAGGCCGACGACGAGTTCCGCAGATGCTCATCTGAACGCTCACTGAGGGTGAACGCGCTCCCCAAGTGCTTCCCGAGCCCCGTGTCCGGCCGCTCGGCAGGCTCGTTGACCTGCATGAACTTTCTCGTCCGGTCACGTGTGGGAGACGACATGACAGCAGATCGCCCTTGGGGCAAGGCCGTGGTCATCGGTGGCAGCTACGCGGGGCTGGTGACCGCCCGGGTGCTGGCCGACCACTTCGGAGAGGTCGTCCTCGTGGAGCGGGACGCCGTCGACGCGGACACCGGGGTGCATCCGGGCGCCCCGCAGGGCTACCACGCGCACGCGATGCTGGCCAAGGGCGGCGAGATCCTGGAGCGGCTGTTCCCGGGACTGCGCGAGGAGCTGAGGGACGCGGGGGCGCCGGTCTTCGACTACGGGGAGCGGATCGACTTCCTGCTGCCCGTCGGACTCGCGCCCCGCCAGCGCACCGGCGTCCGGATCCAGACCTTCACCCGCGACGAGCTGGAACGCCGGCTGCGGCGCAAGGTGCTCGCGCGGCCCGAGGTCACGCTGATGGCGTCCACCCAGTGCACGGGCCTGGTCCGGGGTTCCTCGGGGCGGGTCGAGGGGGTGACGTGCCGGCAGCAGGGCGAGGAGCCGTTCGAGCTGACCGCCGATCTGGTGATCGACGCCTCCGGCCGGTCCAGCGCGCTCGGCGACTGGCTGAGCGCGCTCGGGGTCGCCGTACCGCCGAAGCGGACCGTGAAGGCGAAGGTCACGTACACCTCGATGAATTTCGACCGGCTCGAGGAGGATCACCCGGGCCACCCGGACTACTACGTCGCCTACCAGATGCTGTTCGCTCCCCGCGTGCCCCGGGCCGGGGTCCTGCTGGCCGTCGAACGGAGCCGGTGGACGTGCTCGCTGTTCGGCTTCCAGGACCAGCCGCCGACCGACGACAAGGGCTACCTGGCGTTCGCCGAGAGCCTGGACAACCCGCGCCTGGCCGAGCAGATCGGCCGGCGGACCGAGCAGGAGCCGACCTACCGCTACACCAACGTCGACAACCAGTGGCGGCCCTACCACGCCGTCAAGCAGTGGCCGGACCGGCTCATCGCCGTCGGCGACGCCGTCTGCGTCTTCAACCCCGTCTACGGCCAGGGCCTGACGGTGGCTGCGATGGAGGCGGAACTGCTGCAGGGCATGCTGGCCCGGCGACGCACGGCCGGACAACTGGACGGCCTCGCCGGTGAGTTCCAGAAGAAGGTGGGCCGGCTGGTGCTGGGCCCGTGGACGCTGTCCACCAACTCGGACCTGATGTGGAACCCGGAGGGCCAGCCCCTCGCCGCGCGCTTCGCCCACTGGTACAACACGCGTCTGTTCAACGTGGCGGTGAAGGACGCGGCCGTGTGGGCGACGTTCGTACGGGTGGTGAACATGGTGGCCTCCCCGGCCGTGCTGTTCCATCCTGCGGTGGCGCTGAAGGTCCTGACCTCAGCGGGGACCACGCGCGCGACGCGGGACTGACCGAACGAGCAACGGTGCCTTGACGGAACGCCGGTCCGCGCCTGACCGCATCTGACGGCGTGTACGAACTGCCCGCGATTGTCCCGCCCTTGGTACCAGGTGTGGGCCACCTCTCGTCCCGCTGACGTATCAGCAGGTCAGCGGGGTGCGGGCAGTCTCGCGGGCTCCCCTGGACGGGCGTTCCGAGTGGCCCGGGGAAGCGGCCAAGGCTAGCGTCGTACTAATATATCCGGCTTGTTACGGAGCTGGAGCCGGACAACCCCAGGCAGACCTGCGGGCCCGCCAGCGCCCCGGAGGCTTCCGGGAACGAGACGCGAGGACCGGATGGCAGCCACTCACGAGGGCAGCGCTCTCGGCCTGCTCGACGACGAGATCCGTGAGCAGTTCCCCGATACGGCACGTTTCTCCGCGGCGCCCGCCGCCTCGCCGCGCACCCTCGTCGACGTCTTCGACGCGTCCGTGCGCTCGTACCCGGACGAGCTCGCCCTGGACGACGGCAGCACGCGCCTCACCTACCGCGCGCTCGCGGTCGAGGTGGAGCGGCTGCACCGACGGCTCGCCGCGGCGGGCGTCGGACTCGGGGACCGGGTCGGCGTGCGGGTCCCCTCGGGCACCAATGACCTGTACATCGCCATTCTGGCCGTGCTCGCGGCCGGTGCCGCCTACGTTCCCGTCGACGCCGAGGACCCGGACGAGCGGGCCGAGCTGTTGTTCGGGGAGGCGGAGGTGCGGGCCGTCATCGGCACCGGCCATCGGATCGACGTCACCGGTTCGTCCACCATGCCCGGCGAGTGCGACGCGCCCGCCGGGCGGCCCGGTGTCGGGCAGGACGCCTGGATCATCTTCACCTCCGGTTCCACCGGCAAGCCCAAGGGCGTCGCCGTCACGCACCGCAGTGCCGCCGCGTTCGTGGACGCCGAGGCCGCGCTGTTCCTGACCGAGGAGCCGATCGGACCCGGGGACCGGGTCATGGCGGGCCTGTCCGTCGCCTTCGACGCCTCCTGCGAGGAGATGTGGCTGGCCTGGCGGTACGGCGCGTGTCTGGTGCCCGTGCCCCGGTCGCAGGTCAGGAGCGGTGCCGATCTCGGGCCGTGGCTGGTCGAGCAGGAGATCACCGTCGTGTCCACGGTGCCGACGCTGGCCGCGCTGTGGGAGCCCGAGACCCTGACCGACGTACGCCTGCTGATCTTCGGCGGTGAGGCCTGCCCGCCCGAGCTGGCGCAGCGGCTGGTCACGGAGGGCCGCGAGGTGTGGAACACCTACGGGCCCACCGAAGCGACCGTCGTGGCCTGCGCCTCGCTGATGACCGGCGACGGGCCGGTGCGGATCGGGCTGCCGCTGAACGGCTGGGAGCTGGCCGTCGTGGACGAGGCCGGGGAGCCCGTGCCCATGGGCGGCAGCGGGCAGCTCGTGATCGGCGGGGTCGGGCTCGCCCGGTATCTCGACGCCGAGAAGGACGCGGAGAAGTACGCCCCGCTCGCGTCCCTGGGCTGGGAGCGGGCGTACCGCAGCGGTGACCTGGTCAAGGCCGAGCCCGAGGGGCTGGTCTTCCTGGGGCGGGCGGACGAGCAGATCAAGCTCGGCGGGCGGCGGATCGAGCTGGGCGAGGTCGATGCCGCGCTGCAGGCGCTGCCCGGCGTCGCGGGCGCGGCCGCCGCGGTGCGGACCGCGCGCAGCGGCAACCAGCTGCTCGTCGGGTACGTCGTCACGCAGGACGGCTGGGATCAGGCGGCCGCGGTCGAGAAGCTGCGCGCCGAGCTGCCCGCCGCTCTCGTGCCGCTGCTCGCTCCCGTCGCCGAGCTGCCCACCCGTACCTCCGGCAAGGTGGACCGAGGCGCCCTGCCGTGGCCTCTGGAGGGCCTGGAGACGGGCGGGAAGGCCGAGCAGCTCTACGGCACCGAGGCCTGGCTCGCCGAGCAGTGGGCGGAGGTCCTCGGCATCCCGGTGAGCAGCGCCTCCGACGACTTCTTCGCGATCGGCGGCAGCAGCCTCGCCGCCGCCCAGCTCACCACCCGGCTGCGCACCCGCTACCCGAGCGCGGCCGTCCTCGACGTCTACCAGCAGCCGGTGCTGCGCAAGCTGGCCCGGCGTCTGGAGGCGTCGGCTCAGGACGACGGCAAGGCACGCACCATCGCGCCGGTCCCGGTGCGCGCCCAGCTCGTCCAGACCCTTCTGCTGGTGCCGCTGTTCACCGTGCTCGGACTGCGCTGGGCGCTGGCCCTGGCCGCGCTCGGCCGTCTGCTGCCCGGTTACGCGTGGCTGCCGACGGCCTCCTGGTGGTTGATCGCCGCCGGCGCCGTGCTGCTGTTCAGCCCGCCCGGGCGGATCGCCCTCGCGGCGGGCGGGGCCCGGCTGCTGCTGCGGGGCGTACGGCCCGGGCGGTATCCGCGCGGCGGGAGTGTCCATCTGCGGCTGTGGACCGCGGAGCGGCTCGCCGAGTTCAGCGGGGCGACCTCACTGACCGGATCGTGGCTCGAACGGTACGCACGTGCGCTGGGCGGCAAGGTCGCCACCGACGTGGACCTGCACTCGCTGCCGCCGGTCACCGGCATGCTCAAGCTGGGGCGCGGCGCCGCCGTGGAGTCCGAGGTGGACCTGTCCGGGTACTGGCTGGACGGCGACCGGCTGGAGATCGGGCCGGTGAAGGTCGGCGCCCACGCCGTCGTGGGCACGCGCAGCATGCTCTTCCCGGGCGCCCGCGTGGGCAAGCGGGCCGAGGTGGCGCCCGGGTCCGCGGTCACCGGTCAGATCCCGACCGGGCAGCGCTGGGCCGGCGCCCCCGCGGCCAAGCTCGGCAAGGCCAAGCGCAACTGGCCCAAGGAGCGCCCCCAGCGGGGCACGTACTGGCGGGTCATGTACGGCGTCACGGGCATCGCGCTGAGCGCCCTGCCGCTGCTGGCGGGTGCGGCCGCGCTGCTGGTGACCAGGCTGTTCGTGGTGCCCGGCGGCGGACTCGGCGAGGCACTGCAGGGAGCGGCGCTGGCGCTGGTCCCGGCCACGCTCGCCTTCGGGCTGACGTACGCGCTGCTGATCCTGCTAGCCGTCCGGGTACTGAGCCTGGGCCTGCGGGAGGGCACCCACCCGACGCACAGCCGGATCGGCTGGCAGGCGTGGACGGTCAGCCAGCTGATGGACCGCGCGCGGGAGACGCTGTTCCCGCTGTACGCCGGGCTGGTCACGCCGGTGTGGCTGCGGCTGCTCGGCATGCGGATCGGGCGGGGCGCCGAGGTGTCGACCGTGCTCGCCCTGCCGAGCCTGACCACTGTCGGCGACGGCGCCTTCCTGGCGGACGACACACTGACCGCACCGTACGAGCTGGGCGGCGGCTGGGTGCGGATCGGGCGCGCGGAGATCGGGCGGCGGGCCTTCCTCGGCAACTCCGGGATGACCGCGCCGGGCCGCAGCGTGCCGGACGGCGGTCTGGTCGGGGTGCTGTCCGCGACCCCGAAGAAGGCGAAGAAGGGCACCTCCTACCTGGGCCTGCCGCCGGTGAAGCTGCCGCGCAGCGCGAGCGACGGCGACCAGAGCCGGACCTACGACCCGCCCGCCCGGCTGCTGTGGGCGCGCGGTCTGGTGGAGCTGTGCCGGATCGTGCCGGTGCTGTGCTCGGCGACGCTGGCCGGGCTGACGGTGGCCGCGCTGTGCGCGCTGGGGGTGTGGGCGCCGCTGCTGTCGGGGCTGGTGCTGCTGGCCGCGGGTGCGGCGGCGGCCCTCGTGTCGATCGTCGCGAAGTGGGCGCTGGTCGGGCGGCACCGGACCGGGGAACATCCGCTGTGGAGTTCCTTCGTGTGGCGCAACGAGCTGGCGGACACCTTCGTCGAGGTGCTGGCGGTGCCGTGGCTGGCCGGGTCCGTGCCGGGCACGCCGGTGCTGACGGCGTGGCTGCGGGGGCTGGGCGCGCGCATCGGCAAGGGCGTCTGGGTGGAGAGCTACTGGCTGCCGGAGACGGACCTGGTGACCCTTCAGGACGCCACGACCGTGAACCGCGGCTGCGTGCTCCAGACACACCTCTTCCACGACCGGATCTTGCGGACGGATACTGTGGTTCTCCGTGAGGGCGCCACGCTGGGTCCTGGCGGGATCGTGCTGCCCGGCAGCACCATCGGGGCCCGTACGACTCTGGGTCCCGCGTCGCTCGTCATGGCCGCGGAGTCCGTCCCGGACGACACCCGTTGGCTCGGCAACCCGATCGAGGCATGGCGATCCTGAGCGCGGGCCTCCCGGAGGCGGACGGCGGCACGAGGGGTGCGCCGGCACGGAGGACCAGTACAGCGCAGGGAGCAGACGCGGCAGTGGCAGTTCAGCAGTCCACGGGTGCGGACCCGTACTTCCCGGGCAACGGCGATCCCCGGTATCGGGTGCACCGCTACGAGCTCACGCTGGACTACCGGCCCGGCCCGAACCGGCTGTCCGGCACCGCTCGGATCAACGCGATCGCGGGCCGAGCGCCGCTGACCGAATTCCAGCTGAACCTGGCCGACTTCAAGATCGGGCGGATCCGGGTGGACGGCCGGCAGCCGCACTACACGCACCGGGGCGGCCGGCTGCGCATCCGGCCCGCGAAGCCGCTGCGCGCCGGGGCCGCCTTCACGGTCGAGGTGCACTGGTCGGGAAACCCCCGGCCGGTGGCCAGCCCCTGGGGCGGGCTCGGCTGGGAGGAGCTGGACGACGGGGCGCTGGTGGCCAGCCAGCCGATCGGGGCACCGTCCTGGTACCCGTGCAACGACCGGCCGGCCGACAAGGCGTCGTACCTGATCTCGGTCACCACGCCGTCGGCGTACTCGGTGGTGGCGGGCGGGCGTCTGCTGACCCGGACGACGAAGGCTTCGACGACCACCTGGGTGTACGAGCAGGCGGCGCCCACCTCCAGCTATCTGGTCGGGCTGGCGATCGGCAAGTACCAGACCGTGCTGCTGGGCGACCCGGGGCCGGGCGGTGTGCCGCAGCACGGGCACATCCCGGCCCAGCTGCTCCCGCAGTTCTCCCGGGACTTCGCCCGGCAGCCCGCGATGATGGAGCTGTTCCAGGAGCTGTTCGGGCCGTACCCGTTCGACGAGTACGCCGTGGTCGTGACGGACGAGGAACTCGATGTCCCGGTCGAGGCGCAGGGGTTGTCGCTGTTCGGTGCCAACCACGTGGACGGGGCCAGGGGTTCGGAGCGGCTGGTCGCGCACGAGCTGGCGCACCAGTGGTTCGGCAACAGCGTGTCCATCGCCGACTGGCGGCACATCTGGCTGAACGAGGGCCTCGCCAAGTACGCGGAGTGGCTGTGGTCGGAGCGCTCGGGCGGCCGCAGTGCCCAGCAGCTGGCCACCATCGCTCACCGGTTGCTGAGCAAACTGCCTCAGGACCTGCGGCTGTCCGACCCGGGCCGCAAGCTGATGTTCGACGACCGGCTCTACCAGCGTGGCGGGCTCGCCGTGCACGCGGTGCGGTGTGCCCTGGGCGACGAGGCGTTCTTCCGCATGCTGCGCGGCTGGGCGGGACTGCACCGGGGTGCGGCCGTGACGACCGCGACGTTCACCGCGCATGTGGCCCGGTACACGGACGAACCGTTGGACAGGCTGTTCGCGGCATGGGTGGACGGGACACGGCTCCCGCCACTGCCCATGCCCGACTCGCGGCTGGCCGTCTAGGGCGCGGTTTCCGGGCGTGGCGTCACGCCGTCGCGCAGGCGCTCTTGGTGTTGACCTGGTTGCGGGTGGCGGCGGCGGTCAGGTCGAGGTGGAGGGCCAGGCCCTCTTCGGTGGCCTCGGCGCTGGTGGCCCGCACGCCGGACGGGAGGCCGGTGAGAGGGACGGTGCGTGGCTTCAGGGTCTGGGCCGCGGCTTCGCCGGGGAGCCCGTCGACGGGAAGGGTGCGGCCGAGGACGGTGACCTCCGTGGGCGTGATGACGAGGCTGTTCGCGGCGACCTCGAGGTCGGTGTGGACGGTGACCGGCACACCCAGGGTTCCGGTGGTGCCGGAGAAGGTCAGACCGGTGCCGTCGGTGCCGGGGGTCCACGCGCTGCCGCTGCCGGTGTCGGGGAGTCGTTCGGCGAGCTGGGCGTACGGCACGATCACCGTCGCGTCTCCGCCCTGGACGGCCCCACTGGTCGTGACCTGACGCAGGTGGGCGTCGAGCTCCATGGACGTGCCCTGGCGCTCGAGTTCGGCCGCGTGGATGTCGACGTCGCCGACGCTTCCGCCGAGCATCTTCATCGGTGCCAGTGAGCTGTCCAGGGTGACGCTGACCTTGCCCACGGGGGCGAGCCGGCACGCGACGACGCGGCTGATGCGCTGTTCGGCTTGGTGCGTGACCAGGGCGCCGGCGGTGAGGGGAGCTATGACCGTCAGGGCTGCCGTGGCGGCGAGCAGGAGGCGTCGGCGGCTCATGGAGTGCTGCGTCCGATCTGTCGCAGGAACTGGAAGGCCCGAGGGAGCAGGACGGCCGGCTTGTGCGTGCCGGCGGCGCGGCGGGAGCGCTGGGTACGCAGGATGGCGCGGACGGTGCCCAGCGCGGCGCCGGCGACCACGGCGGCGTACAGATCCGCGTCCGGTGTCTCGGGGGGCAGCCGGTCCTGGACCAGTCGGGTGAGCCGCTCCTCGAACTCGGCGAAGGCGTGGATCAACCGCGCAGCGATCAGCTCCTCCGTTCCGTCGAGCGGATGGGTGAGGGCGGTGAGGCTGGTGCTGCGGAAATCGGCGGCCGCGCTCAGCAGTGCGTTGTAGACGGCGTCGAGGGGCGCTTCGTCCGACGGGCGTCGTGCCAGGGCCTGTTCGACGGCGGCGAAGAGTTCGATGCCGTCCGGCAGCAGCAGGTCCTCCTTGCTGTCGAAGTACCGGAAGAACGTACGCGTGGACACGTTCGCGCAGGCGGCGATGTCGGCGACGGTGGTGTCGGCGAAGCCCTGCTCGGCGAAGAGCCGGGCGGCGCAGGCACGCAGGTTCTGCCGGGTCTGGTCCTTCTTGCGCTCGCGCAGCCCGGGTGCGGGCGAGGGGTCTTGAGGGGGCACGACTCCAGTATAACTTGTCACTCATGACAAATGGCAGTCGTGACACTTTTGCTCTACTGTCGCCTCCACCACCCCGCCCTTCGACGCTGGAGCCTGCCGTGCCCGCACGATCCGAACTCGAGACACCGACAGCGCCCGCTTCCCCTCAACTCACCGGCGGGCTGGCCCGGTTGGGCCTGTGGTGCGCCCGCCACCCCGTGATGGTGATCGCCCTGTGGCTGGTGGCTCTGGTGGCCGCACTGGTCGGCCGGCACGCCGCAGCGCCTGTCTTCAGCGACCAGGTGACGCTGTCGGGCACTCAGTCCAGCACCGGTGCGGACCTCCTCGCCGCCCACTCACCGGGCGCCGGCGGCTCGATCGGCCGCGTCGTCTTCCACACCGGCAGCGGGACCGTCACCTCCAGCCCGTCGGTGAGCCGTTCGGTCGCCGCCCTCGCGCGGCTGCCCCACGTGACATCCACCTCGACGCCGGTGGTCAGCGAGGACGGACGGACCGGGTACACCACCGTGCGGTTCGACGTACAGGCCAAGACGTTGGGCCACGACTACACCGATCAGCTCGACCGGGCGACCCAACCGGCCCGGGACGCACACCTGCAGGTCGCCTACGGCGGTGACCTCGACCAGGTCACCCGGCAGCCCGCCAACGACCGGGCCGCCGAACTGGTCGGCATGGCGGCCGCCCTGCTCGTGCTGGTCCTCGCCTTCGGCAGCATCCTGGCCGCTCTGCTGCCCCTGGTCTCCGCGCTGATCGCGGTGGGCACCGGCCTCGGTGTCGTCGGCATCGTCGCCGGGACCGTGTCCTTCGCCACCGCCGCCCCCACGCTGGCCACCATGATCGGTCTCGGTGTCGGCATCGACTACGCCCTGTTCCTGACCACCCGATATCGGCAGGACCTGATCGACGGCCACGACCCGGTCACCGCCGCCGCGCGCACCACCGCACGCAGCGGGCGCGCCGTCCTGGTCGCGGGCATCACCGTCGTCGTGGCCATGCTCAGCCTCTACGCCTGCGGTCTCTCCTTCATAGGCAAGCTCGGTCTCGCCGCCTCCCTCGCCGTCGCGATCACGGCGACCGCCGCCGTCACCCTCGTTCCGGCCGCTCTCAGCCTGACCGGCCGCCGCATCGACCGGTTCGCCCTGCGCCGGCCCGTCGCCGAGACCTCCGGCGACCGCGACGGATGGCACCGCTATGCGGCCCGTACGGCCCGGCACCCCTGGCGCCACCTCGGCGCCGGCAGCGCGGTCCTGGCCCTTCTCGCCCTGCCGGCCCTGTCCATGCGGCTGGGCCACGTCGACGCCGGCGCCGACCCCGCAGGCACCACCAGCCGTACCGCCTACGACCTGATCACCCACGCGCACGGAACGGGATACGGGCCCGGCGCCAACGCTCCGCTGACCGTCGTCATCGATCTCGGCGCCGACCGGAACCGGGCGTCGAGTCTGGCCTCCACCGTCCAGCACGCCCTGAGCAGCACGGCGGACGTCGCCGAGGTGAGCACGCCCCGGCCCAGCCCGGACGGAAGGCTCCTGACGGCCACCGTGACCCCTGCCCGCTCCCCTCAGGACGCGAGCACCAGCACGCTGGTGACCACCTTGGTCGACCACACCCTCCCCGACGCCCTCCACGGCACGAGCGCACGCGGATACGTCACCGGCACCACCGCCGCCCAGGTCGACTTCCGCGACACCGTTCAGCGACGCCTGCCCGTCATCATCGCCACCGTGCTCGCCGCGGCCTTCCTGCTGCTGACGACCGTCTTCCGCAGCCTGGTCATCCCGCTCAAGGCGGTGCTGCTCAACCTGGCCACCACCGCCGCCTCCTACGGCGTCCTGACCGCCGTCTTCCAATGGGGCTGGGGCAGCAGCCTGCTCGGCCTGCACGAACCGGTGCCCATCGAGTCGTACGTCCCGATGATGATGTTCGCCATCGTCTTCGGGCTCTCCATGGACTACGAGATCTTCCTGCTCTCCCGCATCGCGGACGTCTGGCACGCCACGGCCGACAACACGCGCTCGGTCGGCAGCGGACTGGCCGCCACCGGTCGCGTCATCTCCACCGCCGCCCTCATCATGACCGCGGTCTTCCTGTCCTTCACCGCCTCGCCCACCGTCGTGGTGAAGATGCTCGCTCTCGGGCTTGCCGTCAGCGTGGTCCTCGACGCCACCCTCGTCCGTCTCGTCCTCGTCCCGTCCAGCATGTTCCTCCTCGGGCGCGCCAACTGGTGGATCCCCGCGTGGCTGGACCGCCGCCTGCCCCGTCTGGAGGCCTGAACCGGCACCTACGTGCCCTTCCGGACGACGGAGAGGAGGCGGGCGCACCGGGCGCTCATGTCCTGTGCGGACAGCTCGGGATGGGAGATCCACCAGCCGACCAGGGCGCTGACCGTGCCGGTCCACAGGTGCTTGAGGGCGACGGCGTCGAGGGGGTCGTGGTTGCCCCGGCCCTCCAGCAGCGCGGCGGTGCCGGAGGCCGCCAGGGCGTCGATCGCCTCCCGGTGGGGTTGGGCGGCGTGCCAGGGCTCGGAGCCGGGCTGCAGGGTCCGGTCGTACAGCACGAACCAGGCGTGCCGCTCGTCCTCAAGGGCTTGGAAGAGGGCGGTGAGGACCGTGTGCGGAAGCCGGTCCTCCGGCGGGTTCGACGTCATGGCCTGGTCGATCGCCGCGAGCAGACGGGGGCCGATGCGGTCGACGCAGGCCGCGTAGAGGCCGTCCTTGGAGCCGAAGTAGGTGTAGAGCATCGGCTTCGTGACGCCCACGCGCCGGGCGATCTCGGCCATCGACGCCGAGGCGTGGCCGTGCCTGCCGAACTCCTCCAGAGCTACGGCGATGATCTGCTGCTCCCGGCGGGCGCGAGGGACGCCCTTGGTGCCGGCGAGGCGGTTTCCGCTGCGGTCTGCTCGCGGATCGCCGTCGGCTGGATCCGGTGCGGTCGAAGCTCTTGCGGTCGTCATGGTGGGACTATACGTTGCGGTAACTTACCAAGCGGTAAATTACCGAGAGGTCAAATCCGTGGCCGAGTACACCGTGCCGAATCCCTCGCCCTCCAGCGCTCCCACGGGCCGCTCCTGGTGGGGCTGGGGTGCCGTGGACAAGGCGCTGTCCGACGCCGAGTGCGCTGCGCTCGGGCAGTTGGTCCCCGGGGCGGCGGGCACTCCGCGGCCCGTACCCGACGTCTCCGCGCTCACGCTGCCGAAGGTCCGCGTCGAACCGCCCGCCGCACTCGCGCCGCTGATGTCGGCCGCACCCCGGGAGCGGGCCTCGCACACCTACGGCAAGGCGTACCGGGACGTGGTCCGGGCCCTGAGCGGAGACCTCGCGGCAGCGCCCGACCAGGTGGCCCGCCCCCGCACCGAGCAGCACGTGGTCGACGTGCTCGACTGGGCGGCGGACGCCGATGTGGCCGTCGTACCGTACGGCGCGGGCAGTTCGGTCGTCGGCGGGGTCGAATACCGCGCGGACGCGCACCGCGGTGTGGTGTCGCTGGATCTCTCCGCCCTGGATCAGGTGCTGGAGATCGACCGGGTCAGCCGGGCCGCGCGGATCCAGGCCGGCGTTCTCGGCCCGGCCCTCGAAGGCCGACTGCGGCCGCACGGTCTGACGCTGCGTCATTTCCCGCAGAGCTTCGAGTTCTCCACTCTCGGCGGCTGGCTCGCCACCCGGGCGGGCGGTCACTACGCCACGCTGTACACCCACATCGACGACCTCGTGGAGTCGTTGCGCGTGGTGACGCCCGTCGGGGTCAACGAGTCGTTGCGGCTGCCCGGTTCGGGCGCGGGCCCCTCCCCCGACCGGCTGTTCCTGGGCTCCGAGGGGACGCTCGGTGTCATCACCGAGGCCTGGATGCGGCTCCAGGAACGTCCGCGTCACAAGGCTTCCGCCACAGTGCTGTTCGGCGACGTCCATGCCGCGATGGACGCCGTGCGCGCTGTGGCGCAGTCGGGTCTGCACCCCGCCAACTGCCGGCTCCTGGACCCCGGGGAGGCCGGCCTCGCAGGAGTCGCGCACGGCGGCGAGAGCGTGCTCGTCCTCGGCGTGGAGTCGGCGCACTCCCCGGTCGGCGGACGGCTGACCGAACTCCTCACCCTGGCCCGTGACCACGGCGGCTCCCCCACACCGACGGAGCCCGGCACCGCGGACACCGCCGCCGACACCTGGCGTTCGGCGTTCCTGAGCATGCCCTACCTCCGTGACGCGCTCGCCCGCATGAGCGTGGTCACCGAGACGTTCGAGACGGCCAGTACGTGGGGCCGTACGCCGGAGCTGTACGAGGCCGTCCGCGCGCAACTGGCCGACGTCGTCAAGGAGGTGACGGGCGCGGCCGGCACGATCAACTGCCGCTTCACCCATGTCTATCCGGACGGACCCGCACCGTACTTCACCGTCATCGCCCCCGGCCGGCGCGGCTCGGAAGTGGCGATGTGGGACGAGATCAAGTCCGCGGCCATGGACATCCTGCACGATCACGGTGCGACCGTCACTCATCATCACGCGGTCGGCCGCGACCACCGGCCGGGGTACGACCGGCAGCGTCCGGAACCCTTCGCCGTGGCGCTTCGGGCCGTGAAGCGGGCGCTCGACCCGGCCGGGATCCTGAACCCGGGTGTGCTCATCGACCCGGCCACGGCCGGAGAGGCTCAGGGAGTTGCCGAGAGGTAGTGGCTGAGACGAGTGGCTGCGTTCAGCATGGCCAGGCCCTGTGCGGTGAGTTTGCGCTGCCAGTCGTCCAGGGCGGCGGCCAGCGCCTCCGTGCCTCCGACCGTGCGGATCTGCTGGACCACGGTGGAGATGTGGTCCAGCGGATAGCCCCCGCGGCGGAGGAGGTGGGCGAGTTCGGCGTCGCGGATGTCGCTCGCCCGGAAGACGCGGTACCCGGTGGCCGGGTCCCGTGCGGGAACGAGGATGCCGGCACTCTCCCAGTTCCGCAGCGTTGCCGGGGTGACCTGGAGCTGGTGCGCGAGTTCGCCGATGGTCCGGGTACCGGGGGCGACGGCCGGGCCCGGAGCGGCGCCGGACTCCGCCGTCAGGTGGTCCACCGCTCTGCGCACCGCATCGAGGGTGTCCCGGTCGCGGAGCAGCTGGCTGTGCCCTCGGTCGATGGTCGTCAAGGCGTCGTCGAGTGCGCCGTCGTGGAGCGCGTTCATGATCCGGCCGGCGGTTGCGTGCCCGTACGCCGGGATGAGCGCGAGGTAGGCACGGAGTGCTGCCGCATGCACCTCGGTGTAGATCCGGTAGCCGCTGGGGGTTCGGGCGGCGGGCGGGATGCAGCCGTCCCGCTCGTAGTTGCGGACTGCTTGGGTCGAGATGCCGTGCTCGCGCGCGAGATCGGTTGGTCGCAAGGTGATCACCGGTTTGAAACTTTACCGCATGACTGTATGGCCATCTCCTTCAAAGTCTCAACCGTCCTATCAAAGGTACGATTGAGGCACATGAGCCAGGAAATTCGGGACTTCACACCCGCCTCATGTGCCCTGTTGGCGCTCGGTGAACCCACGCACCAGGAGCCGGCTTTCGCCCGGGCCCGCAACGAGCTGTTCGCCCAGCTGGTCGACCGCGGGTTCCGGTCGATCGCCCTCGAGACCGATCGCGTGGCCGCGCTCGCCGTGAACGACTTCGTCCAGGAGGGAGTCGGAAGCCTGGACGCGGTGATGAGCGAAGGCTTCTCCCACGGCTTCGGGAACCTGGAGGCCAACCGGCAACTGGTCGCCTGGATGCGCGACTACAACGCAAGCCGTCCGTCAGAGGAGCGACTGGCGTTCCACGGATTCGACGCCTCGATGGAGACGACCAGCGCGCCGAGCCCGCGGCGCTATCTCGAATATGCTCGCGACTATCTGCGACTGGATCTGGATCTGCATCTGAATCTCGCCCTCGCCCTCGACCTCGACCTCACGGGCCTCCTCGGCGAGGACGAACGCTGGAGTCGCACGGAGGCGGTCATGGACCCGGCCATGTCGGTCGGTGACACGCCTGAGGCGGAGAAGCTGCGCGCGACCGCCGACGACATGCTCACCTCGCTCTACGCACGCGCGCCGGAACTGATCGCCGCAACCTCACGCGCCGAGTGGCTCAGGGCCCGGACACACCTCACCGCCGGTCTCGGCCTGCTGCGGTATCACAAGCAGGCAGCACAGCCCCTGGAACTGAGTGAACGGATATACCGCCTGTCGGCCACCCGGGACGCGCTCATGGCCCAGAACCTCCTCGATGTCCGACGCGTCGAGGCGCAACGGGGGCCGACGCTGGTCTTCGCCCACAACCTCCACCTGCAGCGGAATCCGAGCACCTGGTACCTCGCGGACAAGGCGGTCACCTGGTCCGGCGCCGGCTCCATCGTGGAGCCCCTGCTCGGCGAGCCGTACACCTTCATCGCCGGCAGTTTGGGCCGCAGTGAAGCTCTCGGGCTCGGGGATCCCGAGCCCGACACCTACGAGGGCTGCCTCCAGAGCCGTATCGCCACCTGGGGCCTGACAGCGGGCAGCGCGGTCACCGGTGCCCGCACACGGACCGACACCACTCCGGAGCAGGGGTACTTCCCGCTCGACCAGCCGACACTCGACATGGTTGACGCGGTCCTGCACATCAACGACGGCACGGCTGTCGGAGGAGTGAAGGCGTGAGCCAGAGCCGGTGACGCGGAAAGGGAGCGCGTCACCGCCCATCGACCGCCCTCTGCAGAGCCGCACTCGGCACCGCGCCGAGTGGAGCGGCAGCAGCGGCACTGCCCGGGACGGCTCACGCCGGACCGTGCGCTCAGGAGGAGGGGTCCGGCAGTGGCCGTCCGGTGGCCGGGGCCGCCGGACGGCCCTGGAGACTCCGCGAGACCATGACCACCGACGGTGCCTGGGACGGGTTACGGCGCGGCGGCCAGGACCCACCGGCAACATCACCACCACCGCGGGCACGCTCGCCCTCTCCGCTACACCGCCAACCCGCCCTGGACCACGCGGACCGCCACCGACGGCACCGAGCAGGTGCTCCAGCCCCTCACCGGCGGCGCCCGGACCGCCACCGCGTACCGCCGTACCGCCGCACCGGCTTGACGTCGACGTGGACCAGTTCGCCGGGCCGGTCACGTTCGTAGCGGCGGATGATCTGGCCGGTCGGCCGGTCCAGGTGGGCCGGACGGTTCAGGCCGTGCCGGGTCAGGATGCGGTGCACGGTGGAGGCGGGCAGGCCCAGGATCGGTCCGATACGTGCCGGGCCCAGCTTGCGGTCCTGCCGCAGCCGGCAGACATGCGCCTCGGTGGCGGCTGCGGTCCGGTGCGGTGTCCTGCGGTGAAGATTCGACACCTCCACCACACACGGAGGCCTTCGCCATGATCAAGCCCGGCCAGCGTCAACAACGTAATACAGCTAGGGCCTGTCCTGTCGATCTCGGCCGTCAGCGGTCACACTCCGATGAAGCTCACCGTTTCCGTCATGTCCGCCCGCCCGGTACGCAGCCTTGGCACGCCTTCCTTCTCAAATCCCACTGAGATGCCGCAGAACAGCACGAGCTCGTCATCGGCTCCGACTGTTCGGCTGACGGTCTTGCGGTACATGGTCCACATCACCTGGGGGCAGCTGTGCAACCCTTCCGCCCTCAGCAACAGCATGACCGTCTGCAAGTACATCCCCGCGTCACCCCACTGTCCGGGCCCCATCCTCCGATCGAGGTAGCAGAACAAGACGACCGGTGCCCCGAACGCCTCCGAGTTCAAGGTAGCGATCTTCTGGGGCCGGTCGGGGTCGTCAGGCTCAATCCCCAGCGCTTCGTACCGCTGAGCCGCCGCAGCGGAGAAGCGGTCCAGATACGGCGAGGTCATCTCGTCCGGGTACATCGGATACTCCCGCTCATCACCCGGGTCTCCCGCCAGTGCCCTCGCCGTCGCGCGCCTCTTCAGTTCACTCAAGGGTTCGCCAGTTACCACATACACATGCCACGGCTGGAGGTTCCCACTGGACGGAGCCCGCGTCGCTGCGGTCAGTACTCGTTCGAGTACCTCCTTGGGCACCGGCTCATCGCTGAACGCCCGCACGGCCCGGCGACTGTCCACGGCCTCATACACATCCACGTCTTCGTCCTCTCATTCAACCGGGCCCCTCCACCGTATTCAGCGGTCGGCACCGAGCATCGCCGGGGGTTGGAAGACGTCCCGACGCTCAGTCCAGTCGTTGATAGGGCTGTGGGAGACAGAGGTGACTTGACGGATGCTCAGTGGGAGCGGCTGGAGCCGCTTCTACCTGTGAGCAACGGGCTTTGCGGTAGGTGGCGGGACCACCGCCAGGTCGTGAACGGGGTGCTCTACCGGATCCGCACGGGCGTGCAGTGGCGTGATCTGCCGGAGCGGTACGGACCGTGGAAGACGGTGCACGAGCGGCATCGCCGCCGGTCGGCGGACGGAACGTGGCAGATGCTCCTCCAGCGGGTCCAGGCTGAGGCGGACGCGGCCGACGAGATCGACTGGGACATCTCGGTCGACTCGACATCCGTGCGCGCGCACCACCATGCCGCCGGTGCCCGGCAGGCTCCGCCGCCCGCCGTCAAAAGGGGATTCGCCTGGGCGGTCCAAGCCGCTCGAATCCGGGCGGAAGTGATCGACCGGCTGGCGGAGGTGGTGCGGGAGGTGAAGCGCTCGGCCGCTCGCGCGGCGGGTTCACCCCCAAGATCCACCTGAGTGCGGACGGCCACTGCCGTATGCTCTCGCCGGTCATCACGCCCGGGCAGTGCGCCGACTGCACCCAGTTCGAACCGGTCATGGACAAGATGCGCGTGCCAAGGCTGGCCACCGGCAGGCCTGGTACGAAGCCGGACAGCGTCAGCGCCGACAAGGGCTACAGCAACCGCCGAGCCCGCCGCTACCTGCACAGACGAGGAATTCGGCACGTCATCCCGGAGAAAGCCGACCAGGCCGACAATCGGGTCCGGTGCGGCAGCGCCGGCGATCGGCCGCGCGGTTGCGACCAGGTTGGACAAGCGCGGCTACGTCTCCCTCGGCACCGTCACCGCAGCCGCACTCGTCATCTGGCTCCGCTCGTGATCGCCAGGACACTGCCCAGCCGACCAAGATCAATCTCACCGGGATTTCCTGTACCTCGACCACTCACACCCGTAAGCGGAGCTTGTTGTCGCTCGTATCAGCGGTATTCGTTCTCCGTCAGTTCGATCACCCACGCGCGGCGCTCGCAGATCTTTCCGTCGCGCATGCGGAAGACCTCGGCCATCGACATGCGCATCACCTCCCCGGTGTCGCGTTTTACCGACCCGGTGAGCTCTGCCATCACCACGTCGTCCTCCTCCACCATGCGTACGACCTCCAGCTGCGGCGGTGGAATGAAGCCCGGCCCCTCGATCGCGGCGTCGTACGCCTCCTTGCCGGTCAGGTGGAAGCCGCCGAAGACAGTCCACTCGATGTCGTCGGTGAGACAGCTCAGGATCTGCGCGTGATCGTTCTTGCGGAAGCCGTCCAGATAGGTCTCTACGGTCTTCTTGTTTCGGGACATGATGCCCACCCTCCTCCTATCGCTTCCCGCTTCGCACGGCACGGGAGTCTCCTGCGTTGCGGATACCGATGCCATCACCCGATCAGTTCCGTTCGCGTGAATTGTGATCACGCCTGGGTGTCACAGTCGGTGACTGCCTCGGTGCGCCCTCATCGTGGGTCCGGCCCGGCAACCGGGGTCACTGGTGCTTGTGCCCGGGTCTGCTGCCCGGTGCCGAGCTCGCCACGAAGGGGTTCACCTGTGGAGACTGGCCGGCGAGAAGTGCTGCGAACCGGAGTGGCCGTCGCGGCTGCCGGAAGCCTCATCGGACTGGGTGGCGCGGGTGCGGGCGCCACCGCCCGTCCACCCTTCGCAGGTGAGAGCGTCGAGCCGGCCGCGTGGCGCGAACTGACGAGGAGCCTCAGCCCGGCCGCTGCCCTTTACCGCCCAGGGGGCGCGCAGTACGTGGCTCAGGCGGCGCCCGACAACCAGCGCTACGCGTCCGTCCACCCGGCCGGCGTCCTCGCCTGCGCGACCGAGGGCGACGTGGCCGCCGCGATCCGATGGTGCGCCAAGCACGGGGTGCCCTTCGCGCCCCGCTCCGGCGGGCACAACTATGCGGGCTACTCCACGACCCCCGGTCTTGTGATCAGTCTGCGCGCGCTGAAGGAGGTGGTCCCGCAGGGGCAGCGGCTGCGCCTGGGCGGCGGCGCCACGAACTCGGACGTGTATGCGGCTCGTGAGGCCAACCTGTACTTCCCCGGTGGGCGTTGCCCGGGAGTGGGTGTCGCCGGGCTGACCCTCGGCGGCGGACTCGGTTTCAACGACCGTAAGTGGGGCCTGACCTGCGATCGGCTCACCGAGACCCGGGTCGTCCTCGCCGACGGGACGCTCGTACGCGCGGCCGCGTACGAGAACGCCGACCTGTTCTGGGCCTGCCGGGGCGGGGCGGGCGGCAATTTCGGCATCAACACCGGCTTCGTTTTCGAGGCCGTGTCCGTCGGCCGACTGTGCGCCACCGTCTTCGACTTGACGTTCGACCTGGGCACGGGCACCCAGGTGATGGAAGAACTGAGGCAAATCCTCGACGGGGATCGCGACAACGACTTCGACGTACGGATCGGCTTCAAGCACGCCGGCGACGGCACCACCTCGCTGTGGCTCCTGGGGCAGCGGCTCGGCCACGAGGGCGCCCTTCGACGCCTGATCACACCCCTTCTACACCTGCGGCCGACGAAGACCTTCATCGAGGAACGCGGATTCTGGTCCGCGCAGGACTACCTCATGGAGACCCCGGGAGCGAAGGACGCCTACGCCTCCAAGTCCCTCGTCCCCGACCGGTGGCCCGGTCCCGACACGGTGGCCGCTGTTGCCGACTGGGTACGCGGCTGGCGGCCGGGGCCCGGCCGGGCCACCGGCTACGTGACCCTGTTCGCCATGGGCGGCGACAGTGCAGCGCCGCGCGCGGACGAGACGGCCTACCCGCACCGCGGCGCCACCTTCGTGATCGACATCGGCACCCATTGGAAGCCCGGTGCCCCGCCCGCCGAGGTGCGCGCCCTCCTGGAACAGACCCGCACCGCTCACCACATGCTCAGCCGCCGCCTGGCCACCCGCGCGGCCTATGTCAACTTCCCCGACCCGGACCTGCAGGACTGGCAGCGCGCGTACTACGGCCCCAACTACGACCGCCTGGTCGCCGTCAAGCGACGGTACGACCCGGCCGGCCTGTTCCGCTACCAGCAAGCCGTCGGCGGTCCCCGCGGCTGAGGCCGTCCCCCGCAGCAGAAGCCGGTGTCGTGTCCCGTTCGACCAGGGCGTGGGGCAGGTCGAGAGCGGCAGGACAGGGGAAAGGGTCAATGCCTTCCCGCTCGGGCCAGGCCCTCCTCAGCCTGGGCGGCCAGTGCCGCGACCGGATCGGCTGCGGGTGGCCGGTCGTTGACGAGGTCCACGCCCTCGCCGGCCCACACCGGTAGCGGTGGAACGTCGCCTTGTGCCACAGCGGTCTGGTAGTCCTCCTGGGCCCGGGAGTCCGCGGCGAGTTCTGCCTCCCGGCCCCGCCGGCGGTCGAGGTAGGAATGGCCGAGGGTACGAGCCGTGTAGTTCGTCGGCCATTGGGCCCGCCGGGCGATGTCGAGGACTCTGTTGCGTTCCGTGTCCTGCCCGCGCCCGCGCAGGATCGCCTCGGCGGTCGAGGGGTCGGCCAGGGGCTCCGCCGTGGCGTGGAAGCGGGTGCCGATGAGTGCCCCGGCGGCCCCGAGCGCGAGGGCGGCTGCCACCCCGCGGCCGTCGGCGATCCCGCCGGCCGCCAGCACGGGTACCGGTGCCGCCAGGTCCACCACGACCGGCACGAACGGCAGCGTGGACCTTGCGCGCACGGCCCCGTGCCCGCCGCTCTCGGTGCCCTGCGCCACGATGACGTCGGCATCCGCGTCCACCGCCCTGCGGGCTTCCTCCAGATCGGTGACCTGAACGATCACCGCCGCACCGGCCGCATGGATGCGCTCGACGAACGGACTCGGATCCCCGAAGGACAGCATCACCGCCACGGGGCCGTACTCCAGCGCCTGTTCGACCGCGTCGACACCGACCGACCAGCTCAGGAACCCGACTCCCCAGGGCCGCCCGCACCCGGCCGCGATCGGCAGCTCACGGGCCAGCCGGTCCCGGTCACCGTACGCACCACCCAGCAGCCCGAGCCCGCCGCCCCGGGAGACAGCCGCTGGGCATCACTCCGACGTCAACCGTTCGCACCCCGGATGCGCTGTCGAGGGAATCTCCTTGCACGGAGGACAGGCGGGTCGTGTTGTGTGTCAGGCTGCCGCCGAACCCCCGGGCCGATCCCAGTGCAGGAGGCAGCGACCCGTGATCGCCGACCAGGATCCTCTCGGCTGGGACACCTCGGCCGCAGCCGATGCCTACCGGGGCCGCGACATGCGGCTGGCCGAGCGTCTGATCTTCCCTGCTGTGCTGCAACGACTCGGCCGCAGCCCCGGACCCGACCGGCTGGTGCTGGACATCGGATGCGGCACCGGTGCGGTCGCGGCGCGGCTCGCGGACAGCGGAGAGTGGACGGTCCAGGCGCTCGACCCCTCCGTGGACATGCTGGACATCGCTCGCGCCGACCGCCCCCACCCTCGTATCTTCTACCGGCTGTTCGACGGCCGCGCCCTGTCCTGGCTCGCCGACGACAGTGTCGACGGCGCCGTGTGCTGCCTGGTGTACTGCACCGACCCCGACGACGACCGGCTGGCCGCCCTCACGGCCGAGATCCGCCGCGTCCTGCGTCCCGGCGCCCCGTACCTCCTCGCCGACCTCAACCCGGCAGCGACCGGCGTGGCCTTCTCCACCCTGCGGCACGGCGAACCGGGAGCCGTGTACACCGACGGCGACACCGTACCGACCCTGCTACGCCTGCTCGACGGCACCACGATGACCAGTGCCACCCACTACCGCTCCCTCGACCGGTACCGTTCCTTCCTGACCGAGGCCGGCTTCCCCTCCCCCACCGTGGACCTGCCGACGCTCGCCGCCGGCGCCTCCGCCGAGGACGCCCCGGCGGAGACCCGTACCGCGCCCTACATGATCCTGACGACGCACGCCTGACCGACCGGATCCGTCCTGCCTCGGACGGCGTTCCAGGTGGTGGTAGGGCTGAAGTCCGGGGCTGGTCACCTGCGTTCCGGCGGCTCCAAGTGCTTCGGGATACTGGTGCGATGCCGCAGCCGCCGCTTGCCGTCCAGCCCGAGCCCATAACCGCCGACCCGCCTCATTCCGCGGACCCGCCCCTTCTCACGCAGTCCTGGCTCGACCTGGCCTTCCTCCACTGGGCCGCCGACCCGGCCGATGTCGCCCCGCTGCTGCCGACCGGGACCCGGCCGGACACGCTGCACGGTGTCACGTACGTCGGTCTGGTCGCCTTCCGGATGCACCGCGTCGGATGGTTCCGTCTCCCAGGCATCCCGTACCTCGGCACCTTCCCGGAGACCAACGTCCGGCTGTACTCCGTGGACGGGCAGGGCCGGCGCGGCGTGGTCTTCCGCTCCCTCGACGCGTCCCGCCTGATCCCCGTAGCCGTCGGGCGCGCCGCGTTCCGCCTTCCGTACGTGTGGTCGCGGATGGGGATCCGGCACGAGGGCAGTACGGTCACCTACACCAGCAGCCGTCGCTGGCCCGGGCCGCGCGGGGCCCGCAGCAGCCTCGCGGTACAGATCGGCGAGCGGGTCGAGGCGCCGACCGAACTCGAACACTTCCTGACCGCCCGCTGGGGCATGCACAGCGCCTTCTTCGGCCGCGCCCTGTATCTGCCGAACACCCACCCCCGTTGGCCGCTCCACCGCGCCGAACTGCTCCGCTGCGACGAGAACCTCGTGGCCGCCGCGGGCCTGCCCGCGCCGGTCGGGGCACCTGTCAGCGTGCTCTACTCGCCAGGGGTTCCGGTCCGGTTCGGTCGCCCGCCCCGCACTCCGGCGGGCATCCCCACTCCGTGAACTCCGCCTGAGCGACTGTAGGCAGACGCCCGTAACCTGTGGGCTGTGACCGCGATCTACGTGCTGGACGGCCACCGGATCAGGACACTTGAAGACTTCTGGCGCGTCATCGGTGAGGCGGTCAACGCCCCCGACGGCTACTTCGGCAGGAATCTCGACGCCTTCGCCGACTGTCTCAGCGTGGGTTTCGGGACCCCCGACGACGATGACTTCCTGGTCGGGCGGCGGAGATCTACGCCCGATTCCGCACCGAGTTGGAACGCGGATACGCCACCACACGCCGGGCCGAGAACTTCGCCCACCGTCTGGGCCCGTGGGTCAAGACCCTCACCCGCGCCTGCCTGGCCGCCACCGGTCGGCCCGCGAAGCAGATCAACGATGCCCGTGTCGCCCGCTCAGCGCCTTCTCGCCCGCACCGACGAGCCCGTCGCCACGATCGCCCGTCGACTCGGCTTCTCCGAGCCCACCAACTTCGGCAAGTTCTTCACCCGCCACACCGGCACCGCGCCGGCGCCTTCCGCCGCACCCGCCACGGCCCCCGAGAGATCGTTTCTGCCTGGGACTCCACCCCGAGCCGGAGTCCGACGACCGCACCGTGTACACGGACGGCGACACGATGTGCAGGGCCGGGAGCGGCAGGCTGCTCCGGGTGATGGCGCGTTCGGGCCGAGGTTAGATGGGGTTTATGGAGCGGCAGCTCAGGCGTCTGCGGTCCGGGCAGGGGCTGCGTACCGTCGCCGGCCAGGTCTTCATCCTGCAGGTCTTCATCATCGTGATCCTCGTGGCGGCGGCGGTCGCCGCCCTGCTGCTGCAGTCCCGCACCGACGCCGAGCGCGAGGCTCGCAACCGCACACTGGCGGTGGCTTCGGCCGTCGCCACAGCCTCCTCGGTGCAACAGGCCGTGGTCGGACCGAACCCCTCGGCCGCGCTCCAGCAGCAGGCGGAGGAGACCCGCAAGCGCTCCGCTGTGGACTTCGTCGTGGTGATGAGCCCCGAGGGCATCCGATACACCCATCCGAATCCGGCGCGGATCGGCGAGCACTACATCGGCAGCATCGCCGCGGCACAGCACGGTGGCATCGTCACCGAGACGACGACGGGGACGCTGGGCCGCTCGGTGCGGACCGTCGTTCCCGTCACCTCGCCCGAGGGGAAGGTCGTCGGGCTGGTCTCCGTGGGCATCACGGTCGAGCGGGTGAACGTGGCGGCCGACCGGCAGGTGCCGCTCGTCCTGGCGGCGACCGGGCTGGTGCTCGGGGCGGCCACCGGAGGGACCGCGCTGATCAGCAGGCGGTTGCGCCGGCAGACGCACGGTCTCGGCCCGGCGCAGATGACGCGCATGTACGAGCACCACGATGCCGTTCTGCACACGGTGCGGGAAGGTGTGCTGATCATCGATCGGCAAGGCCGTCTGCTTCTGGTCAACGACGAAGCACGACGCCTGCTGGGGCTGGCGGCCGACGCGGAAGGCCGGCCCCTGGCAGACCTGGGACTCGAGCCGACTGCCGAACAGCTTCTGCTGACCGGCGCGGCGGCCACGGACCAGGTGATCAGGGTCGGCGACCGGCTGCTGGCGATCAGCCAGCGCCCCATGGCGCAGCAGCCCGGTCCGGGAGGCTCGGTCGCGACCCTGCGGGACACGACGGAGCTCAGCACGCTGGTGGGTCGCGTGGAGGTCGTCCAGGAACGGCTCAGCCTGCTGTACGACGCGGGACTGCGCGTCGGCACCACCCTCAACGTGACCCGGACGGCGGAGGAACTGGCCGAACTGGCCGTGCCCAGGTTCGCCGACTACACCACCGTCGACCTGGCCGATGCCGTACTGCGCGGTGAGGAACCGAGCCTGGTGAACATGACGGAGCTGCGTCGTGTCGCCCTGCACGGCATCCGGAACGACTCACCGCTGTACGTACCCGGAGAGCTCATCCGTTTCAGCCCCGCCACGCCGCAGGCCTCCGGGTTCGGCTCCGGGCGGATGGTGCTGGAGGCCGACATGACGGCGTTCTCCGGCTGGCAGGCACAGGCCCCCGACCGCGCTCGCCAGCTGGTGGCGTTCGGCATCCATTCCATGATCGTGGCTCCGCTGCGGGCACGTGGCGTGATTCTCGGCGTGGCCACCTTCTGGCGTTCCAAGGAGCCCACGCCGTTCACGCAGGAGGACGTGTCACTGGCGGAGGAACTCGTCGCCCGCGCCGCGGTGAGCATCGACAACGCCCGTCGCTTCACCCGGGAACACGCCATGGCCGTCGCGCTCCAACGCAGCCTGCTGCCCCACGCGCTGCCCGAGCAGAGCGCGCTCGACGTGGCGCACCGCTATCTGCCGGCCGAGGCGGGGCTCGGCGGTGTCGGCGGCGACTGGTTCGACGTCATACCCCTGCCCGGAGCCCGTGTCGCGATGGTGGTGGGCGACGTCGTCGGGCACGGGCTGCACGCTGCCGCCACCATGGGGCAGCTGCGCACGGCCGTCCACAACTTCTCGACGCTCGACCTCCCGCCCGACGAGCTGCTCTGGCACCTGGACGAACTCGTCACCCGCATCGACCAGGACCGGGACGCCGAGCAGAGCGAGGCCCCGACGATCGCCGGTGCCACGTGCCTGTACGCGATCTACGACCCGGTGTCCGGTCGGTGCACCATGGCCAGGGCCGGCCATCTGGAGCCCCTCCTCGTGTACCCGGACGGCCGCGCGGACCTGGCCGGGGTGCCGGCCGGTCCTCCTCTGGGGCTGGGCGGGCTGCCGTACGAGAAGGCGGAGACACCGCTGCCCGAGGGCAGCAGCATCGTGCTGTACACCGACGGCCTGATCGAGGACCGGCAGCGTGACATCGACGAGGGGATCGAGCGGCTGCGCCGTGCCGTCGCCCGTGCCGGACGGACGCCGGAGCAGATGTGCCAGGCCGTGATGGAAGCGCTGCTGCCCACGGCGTCGAGCGACGACGTGGCTTTGCTGGTCGCCCGCACCCGGCTGCTCGACGGCGGGCGTACTGCGGTCTGGGACGTGCCTTCCGACCCCTCGGCCGTCGCCGGCATGCGGGCCTGCGCCGGCAGGCTGCTGCACGACTGGGGTCTGGACGAGGAGACGTTCACCCTGGAACTGATCCTCAGTGAGCTGGTCACCAACGCCATCCGGCACGCGACCGGCCCCATCACCGTGCGCGTGATCCGCGACCGCAGCCTCATCTGCGAGGTGTCCGACGGCAGCAGCGTCTCACCGCACCTGCGCCGAGCCACCACCATGGACGAGGGCGGCCGCGGCCTCTTCCTCGTGGCCCAGTTCGCCGACCGCTGGGGCACCCGCTACACGGCCGGAGGCAAGGTCATCTGGACCGAGCAGCAGCTCTCCGCGCAGGCGTGACGAAGCGGCCTGGGTCACCTCGGCCGACTCCTGTCGTACGCCGCCCGCGCCTCGCCGATCGCCAGGCCAGGCGGTACGCAAAGCTCTTCGGGAAGCGCGGCCGGCGGGGCTGACACTCGCGCAGTTGTGCCGGGCGACCAAGCGCACCCCGCCGCAGGTCTGGGCGGGCCTGCGGTTTCTGCGGAAGGTCGCGGTCAACACCAACTTCATCACCGGGATCATCGCCCCGCACGCCAAGAAGGCCCCCGACGACGAATGGATCCGCCTGGTCCTGGACCAGCTCGGCGGCGTCAAGGCCACTTTGGAAGTCCTCACCCGCATGGAACGCTGATGACCTGCATGAACGAGATCCGCCCGCCGGCCGTGCGCGAGCGGCATTGCCCCAGCGACACCACCGACGCCGAATGGGCCGTCCTCGAACCGCTGCTGCCCGTCCCCGCCTGCGAACTGCCCACGGGCGGGCGCCCGGAGAAACATCCGCGCCGCAACGTGATCGACGCCATCCGCTACGTCAACGACAACGGGTGCACATGGCGTGCCGTTCCCGTCGACTTCGGCATCCCATGGCGCACGATCTACGGGTTCTTCCAAAGATGGCGCGCGAAAGGAACGCTGGCCCGCATCCATGCCGAACTGCACCAGATGGTCCGCCTCCACGACGGCCTCAATCCCCGCACCGTCGCGGTGATCCTGGACTCCCGTCCATCAAGGGCGCCGAGACCGTGGGCCAGGACAGCCGCGGCTTCGACGGCGGGAAGCTGATCAACGGCAGGAAGCGGCACCTGGCGGTCGACATGCGTGGCATGGCCCTGGCCGTGATGGTCACCAAGGCCTCGCCGCACGACAGCATCCCTCCCGCGACCAGCTCTTCCGCCTGCGCCTGACCCATCCCGAACTGGCCGTCGCCTGGACGGACTCCGCCTATGGCGGGACCCTCGTGGACTGGTCCCCCACCTTCCTCGGGATCACCCTCAACACGGTGCCCCGCCGCAAAGACCAGGACGGCTTCGCCGTCCTCGCCAAGCGATGGCGAGTTGAGCGGGCGATATCGTGGATCATGAGAGCCCGCAGGAACGTCCGCGACTACGAACGGACTCTGAGGCCATCCCGATCAGGGGGTGGGGAAATCCAAATAGCCCCATCATGGTGAGTGACCTAGACGTCGTCGCCCGAGCTGACCTGCGTACGGCGCCAGAAAGGAGGGGTCGTTAGCCAGCCAGCACCAGGGCCGTGGTGGCCAGTCCCCCTGTGCGCGCAGCGCCCTGAACCCGCTTTATCTTGAAGTTGCTGGTCACGGGGCTGGTGTTGGGTGGGATTCGAGATGCTTGTGCTGGTCGGGTGCGCGATTGGCAGCAGGTGATCGTCTGCCGTGGGACCAATTTGCCGTTCTTGCTTCGTACCTGCTTCGACCCCGACAAGGCCCGCAAATCGGCCAGTCATTCACCGACAGGCAGGGCTTCCACAGAACTCAGCGTCGTGAACGACGGGGCATCGCCAATGCCGCCGAGGGCGTACACGCAGGTGCGGCTCTGCTGGATGTTCTGGGGGCACGGTGCGGTCGCCGCGCCGAGCTCGAAGCGGGCCGTGGTCAAGGCGGGCAGGGGGCTCCAGTCGTTCGCGACGGGGGTGTAGACCTCTGCCGAGTTGGTGGCGAAGTCCGTGAAGGTGGTGAAGCCGGCGATGGCGTGCACACAGGCCTGTCCCACCGCGCCGCTACCCCTGGGGCACGGGGCGGAGGTTGCGCCCAGGGCGACGCGCGGGGCGTCCAGGGAGGCCACTGTGCGCCAGGTGTTCGTCGTCGGGCTGTACGCCTCGACGCTGTCGAGGATGCCGTCGGCGGGGTTGAAGCCGCCCACGGCGTAGACGCAGGTGCCGCGCAAACCCGCCTCGGCCCGGGGGCAGGGCGCGGTCGCCGCGCCGGGAGCGTCGCGGGGAGTGCGCAGCGAGGGCAGCGAACGCCAGGCGTTGGTGACCGGGCTGTACGCCTGGACCGTGTTGCTGAAGGAGCCGCCGAGGGCGTATACGCACGTGCCGCGCAGCCCTGCCACGGCCTGGGGGCACGGTGCGGTCGTGGCCGCCGCGAAGCTGCGGGCGGTGGGCAGGCTGGGCAGCGTCCGCCAGCTGTTGGTGACCGGGCTGTACGCCTCCACGGTGGCCACCGCGCTGTTCGTGAAGCCGCCGATGGCGTAGACGCAGGTACCCACGAGCCCGGGCACGGCCGGGGGGCACGGCGCGGTCGTCGCCGTCACCGCGTAGCGCGCGGTGGGCAGGCCGGGCAGGGTCCGCCAGCTGTTGGTGGCCGGACTGTAGGCCTCCACGGTGCGCAGTGCGGGCGAGTTGTCGTTCTGGCCACCGATGGCGTAGACGCAGGTGCCTCTGAGCCCTTCCACGCCCCTGGGACACGGTGCGCTCGTTCCACCGAGGCCGTAGCGGGCGGTGGGTAGATGGGGCACTGCCGCCCAGTCGCTCTGGGCGTGCGCGAACGTGGAGGTCAGGGCGAGCAGCGGCGTCAGGACCGCGACGAGCAGCCAGCGCGTCCGGCGGCGCGGAGGCACCGCGGCTCCACCGGCGCCGCCCTCATACGTCGACAAGATCTTCACACGTGTTCCTTCCTCGCACGCGGCCACCGCCGCGCGCCGCATACCTCTCAGTGACAGACCAACCGCACATGCGCGACATTAGGCATCCGTCCGATCAGGCTGCACCGCGACCGCAGCAAACGGCTGAACGACAGTGCCGTCCGCACCGCGAGGCTGGACGCAGGTGATCAGGAGGTCATCGCCGCCAGCTGCTCCATACGGCGGTCGCCCCAATCGGAGGGGGTCAGGGCCTCGGCGAGGTCGCAGCCGAACGGCTGCCCAGTCGACAGGCGTGCACAGCCCAACGGCGGCCGTGCCGGACTGATACACAGCCGCCCCGTCGGGAGATGCCATGCACCACACCCCAGAGAGCCACGAGCGCGCGCCGGGCGGGCATGCGCACCAAAAACCGAAGCGGCCAGGGCGCGGGCGGCGGGAGTGGGCCTGGGGACGCCAGAGGTTCGGAGCCCGGACGAGGTGGCTCCTGCTGTGCGTCTGCCTGATCATGAGTGCCTTCGGCTCGGGCACAACTTCGATTGCCGCTGCCACCACGCTGTCGGCCCAGCAATGCGACGAGGTGCCGACCGGTGTCGCCGCCAGCAATCACTTCCTGAGGTTCAGGGTGCCGCCCCGGCAAATGCCCAGGGGTGACTAACAGGGCCGCGGTGCTGATCCACGGCGCCACCGCACCCGGCCCTGCGGTGTTCGATCTGCGCCACCCCGCCCCGGAAGGCGGCCGGCTCAGCACGCAGGAGGGACTCGCGCGGGCGGGGGTCGACACCTTCGCCCCGAGCCTGCTCGGCTACGGCCGCTCGACGCGCTTCGAGAACGGCCTGGACGATCCCGGCAACGCGAGCCTCAGACCCTACAACGCGGACGGCAGCTGTTCCTGGCCCGGGGATGCGACCGCACGCACCTCCCGGCAGCGTTCCCACTCGATCGGCAGGGGAGCTGCTCTTGACCAATCCACTCGACGGGGAGCGGCGCGCACACTTGAGCAACGTCCGCTTCGGACGCATGGACGTCTGATACGCGACATCCGCCAGGTCATCGACGACGCCATTGCACAGGCACAGCCGACGGACGGCAAGGTCACCCTGATCGCCTATTCGCTCGGCGGGTGGAGTGTCGGCGGACCCTGTACGCCGCCAACCCGGTCCTTCCCGGAAGCGCAGCCGTCATCGCGAAGATCAACCGTGCCGTGTACATCTCGGCGGCCTTCGGTGGACCGACCGAGGAGACGACGCCGCCAGGAGGCTTCGTCACCTTCCCGCTGCATGTGTCCACCTTTGCAACAGCCGGAACCTGGCGAATGCCGCCAGAGCGCGAGGCGGCCTGCACCGGCCACGTCGTCCCAGGCAGCCCGGAGCAGCTTTCGGCGCAACTCAGGGAGCAGGAGACCGTAGGGCGCGAATGGGGAGGAGATGACCCCAACAATCCGACTGGCCTCAACCGCTCGCCAACGTTCTCCAGCTACGGCTGGAACCCCACCGTCGCGGGGCAGCTAACCCCGCCCACACTGGTCATCCAGGGCCTTGACGACACCATCGTGCCGGCCGCGGCGGCGAACGCGTCCGCCACCTTCGACGCCCTCCCGGCATCGATGACGAACAAGGTGCTGCTGCGGGTCCAGTGCGCAAGCCACGCCCTACTGTACGAAGGCTGCTCCGGCCCGCGCTGCACCCCGGAAGCCGGGACGCCCTATGGCGCGCGCCCCGGCGAACCCTGGGCCGGCCCCCATGCCACGCTCAAGGCGGCACTGACCGAGTGGATCAAGAACGGGACCTTCAACGGCGCCACGAACGGGCGGTTCACCGTCAACGAAAGCGGCGTGGCCAGTGCCAGCCCGTAGAGGTACTCCAGTCCCCGATACGGCGCCCCCGGCCCGTGGGCCTAGCCTGCTCCCGGTCACTGAGCCACACCGAAGGCGCCCTTGACGGGCCGGTTCGGCCCGGACACTGGGCGAACGGCGGCCCCGGCTCACCCCGGGCGGCGCTCGCCGAACTTCCCCACTCCCTTGAGGGCTTGATCAAGTGAGGCGAGGAGTAGCCCCGGTCGCTTTCAAGAATTGCCATCAACCAGCACCGCCTTTCTCGGCGGCCAACTGGGTGCGGAGTTCAGCGATCATGTCCAGGCACCAGTTGAAGTCTTCTCGGGCCTGGAGGATCAGGTCTAGGTCGGCTGGTTGATAGGTCGTGATGCGGCCGACGATGTGGGTGTCGCCGCCGTACCGGGTGCACACCAGATCGTCCGGTGCGCCGGGGTGCCGGTCGACGAACCAGTGGCCCGACTGGGCCTGGTCCACGCGGGCCCGGATATCGGCGATCTGCCAGTCGACCAGTTCTGGGACGTCGGTCCAGTGCCCGCCCATCGAAAGCAACGGCCGGCCGTCCTTGCCGCAGCCCCAGGGGGCGCCGTCGTCGGGGCCGGTCCAGTGTTCGCAAGCCGGGACCAGCGGGCTCCCGTCGTCGTCACGACCCCAGGGGGCATCGGGGTCGGCGCCCCAAGGCGCGGGGCCGGTGTTCGTCATGGTCACTCCGTTGTCGTCCGGTCCCGCCTGCCGTTTGGTTCCAGGGGGATCATCTCGCGGCACACCTGGTCCCGGAGCAGAAGTCCCGGCGGAGAGTGCACGAATCGGTCTCTCGGCATCATCGATCGACCGTGCGGGATCGGTACAACGTCTGCATCTGTGCGGTATCGGCTGTGCGACGAGGGGCTCATCCCACTCCTCACTCCTGCCCGTCAGGCACGGAGTGCCATAGATCACCGGATCTGACACAGCTTCTCAACGCACTGCGCTGCTCGGCTCGGTCCCGAGCCTCATCAGGGAGGAGCAGCACCGACAACCGGCACCGGACGACCCGCACTGCGATCTCCTCGTAGATCTGACCGACTGGTAGGGCCCTTGCACCTCGGCCGGCCGCTACCGGACCGCCGCCTTCGGTGGGCGTTCCCGCAGTGCGCCGTATCCGACGAAGTAGGCGGGGAGCCGGCGCAGCCAGGGGGATCCGCTGAGGAGGCGGGCCCCGTGCTGCGCCCTCTCCACGCTGCCGAGCGGCGGGCGGCCGTGCAGGACGGGCCCGATGACGGCCGCGTGGGCCATGCGCTGGAGCGCCTGGGTGGTGACCGTGGTGGGACGGCGTCGGCGCTGCACTCCGCGTACGTCGCGCAGGCCCACGGTCCCCCGGCTCAGGGGCCCGACCAGGTGGCGGGCGGCGGCCACGGCGTCCTGGACCGCGAGGTTGATCCCGATGCCGAATACCGGGGACATGGCGTGCGCGGCGTCGCCGATGCACAAGAGGCCGGGGCGGTGCCAGCGGCGCAGCCGGTCCAGGCGGACGTCGAGGAGCTTGACCTCGTCCCACGAGCGCAGGGCGTGCGCACGGTCGGCCATCCAGGGGACGGCCTCGGTGAACTCGGCCAGGAAGCGGTCCAGGCCGGCGGCGCGGCGCTGTGTGTCGGTGCCCTTGGGGATGAGCGCGGCGATCTGCCAGTAGTCGCCGCGGTCGATCATCGCGGTCAGGAACCGGTCGCCGGAGGCGCCGACGAGTCCGCGCGGGTCTCCCTCCCGCCGTGGCAGGCGGAACCACCAGGCGTCCATCGGGCAGGTGAAGCGGCGGAGGCGGAGTTCCGGCCGGGTCCGGGCCAGTGATCCCCGGCCGTCGCAGGCGACGGTGAGGGCGGCGCGCAGCTCGCCGGTGCGGCCGTCGGAGGTGCGGTAACGGACCCCGGTCACCCGTCCGGACTCGACCAGGAAGGAGGTCGCTTCGGTGTTCATCCGCAGGTCGAAGGACGGTTCGCGGCGGGCCTCGTCGGCCAGCAGGTCCAGCAGGTCCCACTGGGGCACCATCGCCACGTAGTTGTAGGGGCCGGGCAGCACGGAGAGGTCCGCGACGGTGACCGTCGAGCGGCCGGTTCCGACCGGCAGCTGGACGGTGTTCACGCGACGTTGGGGCAGCCGGGCGAAGCGCTCGGCCAGTCCCAGGTCGTCCAGCAGCGCGAGGGTCGAGGGGTGGACGGTGTCGCCGCGGAAGTCCCGCAGGAAGTCGCCGTGCTTCTCCAGCACCGTCACCTGGACGCCGGCCCGGGCCAGCAGCAGGGCGAGCACCATGCCCGCGGGGCCGCCCCCCACCACACAGCACGTGGTGTGTTCCATGGCAGTCCTGCCCTTCACGAGAGCAGTAATTCATCGGTCGATGAATACTATACTCCCCCGCGCGTCCGGACCTCGACTCCCGTACCGGCCGACCGAACATGCCGCCAAGCGGAGCAATCACCGGCGTGCCGCGACCGGGCACAGCAGGCTGGACGTCTTGTCGGGGTCGTGTGACAGGAGTCGCGTGTGCGAAGGCTGCGTAGGCCGAACCGTCAGGCATGCCGCCCGCCCGTACGCCATGCCCGCCGGGCCGCTGCGGCACCTCCCGTTCCGGCGGCTCCGACGGCGTGCGTGCACAGGAGCGACGGGTGAGGTACCGGCACACCCGCAGGGAGCCGGAGGCCGCCATGGCCGTACGGACACAGCTGCCCGAGCCCCCGGCGTGGATGCGCTGGCTCCCGGTCCTGTACATCGTGGCCCTTCTGCTGCTCGAACCCCTGACACCCGTGGACTGGCCGGTGAGCTTCGCGCTGATCGCCGTGCCTCTCGTGACCGCCTTCGCCCACGGGCCCTTCGTGGTCGCCGGTGCCACGGTCTTCTCCGTCGTCTTCGAAGGGGTGCTGGCCGGTACCCCGTGCTGTGCGGGCCGCGCCGTCGGCTATCTGTGGGAGCGCCACTACGTGGCGTCGTACATCTGCACCGCCCTGGTGGGCGCGCTCGGCACGATCCTGGCCGCCCACCGGACCCGCCGTGAGCGCACGCTCGCCGACGTGCGGTTCGTGGCCGAGATCGCGCAGCGCGTGCTGCTCAGACCGGTGCCGCACCGGATCGGCAACCTTCGTCTGGAAAGCCTCTACCTGTCCGCCGCCGCGGAGGCACGCATCGGCGGCGACCTCTACGAGGCGGTCCCCACCCCGTACGGGGTACGGCTGCTCATCGGCGACGTCCGCGGCAAGGGGCTGCTGGCGGTCGAGACCGCCGCCACCCTGCTCGGCGCGTTCCGCGAGGCGGCTCATGACGAGCCGGATCTTCCCGCCCTGGCGGAGCGCGTGGAGACGAGCATGGACCGCAGGGCGGACCAGCTCGGCGGAACGGAGCTGGGCGAGCGGTTCGTCACCGCCGTCTTCGCCGAGATCCCCGCCGACGGCCATCTCGTCCGCGTCGTCAACTGCGGCCACCCGCCCCCACTCCTCATCCGGCCCGACGAGGTGTGCGAGCTGGACAGAGGGAACTCGGGCCCGCCGTTGAACCTCGGCATGCTCGTCGAAGACCCGTACCACGTCGACGTCTACGACTTCCGCCCCGCCGAGCAGATCCTGCTGTACACGGACGGCATCACGGAGACCCGCGACGCCTCGGGCGCCTTCTACCCCCTGCTCGAGCGCCTCCGTTCCTGGGGCCCCCTGCCCCCCTCGGAGCTGCTGGAACGGCTCCACAACGACCTGCTGGCCTACAGCAACAACCGCCTGCAGGACGACACCGCGGCCCTCACCGTCTGCCTGATCGCCGACGGGCCGACCGCACCGCACCAGAGCCTCTGAGGTTCACGGACTGCGTGATAGCGTCCCGCCGGAGGCTCGAACGTGCCTGCCCCGGACGAGATGTGCGCCGTACCCGGCCCGCCAAGACGACGCACGCACGGAGGCATCGTGAACGGCGGCACGCATCTCATCGACTTCGCCGACGCCCCTCCCCCGGCGCGCCCGCTGGACGTGCGGTGGATCCACGGTTCGCCGTCGGCCAAACACAACACGGACCCGGACATCCAGGTCTACGCCTACGACGAGCACACCTTCATCCTGCGGCAGAACATGGCGGTCCACTACGAGGCGCCGTTCCTGTTCCTGCTGTGCGGTACCGAGCGGGCGGTGCTGATCGACACCGGTGCCACCGAGTCCCCCGAGTTCTTCCCCCTGCGCCGGGTGGTCGACGGGCTCCTCGCGGACTGGCTCGACCAGCATCCCCGGGACGGCTACCAGCTGCTCGTGCTGCACACCCACGGGCACGGTGACCACGTGGCGGGCGACGGCCAGTTCGCCGACCGCCCCGACACCACGGTGGTGGGTGCCGACCGAGCCACCGCCTGGCGGTACTTCGGCTTCGACGCGGACCCGGAAGCCGTCGCCCGCGTCGACCTGGGCGGCCGGGTCCTGGAGTGCCTGGCCACCCCGGGCCACCACGAGGCGGCCGTCACCTACTACGACCCGCCCACCGGCCTCCTGCTCACCGGTGACAGCGTCTACCCCGGCCGGCTCTACATCCAGGACGTCCCTGCCTTCACCCACAGCATCGAGCGCCTGATCGAGTTCGCCGACCGCCGGCCCGTCACCCATGTGCTCGGCTGCCACATCGAGATGACCACCGAACCGGGCGTGGACTACCCGGTCCGCACCACCTACCAGCCCGACGAGCCCCCGCTCGAGCTGACCCCGGCTCACCTCCACCGGATCCGGGACGCGCTCGCCCGACTCGGCGACGACCGCTCCCGGAGCGCCCACGCCGACTTCGTCCTCTGCCCCCGGACCTGAGCGGTCAGGGTTCCTCAGGCTGCCGTCGCTTCGGCCTTCCGGGGCGGCGCTCCACCGTCACGGTGAATCGGCGTCCTCGTGCCGGTCAGGGGCGCGCCCGTGCCGCCCCGCCGGGCGGCGACGATCTCCGCCACGATCGACAGGGCGGTCTCCTCCGGTGTACGGGCGCCGAGGTCGAGGCCGATCGGGGAGCGCAGCCGGGCCAACTCCCGCTCGCCGACGCCTTCTTCGCGCAGCCGCCGATTGCGGTCCTCGTGGGTGCGGCGCGAGCCCATCGCGCCCACGAAGGCCACCGGCATCGCGAGGGCCGCCTTCAGCAGGGGTACGTCGAACTTCGCATCGTGGGTGAGCACGCACAGGACCGTACGGGCGTCGGTGACGGTCCGCCGAAGATAGCGGTGGGGCCAGTCGACGACGATCTCGTCGGCTTCGGGGAAGCGGGCCTGCGTGGCGAAGACGGAGCGGGCGTCGCAGACGGTCACGTGGTAGCCGAGGAACTTGCCGGCCCGCGCGAGCGCGGATGCGAAGTCGACCGCGCCGAAGACGATCATGCGCGGGGGCGGCACGTTCGACTCGACCAGCAGGGTGACGCCGCCGGGACAGTGCGAGCCGTCCTCGGCGATGTCCACCGTGCCGGTGCGCCCTGCCTCCAGCAGGGCGAGGGCCTCGGCGGTCGCCGTCCGGTCCAGGTCCGGATGGCCGCCGAGTGCGCCCTCGTACGTGCCGTCGTGTCGCACGAGCAGCGCCCGGCCCAGCAGTTCCGCCGGGCCGCGGGCGACCCGGGCGAGGGCCGCCGGTTCGCCCCGGACAGCGGCAGCCAGGGCGGATGCCAGGACCGTGCGCGCGGGCGCCAGCCCGCTCACCGGCGTGATCAGCACCTCGATCGTCCCGCCGCAGGTCAGTCCTGCGGCGAAGGCGTCCTCGCCGCTGTAGCCGAACAGGTCCGTGACACTCTCGCCCGTCCGGAGAGCCTGCCGGCACAGCTCGTACACCGCGCCTTCCACGCACCCGCCGGAGACCGAGCCGATGACGGTGCCCTCGCCGTCGACGGCGAGGGCGGCGCCGGGGCCGCGTGGCGCGCTGCCGCCCACCGCCAGCACGGTGGCTACGGCGAAGTCCCGGCCCTCCTCGACCCAGCGGAGCAACTCCTCGGCGACGTCAAGCATGTGGCGCCCCCGCGCGGATGACGCGGTCCGGCCTGATCGGCAGGTTGCGGTGGCGGACGCCGGTAGCGTGCCAGACCGCGTTGGCGATGGCGGCCGCTGCGCCCACGATGCCGACCTCGCCGATCCCCTTGATCCCGACCGGGTCCTTCGGGTCCGGGTCGTCGATCCAGTCGGCCTCGATGCGGGGGACGTCGGCGTGCGTGGCCACGTGGTAGCCCGCGAGGTCCGCTCCGACGTGTCCGCCCGAGGTCCGGTCCCGTACGGCCTCCTCGTGCAGGGCCATGGAGATGCCCCAGATCATGCCGCCCAGGAACTGCCCGCGCGCGGTGAGCGGGTTGACGATCCGGCCGGCCGCGAACATACCGAGCATGCGGCGCACGCGCACCTCGCCGGTGGCGACGTCCACGGCCACCTCGGCGAACTGCGCCCCGTAGGAGTGCCGTTCGGCCGGGGTCAGGGCGCCGATGGCCGCGGTGGTGTCCGACCGTACGGTGATGCCTTCCGGGGGGATGTCGCTGCTGAGGGCCAGCCTGTCACGCAGTTCGTCGGCCGCGATGGTGACCGCCCAGGCCCACGAGCGGGTGCCCATGGAGCCACCGGCGATCATCGCAGGTCCGAAGTCACTGTCGCCGATGCGCACATGGACGCGCTCCGGTGGCACGCGGAGTGCGTCCGCGGCGACCAGGGTGATGGCCGTACGGGCCCCGGTGCCGATGTCGGCCGCGGCGATCCGGACGGTGAAGGTGCCGTCGGTGTGGGCGGTCACGGCGGCCGTGGACGGCCCGGCGCCCGCGTGGAAGGAGGCTGCCGCCATGCCGGTGCCGAGCAGCCAGCGCCCGTCCCGGCGCAGGCCGGGACGCGGGTCCCGGTCCGCCCAGCCGAACCTGCGGGCTCCCTCCCGGTAGCAGGCGGGCAGATTGCGGCCGGCGAAGGGCAGGCCGGAGACCGGGCCCTTGTCGGGTTCGTTGCGCAGGCGCAGCTCGATGGGGTCGATCCCGCACTGCTCGGCGAGTTCGTCGAGCGCCGACTCCAGCGCGAACGAGCCCGGCGCCTCACCCGGGGCGCGCATCCACGTCGGGGTCGGCACGTCGAGCCGTACGACCCGGTTGGCGGTGTGGTGCGCGTCGGCGTCGTACATCACGCGGGCCACCGCGGCGCTCGGTTCGATGAACTCGTGCACGGTGGAGGTGAGGCTGAGGGAGCGGTGGTCCAGTGCGCGCAGCCGTCCGTCGGCGTCGGCGCCGAGCCGGACGCGCTGGGTGGTGGGGCTGCGGTAGCCGGCCAGCGAGAACATCTGACGGCGGGTCAGGATCACTCGTACGGGGCGTTGCAGGACGGTCGCGGCCATCACGGCGGCCACCTGGTGGGCGCGGACGCCCTTGCTGCCGAAGCCGCCCCCGACGTGTTCGGAGCGTACGCGCACCGAGGCCGGGTCGAGCGAGAACAGGCCGGCGAGTTCCCCGACGATCCAGGTGGCGCCCTGGTTGGAGTCGACCACCTCGAGCCGGCCGTCCTCCCAACGGGCGGTCGCCGCGTGCGGTTCCATCGGGTTGTGGTGCTCTTCGGGTGTGGTGTACTCGGCGTCCAGGACGACGGCCGATGCGGCCAGCTCGGTGTCGAGGTCGCCCTTCTCCGTCACCGCCGGCGCAAAGCTGTCCAGCGGGTAGGCGTCCGGGTGGTCGCCGGTGAAGTCGATGTCGTGGGGCTCCTGTTCGTAGTGCACCACGAGCGCCTCGGCGGCCTCCCTGGCCTGCTCGGAGGTCTCGGCGACGACCAGCGCCACCGGCCAGCCCACGTGGGGCACCCGGTCGTGCTGGAAGACGGCGCAGGTCGGGTCGGGCTTCGATCCCATCAGGCCGACGTAGTCGGTCTCGACGCGCGGGGCGTTGCGGTGGTCCAGTACGGCGAGGACGCCCGGCATGGCGAGGACGGGAGCGCTGTCGATGACGCTGATGCGGCCACGGGCGATGGTGGACAGCACCAGCCAGCCGTGCGCGAGGTCGGTGAAGGGGATCTCTCCCGCGTAGCGGGCCGCTCCGGTGACCTTGTCCCTGCCCTCCACACGGGTGTGTGCGGTGCCGACGGAGGGTGTCGGCGTGAGTGTCCCGGTGGTGACGGTGGTCATCGGGTGGCCTCCTCGGCGAGTTCGGTCAGCACGGCCACCACGAGGTTCTGCATCAGGGTCACCTTGTATCCGTTGTGGGGCAGCGGACGGGCCGCCGTCAGTTCGGCGGCGGCAGCGGCGGCGTAGGTCTCGGCGGTGGCCGGGGCACCGGTCAGGACGCGTTCGGCCGCGAGGGCCCGCCACGGCCGGGAGGCGACCGCGCCGAAGGCGAGGCGTACGTCCCGGACGACGCCGTCACGGACGTCGAGCGCGGCGGCGAGCGAGCCGATGGCGAACGCGTACGAGGCGCGTTCGCGCACCTTGCGGTAGCGGGAGTTGGCGGCGGTCGGGCTGGGCGGCAGGGTGACGCCGGTGATCAGCGCGCCCGGCGGCAGGGCGGTCTCGCGGTGCGGGGTGTCGCCGACGGGCGGATAGAACTCCGCGATGGGCAACTCGCCCGGCCCGTCCGCGGTTTCGTAGTGGACGACGGCGTCGAAGGCGGTGAGGGCGACGGCCATGTCCGAGGGGTGTACGGCCACGCAGTGGTCGGACGCGCCCAGGATCGCGTGGTTGTGGTGTTCGCCCTCGACGGCGGGGCAGCCGCTGCCCGGGACACGCTTGTTGCAGGGCTTGGTGACGTCGGTGAAGTAGGCGCAGCGGGTGCGCTGGAGCAGGTTCCCGCCGACCGTGGCCATGTTGCGCAGCTGTCCGGACGCACCGGCCAGCACGGCCTGCGCCAGCGCCGGGTAGCGCCGCCGGACTTCGGGGTGGGCGGCCAGATCGGAGTTGGTGACGGTTGCGCCGATGCGCAAGCCGCCCTCCCGCGTCGGCTCGATCTCGTCGAGCGGGAGTTCGCGGATGTCGATGAGCCGGGCGGGTCGCTCCACGCCGGCTTTCATCAGATCGACGAGGTTGGTGCCGCCGCCGAGGAAGCGCGCGTCCGGATCGGCACTGAGTACCGCGACGGCGCCGGCGACATCGGACGCCCGCTGATAGTCGAACTCCCTCATGCCACGGCCTCCTTCGTCCCCGCTTCGGGGGTGATGTCCGCCGCAGCTTCGGGGCTGATGTCCGCTCCGGCTTCGGAGTTGATGTCCACTCCGGCTTCGGGGTTGATCCTCGTCCCCTCTCCAGGGCTGGTCCGCGCTGCGGAAGCGGTGTTCGGGTCCGTCCCGGCCTCGGCCGCCCGGGCCACCGCCTCGACGATCGAGACGTACGCGCCACAGCGGCACAGGTTGCCGCTCATCCGCTCGCGGATCTCCTCGGCCGTCAGGGGTGGCGGTGCCGCGTCGGGCCGGATGTCGTCGGTGACGGCGCTCGGCCAGCCCGCCGCGTGCTCCTGGATCACCCCGATCGCGGAACAGATCTGTCCGGGCGTGCAGTAACCGCACTGGAAGCCGTCCAGTTCGAGGAAGGCCTGCTGTACCGGGTGCAACTGCTCGCCGTCGGCCAGGCCTTCGACGGTGGTGATCTCACGACCCTCGGCCGCCACGGCCAGTTGCAGGCAGGAGACGGTCCGACGGCCGTCCAGCAGGACGGTGCAGGCACCGCATTGCCCCTGGTCACAGCCCTTCTTCGAGCCGGTCAGATCGAGGCGCTCGCGCAGTGCGTCGAGCAGGGTGGTGCGGTGGTCGACGGGCAGTGTGTACTTCTCGCCGTTGATCTTCAAGGTGATGACACTGGACGTCGATAGGGCCATGAGAAGCTTCTTTCGCGTTTCCAGGACCGACGGGGTGGTCCGGCAGCCGCTGGCCGGATGCCGTGGGGGTGTGCGGTGCGGGGCTGATGCCGCGAGGGCGAGCCGAGTGCGCGCGATGCGGGGCGGAAAGTGGCAGATGCCGACTGCCGTCGGGCCGCGCCCACGGCTATCGTGGACACAACCGGACAACTGTCCGCTACCTGTGAAACGTACCGGACAGCTGTCCGGTTAGCAAGGGTCAGGTTCGGCCACGAACCCAGAAGGAGGACGAGTGCAGCAGAAGAAGGACGCACCCCTGCGCTCGGACGCGCAGCGCAACCGTGAGCGCATCCTGGACGTGGCACTCGCCGAGCTGACCCGATGTGCGGATGCCCCGCTGAGCGCGATCGCCAAGAAGGCGGGCGTCGGGCAGGGCACGTTCTACCGCAACTTCCCCAACCGCGAGGCACTCGTCCTGGAGATCTACCGCCACGAGATGCAGCAGGTCGCCGACTGCGCCGCCCAGCTGCTCGAGTCCCGGGAGCCCGAGCAGGCTCTGCGTGCCTGGATGGACCGGCTCGCCGACTTCGCCATGGCCAAGGCAGGCCTGGCCGAAGCGATACGGCAGGTCACCGGCGCACCGGGCGGCCCGGCCAAGCCGGCCCACACGCCGGTGACCTCCGCGGCGGACCTCCTGCTCCGGGCCAACGAGGAGGCCGGAACGATCCGCCCCGGAATCACCACGGACGACTTCTTCCTCGCCATCGCGGGCCTCTGGCAGCTGGACCCGCACGAGGACTGGCAGCCACGCGCCGCCCGGCTCCTCGACCTCGTCATGGACGGGCTGCGCACGGGGGCGCCCGGCCGGTGACGGCCGCGCCGCGGACCTCGGCGGCTCGTGGACGTCTCAGGCGAACTCCTCACGGACGGCGTGCGTACCGGGGCACCCGGCCGGTGACCGCCGCACTGCGCACCTCGGAGGCTCGTGGACGTGTCAGGCGAGCTCCTCGGCGGACTTCGCTCCCTGTCTCCGCAGCCACGCGACGAGGGCGGGGTGGCCGGAACGGCCGGCGGCGTCCAGCGCGGTCAGCTCGTCGTGACCGATCCAGTTGACGTCACCGCCGTGCTCCAGCAGGTAGGCGGCGCTCTGCTGCTGTCCACCGTGGCAGGCGCACCACAGCGCGTCGGCGATGTCCGCGGGGCTCGGCGGCTCGGTGTGGGGCGGGAAGTACGCGGCGACCCTGTCGGCTTCGCCCAGGGCGGCGGCCTGCCACAGAGTGGTGCGGGCACCGCGGTCCAGCAGCCGCCGGGCGGCGTTCCACTGGCCGAAGGCGACCGCGTCGGCGATCGCTGTGCCGCCGCCGATGACCCCGCCGTCGGCTTCGATGTCCGCGCCGAGGTCGAGCAGGGTGTCCAGCACGGGGACGTCGTCCGTACTGGCCGCCCAGTGCAGCGGGGTCTCGCGGTGCGGGCCGGTGAACGGTGCGTCGACGTCCGCTCCCGCCGCGACCAGAGCGGTCACGGCGTCCGGTCCGGCGGGGAAGTGGCCGGGCCAGTCGGTGACGACGTGCAAGAGGGTGCGGGAGTTGTCCGTGGTGCCCAGTCTGGCTGTGGCCAGGCCGGGGTGGGCGGCGAGCAGGTCCTGCAGTGCCGCCACGTCGCCGGTGCGGATCGCCTCGACGGCAGCGGGGGCCGGCGGCGTGGTCATGTCGAGCAGCATCGGGCTACCTCCCGGTTCACCTCAGGGGTACCACGGGCCACTGACAACCGCTGGGCCGACCGGCGGCGCGTCCGAACGGGTGACACAGGAACGCTTTTGCTCCGCTTCTCCGCATACGAGATGCGCGGGGGGAGCAGGGCTGCACATGGCCTTGGTCATCCTCACGAAACGAGAAGCCTTTGCGTCTCCGGAACACCGTCGCCGCCGCTTGCGGTGCCCTCGCCCTCACTGCCGTCCTGGCCACGCCCGCCCAGGCTGCCACCGGCGACTTCGGCTACCAGTTCATCGGCCGGAACGGCGAGCCCCAGGCGGCCACCCTCCACGACCCGGCGAGCGGCGAGTGCATCACCCTCCCCGAGGTCGCGGACCCCGGCGCCTCCGAACCCGCCTTCGCCCCGCACAACGACACCGCCGAGTTCGCCATCGTCTTCACCGGACCCGACTGCACGGGCGACTCCTGGACCCTGCGCCCCCACGGCAACCCGGCCACGGACCGTCTGAAGCTCCGCTCGGTCGTCTTCCTGCGCTGACCCACCCGCCCAGGGCCCCTGCCTGCAGGGGCCCTGCCCCGTGCTCGCGCGCTGTACTCGGGCGACCGCCGCACCCAGGCCGACGGCTCCGGTCACGGGGGCACGGAATTGCGACCGGCCGCGTGCAGCGGAATATGGATCTCGTGGTGTTTCAGGCCATCGTCGAGGCAGCCGTCACATCGGCCGACGGGATCGGTGTACCCATGGTGGCCTCTCCTCCACTGGGGGCACCGAGGCGAACAGGAGATCTTCGACATGCCCGTAGCAGACGCCGAGGTACCGGTACTGATCGTCGGTGGCGGGCCGGTCGGACTCACCGCCCGAGCACTGCTGGAACGCTGGGGCGTACGGACACTCCTGGTCGAGAAACGCCGTGAGCTGTCACCTTTTCCCCGGTCCCGGCTCGTCAACGTGCGCTCGATGGAGATCTACCGCCAGCTGGGACTAGCGGTCCGGATCAAGGACGCCGCGTTCGCACCGGAGTACGGCCGCGTCCGCTTCCGGGACACGCTGCACGGCCACGAGTTCGCCACAGCGGCGATGGTCGGGGTCAACGCGCCGGTTCCGCAGAGCCCCGTGATCGGCGCGGTCACCTCGCAGGATCGCCTGGAGCCCCTGCTGCTGGCCGCCGCCGAGGCACCGGTGCGGTTCGGGGTCGAGCTGATCGGCCTGACCGAGGAAGCCGACGGCGTCGTCGCCCTGCTCGTCGACCGCCAGAGCGGTGAGGAGACACGCCTGCGTGCCCGCTGTGTCCTCGCCGCGGACGGCGCGAACTCCACCGTCCGGCAGCTGCTGGGAATCGACACCGCCGGCCCCGGAGCGCTGGGCGACTTCACCACCGTCGTGTTCGACGCCGACCTCACCCGCTGGTGCGCCGGCCAGCCCGCCGGGGTCTACTTCACCTCGCACGGATCGTTCGCCCCGCTCTACCCCGAAGGAGGCTGGGCCTGGTTCGGGCCCACGCCGGACGACGCTGCGCGCGCAGACTGGGCGCAGGTCGTCTCGCGAGCCCTCGGCCCCGACGCCGACGTACAGGCCCGTGTCCTGCGGGTTCAGCACTGGGTGATGAACGCGTTCGTCGCCGAACGCCTCGGCCGGGGCCGGGTCCTGCTGGCCGGCGACGCCGCGCACGCGCTCCCCATCATCGGCGGCCTCGGCATGAACACCGGCATCGCCGATGTGCACAACCTCTGCTGGAAACTGGCGGGTGTGCTCCACGGGTGGGCCGAACCCGGCCTGCTGGAAACCTACGAGGCCGAACGGCACCCCGTCGCCCAGGAGACGCTGCGCCAGACGGTGGCCAACACCCACCTCATGGTCCAGGCGCTGAACCGGCGCCGCGCACAGCTCCAGGCCGGCGATACAGCGTCGCCCCAGGTCGAACTACCCTGGTCCGAACGGTACTTCGCCCAACTCGGTCTGGTGCTGGGTGTCGCCTACGACTCTGCCGCGGTCCTCGGCGACGGCACCCCGCCCGAGCCGTCCGACAGGGGCACGGACTACGTCCCCACCGCGGAGCCGGGCCATCGCATGCCGCACCTCTGGCTCACGGACGACCGCTCCACGCTCGACGCGTTCGGCGAGTGGTTCACTTTGCTCACCCCGGACCCCTCCCACTGGGAGCAACAGACCGGCGCATCATGGCCGTTGCGCATCGAGCCCCTTCCCGACGAGTACGGCGACCTCTGTGGCCTCCGCCCGCGCGGGGCACTGCTCGTCCGGCCCGACGGCCACATCGGCGCCCGCTGGCACGACGGTCCGTCGGGCGATGCCGTCCTCGACCACGCGCTCGCCTCGATCGCCCGCGCGGCGCCCGCCTGATGGGCCTGCGCCCCACGCCGGCGAGGGCTGCCGATTCCGTGGCGCCCGGACGCCGTCGGTCCGTCTTCCTCTCCCGGGGTCAAAGAGTCAGCGACAGCGCGGCGGCCACACCGCCCAGGCCCAAGGCGAACGCGGCTTCGCCCCAGCCGCCCGTACCCCAGCGGAAGAACCGGTCGACGGCGAGGCTTCCGGGGCCGATGGCCGCGACGGCCAGGGCGACCACGGCGATGGCGACGTTGTACTCCACGCCGCCGTCCGCGTCCCACAGCCCATGGGCTGCGGTGACGGTCGCCATGGCGTTGATCATCACGCCGATCAGGGCGGCGGCCGCCAGTGGAGTGAGCAGTCCGAGGGCCAGGCCCAGGCCACCCAGGAATTCGGACAGGCCGCCGATCAGCGCGAAGAGCTTGCCCGGGCGGTACCCGAGGGTCGCGAACGCCTGGCCGGTCGCCGTCAGGCCGCCTCCCCCGAAGATCCCGAACAGTTTCTGAGCGCCGTGCGCGGCCATCACCAGTCCGAAGCTGAGCCGGAGGAGCAGAAGGCCCCAGTCGGCGGCGGACGACGCCGGTCCGCCGGTGACCCGCGCGTGTGATCCCGAAGGACCTGAAGGACGGCGCCTGATGCGTTTCGTATCCATGTCAATGCTCCGGTAGGAACGCCGGAACGGGCGTCATCCCCAGCTCGGGCGGACGCCGAGACACCGGCGGGCGGTGAGCCCCGCGCTTCCTCGCAGAGCATGGACCACCACTGCCGATCCTTCCGCTACGACCATGATCATGCATCTGGGCGCGGACCCGACCCCCGATGGGGCAAGGCGGTAGCCTGCTCGTGAGGGCAGCCATGGCCGATGAGGTGCGGATCCGGCTCCTCGGCGGTTTCGCCGTGGCGGTCGCGGACCGCCCCGTCGCCGCCGGGGCGTGGCGGCTGCGCAAGGCCCGAAGCGTGCTGAAGCTGCTGTGCCTGTCGCCCGGCCACCGGATGCACCGGGATCAGCTCTACGACCTTCTGTGGCCGGACCTCGACCGGACGGCCGCGTCGAACAACCTGCACCAGGTGCTGCACGCTGTGCGCCATGCGCTGTCCTCCACGGGAGCGCCGGGCGACGTCGTCGTGCTCCGCGACGACATGGTGCTGCTCGGCCCCGACGGCCGGGTGCGGATCGACCTCGACGAGTTCGACGAGGCGGCGCGGCGGGCCTCGAACGGGGGCCGCGCCGCGGACTACCGTGCCGCGCTCGCCCTGGTCGGCCCCGGGCTGCTGCCCGAGGACCGGTACGAGCCCTGGGCGACCGAGGCGAACGAGGCGCTGGAGACCCGGCAGACGGCCCTCCGGCTCGGGCTGGCCGAAGCACTCGAGCACGATCACCACTCTGCCGAGGCCATCGACGTCCTGCGGTCACTCATCGCCGACGACCCGCTGCACGAGCCCGCCCACCGGGCGCTGATGCGGGTCCTGGCCGACGCCGGGCGACGCCGGGAGGCGCTGTCCGCCTACGAGCGGCTGCGGGACGCACTGCGCCGTGACACCGGCGCGGACCCCGACCCGCAGACGCGCCGCCTCTACCGTGCGCTGCTCGCCGACTCGGTCGAGGCGCCGGCAGAGCAGCCGGAGTCCCCGAGGCGCCATCTGCCGGTGCCGGCGACGGCTCTCGTCGGCCGGGAGCGCGAGATGGCCGAGGTGGAGGCGTTGCTCGGGCGGAGCAGGCTGCTGACCCTCACCGGCGCCGGCGGCTGCGGGAAGACCCGGCTCGCGCTCGCCGTGGCGGCCCGCCGGGACGACCGCTTCCGGGACGGGGCCTGGTTCGTGGACCTCGCCGGGCTGGCGGAACCGCACCTCGTGCCCGAGGCGGTCGCCGCCGCCCTGGAACTGCAGCTCCCGCCGTCCGGAACGGGCCGGGAAGCGCTCGTCGCCCAGCTCGGCGGCCGGGAGATGCTGCTGGTGCTGGACAACTGCGAGCACCTGATCGACGCGTGCGCCGCCCTGGCCTCGAAGGTCCTGTCCGGCTGCCCGGGCGTGCACATCCTCGCGACCAGCCGGGAGCCGTTGCGCAGCTACGGGGAACGCACGTTCAGGGTGCCCTCCCTCGAGCTGCCGGATCCGCATCGGCTGCCGCCCGTGGCGGAACTGGGCCGCTTCGCCTCCGTACGGCTGTTCGTGGAGCGGGCTGCCGACGCGGCCCCCGATTTCCGGCTGGCCCCCGGGAACGCGGAGGCCGTAGCGCAGATCTGTTTCCGGCTCGACGGGATGCCCCTGGCCCTGGAGCTGGCGGCGGCCCGGGTGCCCGTGCTGGCCCCGCGCCAGATCGCCGAACGGCTCGACGACGCCCTGGCTCTGCTCGGGCGGGGCAGCCGGCGCGGTGTGACCCGCCAGGAGACCCTGCTGGCCACCTTGGAGTGGAGCCATCGGCTGCTCGACGAGGAGGAACGGCGCCTGTTCCGCCGGCTCGCCGTCTTCGCGGGCGGGTTCTCCCTGGCCGCGGCGGAGGAGGTGTGCGCCGACGGCATGTCCGACAGCTCGGTGCTGGACCTGCTGGGGCGGCTGGCCGACAAGTCCCTGGTGCTGGCGGAGCCCCGGCAGGACGAGGTCCGCTACCGGCTGCTGGAGACGATCCGCCAGTACGCCATGGACCGGCTGCGGGCCGCCGGGGAACTGGCCGCCACCGAGTCCAGGCACCGGTGTTTCTATCTGGCACTCGCCGAGGCGCGGGACCGCGAGGCGCCCACCGGCGTTTCGGGGGCGCCGTCGCTGGAGTTGGAGGCCGACTACGGCAATCTCCGGGCCGCCCTGCGCTCGTTCCTGCGCCACGAACCGGAGAGCGCGCTGCGGCTGGCCGTGGCCCTGCGGTCGTTCTGGCCGGAACGGGGGCGCCTCGCCGAGGGCCGGCGCTGGCTGGAGGACGCGCTGGCCGCCGCACCGGAGCCCACCCCGCAGCGGGCCAGAGCGCTGATGGGACGGGCCGTGCTGGCGATCCGCCTCGGTGACAGCGCCTCGCTGGAGGACATCGCCGAGCAGATCGTCGGGATCCACCAGCGGCGGCCGGACCCGGCGGCGCTGGCGTCCGCGCACTGTCAGCAGGCGGTCCTGCTCTGGATGGGCGGCGCCTGGGACCGCGCCCGCACCGCTCTGGACCTGGCCCGCGCCCTCGCGCGCGACGCGGGCGCCCCCTCGGTCCTCGCCGCCGCCGCGCACCTCGCCGGAGTCTGGGCCGTCTGCCGTGGCGAGGGCTCGGTGGCGCGCGCGGCCTACCGGGAGAGTCTCCGGATGCTGGAGGACGTCGACGCCGAGAGCGCCCCGTTCTTCCCGGTCATGACACCGGGGTACGCGGTCGAGGCCGACGCGGCGGGGCAGGTGTCTCTGTTCTACGAGGAGACGGTGCTCGTCGGCCGCGCGGTCGGCCCTTCCCGCGCCCGCGGCTACGCCCTGGCGAATCTGGCGTGGGCGAGCCGGCTCGACGGCAACACCGACGCCGCCGCCCTGGCGGCCGAAGGCAGCGTCGACTGCTTCCGCGCGCTCGCCGACCCGCACGGCGAGTCCCTGGCCCTCAACACGCTCGGCAACCTCCACCGCTGCCGGGGCGACCGCGACGCGGCACGGACCCACCTCGACGCGGCGCTTGCGATCAGGCGCCGGCTCGGCGACCGCCGGGAGGAAGGCATCACGCTCGGCTGCCTCGGACTGCTCCATCTCGCCGACGGCGACGCGGAGAGCGCACAGGCCGTCCTCTCCGGCGTCCTCGCGGGCTTCGAGGAGACCGATGACGTCCCGGGCATCACCAACACCCTGCTCCACCTCGGGCTCGTGGCACGGGCCGCCGGAGACACGGCACGAGCACGCACGCTGCTGACGCGCGCGCAGCGCCTGGAGCATGTCGCCGGGTCGACCTGCGCCGTCGCCTGGGTGGCCCTCATGCTGGCCCGGCTCCAGCGGCAGGCGGGCGACAGCGGAGCCGCCGAGGCGACGGCCGCTCGGGCCGGTGCCCTCTTCACCCGCCTCGGCGACACCCGAGGCCCTGCCGTCCTGCGGCGCACGCTGCCACCGACGACCGCCTCCAAAGCCGCTGCTGAGTGAGTGCTAAGAGGGGCTGCCTACGGTCCTGACATCAGCGCAAGCACGCACACCGAGGAGCCGACCATGTCGATCGACACGGCAAAGGGCATCCTGGGGGACGCCACCGTCGCCGAGCTGGAAGCAATCCTGCGCGGCACCGTCGTCCGCCCTGGCGACGCCGAGTACGACCAGGCCCGCGCGGTCTGGAACGGGGCCCACGACAAGCATCCGGCGCTGATCGTGCGCTGCGCCGGGACCGCGGACGTGATGCGCGCCGTCGAGTTCGCACGCAGCCAGGACCTGCTCGTCGCCGTGCGCGGCGGCGGCCACAGCATCGCCGGGTTCTCGACCTGCGAGGACGGCATCGTCATCGACCTGTCGCCCATGAAGGGCGCCCTGGTGGATCCCGTACGGCGCCGGGTGGTCGCCCAGGCCGGCCTGACCTGGGGCGACCTCGACCATGAGACCCAGGCGTTCGGCCTGGCCGTGACCGGCGGTCTGGTCTCCACGACCGGGATCGCCGGGTTCACGCTGGGCGGCGGAGTGGGCTGGCTGCTGCGCCGGCACGGTCTGGCCTCCGACAACCTGACGGCGGCCGAGGTCGTCACCGCGGACGGCCGCGTGCTGCGCGCCGACCCGCATGAACACCCCGACCTCTTCTGGGCCCTGCGGGGCGGCGGCGGCAACTTCGGTGTCGTGACCTCGCTCGAGTACCAGCTTCACCCGGTCGGACCGCAGGTCCTGGCGGGCCTGATCGTCTATCCGCTGCAGGAGGCCCGGCAGGTGGTCACGGGCTGGCGTGAGCTGACCGCCCACCTGCCCGACGAGCTGACGACGCTGGTCAACCTGACCACCGCACCTCCCCTGCCCTTCCTGCCCCCGGAGGTCCACGGCACCCGCATCGCGGTGCTGGTCGGCATGTACGCGGGCGATCCCGCGGCCGGCGAGGCGGCCGTCGGTCCGCTGCGCACGCTGGGGACACCCATCGCCGACCTCATGGGCCCCATGCCGTACACGGCCATGCAGTCCCTGCTCGACCCGCTGTGGACGGCCGGCGCCCACAACTACTTCACGTCGGCGTTCATCGAGCCGTCCGACACCGCACTCGACGCCGTGCTGCGCCACCACCTGACGACACCGACGCCGTTCAGCGAACTGCATCTGCACCACCTGGGCGGCGCCTTCGCCCGCGTGCCCGCCGAGGCAACGGCCTTCAGCCAGCGGGACCCGAGCGTGCTGTGCAACGTGATCGCGCGCTCCCCCGACGCCACGGCGTTCGACGCGCACGTCGCCTGGGCCCGCGACGCCCGCGAGGAGATCGCCCGTCACGGCCGCGGGACCATGTACGTCAACTTCACCGGCGACGCCGCCGAGGACAAGGTGCGCGCCTCCTACCCCGAGGCGGTTCACCAACGGCTGGTGAGGGTCAAGGACGCGTACGATCCCACGAATCTGTTCCGTCTCAACCAGAACATACGTCCCTCCACCGGCGCGTGACCGACCGCTCGGATCGCCCCGTCGGGCGGCTGCGGACATGCGCTTCGAACGTACGGTGCGGCACCGACGACGAGGTCCGGGGCGGCCGGGCAGCCGTCAGTCGACGGAGTCCATGAAGCTCAGCATCCTGCGGTTGATCTCGTCCGCGTGGTCGATCTGGGGGCCGTGGCCGGTGTGGGTGATGATGTCCGCCCGGGCGCCCGGCACCAGGCGCGGGACGCGCTCGACCTGCCGGTGCGGGTGCACGAGCAGGCTTCGCTTGCCGAGCACCAGGTAGAGCGGGGTGCGGATGCTGGACAGTTCGTCCTCGGACAGGGGCTGCGGGACGGGGCGGCGGATGCGGTAGGCACGCACACCGGTCCTGACCATGGTGCGCAGCTCCGGCACGACGAGGACCGGCTGTTCCAGCCAGGCGGCCAGGCGTGGGCGCAGTGCCTTGGGTGCGAAGGTCGCGAAGAGGCTGACGAAGATCCAGACGAAGAAGCGCAGGCCGACCTTCTCCAGGCCGCCGGGGTCGAGCAGGGTGACCGAGGCGAGGCGGTCGGCCCTGCGGTGCGCCTGGTTCACGGCGAGCCATCCGCCGTAGGAGGAGCCGACCAGGTGCACGCGGTCGAGCCCGAGCCCGGCGAGTGTCTCGTCCAGCCACTGTGCGGCGCGTTCGGGTTCGTGGATGGGCTCGCGCTGGACGCTGCGTCCGGGATCCCCGGGGGTGTCGATCGCGTAGACCGGGCGGTCGGCGCTGAGTGCAGGGGTGTTGGGGTACCACATGGCGGAGCACGAGCCCGCTCCGTGCACCAGGACCACCGGGGTGCGTGTCCGGGCGGCCGGGTCCGCGGGGCCGTACCGGTAGACGTGCGTGGTGCCGAACGACGTCTCCACGTCCGTTTCCGCGACGGTGGGCGCGCCCAGGGCATAGAGCACGTCACAGGCCTCGAAGTAGCGGTCGCGCCAGGCATCGCTCACGTAACGGCCGACATCGGCCCGGGCGCGGGTCACGGTCTGGGACACGGTCACCTCCTGCTGTGGACTCTTTGTGGTACGAACGTATCACATTGTTGGTACAGCTGTATCATCAGGGGGTCGGGGTGGCCCGACCAGCGGAAACAGCGAGCGGAGGAGCGGTCGATGCCCAAGCGCGTGGACCACACAGAGCGGCGCAACGAGATCGCCGAGGCACTCCTTCGGGTGGCGGCGCGGCGCGGGCTGCACGCCGTGGGCATGCGTGACGTGGCCGCGGAGGCGGGTGTGTCACTGCGGCTGGTGCAGTACTACTTCGAGACCAAGGAGAAGCTGCTGCTCTACGGGCTGCAGCAACTGGCCGAGGGATTCGGGGAGCGGGTCACGGCGCGCGTGCGGGCCGCCGGCGACGATCCGGGGCCGCGGGCGGTGATCGAGGCCATGCTGATGGCGGCGCTTCCGACCGACGAGGAGAGCCGTACCTTCCACCTCGTCTACACCTCGTACGCCGTTCTCTCCGTCACCGACCAGGCGCTCGCCGCTCAGCCCTTCATCAACAACCCCGATGCCGCCCAGAGCGCGCTGACCGCCCTCCTCCGGCAGGCCCAGGAGAGCGGCCTCGTCCGGCCCGGCCTCGATGCACAGCTGGAAGCCGTCGGCCTGCTCGCCATGTCCGCAGGGCTGGGCACCAGCATCCTGGTCGGCCAGCGCAGCCCGGAGGCGGCCACGAAGGTCCTGGACCACCACCTGGACCGGATCTTCACAGCCCCACCGCACGCCTGCTGAGTCCCTGTCAGGAGTGATCGCGCACGAGACCGCCACGACGAACGCCCGGCGGGGGCCAAACGGCAGACGCCTCGGTCATGCACCTGGGGCGTCCTGCGGCCGCTCGCCCTCCGCCTGGGACGGTTCGGTCCTGGGGACGTCCGGGTGTTGCTCCACACCCCGCTCGGCCGGCTCGTCGCGCTCGCCCTCGGCCTGGGAGGGAGTACGCGAGTACAGATAGTCGTCGTAATCCGAGGCTCCGGTTTTCATGATGGGCCCCTTTGCTCGCTCACCTTCCATCATCCTCCAGGAGCGCCGCTCGGACAAAGAGGGAATTGATTGCGGGGACTCTCAGCTATTTCGCCGGCGAAAGGAAGGCGGATATCCAAGATCGAGCGAGCTGATGTCGGCCCTGTTCCTCTGCCGGCCGTCTGGACCTTTTCGGTCCCACCGGGCACCGTACAGCGTCGGATAACACTGCTCCTAACACTGCTCCCCCAACGACCGAGGGCCGTCCACATGTCGATCGCACCAGCTGTCCCTCGTCTGGCCGCATCAGCCGCGGGACTCCTGCTCGTCACCGCGCAGTCGGCACCAGCGTCCGCCGCCCCCGCGCCCCGCTCGGCCGCCGCGATGACGGCGTCCGCCACCTGGTCGGCACCCCTGTCGACCCAAGGCCGCTACATAGTCGACAGCCAGGGCAACCGGTTCCGGCTGAAGGCGGCCAACTGGGACGGTGCACAAGGGTCCTGGACGGGCAGCGGAAGCATCACCGACCCCGCCAACCATCACGCCGGCCAGAACTCCTCCGGCATTCCGCTCGGCCTCGACCGCGTTCCGCTGGACGGTCTCCTCGCCGACTTCCATGAGCTGGGGATCAACACCATCCGGCTGCCGTTCTCCAACGAGATGATCCACGGTACGACGCCGGTCCCCGACGCCGCTGTCGGTGCCAACCCGCAGCTGCGGGGCAGGACGGCCCTGCAGATCTACGACGCCGTCGTCAGTGCGCTCAGCCGGAGCGGATTCGCCGTCATCCTCAACAACCACACCAACACGTCCCGGTGGTGCTGCGGGATCGACGGCAACGAGCGGTGGAACAGCGGGCAGTCCACACAGCAGTGGGCGGACGACTGGGTGTTCATGGCCCGCCGTTACGCCGCCGTCCCCCGCGTGGTCGGCGCCGACCTGTACAACGAGGTCCGACGTGACGTCCTGGACGACCCCAACTGGGGCCTGGGCGACGGCCATGACTGGTATGCCGCCGCCCAGCTCGCCGCCGACCGGATTCTCACCGAGGCCAACCCCCGTCTGCTCATCGTCATCGAGGGCATCAACTGGACCGGCATACCCGTCGACGGGCTCCCGCACGGCCGGCCGGTGCTCACCCCAGTCCGCACCCTCTCGCACACCCTGGTCGATGCACACAAGCTGGTCTACTCCGCCCACTTCTACGGCTACACCGGCCCCCATCACAGCGGCGCCACCGGCATGGGCGAGACCCACGATCCCCGGTACCAGGACCTGACCCGCGAGCAGCTGAACGCGGCTCTCGATGACGAGGCGTTCTTCGTCGAGGAGACCGGTCGGCACTACACCGCACCTGTCTGGGTCAGCGAGTTCGGCATCGGCAGCGGCGAGACGAACACGGCGGCCCGCACCTGGTTCCGCAACGTCACCGACTACTTCGTCGGCCACGACGCCGACTTCGCGTACTGGCCGCTGGTCGGCTTCGCGGGACACGACGACTGGGCGCTGCTGCGCTACGACACCGCAGGGCAGCGCTCCGGCATCCTCGACTCCGGCGACTGGCGCAGTGCGGCCTGGCAGCACCTGATGTCGGCGCCGAGCACGGGCGGTCCCGTGGTGGCCGTCCCGGTCTGGCGCATGCTCAGCACCGACCACGGGGACGCGGTGGAGTCCCTGCGGGTGCGGGCCGCGGGAGACTGGGATCCGGGGGCGTACAAGGCCGCCTGCCCGGACGGGTTGCGGCTGATCGGCCTGAGCCACACCGCCGGTCGCGGTCTGTGCACCGACAGCGGTGCGGGAGAGCTGCGGGCCCTCGACGCGGGACAGACGGTCGTCGTTGACGAGCGCTACGTTCCCCCGGGCGGCGACTGGGCGTCGGGGTACACCAAACTGCAGTGCCCGCCGGGCAGTTTCCTGATCGGGTACAGCCTGCGGGGGGAACGTGTGTCGGCGGCCTTGTGCGCGCCGGGTCGCATCCCGCTGTCGGGAACGGGACACACCGTGTGGTTCGACCGGTCCGACAACCGTCCCGCCGGTGCGGCGGGCGGCGACTTCGCCTACGGCGACTACAAGGGACAGTGCGCGGAGAGCGAGTACGCCGCCGGGATCGCCTTCACCACCCGGTTCGGCAGCCGTCCGGGGCCCGATGCCCTGCTGTGCCGGACCTTGCCCTGACCGTACGCCGCCCTGGCGTTGCGTCAGTCTGCCGGATAGAACTGGCGGGCCCAGTGGCGGAAGAGGCCGATGGCCTCGTCGCGTACGGCGAGGCGGGGCCGCGGCTCGTAGCGCTTGGCGTTCCAGATCGCCAGGTCCTGGCGGACCTTGCCGACCGCGGTCCTGAGCACCGCGCGGGCCAGGGCCCGGTGCAGGCCGCGCCGGGGGAAGGAGGCTCCGGCGGCGTCCGGGGCGCGGAGGTCCGCGCAGGCCGTCGCGAGCAGCAGGCGGGTACGGCGGGGCCCGGTCGGTGTGTGGATGGCCCACAGGTAGCTGACGAGACCGAGGGAGGGCAGCGGGAGCTCGACCCGGAGGTACCCCAGTCCTGCCATGAGGAAGGCATGGTCGGCCTGGAACCTCTGCCTGAGGACGGGCGGCCGGTCCGGTCCGAGGCGCAGCCGCATGCGCAGGAGGGGGCCCTGGGCCGTGGGTGGGTCGAGCTCTTGCACGGCCACGTGGTGCAGGACGGGCAGATGCCGGTAGTCGAGGGCGTTCTCGATGAGCTCCTGGGCGTGGGTGTGCACCTCCGTGCTCCAGGCGGCCGTCGGGACGACTCCCTCCTGTGCGGTGCCGGGGATTTCCCAGCTGGGCGGGGCGCCCTCCGGCTCGTGCCAGACGAAGACGAAGCCGTTGCGCTCGCTGATGGTGTGGTGCTCCAGATGGGCGCGCGGTGGCGGGCCGTCGGGCGTGCCCACGCAGGTGCCGTCGGGAGCGAAGGCGAAGTGGTGAAAGGGGCACACCAGGTTCTCGCCCTGCACCATGCCACCCGCGCCGAGATGGGCGCCGAGGTGGGGACAGTACGGACGCACCGCGCGGGGCCGGCCGTCGGGGGTGCGGTAGAGGACGACGTCCTCGTCCATGAAGCGGCGGGTCACGACACTGCCGGTGGCGAGTTCACGGGAGCGTGCGAGGAAGAACCAGCCACTGGGGTAGGGCAGTTGTCGCGTCGGCTCGTCGACTGCGGAGCGCGGACCACGAGACCCGGCCAGTTCGTCCCTCATTGTCATGCCTGTCAGCCAAGCACAGGAAAAGGAGCGGAAAATCATCCATCCAGCAAGATCACTCATATGAGGTATCCGCTGGTCATACCGCCGTGACCGGTTACGGATCACGGTACGGTCGGTCGCTCTGAGTACAGAGTTGGGGGCGCCCGTGGCTGGGAAAGGTACCGACAGCGGCCGTCAGGACGTGGAGGTGGTCGTCATCGGGGCCGGCCTCTCCGGCGTGGCCGCCGTGATCGCACTGCGTCGGGCCGGCATCGAGGACGTCGTGGTGCTGGAGAAGTCCGGTCGCCTCGGCGGGACTTGGCGCGACAACACCTATCCCGGATGCGGCTGCGACGTGCCGTCGGTGCTGTACGAGTACTCCTTCGCCCCGCACGCCTGGAGCCGGTGCTTCGCCGACCGGTCCGAGATCCTCGACTACCTCGAGACCACCGCGGCAACACACGGCGCGGACAAGGCGATCCGCTACGACACCGAGGTGCTGAGCAGCCGCTGGGATCCGGACGCGCACCGCTGGGACCTGCAGACCACCTCGGGCACGTACACCGCCCGGGCCGTGATCGTAGCCACGGGTCCCTGGCATCGGCCCCGCTACCCCGACATCCCCGGCCTGGACGCCTTCCCCGGCCCGTCCTTCCACTCCGCCCGCTGGGACCACGACGCCGACCTGACCGGACGACGTGTCGCAGTGGTGGGCACCGGCGCGTCCACCGTGCAGTTCCTGCCCGAGATCCAGCCGAAGGCGGCTCATGTCGACGTCTTCCAGAGCACACCCCAGTGGGTACTGCCGAAACCGGACTACCCTCTCTCACCGGGCCTCCGGCGCTTCCTCGGACACCACCCGGCAGCACGCCGTGCTCTGCGCAGCCTGCACCACTGGACCCAGGAAACCATCGGCTTACCCCTGCGCCACCCCCGCCTGCTGCGCCCCCTGGAGGCCCTGGCCCGCCTCCATCTGCGCACCTCCGTCCCGGACCGCGCCCTGCGCCAGGCGCTCACTCCCGACTACCGCTTCGGCGGCCGCCGCCTGATCACCTCCAGCACCTACTACCCCGCCCTCGCCCGGCCCCATGTGCGGCTGCATCCCACCCGTGCGACGGCCGTGGAGGGTTCCGAGGTCATCGGCGCCGACGGCACCCGGGTCCACGCCGACGTCATCGTCCTCGCCACCGGCTACCACATCGGCGACATCCCCCTGGCCGACCGCCTGCACGGCACCCAGGGCATCACGCTGGCCAGGACCTGGGCCGACAACCGCCGTGCCTACCTGGGCACCAGCGTCAACGGATACCCCAACCTCTTTCTGCTCATCGGTCCTAACCTGCTCAGCGGCACGACCGCCGTCCCGACCGTCCTCGAAGCCCAACTCCGCTACATCACCGCCGCCCTCACCCACCTGCGCACCAGCGGGTCCGTCGCGCTGGACGTCAAGCCCGACGCCGAGGAAGCCCACCAGCGGGCCCTGCACGAGGCGTTGCGCACCACCGTCTACAACTCCACCGGCGGTACCGGCTACTACTTCGGCCTCCCGGGTGTGAACACCTTCTGCTGGCCCTGGTCAACCGCCAGGCTCGTCAAGCGTCTGCATGCCTTCTCCCCGGACGCCTACACATGGACGCTGCCGCTGCCGGCACAGACACGCGCCGAGCGGGACGGCCTGCCGCGGTATGCGCCGTGAGGGCGCGTCCTCGACTGCTTCACGTACGCCACGCGGTGGGTCATGTGGGTGATGTGGGTGATGTGGGTCAGTCCACGAACTCCATGGCCGGATACTGGGGAGAGGGCCTGTCCAGCAAGTGGCCGGGCCTGCCGCGCAACCAGTGGTCGAAGAACGCCGCGACATAGACCTCGTCGGTCCGGACGGCCGTGGTCGGAGCGATCGTGCCGATGTCGTTCGTCCGTGTGGCCGGTGGCAGATCCAGCTGCGGGAGCAGGACTTCCGCGTCCGTGAAGGAGGCGTGCTGGGATCCGCGCAGTCTGAGCTGTCGGTTCCAGCCGGGTGTGTGGGCCCGGAACGCCGACCAGCCGGGGCCTGTGTCCGTGGGGCCGTCTTTGCCTATGAGCAGGAACGGCCGGGCGAGCCCGTGCTCGGCGACGGGCATCGGCCTGCCGTCGAAGGTGGTCAGGTTGCCGTCCATGTCGATGCCGGCGGTGATCCGTGGGTCTGCGTCCATGGCCGTGGCCGTCGCGGTGCCGCCCAGCGAGTGGCCGAACATGCCGACCCTGGACAGGTCGAGGGCGCCGGCGAGACCGCAGGGCAGGGGCCTGCCGTCCACGTCGGGATTCCGCCCGGCGTTCAGCACGCCCAGTTGGTCCAGCACGAAGCCGGTGTCGGCGTTCCGGACGGTGAGGGCCTTTCTGATGAAGGCATCGGGATCGGACGGGATCACCATGGTGGCCAACGAGCCGTCGGGGAACTCCACTTCCGGGGACTCGAAGGTGTTGTCGATCGTCAGCACGACGTACCCTCGGCTGGCCAGGTCCGTCACCAGGGTGGTGCCCCAGGTCCGGGGTTCGCCCAGGCCCGGAGAGTAGATCAGCACCGGCCGCTTTCTGCCGCCGTCGGCGACGGAAGCGGTCTGTGAGACGTGCGTGACCGTGGCGGTCCAGTCGGCCTGTCCAGTCGGCAGGCCCATCCCCAGGTAGTCGTCGGCGGTCACCGCGTCGAAGTGGGCTGCCGCCCTGGGCAGCATGTAGGGCGCCGCCGGACGGCCGGCTGTCTGCGTCGCGGGGTAGTACACGCTGACCATCAGCTCGCGGGCGTCCTTGCCCGCTTGCCAGGGGTCGTGGCGGGAGGTGTCGGCGAGATGCAGGGTCACTTCGCCGACCGGGAACCTGCCCGTGGGCACGGGCAGCCGCAGCCGGGCCGGATGCGCGGACGGCACTCTCTCCGGCGCGGCCTGAGCCGGAAAGACCGCGATCAGGGAGCTGATGACCAGAACCGCGCAGACGGCCACGGCCCGCAGGCCGTGATACCGCTGCACTGGGCGCTTGGTCGGCTGTGCCTTCGTCATGCCGACCATCGTGCAGGCTCAACTCCCGCCCGCGCATCGGGGAGATCCCCCACTCGAACCCTGCAGGGACGGTCGTGTCAGCGGCGCATCAGTCCCTCGTCAGCGCCTCCTGCCACTCTTGTGCATATGAACGGGACGAGAAAGCGGAAGCCGGACGTTCGAATCCTGCCCTCTCCACAGCGATGCGACGGAGCACCACCGAAGCCCCTGTCGGAGCCGGCGGGACGTCTGTCGGAGCCGGCGTGCGGCTCACGACTCAGGAAGGGGCCGCGGCCGGGGGCAGGTTCCGTCTCACGCGGATGCCCACGGCCGTCACCAGCACGACCGCGCATGCCGTGAACACCAGTCCGGCACCGCGCAGTCCGAGCGCAACGGTCAGCGCGCCCACCCCGACGACCGGCAACGAGATCCCCACGTACGCGACCACGAAGAACGCCGAGATGGTGGCGCCTCGGTGCTCCTCGGGGGCTGCGGTGCTCACCTCGGTCAGTCCGGCCCGGAAGGCCATCCCCTGGCCGAGGCCACCGGTCAACGCTCCGGCCAGCAGCACCGGGAAGGACTCCAGGAACAGCGAGGCCCCGATGAGGAGGAGTCCGGCGACGAGCACCGTGCAGCCCCGGGGCAGGGCTCGGCGCGCGCCGATCCGTCCCATGAGCAGCTGTCCGCAGGTCGAGGCGCAGAACACGCAGAAGACGACGGCGCCGGCGATCGCAAGGTTGTGCTCGTCCAGCGTCTGGGTGAGGAAGGCGGGGGCCACTGCCGTGAACAGCCCGAGCATCGAGAAGCCCGCGAAGGCGGCGAGGGCACATGGTGCGAACACCCCACGGACCTCCGGCGGAACCTTCATGCCCTGGGGGCGCAGCGACGGTCGCGGAACGGAGCGGTGGACGGTCTCGGGCAGCAGGCAGACGACCACAACGGCAACCGCCAGGAGCACCAGATGGACGGCGAACGGGAGCTTGAGCGGCCAAGGCGCGTACTCGGCGAGGAGGCCGGAGAGGAGGGGGCCGAGCCCCAGGCCGCCCATGTTGGCCGCGGTCGCCGCCAGTCCGGCTCGGGCTCGTCGGCTGGGCGGGGCCAGTTCGAGGACGGCCGCGGTGCCCGTGCCGCTCAGCAGGCCGGCCGAGAAGCCCGACAGCACGCGGCCCGTGCAGAGCAGGGGCAGCCCGACCTCGGTCAGGAAGCAGACCGCGCTGAGTGCGGCCAGGCCGAGGGCGGCCAGCAGGAGCGGTCGCCGCCCCAGCACGTCGGAGAAGCCGCCGGCGACCAGCAGGGCGACGATGACGCCGACCGCGTAGACCGCGAACACGACCGTCACGATCAGCTCGGAGAACCCGATCTGCTGCCGGTACAACCCGTACAACGGCGTGGGCAGGGTCGTGCCCATCATCCCGACCGCGAACACACCCGCTGCGGCCTTGTACCCCGGCTGCCCTCGATCCCTCCGCTTCGGCTCTGTCTCACTGCTGATCACAGTCCACCTTAGGCACTGGCCATACGGCACGGTGTGCGTTCGCAACGCCGAACTCCGCGGGACGGCGGCCCTCGGTACGCGGCGCCCGGACAGCCGTAGCAGCTGCCACGACCGTAAGTGCCGGCACCCTCTTCAGTCCGCGGCCGTACCCGCGAAGGCGGGGTACCCCGGCAGAGGTGCCGCCACCTGCCACCCTCCGGCGACGTCCCGCAGCAGCAATTTCATCGTCTCCGCGAACGCCGGGAGCTCCTCGATCCCGCTCGCCATCTCCCAGCGGTGGCGCAGTACCTGGCGCATCGTCGGAACGGGACGCCGGGTGCGGTGCAGCGGCCGGTCCTCCTCCGCGGTGCGGGGCAGCAGACGCACGGTCACGTCGACCGTCCAGACCGCGATCGCCTGCCGCATCCCGGCCTGCCCCACCGCGTCCTCGGCAAGCGCGGGGTAGGCGGTCACGGCCTCGGCGCGATAGGCCCGCTCGACCTCCTCCGCCGACTCCGCCGGAAGCCGGAAGACGCACCAGCAGCTGGAGAAGGGCATACGGCAGTACGCGGCCGTCATGAAGACCGACTGGTAGCAGGCCGCCTCGAAGTCGATCAGGCGCAGGCCGTCCGGAGTGAGCAGGTTGTTGTCGGGACAGGTGTCCCCCGGCGTGAACGCCGGGTACTCGGCGCCGCCGGCGGTCCCGATCCGGGCCAACTCGTCGGCCAGTCCCGGTGGCACGGTGATTCCGGCGCCGGCGAGCAGGGGGAGCAGGTCGGCGGCGTTCCGCTCGATCCACGGCTCGTCGCCCCAGGCCCTGAATCCCTTGTTGTAGCGGGCCGACAGCCCGGTGAACTCGGCTCGCCGGTGGACCGAGGCGGCAGCGAGTCGGCCGAGCCCTGTCGCCCAGGCCGTCAGGCCCGTGGAGGCGGCCTTCGGGTCGTCTCCCAGCAGCACGTCGGCCAATGTGGGTGCTGTTCCCAGATCCTCCAGGACCAGCAGCGGCACATCGGTGTCCACACCCAGCAGGGCCGGACCGGCCACCTGGAGGGCGAGCCCGGCGGCCTCGGAGGTGAAGGAGCGCAGCGCATCCGGCTCGCTGGTGAACGACTTCACGATCACGCTGCCGCCGTCCACCGTCCGGCAACGCACGACGGTACTGCGCCGACTGCCGCCCAGGTCGACGGGGTCGTACAGGTCGGTGCCCAGCAGGTCCCCGGCGGCACGCAAGATCGAATCCATTGCGGCATCCTGCCACCCGTCCCGGGTACGCACGCCCCCTCCATGCCGCTGTGCCGCACACCCCTGTTAGCCCCGTTGTTCACCGTCCGGACGCCACCAGGCGATCTGATCTTGGCCCCCAGCAGCGGCTACGGGGCCCGGACGCCGATTTCGAGGTCCCGCCTTGGCGGTGATCTGGAGGTCGCCGCCCGCTATCTGCCGGCCGGGCGCGGGCTCGACGTCAGCGGAGACTTCTACGACCTGCTGCGCCTGGACGACACCACGGTCGCGGCGGTCATCGGCGACGTGGAAGGCCACAGCGTCGCCGCGGCCACGCTCATGGGACAGGTCCGGACCGCCATTCACGCCCACGCGGCCGCCGGGGCGGCTCCTGACCAGGTCCTGTCCCGTACCAATCAGCTGCTGGCGGACCTGGCATCCGACCTGCTCGTCACCTGCCTCTACGCGCATGTGGACCTGGCCCACGGCCGACTGGCCCTCGCCAGCGCCGGACACGTGCCCCCGCTCCTGTGCGAGCCCGACCACAGCGGACGGATTCTGGACATCGAGCCCGGCCCGCTTCTGGGCATCGGCGTGGACCTGCACTACCCCGTCACCGCGACCCCGCTGCTCGACGGAGCCGTCCTGGCCCTCTACACCGACGGACTGGTGGAGAGGCCCGGACAAGACGCCACACAGGCCACCTCCGACCTGCTCAAACACCTCGAAGGCACCACCGACGACCAGCACCTCGAGCGCGTCGCCGACCGCCTCGTCCACCACGCCTGGCCCACCGGGCAGTGCACCGACGACGTCACCGTCCTCCTTCTGCGCACAGCGCACAACCGCCTGCGCGGACAGGAAAGTTGATGTGCGAAGCTGTCGTGAACCGTTCACGGGTGGGGCCGTATCGGTCGTCGAGAGGAGCGCAGGGTGAGTCAGGACGGCGGCTTCAGCGTCGCGGAGATCGACACCAGCAGGCCGCATCCTGCGCGCATCTACGACTACCTGCTGGGCGGCAAGGACCACTACGAGGTGGACCAGCGGGCCGGCGACGAACTCGCCGCCGCCGCGCCCGAGGTGCGCATCGGCCTGCAGGCCAATCGCGCCTTCCTGCAACGCGCCGTCCGCTACGTCGTCGGCAACGGCATCCGCCAGATCCTCGACATCGGCACCGGCCTGCCCACCTCCCCGAATGTGCACGAAATCGCGCACGCGCTGGCACCGGACGTGCGGGTGGCGTACGTCGACAACGACCCCATCGTGGCCGCGCACGCGAGCGCGCTGCTCAGCAGCTCCGGCTCGACCAGCGTCGTCCTCGGCGACGTACGCGACCCACAGGCCGTCCTGAACCACCCGGATGTCCGCCGGGCCATCGACTTCGAGCAGCCGGTCGCACTGCTCCTCGTCGCCGTCCTCCACTTCCTCACCGACGCCGAGAAGCCCGAGCAGGCGGTCGCCGTCCTGCGCGACGCGCTCCCGGCCGGCAGCTTCCTGGTGCTCTCGCACGCCACCGGCGACTTCGCCGAGCGCAGCGCGGCCCAGGCTGTCTACAACAAGGCCACCGCCACGCTGAACCTGCGGTCCCGCGCCGACGTCGAGCGGTTCTTCGACGGCTTCGAACCGGTGGAACCCGGCCTGGTCCAGGTGCCGTTCTGGCGCCCGGACACCACGCCACCGCCGAGGTCCCACGAGATCGGCTTCTACGGAGGGGTGGCTCGCAAGACCACGTGATCACGAGCTGCGCAGCGCAGCGGCGTTCTTCGAGCGGTCACTTGTCTTGGTCGCGTGCGTTGTTGATCGCCTGCGGATGCGGTGGCCAGTGTCGCCAGGCCATCCGGCTCCCGCGTCCGGGCTCCGTCGGTGACGACGAGGTGTGCCTCCAGGTCGCCGTCGTCGGGAACTTCGGAGGTAGCGGCCAAGAAGGCGGGGACTGTGACCGTCAAAGTATCGCCGTCCGTGGTACGGGCCTTTGCGTGGGGGAGCTTTCGGCGCTCTTCGACTGCAGCACCAGACAGCTCCACCGGACGCTGTCACGCCCGTGAAGGTCGGGGCGCTCGCTGAGGTGGACCGTCTGCAGCCCGTGGGCACTGCCCAACTCGACTGTTTCAGGAGCGGAGACGTCGAACATGTGGCGTCCGTCCGGCACGGGGCCGTGACGGAGATTGACGAAGAAGCGGCCACCGGGCACCAGGAGGGCGGCGATCCTGGCCATCGCTCGTCGGCGTTCCTCGGCGTCCAGGTGCATCCACACCGCCGTGGCGAAGACCGCGTCGAACCGGCCCTCGCTCACCATCAGGTCCGGAAGAGCGTCGTCGACCCAGTCGATGGTGCTGTCTGAATGAATCCGCTGTCCGTGCTCACGCATCTGCGCAGTCGGCTCAACGGCGACGACGTGATGCCCGCGGGCCGCCAGCGCGGCGGCATCGCGCCCGGTTCCCGCGCCCACATCAAGGATGCGGCCGGGCCCGGCAGGAACCAACTGCAGTACGGCGCTGTGAACTTCCTCAAAGGTGACTCCCTCGTACTGAACGGCCAGCGCATCCGCCGACTTTGCATACCCGGCGGTTCCCCTGGCTGGGCCGCGGCTCTCCGCGTTCAGCATCACGTGATCACCCATGGCCGAAGGCTACCGGCTCGCTACTCCCGACATCCCTGTGTCGCGGAAGCCGGCCGGGCGCGGCCGCCGTCCCGGTGGGCCAGGTCCCACCAGTGGCCCGGCAGTCCGCGGACGTGTCAGCGGCAGCTCGCCGAACTCGCCGCAGCCCTGCGCCGTGCCCTGCCCGACCAAGGCGCTCTAGAGGTCGAACTCCACATATTCGAGGTCGGTGAACTCCACCTCCAGGCCGTGGGCCCGGCGGCCGCTGTCGCGGAAGTAGACCTCGCCCAGCGCCTCCGCCGTGATGTGCCGCAGCTGCTCTTCGGTGGCTCCGGCCTCCTGTGCCTCGAAGAGGCGGGCGGCGTGCTGCGGGGGCAGGGCCAGGGTGAGGTGGCGCAGGCGGGCGTCGTCGGTGGTGCCGGGGGCGGCGGTGAAGCCGAACCGGGCGCGCGTGTCGATGACGATGCCTGCGGTGGTGGCCGCGGTCTGCCTGGCCCGGGCCCGGATCTGCGGCTGCCACCGCTTGCGGACCTCGCGCTCCATGCGCTGTGCCAGCTCTGGCCGGGGCCTTTTGATCTGGTCCTTCACATACCGCTCGACGGTGCGCTGGGTGATGCCGAGCAGTTCGGCGACCTTCCTGGTGCTGCCCTTGTGCTGTCTGACCAGGTAGCGCATCTGCGCGCCCGCGGACTTGGGGACGGGGCGGGTGAACGCGCCCTGCACCGCCTTGTCGAGGCCTTCTCCGACGGTGTCCATCGGTCCCCGTCCCCTACTCTCCGGTGTCCTGGGCGGTGACCTCGCCCGTCTTGATGTAGCGGGCGAGGTTGAGGACCCGGCCGTGCTTCTCGCGCACTGCCTCGGCCCACAGGGTGGTCTGGGTGCCCTCGTGCTTGACCATTCCCGGCGACACCCCGATCCGGAAGCTGCCGGGGACCGTCCTGCCGTCGGCATCGTAGGGCAGGACGTCCAGGGGCGAGGGTCCGTCGGCGGCGTACACGGCGCAGTCCGACAGGACGGCCACCGGGTACCGGCCGGTCGCCGCGGCCAGGGCGAGCATCTTGCGGTGCATGTTGACGCGGGCCCGGGAGATGACGGCGGCGCGGATGTCGGGCCGCCACGTCGGGCGTGCCAGGGCCGGCCACGCCTGCCCGGGCCGCCAGCCCGCGCCGCGCGCCCGCTCGCGCAGCTTGCCGATGCCGCCCTTCGTGGTCGACTTGACGGCGTCCAGGACGATGGCCAGCTCGGGGTCCCGCCGCTTGTAGCCGTCCATCGCGGCCAGGAACTGCTGCGGGGTCAGTTTCTCGCCGACGCCCAGATCCGCCATCGTGTCGACGTACGCGTCGCGGAGCCGCTTGTACCAGCCGTCCAGGAACCTGCCCTTGTCCTGGCGCACCCAGGCTTCCAGCGGGGCCACCTCGTAGCCCAGCTCCACCGCGTACGCCACGGTCGGCGTGGCGTACCAGGCCGGCCCGGTCGGGCGCTCGCCGGTCGGCGTGAACGGGCTGGGCAGCGACTCCCCGTCGAGCTGCCGCCACTGCTTGCCCACGAGGACGCGGGAGAGATCGACATGGGAGAGGTCGACCAGCCACGAGCCGGGCAGCGCTGGGTCGAACGCCGGGTCGGTGACGTGCACGGGAGGTGTCGCGAGTCCCACGACCGCGCCGTTGGCGGCCGCGCCGAAGGCGAGGTTGACGTCGATGCCGACCAGGTGGCGTCGCATGCACTCGTCGTCGGTCAGCTCCCGGGCCCAGTCGTACGCCTCCTCGAACAGCATCTCGGCGGGGCCGCGCTGGTGGAAGCGGGGCAGGCCGGCGAGCAGCGGGTGCCCGTCGGGTGCCTCGCACGGGGCGCAGTCCAGGGGCGCCTCGCCGAGCGAGCCGGGCCGGTGCTCCTTGTGCCGCCTGCCGTCCGCGTCGGGCTCGCTCGCCCGGGTGGGCGGGTTGAGGGCGGTCATCAGCTCCTGGCCGGTCACGGCGGTGGTGCCGCGCGGTGTCATCACCCGGCGCGCGTAGGTGCCCAGCACGCGGGCGAGTTCCGCCGGTTCGAGCGCAGCGGCGTGGCCCCAGGAACGGGCGTCGAGCGCGCCCCAGGACGGCAGGCACAGTTGCACGCAGTGCCGTCGGCTGCCCTGGGCGGGCCGGTAGATCCAGGCCCACGGCCCGAACCCCCGCTTGGTCAACTGCCAGTCGGCACGGTCCAGTTGCTTGAGGACCTTGTGCCCCTCGGGGAGGCGCCCGGCGAGCAGCTCCTCCTGCGACAGCGTCGCCGGAAGCCCGTAGCGTTCGCAGGCGGCCTCGGTGAGCACGAGCAGCGGGTCGGCGTCCCTGCCGGAACCGTGCAGCCGCGGAGCCCCGAGCCGAGCCTCTGCAAGCGTCCATTCCACCAGCGCGGGCAGGGACTTGGCGGGCACGTCCAGGACGAGACCGTCGACGCAGTACGCCGTGACCGTACGATCCGGGCCCGCGTCGACGACGGCGAGCGGACCGTTGGCGAACCGGTCGTCGGCGGCGGCCGTGGCGGTGCCCTTCCCCGGAGCCGCCTTGCCCCGGGCGGCGCGCGGCCGCGTCTGCGCGGCGGGCGGGCGCCACGAGGAAGGCGGGGACTGGTGAGGGGCGGCCGGGCGCGAGGCGGGGGCGGTCTTTTGCGGGGCGCTCGGGAGCGAAGCCTCAGTGACTGGGGCCGTGGGGGTGGCCTCCTGCGCCCGGGGGGCTGGAGCCGTAGCGGTGGCCTCATGTGTCCGGGTGGCTGGAGCCGCAGCGGTGGGCTTCTCGGCGCGCGGGGCCGGAGCCGCGGCCTTCCGAGCGGCCTCCCGTGTCCGCTCGGCCGACGGCGCCGGCTCCGGGCGGCTCTCCGGCACTGCGGCCGTGTCCGGCACGGGCTCGACCGTTGAGGTGTCGACGCTTTCGGCGGCCGGATAGAGCGCGGCGAGTTGCTTGAGCAGGCGCGCATACGCGTCGCGCTCCGGCGGCCGCGGTTCCGTCTTGCCCGACTCCCAGCCGCTCACGGTCGCCCGGCGGACCTTCAGCGCTGCGGCCACCTCGGCCACGGTCAAGCCGTGGGCCTGCCGCAGCCGCTTGCGCTCGGCCGGCGGCGGAAGCGGGGAGCGGGACGCGACCAGCGCGTCGACGGCGTCGAACAACTCGGACAAGGAACACCTCCTGCGTCGCAACCCTAGCTCCAAGCGCACACATCGCGTACGAACCGCGTGCACTTCGCGTTCCTGATGTCGGCACAGCAGCCGCCGCAGGTCAGCCTCGAAGGCCGCACGGCGGCACGGCGCGGGCCGAACAGGCCAGCAGCCGAGGACGACCGGGAGAAGGTCCAGGCGACGACGTCGTCCTCGCCGCGTTCCAGCACCTGCCCGCCGGGGACGACGTGCCGCTCGGGCCCCAGGAACGCGGCCCGGGCGATGATCTCCCGTTCGCCGCCGCGTGTCCCGTGGGGCAGCACTCCGCGCCCGGCACGTCGGACCGGCCCCAGGTACTCCTTGACCAGCTCGCCGATGGCCCCGTACGGCACACCGGGACAGGACAGACCCTCGACGCCGAGCCGCTCGCCCTTCAGGTCCGCGACGTGCACCAGCGCCCCGCCGGGCCGCAGCATGCCGCGCACGATGCCGGCAACCAGGTTGCGGTCCATCCAGTGGAAGGTCCACACCCAGTCGTCGTGCACCGGAGGATTCTGCGCCTCAGAGGGTCACGGGGAGCGATATTCTCGGCGGGTACGGGACGACACCGAGCGCCCAAAGGAGACCCTTCTGCACGTCACGGGACTCCTCGGCGGTAAGTTGATCGCCATGAGTGACAACGTGTACTTCGACATCACCATCAACGACGAGCCGGCCGGCCGGATCGTGTTCAGGCTCTTCGACGACGTGGTTCCCAAGACCGCCAAGAACTTCCGCGAGCTGTGCACCGGCCAGCACGGCTTCGGCTACGCCGGTTCCTCGTTCCACCGGGTCATCCCCCAGTTCATGCTGCAGGGCGGCGACTTCACCGCGGGCAACGGCACCGGCGGCAAGAGCATCTACGGCGAGAAGTTCGCCGACGAGAACTTCAACCTCAAGCACGACCGTCCGTACCTGCTGAGCATGGCGAACGCGGGCCCGAACACCAACGGTTCGCAGTTCTTCATCACGACGATCGTCACCAACTGGCTCGACGGCAAGCACGTCGTCTTCGGTGAGGTCGTCGAGGGCAAGGACATCGTCGACCAGATCGAGAAGCTCGGCAGCCAGAGTGGCAAGACCAGCGCGAAGGTCACGATCGCCGCGAGCGGCACCGTCTGACCGACGCTGACCCGCGGGTAGCGGGTGATGACAACGCCCCGGTGATGACGCCGGTCGGTCCTCTCCTGACCGGCTGTCTCACCGGGCGTCCTGCTTTCTCCGGGACGTCCGTGCGGGCGCAGTTCTCGCGGTCCTCAGTGGGCGAACAACGTGCTCGCCAGTGCGACGTGGACAGACGACCAGGATCACCATGATCCCGGCGGGCATGCGCGTACTGAGGTACTGGACGGTGCCGCTCGCACGCAGCGGGGCGAGGGCGGCGAAGGGCAGGGCGCGCAGGGCCCAGGTCACGGCGGCGGAGACGAGGACCGCGGCGACGAGGTAGGTCGGGTCAGGCATGGCTCGGCTTCCTGCGGGTGGTGAGGTGCCGGGCGAGGAGTCCGGCGGTGAACAGGGCAAAGGCGACCGGCAGCAGCCGGCTCGGGGCCAGCAGCCGGGCGACGAGGGCACTGAGCAGGGCGAGCACGGGGGTGGGCAGGTCGCCCCCGCCGGTCGCGGACGGCGTCCAGCGCCAGCACCGTGAACAGAGCGGTCAGCGCGAAGTCCAGCCCGGTGATGCCGTCGGGGACGAGGGAGCCGATCAGGGCTCCTGCGATGGCACCGCCGGCCCAGTACCCGTGCATGAAGAGCTGGAGACGAACCCGAGACCCACGGAGGCGGAGTCCCTGAAGGCGGCTCGCGCCGCGGAGGGCGTCCGGGTCAGAGCGGTGGGCTCGGGCCGCTCCAGGGTGTCGGCAACGACAGGGGATGTTCGCATGGAGACATGTTAGAAAATGTGTCAGGTCATATGGTTGTCAGTAATGTCCGTACAATGGCGGCATGCGCAATGAAGTGAAACTCGATGCCATCGATCGCGACATTCTGTTTCACCTGCGTCAGGACGGGCGGCTGACCAACGTGGAGCTGGCCCAGCGGGTGGGGCTGACCCCGCCGCCCTGCCTGCGCCGGGTCAAGCGCCTGGAGGAGGCGGGTGTCATCGCCGGATACCGGGCCGTCATCGATCCCGAGGCCCTGGGCCGCGGGCTGGAGGTCCTCATCGACGTCGAGGTCAGCGCCAACGACCGTACGACCTTCCTGGAGTTCGAGGACACCGTGGCGGCGTACGACGAGGTGATCGAGTTCCGGCGCATGTACGGCCGCCCCGACTACTTCGTCCGTGTCGCCGTCGCCGACCACGCCGCCTACGAGGCCTTCCTCACCGGGAAGCTCGCCGGTCTGCCCTGCGTCCTGCGCATCGACTCCCACCTGACCATGAAGACCATCAAGCCGGGCCCCTGAGTCCGGTCATGCGCAGGACCCCGGGTGACCCACGTCGGGCATGTCCGACCGGGCGCCCCGGGGCCTTTCGTCCGATCATGTCTGCAGAGACTCATCGAGGGTCGCCCGCGCGATGCCCGCGGCCCACGACCGTCGGCGACGACCCCTGGTGCGGTAGGCGCGGGAGGAACCCGTGAGGCAGTGGCGGCGCGGCCTCCACCGCGCTTGGGAATGGCTCGGTGTGGGCGCCCTGTTCCGACGCGGCCGCGATCTGGAACTGATGCACCGGGCCATGGGGTTCGCCACGCTGGCCCTGGTGACACTGGCTCCACTGCTGATCGTGGTCGCCGCGGCCGATCCGCTGGTACGGGGCGGCTTCGCCTCGTGGCTCGCCGACGGGATGGGGCTCACCGGACCGTCCGCCGATGCACTCACCCGCGTCATCAGCCCGCCGCGCGAGGTCATCGGCACCACCGGTGTACTGAGCCTGATCCTGCTCTGCGTCTTCGGTGTGTCGTTCGCGGGCAGCGTACAGAACGGCTATGAGCGGGTCTGGGGCCTGGCCTCCGGCCCCTGGCACCGGGTCTGGCGGCAGGCGACCTGGCTGGTGATGCTGACCGCGTACCTCTACCAGGAGGTACAGACCCGCACGGCGCTGCACGGGACGCAGCGAGCCGCCCTGTCCGCGGCGAGCGCGGTGCTGTTCTTCTGGTGGGGCCAGGACTTCCTGCTCGGGGGCCAGGTGCACTGGCGCACCCTCCTGCCGGGCGCGATCGCCACGGTCGCCGGCCTGGCCGGCCTCAGGGCCTTCTCGAACCTCGTCTTCACCCCGCTCATCGTCACCAACGCGCTGAGCTACGGCGCGGTCGGCACCGTGCTGGTGGTGGAGTCGTGGCTGATCGGTGTCGGGTTCGTCGTGTACGGGGGTGCACTGTTCGGCCGCTGGTTCGTCGAGCACCACTGGATGCCGTCCCACGAGCAGTGAGCGGCCCGTCAGCCGGCCGTGGTCGCGACCGGCGTCGCTTCGAGGTTGAGGGCGAGCAGGCCCGGGGCGGGGCGCGTCGCCCAGCCGTCGGTGAGGACGGTACGGACGGCTGTCGTCAGGGCGATGGTGTCGGCGTCGGCGGCCCGGGCGGTGTGGACCTCGGAGTCGGCGGTTCTGGGCGCGGAACGGACGACGTTGAGGACCTGCCAGGTCAGACGGGTGAGGCCCGAGCCGGCCGGCATGGTGTCCAGGTGACGGGTCAGGGCCTGGCCGGTGCGGTTGAGCCAGTAGCCGATGGGCTTCATGACAGGGCGGGTTCCTTTGTGTTCGGGGCGAGCAGGGCAGGCCAGTCCTGGGCGGCGGCCCAGTCGGCGAAGGTGTGCCAGCCCACCTCGGGGTGGGCGCGACGCAGGCCGGTGACGTCGACGTCCAAGCCGGTGGTCGTGAAGTAGGCGAACATCGCCGCGAGGTCCTCCGAGTGGGTGCGGACGTAGGACAGGGGCACCTCGCGGTGGGTGACGGAGCGGCCGGTGGCGGCCGACAGAGCCGCGGCGATCTGGGCTGCGGTGAGTTCGTCGGAGGCGATGTCGATACGGCGACCGGTGAAGGCGGCCCGGCGCTGCAGGGCCAGGGCCGCGAACGCGCCGATGTCGTCGGCGGGGATGAGTGTCAGGGGGCGGTCGGCCGGCATGGGCCAGGCGAAGGTGTTCTCGCGCAGGCCTTCGAGGGTCCAGCCGGAGGCGAAGTTGTCCATGAAGGCCGCCGGGGCGATGACCGTCCAGGGGACGCCCGTCGCCCGGAGGTGTCGCTCGATCTCCGCCTTGCTGTCGTAGTGCGGGATGCCGGTGTCGCGGTCGGCGTGTGCCGCGGAGGTGAGGACGATGTGGCCGACCCGGGCGGCCGCCGCCGCATCCAGCAGGGCCTTGCCCTGGCGGACCTCGGTGGCGGTGTCGGTGCCGAACGGGGTCGTCACCGCGAAGAGGGAGTCGGCGCCCGCGAGCGCGGTGTCCAGGGAGGAGCGGTCGTCGAAGTCGGCGTACCGGACGTCCGCGCCGAGCCGGCGCAGAGCCTGGGCCGGCGGCGCTGCGGGGGTGCGGGTGAGGGCCCGGACCCGGTGGCCTGCGGCCAGCAGGGCGCGGGCGGTGGCACCGCCCTGGGCGCCGGTCGCGCCGGTGACGGCGATGGTGAGCATGGGGCTCCTTAGGGGGAGTTTGAGAATGCGGGATGCGCAGTCATTGATTATCTGCGCCACGCAACAATTGCGTCGCGAAGCAGAATAGCCCACATTTTCACTGCGCCACGCAGGCAATTGATGTGAGGTGAGTCACCCCGCACTGACTTGGTTGCGGGACTCGATCTGCGCCGTAGCCGGCCGCGACGCGCGCCGATGCGATCGCCGCGCACGAGGCCGAGCCGCGCCGTATCGAAACGCGACTCGCCGCGCTGGACGGCAGGGTGCAGGTGTCCAGTCCGGCCGGGGCCCGACCGTGATCGAGGCTCGTGCCCTCACTTCACGCAGTCGCCCGAGCCCGTGAACTCGGGGTAGCCGCTGTTGCCCTCGAACACGGCGACGGACCAACGGGTGTACTGCCACGCCTTGTTGCTGCTGTACTCGGAGACCAGCTTCCGGCAGGCGGTCCTGGTGACGACGTCCTGGAAGTCGGCCCGCTGGGCGCGGCCGATCAGCGTGGAGTCGGAGTCGTAGATCCAGACGTACGCGGCCTTCTCGACGGGATCGAAGCCGAGGTCGATCGCGTTGTCCGCGGCCGTGGGATCCACCCCGTTCCCCTCGGCGACCCTGACCTTCCAGGCCGCCGTGATGGCCTTGTCGGTGGCGTCGGCGACGCGGATCTCCGCGCGGTCGCTGCTCGGTATCTGCGCGGTCGCCATGCCGGACTCGTCGCCCTGCCACTGCCCGGCGACCAGCGTGTAGCACCCGTCGGTGGCCTCGCCGAAGCCGAGGATGTTCGCCTCGGGATCGGTGTCGGAGTCCTTCCAGAAGACCGAGTAGCGGCCGTAGGGCCAGCCGGTGGGGTCGGCCTGGAGCCGACGGGCGAGGGTGGTGCAGGCCGCCATCTCCCCGCTCCTGCGGAACACTTCCTGCTGTTCCTCGGGAAGCTGGGAGATCGGGCCGCCGGTCACCATCAGCGTCTGTGCGGTCTTGTTGAACGTGACCGTGGGCTCCATGAAGGCCATGTCCTTGGTGGCGAGCATGCTCCTCATGGCGTCCCGGACCGCCGTCGCCACGTCCTTCTCGTCCGCGGTGCTCGCGCCGGCGCCGGCTCTCCACTCGTCGTCGCCGGGCTGGGTCTCGTCGCCGGCACGGGTGTAGGCGGGGCCCGGCACCCCGGCGAGCGGGTCGGTCGGGACGGGTTCCCTGCGCGGATCGACCACCGGCTCCGTCGTCCGCTCGGGTGAGGCGGACTCGGTGCGCTGTGCGGTGCTGTCCTCATGTGCGGCCGGGGACGCTGCGGTGGCCGTGGGGCCCTTGTTCTCTGCGGCACTGTCGTCGCCGCGAGAGAAGGCGACGGCGGCGCCTGCGAGGCCGCCCGCCACGGCTGCGGCGACGAGGACGGTCGTGATGGTCCGCTTGCGGGACGACGGTGGTGCCGGGGCGTGCCAGCGGGGGTCGTCCAGGGTGGGCATGTCCCACTGGGCCAGGACCGCCTCACCGGCGCGCGTGGGCCCGAGGCCCGCTTCGCCGCCGACGACCTGCGTGGCCTGTGCGGCGAGCAGCCGTGCGCACTTCTCCGCCGCTGCGGCGGCGGGTATCCGGTCAGCAGGCTCCTTCGCGAGGGCCGTCTCCACGATCTCCCGCAACTCCGGGGGAACTCCGTCCAGATCGGGCTCGCCCGACATGACACGGAACGCGACCGCGTCCGGCGCTCCGGCGCCGAACGGGAGACGGCCGGTCGCGGCGTGGGCCACCAGCGCGCCCCACGCGAACATGTCGCCCTCGGGTCCGGCCGTGCCCTCGCGGTAGTATTCGGGGCTGATCCAGCCGGGGGTGCCGGTGAGGACGCCGGTCCGGGTCACGCTGGTGCCGTCGGCGGCGTGGGCGATGCCGAAGTCAAGTACGCGGGGCCCGGCGGGCGTGAGGATGACGTTCTGCGGCTTGACGTCGCGGTGGACCACACCGGCCTCGTGAATGGCCGCCAGCGCCTGGGCCGTACCGGTCGCGAAGGCGTAGAGGGTGCCGCCGGCGAGGGGGCCGTGCTGGGACAGGTGCCGGCTGAGGGTGGGGCCGGGGGCGTAGGCAGTCGCCAGCCAGGGGGCGGCGGCCTCGGGGTCGGCGGCAAGCAGGGGTACGAGGCAGGGGCCCTGGACACGGGCGGACAGCTGGACTTCGCGCCGGAACCGGGCCCGGAACTCCGGGTCTTGGGCCTGCGCGGGGTGGATCACCTTGACCGCGACCCTGAGCCCGTCGGTGGTGAGGCCGGCGTGTACCGTGCCCATGCCGCCGGAGCCGAGACGGCCGATGATCCGGTACGGGCCGATACGGGAGGGGTCCCCGGGGTGGGCAGGCTGAACCGGCCCGCCCGCGCCAGTACTGCTCACGGAACTCCCCCCAGGAGCATGCCGACAGGCGGTGCAGAAGATGTGGAGAATGTGTATATCACGCAGCGTCCGATACATCGTCAAGTTGCACAGTTACCGGGGGTTACCGCACCACGGGTTCCCGAAACTCTCGCCGCCTCGGCGTGCAACCATTCGCCACACCTGCGTGTCTCATCACATAACAGCATGACTCGACCAAGGGGGACATCATGCGAAGAACCGGGGCAGTGATAGCTGCGCTCGTCCTGGCGGGCGCCGGGCTGGGAGCGGCGTCGACCGCGGCGGGCGCCACACCGGCAGCCACGGCACAGACTACGGCCTGTCCGACCGGCTGGGGCAGCGGCGCCAAGGGCGGTCCGACCGCCGGAGCCGTGCCGCTGGAGAACATCAGGACCGGACGGCACACCTGCTTCGACCGGATGGTCATCGAGGTGCCCGGCGGTGGCCGTCACGTCGGCTACTACGTCAGGTACGTCCACCGGCTCCACCAGATCGCCAGCGGTCGCTACATCCCGGTCGGCGGCGGCGCCGTGCTCGACGTCCATGTCGGCGCGCCGAGTTACGACCCGGAGACCGGCGCACCCACATACCCGGGACGGGTGGGCCACACCCTCCCGGGCGTGAACCTCAGCGGATACCGCACCTTCAGGGACACCCGGTTCGCCGGCAGTTTCGAGGGGGAGACACAGATCGGTCTCGGTGTCCGCGCCCGGCTGCCGTTCCGGGTGATCCAGCTGTCCGACCGTGTGGTGATCGACGTGGCCCACAACTGGACGGGCAGCCGCTGAGCCCATGCCGCCCGCGGGCTTGCCCTGTGCTCCCCAGTCTGGTTGGGTACCGGCGCCCCATGCGCACGGGGCGTGGCAGGCGGGAGGGCCGGGCGGCGTGCACGCGACGGAACAGCAGGACTTCAAGGGGCCGTTGACCGAGGACATCGGGCAGGCGATACGAGGGACCGCCGAGGACATCGCCACGCTGTTGCGGGGTGTGTCCGACACGGCGGTCCCCGTACCGGGATCGGAGTGGACCGTCGGCGAGGCGGCCGCTCATCTGGCCCTGGCAGGCGAGCTGATGGCCGATCTCGCGTCCGGGCGGGAGCGCCCCTACGGGGACGGCACACTCGAGAGCCTGGCCGCGGCCAACGCCGAGTCCCTCGCCGTCTTCGGGGAGCGCCGGGGGGAGCCGCTGGCGACGATGATCACGGAGCAGGCCGAGGTGTTCCTGGACGCCATGGCGCGGCCCGCCGCCGAAGGCCGTACACCGACCACACCGCTCGGCCCCATGGACGGGGCCGTTCTCGCGTCGTACCTGCTCACGCACATGCTGGGCCACGGATACGATCTCGCGCGCGCTCTGGACCGCCCGCACATGGTCGACCGGCCGCGGGTGAGCCTCTGCATGCCGTTCATGCTCTCGGTCATGCCGCGCGTGGCGAACACCGCGGCCACCGCCGGTCTCACGGCCCGCTACACGATCCGGCTGCGCGGGGGCGAGGCGTTCGGCGTGTCCCTGACCGACGGCGCCCTGCAGGTGACTCCGGGGCCGCCGCCGAACGGCACGGACTGCACCATCCTCATCGAGCCCACCGCCTACCTGCTCATCGCGCTGGGCCGGCTCAACCCCTGGCGTGCCATCGCCCGAGGCCGGGTTCTCGCCTGGGGTCCCAAGCCCTGGCTGGCCCCACGCTTCCCGACGCTGTTCACCGCGCCCTGAGCCGTCTCACCCCTGGGATCGGGTGGCGCCGAAATACGTCTCGTGGGTCCAGACGTGGGTGCAGGACGGGCACTGCAGGTGGAGCAGGCTGCCGGTGGTGGAGAGCAGGTAGCGCCAGTGGTCGTGGCACGCACGCCCCTGCGCGCAGGTGGCGCACCGGCGGCGGTCGTCGCAGTTCGGGCAGTCCACCCAGGCCCGGCGCCCGATGTCGGCCTGCGGGTCAAGCGGCAGCATCGCCGCCCCCGCGCTTCGGGAGCACCCCGGCCGCGACCAGCTCGTCGTAGATGCGCTGCTGCTCCGCGTCTAGACCGGAATACAGCAGGTCGTACGCCTCCTCCTCGCCGCGCAGCGCCTCGACCGGGTCCCAGTCGGGCCCCAGGGCGGCGAGGGCATGCGTGCGCCGGAGCATCTCGTGGGCGGTCAGGTCGACGACGAAGTCGACCGGCTCGGACTGGCCCGCTGCGACAGGCTCGTCCGGCTCGCCGGGGAGGATGGGGTCAAAGGAGGACATACGACCGAACGTAGGTAAGCCTTTCCCGCCAGGGCAAGAGCAGGTGGGCGAAGTCACAGCAGCTGACCTGCCGGTCAGCCTCCGATGAGTTCGGTGAACCGCTCGGTGTTGATGTTGCCGCCCGAGGCGATGACGCCGATCCGCCGCGGGAGGTTCTCGACGCGTCCGGCGAGGAGGGCTGCCAGGCCCGTGGCGCCGCTGGGTTCGAGGACGATCTTCAGGCGCTCGAAGGCGAACCTCATGGCCTGGATGATCTCTTCGTCGCTGACCAGGGTGACGGCGTCGACCAGGCGCTGGTTGAGGGCGAAGGTGATCTCGCCGGGGGTGGAGAGCGCCTGGCCGTCGGCGATGGTGCGGGGCACGGGAATGGTGACCCGCTCGCCGATCTCCAGGGAGCGCTTGGTGTCATCGCCTGCTTCGGGCTCCACGCCGATCATGCGGATGCCGGGGTACAGCGCCTTGGCGGTGGTGGCGCTGCCGGCGATCAGGCCGCCGCCTCCGACGGGCACGACGAGCGCGTCGAGTTCTCCGGTGTCCTCGAGGAGTTCGAGGGCGGCGGTGCCCTGGCCGGCGATGACGTGGGGGTGGTCGTAGGGCGGGATGAGGGCAAGGCCTCGCTCTTCGGCCAGGGCCTCGCCGAGGGCGGTGCGGTCCTGGGTGTAGCGGTCGTACGTCACGATCTCTGCGCCGTAGCCTGCGGTGGCCTCCATCTTGGAGCGGGGCGCGTCCTCGGGCATCAGGATGACCGCGCTGGTGCCCAGTTCGCGGGCGGCCAGGGCGGTGGCCTGGGCGTGGTTGCCCGAGGAGTAGGCGGCGACGCCCTTGGCCAGCTGCTCGGGAGAGAGCTGGGCGGCCGCGTTGTAGGCGCCGCGGATCTTGAAGGCGCCGATCCGCTGGAAGTTCTCGCACTTGATGAACACCTCGGCGCCGACTAGGGCGTCGAGCGTGCGGGAGGTCAGGACGGGGGTGCGGTGGGCGATGCCCTTGAGGCGTGCGGCGGCCTCACGGACGTCGTCGAACGTCACGGGTGGTGCGACGGCCATGGCGTGTCCTTGCGGTAGGAGGAGGGAGGTGGTCAGGAGCCTCGCTGGGCGGGTCACCAGCCGCTGACGCGGTTCCAGACCCCTTGGATCGCGGGCGCGGGGCCATCGGGCTGTGCACCGTCGATGACGTGGTAACCGTGGTGTTGCGCCGCCGTGGCGCAGGCGTGGTTGGGCAGGATGCGCAGGCGGGTGCCGACGGGCAGGTCGGGCAGGAGGGCTCCGTCACGTGCGGTGAGGGTGCCGTGCTCCTGGCTCGCGGCGCTCATGACGAGCCCGGGGATCAGCCGGCCGGTCAGATCGGTCACCAGGCCGTAGCCCTGGTCCTGGGGCTGGGCGGAGGTGCCGCGGTCGCGGGACATGGCCATCCAGCCGCCGTCGGTGATGATCCACCCGTACTCGGGGCGGTGACCGATGACGGTGACGACCACCGACAGGGCCAGGTCGTCGAGGTCGCAGACGCCCAGGCCGGCCATGACCAGGTCGAAGAAGACGTAGTTGCCGGCGCGCAGTTCGGTGACGCCCGTGAGGTCCTCGGCCGCGTGGGCGGTGGGGGTGGAGCCCACGCTGACGATGTTCACGGGCAGGCCGGCGGCCCGCAGCCGGTCGGCCGCGGTGACGGCGGTGTCGCGTTCGTTCTTCGCCGCCAGGCGCTGTTCCTCGGCGGTGTGGGCGAAGTAGGACTCGCCCGCGTGGGTCAGGACGCCGTCGAGGCAGCCTGCCTCGTGCAGGATGCGGCCGATGCCGACGAGCCCGGGCGCGTCGGGCCTGAGGCCGCCGCGGTGGCCGTCGCAGTCGATCTCGATCTGGGCGGGGACGGCGATGCCCGCTGCGCGTGCCGCGTCGGCGACGGCCGTCGCCTGTTCGGTGCTGTCGAGCAGAATGCGCAGGGTGACGCCGCAGCGCAGCAGGGTGATCACGCGGGGCAGCTTGTGGGGGTCGATACCGACGGCGTAGGTGATGTCGGTGTAGCCGCCGTCGGCGAACGCCTCCGCTTCGGCGAGGGTGGAGACGGTGACCGGGCAGGGCGCGCCGCCGTGCAGGAGGGCGGCGACGTCGAGGCTCTTGGCCGTCTTGACGTGCGGGCGCAGCGTGACCCCGAGGCGGTCCGCCCGCTGGGCGAGCCGTTGGATGTTGCGCCGGGTCTTGTGCACGTCCACGACGGCGAACGGGGTGCCGGGGTCGGCCAGCGTCGCGATGTGCGGCAGCGGGCGGCTCATGAGTGGCCCTTCACTTGGTGTAGTTGTAGACGGTCGCGCGGGACACGCCGAGCAGGTCCGCGATGGCCTGTGCGGCGTCACGTGAATCGAAGTAGCCGTCCCCGTGCAGCTGCCGCACGAGCGCCTTCTTGGCCTCCCGGCCCAGTGACCTCGGGGTTCCCCCGCGTTCCGCGGCGAGCGCCTCGACCGCCTGACGCAGTTCGCGGGCGTTGCGGTCACGCAGTGCCTCCAGCGGCCGGTCGCGGTGCTCGGTGTCGGTGGCGACGAGGTTGGACAGGGCGAGCGTGACCGGTGACAGCACGGAGACGTCGAGGTTCAGGCACAGGGCCGCGATGTACTCGCCGGCGCCGTTCTTGATGCCGATCGACGTGCTCTTGGCCGGGCGGCCGTCGGGGAACTGGTTGGGGTAGTTCTGGATGACGCTGGGGTACTCCGGGTCGGCGATGCGGGCCAGGCCCAACTCCGTTGCGGAATCCCCGACTTGGCGGCCGGAGAGGTTGTTCTCGATCGCCCGGATCGCGTGCTGCGGGTCGCGCAGGTCGTGCAGCACCACCTCGCACAGGCCCGGGAACATCCGGCCCAGGGCAACGGCGATCTTCTCCGTCTCACGGATGAGATGCTCGTCCGCCTCGGCCTCAACGGTACGCATGACCTGGCCCTCCCGCCCCCGCCCACCCATTCTCGACTACTTTTCCAACTCTAGACAGAAAGGCTAAGCGGTTACGTCGTCGCGGTCCAGTAGCCGGAGGACGAACCTCTCATCCCGCCGTCAACCCCAGCGGAGCGAAGGCGCCGAAGGTCGGCGGCACGTCCAGCCCGTGGCAGGCGCCGAGAGCGTCGCCGTCGGCGGGTGCGGACCAGGTGAGTTCGTACAGGTGGGCCCGGCCGCCGCCGGCCGTGCGGGCCTCGGCCAGATACACCGACGGCATCCGGAACAGCCAGTCGGACGACGACGGGTGAGAAGGGCGTCGGACTGAGGGCGACCTTGCCCCAGCGGTGGGCGTGTTCGCGCATCCGGGGGGCTCAGCGCGGTCCCCGCCTCGGGCAGTTTGCGTCCGGCGGAGCCTGCGCGTACGGGATGCCCCGGAAGACCGAGACTTCGTCCTCCCGCCGACCGCGAACCGCACCGCCCGTCGTCACAACCTCTGGAAACCCGCTCGTGCGCGTGCTCATTGATGACTCCTCAGGGGATCCGCGCCTGGTGCACGCCTATTGACACTCGACTGTCCCGATCCGAGACTCACGGCCAGCAAAGTGAACCATATTTCACCTGGCGAACAGCCACAGGCCGCTCCTGTCCCGCTCCCCCCGTCTCCGATTCGACCCCGTCTCCGAGGACGCAGATGAACTCCTCCCTCACGTCCCCCGCACCCCGTCCCCCGCACACGTTCCGCACCGTGGTCCCGGTCATCGCCCTGTGCTGGCTGGCCGTGTTCTTCGACGGCATGGACGTCACCATTTACGGCGCCGTCATGCCGCACATGCTCGACGACTCCGGTCTCGGCCTGACCCCGGCCGACGCGGGCACCATCGGCAGCTGGACCACGTTCGGCATGCTGATCGGCGCCCTCACCGCCGGAAACCTCACCGACTGGCTCGGCCGCCGGCTGTTGCTCGTCGCCAGCGTGTCGCTCTTCTCCGTCGGCTCGGCGATCTGCGCCCTGGCCCCGGGCGTGGGCCTGTTCGGGGCCGGCCGGTTCGTCGCCGGCCTCGGCCTCGGCGGGCTGATGCCGCTGTGCCTGGCCCTGGTCATGGAGTTCGCACCGCCACGCCGGGCCGCCCTGACCACCGGGCTGCTGATGACCTCGTACCACGTGGGCGGCATGGCCGCCACCGGCCTGGGCCTGACCCTGGCCCCGACGGCGGGCTGGCGCTGGGTGTTCGGGGCGGGCGTCCTGCCCGCCGTGGTCGCCGTGCCGCTGCTGCTCGCCCTGCTGCCCGAGTCGCCCGGCGTGCTGCTCGCGCGCGGCGACCGGGAGCAGGCAGAGGGCGTCGCCGACCGGTACGGTCTGCCCCGGCCCACCGCCGTCGCCGCGCCGGCCGCCGGGGCCAGGGGCCGCCTGGCCGCCGTACGCGCGCTGTTCCACCCCGAGGCGCGGTGGGCGACCCCGCTGTTGTGGCTGGCCTCGTTCTGCGGACTGCTCCTCGTGTACGGCGTGAGCACCTGGCTGCCGCAGATGATGCGCGCCTCCGGCTACGGGCTGAACTCCTCCGTCAGCTTTCTGCTCGTCATCAACGCGGGCGGCATCGTCGGCCTGCTGATCGCGGGCCGCGCCGCCGACAGGTTCGGAGCGGTCCGGGTGTCGGCGATCTGGTTCGTGCTGACCGCCGCCGGGGCGCTGCTGCTCGAGACTCGCCTCCCGCTGGGCGTCACGTACGCCGTCGTCGCGGTCACCGGTGTGTGGCTGTTCAGCGCGCAGGTCATGGTCTACGCCGCCACCAGCACCGTCTACCGCGACGGCGAGCGTGCGGCGGGTCTGGGCTGGGTCACCGGTGTCGGCCGGACCGGCGCCGTCGTGGGCCCCTGGCTGATCGGCGCGCTGGCCGACAGCGGCAACGAGAGCTGGGGCTTCACCACCTTCGCCCTGGCCGGCCTGGTGGGCGCGCTCGCCATCGCCCTCGTACCGCTTGCCCGGCGGACCGGCCGGAGCGCCGCCCCGGCCTCGGTTCCCCTGGCTGCCGGCGCGTCCGAGGGCTGACGAGCGGCAGGCCGTCCGGCGGATCACCTCCGCTGGGCGGCCGGTCGGATGGGAGCGTTGGCGGCGCCGTATCCGCGGTAGCCGCCGGTGCGCTGCGCGAGTTCGAAGAAGACGTGGCCTACCGTCTCCGTGTGGCAGTGCCGGAACTCGCGGCCGTGCTCGTCCCGGTCGTAGAGGATGCCGAGTGCGCGGTACACGTCTCCGCCTCGTCCTCCCGGAGTTCGTACCGCGCCCGCCGGTCGTCGTAGTAATTGGCCGGAACCCGCAGCAGGTTGGCGCCTGCCGCTTCGGCAGCTGCGCACCGCCGCGACGATGTCGTCCACGGCGAAGGCCACGTGCTGGGCGCGGGTGCCGGGTTCGTCCGTCGGGCTCGGGGCAAGCCCAGCGCGGTGCGGTGGAAGAGGAGAACACCTCGGTGCCGTCGGGCGCAGCGACCGGCTCCGCGCAGACGCGCCGCTCGCTGCGGGGTTGGGGCAGGCTGGGGGCAAGCAGGGCCTCGGCACGGCGGGCGCCGTGCCAGACGTCGACGGCGGCGTTCTTCACCGGCTTGCAGGTGTCGGCGTCGATCACCTTGAGGGTGCACTGGTTGTTCGCCCCGTCCGAATCGTGGAGTGACGCCCCGGCTGCGCACGACACCCTTTAGGCTTGCCGGTGCAGCTGGTTCGCCCCGTCCGCCAGGCGGGATGCGTCGCAAGAGGGAACCCGGTGGGAATCCGGGACTGCCCCGCAGCGGTGAGCAGGAACGACCGCCGTCATACGCACTGGGCCCGACGTACGGGGCCTGGGAAGCGACGGCCAGTAGGTGTCCTCCTCGAAAGAGGACGTGCCCGCGAGTCCGAAGACCTGCCAACTGCCCGCGTGCGAAGCACTCGTGCGCGGACATCCCGGTGACCTCTAGGGCGGGTCGGCGTGCACACCGAACGGACGGCTCCGGCCGTTGCCGTCCGGTCCGTCACCCCTTCGCGCTCTCGTCCCGTCCCCGGGATCTCAGGGATTCATCTCGCGAAGGAGATCTCCGTGACCACCAAGTCCGCAGCCGCGGCAGCACGGGCCACCGTGTACGGCTACCCCCGTCAGGGACAGCACCGGGAACTGAAGAAGGCGATCGAGGGCTACTGGAAGGGCCGCGTCACCGCCGACGCCCTGCGCGTCACCGCCGCCGAGCTGCGCCGCACCCACTGGCGGCAGCTGGCGGACGCCGGCATCGACGAAGTGCCGACCGGCGACTTCTCGTACTACGACCACGTGCTCGACACCACCGTCATGATCGGCGCGATCCCCGCACGCCACCGGAACGCCGTCGCCGCCGACCCACTGGCCGGATACTTCGCGATGGCCCGCGGCACGCAGGACGCGGCGCCGCTGGAGATGACCAAGTGGTTCGACACCAACTACCACTACCTGGTTCCGGAGCTGGGCCCGGACACGGTGTTCACAGCCGACGCCTCGAAGCAGGTCGCAGAACTCAGGGAAGCCCTGGCCCTGGGAGTCACGGCCCGACCCGTCCTCGTGGGCCCGGTCACCTACCTCCTGCTCGCCAAGCCCGCGCCGGGCGTGGCCGCCGACTTCGACCCGCTCACCCTCCTCGACCGGCTGCTTCCGGTGTACGCCGAGGTCCTCGCCGACCTGCACGCGGCAGGCGCGGAGTGGGTCCAGCTGGACGAACCCGCCCTCGTCCAGGACCGCACCCCGGCCGAGGTGAACGCCGCGGCCCGCGCCTACCGCGATCTCGGCGCCGGCACCGACCGGCCCAGGCTGCTGGTCGCCTCCTACTTCGGCCGGCTCGGCCAGGCCCTGCCGGTGTTGGCCAAGGCGCCGGTGGACGGACTCGCGCTGGACTTCACCGAGGCGGCCGCCGCCAACCTGGACGCACTCGCGGCCGCCGGCGGGCTGCCCGGCAAGCGCCTGGTCGCCGGTGTCGTCAACGGCCGCAACATCTGGGTCAACGACCTTCAAAAGTCCCTCGCCATGCTCGGCACCCTGCTCGGCCTGGCCGACCGGGTCGACGTCTCGGCCTCCTGCTCCCTGCTGCACGTCCCGCTCGACGCCTCGGCGGAGCGGGACATCGAGCCGCAGATCCGACGCTGGCTCGCGTTCGCCCGGCAGAAGACGAGCGAGATCGTCACCCTGGCCCACGGACTCACCCGCGGCCCGGACTCCATCGCCGCCGAACTGTCCGCCAACCGCGCCGACCTCGCCTCCCGGGCAGCCTCCCCCATCACGCGCGACCCGGCCGTCCGGGCCCGCACCGCCGCCGTCACCGACGCGGACGCCCGCCGCTCCCAGCCGTACCCCGAGCGGTCCGCGGCCCAGCGCGCCCACCTGCGGCTGCCGCTGCTGCCCACGACGACCATCGGCTCCTTCCCGCAGACCGGCGAACTGCGCACCGCGCGCGCCGACTTGAGGGCCGGGCGGATCGACACGGCCGGATACGAGGAGCGTGTCAGGGCGGAGATCCAGGAGGTGATCGCCTTCCAGGAGCAGGCCGGCCTGGACGTCCTGGTGCACGGCGAGGCCGAACGCAACGACATGGTCCAGTACTTCGCCGAACAGCTCACCGGCTACCTCGCCACCCAGCACGGCTGGGTCCAGTCCTACGGCACCCGTCACGTGCGCCCGCCGATCCTCGCCGGCGACATCTCCCGCCCCGAACCGATGACGGTGCGCTGGACGACGTACGCCCAGTCCCGCACCGACCGCCCGGTCAAGGGCATGCTCACCGGCCCGGTCACCATGCTCGCCTGGTCGTTCGTCCGTGACGACCAGCCGCTCGCCGACACCGCGCGCCAGGTGGCCCTCGCCCTGCGCGACGAGGTCGACGACCTGGAGGCGGCGGGCACCTCGGTGATCCAGGTGGACGAACCCGCGCTGCGCGAGACGCTGCCACTGCGAGCCGCCGACCGACCCGCCTACCTGGAGTGGGCCACGACAGCCTTCCGGCTCACCACCAGCGGGGTCCGCCCGGACACCCAGATCCACACCCACATGTGCTACGCCGAGTTCGGCGACATCGTCCAGGCCATCGACGACCTCGACGCGGACGTCATCAGCCTGGAGGCGGCCCGCTCCCACATGCAGGTCGCCCGCGAACTCGCCGCCTACGGCTACCCGCGCGAGGCGGGACCGGGTGTGTACGACATCCACTCACCGCGCGTGCCCGGCGCCGACGAGACGGCCGAACTCCTGCGCCTCGGCCTCAAGGCCATCCCCGCCGAACGCCTGTGGGTCAACCCCGACTGCGGGCTCAAGACGCGCGGCTGGCCCGAGGTGAGGGCCTCCCTGGAGAACCTGGTCGCCGCGGCACGGGCGGTGCGCACGGAGCTGTAGCGGGCGCTCCGTGCACGCCCGCCCCGGCCGTGATGACCGGGGCGGGCGCGCAGCGCTTCCGGCCTGCCCGTACCGTCGTACGCACCCGTCCAGGACACCCCCGCCCCGTGGCGGAGGCAGGAGGAGCAACCGCGTGACCAGCCGCGTCACCTTCATCGCACCCGCGACCACCCCCGCGCTGCGGCGGGCCCGCTTCGACGCCGGCGACTCGATCGAGGACGGCGCGGCGGCCCGGGCCCGGTCGGCGGCCGGGTCCCTGCGCGCCGCCGACCGGGCCCTCACCTCCCCCGGCGTGCGCTGCCGGGAGACGGCCTCCGCACTCGGCCTCACCGCCTCGGCGGTCCCGGAACTCGCGGGCCTGGACGTGGGCCGCTGGCGGGGGCGGACACTGGACGAGGTCGGCGCCGCCGAGCCGGAAGCGGTGGCCCACTGGCTGGCCGATCCGGGGGCCGCCCCGCACGGCGGGGAGTCGGTACGGGAGTTGTGTGCGCGGGTCGCGCGGTGGCTGGACGCGAGTGGTCCGGCGGACGGCAGGACGGTCGCCGTGGTGGAGCCGGAGGTGGTGCGGGCCGTCGTCGTGCACGTGCTGGGCGCGCCCGAGGCCGCGTTCTGGCGCGTCGACGTCCGCCCGCTCACGGCAACGGACGTCACCGGCCGGTCCGGGCGCTGGAACCTGCGCATCGGACAGGACCTCGACCGGTCGGGCGCCATCGACTGACATCGGTCGGCACGACGACGGCTCAGGGGGTCTCGCCCCGGTGGCGCCGCTCGGTCCGGGGCGGAAACTGCCCGTCCGGACGCGGCGGTCGGGGGCTTCGGGTGCGGCAGCGGACGGGTGCGGCGTCCCTCGGCTCAGTGGCAGGGGAAGCCGAGCGGGTGGCGGGCGCCGTGCACCCGCTCGTGCACGTCCGTTCCGTGGAACAGGGAAATGGCTCCCTGCCGCTCCGGAGTCGGGTCAGGCGAGCCCGAGTTCGCGGTCGCCGAGCGGGGTGAAGCAGCGTTCGACGTCGGCGCCGGTGACCTCGGCCAGGGTGGCCGGGGACCAGCGTGGGGTGCGGTCCTTGTCGATGATCTGGGCGCGGACGCCCTCCACGAAGTCGGGGACGGCCAAGAAGGCACACGAGACGCGATACTCCTGCTCCAGGACCCGCTCCAGCGAACCGAGCCGACGGGCGCGGCGCAGGGCGGCCAGGGTGACCTTGAGCGCGGTGGGTGATCGGGTGACCAGGATCTCCGCCGTTTCCTTGGCGGCCGGGTCGCCGTGGCCGAGGAGGCGGTCGAGGATCTCCTCGACCGTGTCGGCGGCGTAGCAGGCGTCGATCCACTCCCGGCGGTCGGCCGGCTCCCCTGGGGGCGCCGGTTGCACGTACCGGGCGAGTGCCTCGCTCACGGGCAGGCCGGCGAGGTCGTCGGCGAAGTGCCGGAGCGAGGCGGACGGCATGTAGTGGTCGGCGAGGCCGCAGAGCAGGGCGTCTGCGGCACCGATCTGCGCACCCGTCAGGGCGAGATGGGTGCCCAGTTCGCCCGGGGCGATGCCGAGCAGATAGGTGCCGCCGACGTCCGGGACGAAGCCGATACCGGTCTCCGGCATGGCTATCCTCGACCGCTCCGTGACGACCCGGACGCTGCCGTGTGCGGAGATGCCGACACCGCCGCCCATGACGATGCCGTCCATGAGGGCGACGTACGGCTTGGGGTAGCGGGCGATGCGGGCGTTGAGGCGGTACTCGTCCCGCCAGAATGCGGCCGAAGCGGTGCCGTCACCGTCGCGGGCGTCGTCGTGAACGGCACGGATGTCACCGCCCGCACACAGGCCGCGCTCCCCCGCCCCGGAGACGACCACGGTCTCCACGGCCGGGTCCCTTTCCCAGACGGTGAGCGCCTCGTCGATGCGCCGCACCATCACATGGTTGAGAGCGTTGAGAGCCTTCGGCCGGTTGAGGGTGATGTAGGCAGCCCGTCCAGCGGTGTGCAGCAGGACGGGTTCCTCCGTGCCGGTCATCCGAACGCCTCCGTCAGCCTGCGCGCCGCGCTGACACGCATGATCTCGATTGTAGGTTGCAACTATATAGTTGGACGTCCTAGTAAATCACTGTGGGGACCGGGGGCCGGCGGAAGAGGAGGAGCAGGCACGCAGCAACGAGCTCCACCCTGCTGCCGGGAGGGGTGATGGCCGACACGGGGGCGCGTCGTCCAGGTGCCAGTACAGGTCGCGCACGCCCGGTTCCAGGGACAGGCGGGCGATGAGCTGTTCCAGGGCGCGGGCGGGGTCACCGTTGAGGGAGACGGCAGCCCGCAGGCTGGTGGTGCCCCTGTCGTCGCGCCGCACCCTGAGGGGCTGTTCCGAGGAGGCACAACACCAGCCGGCCGGAGGCGGCGAGCACGCCGACCGCGGCCGAACACCACAGCGTGGCCGCGGCGTTGAGGCCCCGCACGCCCCCGCCCTCGCGCAGGATGACGCCGCCGCCGAGAGCGCACTCATGGTCACCGACACCTGGATCAACCCTGCAAGGCCGCCCTCCTTTGGCATCGTTGTCAATCCGACTGGTCTAAACCCTTGACTGGTACATACCAAAGTCGGTTAAGTGTGGCTCCACACCCCCCCCACCGCGGCCGCCCCGGATGCCGTAGCCAACCCCATCCGGTGCAGGCCTGCTCCGCAAAGGAGTTGACTCCGTGTCAAAGCGCCGCCTCTCCGCACTCTTGGCCGCGACCGTGATCGGAACGGCTGCACCCGTGCTGCTGCCGGCCGCAGGTGCTTCCGCCGCGGCCTGCTCGAGCTACCCGACTTGGACGGCCGGCAAGTCCTACGTCACCGGCGACATCGTGCGCTACACCGACGGCAAGGCCTACATCGCAGAGCACGACAACCCGGGCTACGACCCCACCATCAGCACGTGGTACTGGGAGCCCTACGGCTGCGACAGCGGCTCCACCAACCCCTCGGGCAGCTTCGTCGTGAGCGAAGCGCAGTTCAACCAGATGTTCCCGAACCGGAATCCCTTCTACACGTACAGCGGGCTGTCGGCGGCGCTCAGCGCCTACCCCGGCTTCGCGAACACCGGCAGCGACACCGTGAAGAAGCAGGAGGCCGCGGCCTTCCTCGCCAACGTCAGCCACGAGACCGGCGGGCTAGTCTACGTGGTGGAACAGAACACCGCCAACTACCCGCACTACTGCGACTGGAGCCAGCCCTACGGCTGCCCGGCCGGCCAGGCCGCCTACTACGGACGCGGTCCCATCCAGCTCAGCTGGAACTTCAACTACAAGGCGGCGGGCGACGCGCTCGGCATCGATCTGCTCAACAATCCCAACCTCGTCCAGACCGACGCCTCCGTCGCCTGGAAGACAGGGCTCTGGTACTGGAACACGCAGACCGGACCCGGCACGATGACGCCCCACAACGCGATGGTCAACAGCGCCGGCTTCGGCCAGACCATCCGCAGCATCAACGGCTCCCTGGAGTGCGACGGCAAGAACCCCGCACAGGTGCAGAGCCGTGTGGACGCCTACCAGCGGTTCGTGCAGATCCTGGGTACGCCCGCCGGCGGCAACCTCTACTGCTGATCGGCACCCGCTGACCCGGAGTGCGGACTTCCGTCCTGGCCAGGACGGCCGCGATCGCCTCCGTGACCCGGGTCGCAGCCTCGGAGCGGCCGACAAGGTCGAGCAACATGGCCGCCGGCCAGATCGCCCCGAGCGGGCTGGCGATGCCGCGTCCGGCGATGTCGGGGGCCGAGCCGTGGACCGGCTCGCACATGGAGGGATGTTCCCGCTCCGGGGTTCAGGTCGGCCGCGGGTGCGATCCCGATGCTGCCGACGACCGCCGCCGCGAGATCGCTGAGGATGTCGCCGCGGAGGTTTGAGACGACCACGACGTCGAAGCGCGCGCTCGGCAACGAGTTCGTCCCGGAAGGGCATGCTGTGCCCGGCCACCTCCTCTGGGAATCCACGCCCAGGGCGGCCGCCGATCTCTCCGTACTCGCCCTCGACGTTCTCGCGGACGGCCACGACGTCGACTTCGCCGGGGCGGGCGTCCCGCAGCGGGCTGGGTACGCCATCGAAGACGCGGATGGGGCGCAGGTTGACGTACTGCTGGAAGCCGCGGCGTATGGGATGAGCAGGCTCCACAGCGAGACGTGGTCGGGCGCGCCAGGGTGGCCGACAGCGCCGAGCAGGACAGCATCGTGGTGTCGCAGCTGTTGCAGCCCGCCCTCGGGCATCGTCGAGCGACTCCTGCGAGGAGAACACCCCCGCGGTCGACCTCGTCCGTGGGATCAACAAGCCCTGGGTGAACCACCTCTACTGCGCCCCGCAATCCTTCCACTTCTCGCGCCCTCACCAAGCCGGGTGCGTGGCACGTCTACGGCTCACTCAAGACCGACGTGGAACCACTGCTGGCCGACCTGGACCACGCGGACACCTCTCCTGCTCTCCGAACACGGCGCTAGAAGCGGCCGTCGGCCCCCGGCAGCTCCCGGCGGGCGCCCCTCGCCTTGGGCTCATGCCACGTGGCGCTCCGTTCGCGGGCGACGTCGCGCAGCAAGCCCAGGAAGACCTCCACCAGCGGGGTCAGGGTCGTATCGGTCTGGGTCAGTGCGTGGATCTCGCGGTGGAGGCGGGGGCGGGTCAGCTCGCGGTGGGTGGTGCCCGGGGTGCCGGTGAGTGCGAGGCGCGAGACCAGGGCCACGCCGCTGCCCGCGCCGACGAAGGCCTGGGCGACGTCGTAGGACTCCGTCTCGAAGCGGCCCCTGGGCGTGAAACCTGCTTCGCCGGCGGCCCGGTCGAGCTGTTCGCGCGCCGGGTGGCCCGCCACGATCGCGACCCAGGACTCGTCGCGCAACTGCTCCAGGCGCATCGGGGTGTCGGGCGACCCGGCGGCCAGTGGATGGTCGTCGGGGAGGACGACCACCATGGGGTCGCGCAGCAGCCGGTGCCTGGAGACCTGCGGGGGCAGCGTGGGCGAACCGCTCCAGGAGGCGACGACCTCCGGCGGTCAACCGGGGGCTGGGAGTGGTCGCCGGCGTCGTCCTGCTCGCACTGGGAGTGGCGGTGGCGGCGGGTGTGTGACGCGGCCGGTGCCCTGACGGAGCCTCAGGATCCGTCAGTGCGAGCGGCGAGTGCCGCGGCGCGCTGGTCGAGCCTCTTCAGCGCGACCTCGCCCCACCGGAGGTTCTCCTGCTCCAGCGCGAGGCCCCGCAGCAGGGTGAGGTAGGGGCCGATGCGTTCGGCCGTGCTGAAGTACTCGTCCTCGGTGCGGCCGGCCAGCAGACGTTCCCGCGCACGCTCGAACCGGACCGCCTTGGCAGCGGCCAGTTCCATGCGCTGGGCGATCGACCTCCGTACCGCCTCGAGATCGCCGACGTCGACACACTGGACCTTGACCAGCAGTTCGTCCCTGATCGCGGTCGGCTTGGCGGGTGGTTCGGCGGTGTATGCGCGTACGGCTTCGTACCCGGCCTCGGTGAGCGAGTAGAGCCGCTTGTTGGGCCTGCGCTCCTGCTGGACGAAGCGGGCGGCCACGAGGCCCTCGCTCTCCATCCGCTCCAACTCCCGGTAGATCTGCTGCGGTGTGGCCATCCAGAAGTTGGCGACCGAGGCCCCGAACCCCTTCGCCAGGTCGTACCCGGACGCCTCACCCTCCAGGAGCGCGGCCATCACCGCATTGCGCAGAGCCATGGCCGTCAATTTAGCACCGGATGGGAATATTCAACGGGTTGATTATTCCCGATCGGAACCAGATCGGCGGGCCGGCTCGTCAGGTGGCCGAGTCCAGCCGTTGCGTCGCCTTGGGGCCGCTGTCACGGTACATGGCAGGTCCGGGAGCCCTCCCGGACCGGGGCCACGCCGATATGGAGGCGCTATGGCGACCAACGCGGACACTCGGATCACAGTCGTCTCGCACGATGTTCTGCCGCCGGGGAGTTCGATCGCAGTGTCGGCCCGGCTCTCGGTCATCATCGACGCTCCCGAAGCCGTCATCGACCTGTCCGGCGAACTCGAGCGGCTCGTCGCCGGATCGGAAGTCGTCGAGGGCACCCTGCACGTGTACTGCGGTCACACCACCTGCGGCCTGCTCATCAACGAGAACGACAGCGGCCTGGACACCGACATGAAGGCCGTGCTGCGACGCATCGCCCCGCACAGCAGCGATCACTACTACGCCCATGACAAGCACCGCACCCCCGCCGAGCGGGCTCTCCACGGCGAACGCGACAACGGCCACTCCCACGCCCGCGCCATAGTCGCCACCCATCCCGAGCTGAGCATCCCGATCACCGCGGGCGAGTTGTACCTGGGCCGGTGGCAGGCGGTCATGTTGGCCGAGTACGACGGACCCCGTACACGAGAACTGCTGGTTCGGGTCCACAGCGCCTACTGATCATTTCGGCTTGCACCCGATGACGCCTTTCCGGGAACCCGGTGGCCTGGCGAACGTGGTTGCGGGGGGGGGGGGGGGGGGGGGGGGGGGGGGGGGGGGGGGGGGGGGGGGGGGGGGGGGGGGGGGGGGGGGGGGGGGGGGGGGGGGGGGGGGGGG
>NZ_JBVIGN010000016.1:0-211080 GCF_055570785.1 Streptomyces sp. NPDC031100
CGTTCGTCTGGCACGGCTCGATCCGCTCGCCCGAGATCGCCGAGCAGGCCGCGTACTACGGCGACGGCTTCTTCCACAACAACATCTTCTGGCCCAAGGAGCACACCAAGCGGATGGTCGAGCTGTACCGGACCCGGTACGCCCACTACGGGCACGGCACGCCGGAGCAGGCGATCGTGGGCCTGGGCGGCCAGGTGTTCATGCGCCCCAACTCGCAGGACGCCATCCGCGAGTTCCGGCCGTACTTCGACAACGCGCCGGTGTACGGGCACGGGCCGTCGCTGGAGGACTTCACCGAGCAGACCCCGTTGACGGTGGGCTCCCCGCAGCAGGTGATCGAGAAGACCCTGTCCTTCCGCGAGTACGCCGGCGACTACCAGCGTCAGCTGTTCCTGACGGACCACGCGGGGCTGCCGCTGAAGACCGTGCTGGAGCAGATCGACATGCTGGGCGAGGAGGTCGTACCGGTGCTGCGGAAGGAGTTCGCGAACGGCCGTCCGGCCCATGTGCCGGGGGCCCCGACCCACGACTCCCTGCTGGCCGAGAACGAGGTGACCGCCGCATGAAGCTCGTCGTCGTGTCCGCGGGGCTGAGCGTCCCGTCCTCCACCCGGCTGCTGGCCGACCGGCTCGCCGCCGCCGTGGACCGTCAGGCGCCGGTGGACCTCCAGGTGGTCGAACTGCGTGACCTCGCGGTCGAGATCGCGCAGAACTTCACCAACGGGTTCCCCGGGCGGAAGCTGGCGGCGGCGCTGGACGCGGTGACGCAGGCGGACGGGCTGATCGCCGTCACGCCCGTGTTCACCGCGTCGTACAGCGGGCTGTTCAAGTCGTTCTTCGACGTGCTGGACAAGGACGCCCTGGCCGGGAAGCCGGTCCTGATCGCCGCGACGGGCGGTACGGCCCGGCACTCGCTGGTCCTCGAGCACGCACTGCGTCCGCTCTTCGCCCACCTCCGGGCCGTGGTCGTCCCGACCGGCGTCTATGGCGCGTCGGAGGACTGGGGCGCGCAGGGGCTTGCGGAGCGGATCGAGCGGGCCGCCGGGGAGCTGGCCGCGCTGATGAGCGGGCTGTCGGGCGCCCGCCCGAGCCCGGCCGCGGAGGAGCGGCCGGCCCCTGTCGAGGTCGCCGACTTCACCGTGGTCCCCTTCGAGGAGCAGCTCGCCGCACTGCGATCCGCGGGGTGAAAGGACGGTAGGGGCACGCTCCCGGTTGCCCGTGTGACGGTGAGAGCCGGGTAAAAAGGGTGATCGTAGGCCCGCTCGCCCCGGCCGAACCGCCGGCGGCCTTGGCAGACTGGGGACGTGCCCCAGACTGTGCTGCTCGCCGAAGACGACCGCGCCATCCGTCATGCCCTGGAGCGGGCCCTGACCCTGGAGGGGTACGAGGTCACGGCGGTCTCCGACGGAGTCGAAGCCCTGGCGCAGGCGCACACGACCCCGCCGGACGTCCTCGTGCTCGATGTGATGATGCCGGGCATCGACGGACTCCAGGTCTGCCGGGTGCTGCGGGCCGAGGGCGACCGCACCCCGATCCTCATGCTCACCGCCCTGGTGGAGACCGCCGACCGGATCGCGGGCCTGGACGCCGGCGCCGACGACTACGTGGTCAAGCCGTTCGACGTGGAAGAGGTCTTCGCACGGCTGCGGGCCCTGCTGCGGCGCACCAGCCCGGTGCCCGCCGGCGGTGGCAGTGCGGCTGCCGGCGGCGACGGCGGGCGGGAGGTGCAGGTCTCCGACCGGCAGCTGGAGGCCGCCGGGATCAGGATGGACCTGCAGGCCCGCCGGGCCTGGCGCGGCAAGCGCGAACTGGAGCTGACCCGCACCGAGTTCGAGCTGCTGGAGCTGCTCGTGCGCAACGCGGGCATCGTGCTCGACCATTCGACGATCTACGACCGCATCTGGGGCTACGACTTCGGACCCGGCTCCAAGAACCTCGCGGTGTACGTCGGCTACCTGCGCCGCAAGCTGGACGAGCCCGGCGCCCCCCAGTTGATCCACACCGTGCGGGGCGTGGGTTACGTGCTGCGGGAGGACTAATGGGCCGCCGCTGGCGGCCCCCGGCCGGGCCCCGGCCCCGGCTGGTGTCGCTGCGCACCACCTTCGCGGTGTCCTTCGCGGCCGTCGCCGCGGCCGTGACCATGCTCGTCGGCATCCTGTCGTACGGCTCCGCCGCCCGCCTGGTCCGGGTCGACCAGCAGTCGGTGTTCACGCAGGTCGTGCAGGACGTGCAGGACGAGGTGCGGCAGCACGCGATGGTCCCCGAGGACTTCTCCTCCTCCCGCCCCGGACACGATCTGGTCCGGCCGGCCCGGACCGATGTGCAGGTGCTCGGCGCGCAGGGGCAGATCGTCGACCACGGCAGCCCGGTGCTGCCCGTCACCGCCGGGGACAAGGCCGTGGCCACCGCGCCGGCGGCCGGCCGGGTGGTCCAGCACAAGGACGTCCGGGTCGACCAGGACCTGTTCCGCGTCGCCACCGTCTCGCTCGGCCGCGGCAAGGGCGCCGTGCAGGTCGCCCAGGAGTTCAGCGACACCGAGGACCTGCTGCGGGCGCTGCAGCAGCGGACGCTGATGCTGATGGCGGCGGTCGTGGTCGCCGCAGGACTGTTCGGCTGGTGGCTGGCGCGCCGGATCACCCGGCGCCTGGTGATCCTCACCTCCGCCGCCGAGGACGTGGCCCGCACCCGGCAGCTGGGCATCGAGGTGCCCGTCGCGGGCCTGGACGAGGTGGGCCGGCTGGGTCGCGCCTTCGACCGGATGCTGGGCCGGCTCGCCCAGTCGGAGGAGGACCAGCGCCGGCTGGTCCAGGACGCCGGACACGAGCTGCGGACACCGCTGACCTCACTGCGGACGAACATCTCCCTGCTGCGCCGCATCGACGAGCTGCCGCCCGCGACCCGGGAGGAACTTGTCGCCGACCTCACCCAGGAGGCCCGCGAGCTGACCGACCTGGTCAACGAGCTGGTCGACCTCGCCGCGGGGCAGTCCGACAGCGAGCCGCCGCAGCGGGTGGACCTCGCCGACATCGCCGAGGACGTGCTGGGGCTGGCCAAGCGTCGTACGGGCCGGGAGATCGTGCTCCGCACCAGCGGCGACACACGCACCGACGGGCGGCCCGCGATGCTGCAGCGGGCCCTGTCCAACCTGGTGGAGAACGCGGCGAAGTTCGACCGCGACGGCACGGCGCCCATCGAGATCAACATCACCGGGCCCGCGCGGCCGGGCACGGTCCGCGTCGAGGTCCTCGACCGGGGGCCGGGCATCGCCGAGGGCGATCTGATCCGCATCTTCGACCGCTTCTACCGGGCCGCCGACGCCCGGTCCCAGCCGGGGTCGGGGCTCGGCCTGTCCATCGTCCGCGAGGTCGCCATGGCGCATGGCGGGGCACCCTTCGCCTACCGGCGGGAAGGGGGCGGGTCGGTGATCGGGTTCACGTTGGGCGGCGGGATCGTCGGCGGCGGGGGCTGAGCTGGTGGGGATGCTGTTCGGGGCGGCCTCCGTGGGGCGGGAGCGCCGTCGGCGGCCTTCGGTCGTCCGGGATCTGGTCCCGACGCGGGCCGTGGGGTGATGATCGGCACAGAGAACGCACCCTAGGCGGGGAGTCGCCGTGCTCAGTGACCAGGAGGCTGCCGCCCTCGCGCAGCTCGACGAGGGTGACGTCGGGCGGATGCTGCTGGAGTTGATCTCGGTTCCGAGCGTGACCGGGAGTGCGGCCGAGTCGGAGATCCAGCATCTGCTCGCCGGATGGCTGGAGCGGCTCGGGCTGGACGTCGATCTGTGGTCCATGGATCTGGCCGGGCTGCGCGCCGACCCGGGGTTTCCCGGCGCGGAGGCCGCCCGGGACGAGGCGTGGGGGCTCGTCGGGTACACGGCCCAGGGGGGCGACGGGCCCACGCTCGTCCTTCAGGGGCACGTGGACGTCGTACCGCCCGGGGATCCGGGGGCCTGGGACGGGGATCCGTTCGTGCCGCGGGTGGTCGGCGATGTCGTGTACGGGCGTGGGGCCTGTGACATGAAGGCGGGGCTCGTCGCGCATCTGGCGGCGCTCGCGGCCGTCGGGGCGGCCGGGATCCGGTTGCGCGGGCGCGTCGCCGTGCACTTCGTCGTGGGGGAGGAGGACGGTGGGCTCGGTGCCTTCGGGACCCTGCGGCGCGGGCACACCGGGGACGCCTGTGTGATCACCGAGCCGACCGCCGGGACCCTGATCACCGCCAACGCCGGCGCCCTCACCTTCCGGCTCACCGTCCCCGGCAAGGCCGCCCACGCCAGTTCCCGGGACGCCGGGGTCAGTGCGATCGACGCGTATGTGCCGCTGCACCGGGCGCTGGCCGAGCTGGAGAGCGAGCGGAACCGGGATCCGTCCGCACTCATGGCCGAGTACCCGATTCCCTACGCACTCTCCGTCGGCACCCTGCGCGCCGGTGACTGGGCCAGCAGCGTGCCCGGCCTGCTGGTCGCGGAGGGGCGGCTCGGGGTGCGGCTGGGCGAGGAACCGGCCGCCGCTCGTGCTCAGTTCGAGCGGTGTGTGGCCGAGGCCTGCGCCGGTGATCCCTGGCTGCGGGACCATCCGGCGACCGTGAGCTGGCCGGGCGGGCAGTTCGCCGGTGGACGCCTCCCGGAGGGACATCCGCTGCGGGACGAGGTGCGCGACGCCTGCACGGACGCCAACGGCTGGGCCGCCCGGCCCCGGGAGCGCGGGGCGCCCTACGGGAGCGACCTGCGGCTGTACGCCGGGGCCGGGATCCCGACCCTGCAGTACGGGCCGGGGGACGTACGGGTCGCGCACAGTCCGCGGGAGTGTGTGTCCCTTCCCGAGGTGGTGGAGGTGGCGCGGACCCTGGTGCTCACGGTGCTGCGGACGGCCGGGGTGAAGTGAGGTCCGGGCCGGCCTGCTGCCTGCGGCGGGTGAAGGCCGGCAGGGCGGGCGGGGTGAGGAAGCCCTCCGCACGGGCGCTGGCCAGGCCGATCCTCGGGATGTCGCTGCTCTTGGCGAAGAGCAGGAAGCGTGGCTCCCAGACCGGGCGGTACTTGGCGTTGGCGCGGTAGAGGGACTCGATCTGCCACCAGCGTGAGAAGAAGGTGAGGATCGAGCGCCACAGGCGCAGCACCGGGCCGGCGCCGAGTCGGGAGCCGCGTTCGAAGACCGAGCGGAACATGGCGAAGTTCAGGGACACCCGGCGGACGTTCAGTTCGTCGGCCCGGAGCAGCAGCTCTACGACCATGTACTCCATCAGGCCGTTCTCGCAGGCGCGGTCGCGGCGCATCAGGTCCAGGGAGAGACCGTGTTCGCCCCAGGGGACGAAGCTGAGCAGGGCCCGGGGCACGTCGTCCGCGTCCCGGCACTCCAGCATCACGCAGCGGCCGTCGCCGGGGTCGCCGAGGCGGCCCAGGGCCATGGAGAAGCCGCGCTCGGTGGCGCCGTCGCGCCAGTGGTCGGCGCGGTCGACGAGGTGGGCCATCTCCTCGTCGGGGATGTCCTCGTGGCGGCGGATGCGGACCGTGTAGCCGGCCCGGCGGACCCGGTTGTGGGCCTGGCGGACCACGCGCATGGCCCGGCCGTCGAGGGTGAAGTCGGCGAGGTCGACGAGCGCCTCGTCCCCGAGTTCGAGGGCGTCCAGGCCGTGGCGGGCGTAGATCGTGCCCGCCTCCTCGCTCGCGCCCATGACGGCCGGAGTCCAGGCGTGCCGACGGGCCTCGGCCAGCCAGGCGTCGATGGCGCCGGGCCAGGCCTCGGGGTCGCCGATGGGGTCCCCGGAGGCCAGGCTGACGCCGCCGACGACGCGGTAGGTGACGGCCGCCTTGCCGCTGGGGGAGAAGATGACGGCCTTGTCGCGGCGCAGGGCGAAGTAGCCGAGGGAGTCGCGGTCGCCGTGCTTGGCGAGGAGGCAGCGGAGCTTGTCCTCGTCCTCCGCGGCCAGCAGGCAGGCGCCGCGGGGGGCGCGGAAGCAGGCGTACAGCACCAGGAGGAAGGTCGCCGCGATCAGGATGTTGACGATCACGTCCGCCCAGCGGGGGGCGTCGACGGCGTCGACGCGGTCGGCGAGCGGGCCGACGCTGATGCCGCGCAGCAGGGTGTAGGCGATCTCGTCCGTGAGGGTGGCGCCGGGGAGCTTGTTGGTCGCGTGCACCAGCAGGGTGCCGAGCACGCCGCTGACCAGTGCGCCGCCGGTGCCGACGGCGAGGGCGAGGCGCGGGTTGGAGCGGTCGCCGATGGCGTCGAACTCGCGCCGGCCGAGCAGCAGGGCGGCCACGAACAGGCCGGTCAGGCCGGCGGAGAGCCAGTTGAAGAGGTGCTCGCGGTACGGGTCGCGGGTGAGGGCGAGGACGTAGAGGCCGAAGAGCGGGCCGGCCAGGAGGAGGTTGAAGACCCAGGCGGCGCGTTTGCGGCGGCGCATCACGAGTGCGAGGAAGAGGGCGAGGGCCGCCGAGACCAGGCCGGCGGTGGCCAGGTACGGCGTGAAGTACGCGCCCGCGTTGTGCTCGTGCACCTCCTCGCGGAACGGCAGCGAGAGGACCGCGGCGATGTTGAGCACGGCCTGCAGGCGCAGGTACCACACGGTGGCCGCCGCCGCCCGCTTCCGCAGCCGGTTGTCGCCGGTGGGCATGAAGGCGGGCAGGAAGGGGATGCGGGGGCGCGGGTCGCGCTGAGCGGGAACCTGTGGGGAGATCAGGGTCGACTGTCGTGCGGGCATGGTGACGGGCACCTTGGGGAAGGGGACGGGGCAAACGCTGACCCTACAGCTTGTAGGACTGCGTGGACACCGATGTGCACATACCTGGTGCACAGGGTCTCATCCCGAGCCCTCTCCGCCGCGCCGGGCCGCCGCCAGTATCCAGGCCAGATTGCCCACCGCCGCCCCGGCCGCCACCACGGCGACGATCACCCCGCCGGTCGCGAGGCCGTCGCTGAACAGATGCGGGCGCCGGTCGAGGCTGTGCAGCCCGAAGCCGCACAGCTCGTACACGCCGACGGCGGCGACGACGAGGCTGCTGACCAGCAGGGTCAGCGTCGGGCCGAGGCTGCGCACCCCGACCTCCGTCGGACTCAGCTCCGGTTCGGTGTCCTGCATGGTGTCCCCCGATGAACAGACGTGTGGCCGTGGGCGGTTGGGAACCTACAATACGTAGGGTCGGGTTAGGGTCGGTGCCATGCGCATCTATCTGAGCGTGGACATGGAAGGCATCACCGGTCTCGTCGACGCCGACGACGTCCAGCCCGGCGGGCGGGACTACGAGCGGGGCCGCTCCATGATGGCGGAGGACGTGAACGCGGCCGTGCGCGGCGCGCTGGCGGCCGGCGCCACGGACATCCTCGTGAACGACGCCCACGGCCCGATGCGCAACCTGCTGCCCGAGGCACTGCACCCGGCCGCCCGCCTGGTGCGCGGCTAGGGCCTGTTGCGAAAGTCCCGTCGTCCGCCCGAAGGGCGGGCCCGGCGGCGTCCGGTGCGTGCTCTCGGCGTGCCGGGTGCAGGCCCTCGTACTGGACGTACTTGGGTCTGTACCTGGTGCGGCGAGAGTGCGTGCCGGGCGTCGCCGGGCAGGCGGGACTTTCGCAACAGGCCCTAGCCCAAGCAGATGGGCATGCTGGAGGGGCTCACCGCCGGGTACGACGCCGCAGTGTGCGTCGGCTACCACTCCCGGGCCGGTGCGCTGGGCGTGCTCAGCCACAGCTTCATGGGCCACGAGATCGAGGACATCTGGCTGGACGGCCGCCCCGTCGGGGAGATCGGCCTCGCCCACGCCACCGCGGCGGCCCTCGGCGTCCCCGTGGTGGCCCTCACGGGTGACGACGCCGCGTGCGCGGAGATGACGGCGTGGGACGCGTCGGTCGGCACCGTCCCCGTGAAGTACGCCCACGACCGGTTCGCGGCCAGGCTGCGTCCGGCGGACGAGGCACGCGAGGCCATCGAGGAAGGCGTCGCACGGGCGCTGACGCGGAGGCCGGCGACCCCGCCGGCCTCCGCCGCCGAGGCGACCCTCGCCGTCCGCTGGCAGTCCGCCTCGGTCGCCTCGACGCTGCTCGGCATACCCGGGGTCACCGCCGACGACAGCCGCACGGTCCGGGCGAGCGCCGGCCTTCCGTCCCTCTACCGGCAGTTCGGCATCTGGATGCGCGTGGCAGCCTCGCTCACCAACCAGCCGCCGTACTGCTAGGGCGCGGGGAGGAGCGCCTCGGCGGCGCTCATGCGTCGCTGTGCAGCAGGCGGTATGCCGCGCCCGTCAGGGCGAGTGCCGTCCAGGCGAGGAAGACCAGCAGGCCGGGCAGGGGCGAGAGGGTGGTGGAGTCGTGGGTCAGGGCGAACAGTGCCCGGCCCGCGGTGCTCGGCAGGTAGGGGCTGATGTCGGCCTGCCAGGAGCTGGGCAGGAGGGAGACCAGGCCGGGGATGAGCATCAGGGTGGCGACCAGGACGGCGATGCCGGCGGCCACCGACCGCAGCAGCGCGCCGAGGGCGGTGCCGATCACGCCGACCAGGCCGAGGTAGAGCCCGGCGCCGAAGAGGCTGCGGACGACTCCCGCGTGGGCCAGGTCCATCGCGGCGGGCGTGCCGGAGAGGATCCCGCTGCCGATCAGGAAGGCGACGAACGCGCCGAGGGTGCCGACGACCAGCGCGACCAGCCCGTACACGGCCGCCTTCGACCACAGGACGGGCAGCCGGCGTGGTACGGCCGCCAGGGTCGAGCGGATCGTGCCGGTGGCGTACTCCCCGGCCGTGACCAGCACACCGAGGACGCCCAGGGCCAGTTGGGCGAAGTTGGTGCCGAAGAGGGACAGGCTCACGGCCGTCGCGCGGGCGAATTCCTGGTCCATGCGAGGCGTGCCGGTCAGGGCCTTGTAGCGGCTCGCGGCGATCAGCCCGAAGACGACGAGGAAGAGCAGTCCGAGGCCGAGGGTGATCCAGGTCGACCGCAGCGACCAGAGTTTGGCCCACTCGGAGGCCAGCACCCGCCGCCCGGTCACGCGGTAGGCGGTGCGGGCCGGTGCGGTGCGGGGTGCGTCGGCGGCGGCGGTGAGGGTGCGGGTGCTCATGCGGTCCTCCCGGCGGTCTCGGGGATCTCGATGCCGGTCGCGCAGCCGTGGTACTCGACGGCGTCCCGGGTCAGGTCCATGAACGCCTCCTCCAGGGAGACGGTCCGCGCGGTCAGCTCGAACAGCGGGATCCCGTGCTCGGCGGCCTTCAGCCCGATCTCACGGGCGGTCACCCCCGTCACCTGCAGCTCCTCGGAGCCGACGCGGCCGGTGATCTCGACGCCGGGCCCGGCCAGCAGCTCCCGCAGCCGTACCGGGTCCCGGGTCGCCACCTTCACCGTGTGGCCGCCCGCCGCACGGACCAGGTCGCGCACGGTGGTGTCGGCCAGCAGCCGCCCCCGTCCCACGACGATCAGGTGGTCCGCCACCAGCGCGACCTCGCTCATCAGGTGGGAGGAGACGAACACCGTCCGGCCCTCCGCGGCGAGCGAGGTCAGCAGGGTGCGGATCCACCGCACGCCCTCCGGGTCCAACCCGTTGACCGGCTCGTCCAGCATCACCGTCTGCGGGTCGCCGAGCAGCGCCGCCGCGATGCCGAGCCGCTGGCCCATGCCCAGGGAGAAGGCGCCGGTCCGCTTGTGCGCCACGCTGCCGATCCCGGCCAGCTCGATGACCTCGTCGATCCGGCGGCGCGGAATGCCGTGGGTCAGCGCGAGCGCCCTGAGGTGGTGGTAGGCCGTGCGGCCCGGGTGGACGGACTTGGCCTCCAGGAGCGCCCCGACCTCCTGCAGCGGTGCTCGGTGACGGGAGTAGTGGCGGCCGCCCACGGTGACGGTGCCGCTCGTCGGGGCGTCGAGCCCGACGATCATCCGCATGGTGGTGGACTTCCCGGCGCCGTTGGGCCCCAGGAAGCCGGTCACCGTGCCCGGCTTCACGACGAAGTCCAGCCCGTCGACGGCCGTCTTCTCCCCGTACCTCTTGGTCAGTTCCCGTGCGTCGATCATGAGCGTTGCTTTCTCTCGGACGCTTTCTCTCGGACTCGGGCGTCCGTCGCGTCTGACGCCTCACTCGCAACGCTATGGTCCTCATCGCCCCGATTTCGTGGTATTGGGGGCCGAACGGGGGTGGGGGGAGTCGTACGGGGTTCAGTCCAGCTGCAGCCGGTCCACCAGACCCGCCTCGACGAACGCGGTCACCACGTCCTCCTTCGTCTCCGTGAAGTGGGCCCAGCTGTCGCAGTGGGCCGGGACCACGCGGCGGGCGTCGAGGAGGCGGGCGGCGGTGGCGGCTCCGACGCCGTCGAGGACGAGGAGGGCGTTGTCCAGCACGGGCAGGCGGGGAGCGCCGGCGAAGAGGACGGCGGTGTCGACGGGGGCGTACCGGTCGGCGATCTCCTGGACCAGTTCGAGGGAGGCGTTGTCGCCGCTGACGTAGACGGTCGGCAGGTCGGGGGAGGTCAGGACGAAGCCGGTGACCTCGCCGACGATCGGCTCGGAGCCCTTGGGGCCGTGCAGGCCGGGCGCGGCGGTGACGGTGAGGGTGCCGCCGTCGGGGCGGGGCAGCTCGACGGACTCCCAGGGGGCGAGGGCCCGGGTGGTGCCGCCCAGGCGCTCGGCGGCGCTCGGGGTGGTGAAGGTGCGGGGCACCTCGGCGATGAGGGCGCGTCCGGAGTGGTCGAGGTTGTCGGCGTGCTGGTCGTGGGAGAGCAGGACGACGTCCACGGGGCCGAGTTCGGCCGGGGTGAGGCGGGGCGGTGCCGTCTTGGTCAGGACCCGGCCGCTGGGTGCGGGGTAGTCGCCGGGGGCGTCGAAGGTGGGGTCGGTCAGCAGGCGGAGGCCGCCGTACTCGATGAGGACGGTGGGGCCGCCGAGGACGCGGACGGGCACCTGCTCGCTCGTGGGGTGGGGGGTCGGACCGGCAGCAGCCATGGGAGGCACCTCGAAGATCGTCTCACGGATGGCGAGTTGTCCATCCGTGAAGTGACGTTAGTCCTGTCTCACGGATGGGCGCAAGCCGTACCATGAGACTCATGAAGGGGACCGTGACCGAGGACCTGCTGACCATGCCCCCCGCGCCGGGCGCGGAGCAGTACGCCGCCCTCGACCTCGCCAACAGTGCCGTCGTCGTGCCCGGCGGCCGGGTCGTCGATCTGCTCGGCACGCCCGAGGCGGCGAACCGGTGGCTGGTGGCGCACGGCCTGGCCCCGGCCGATGCGGATCTCCAGGAGAGCTGCGCGGCCCAGCTGCGGGCCCTGCGCGAACGGATCCGTCCGCTGCTCGCCTCCCGCATCGACGGCAGCCCCGCGCCCGCCGACGCCCTGAACGCCCTCAACCACGCGCTCACCCGCGCCCCCGCGGCCGCGCTGCTGCACTGGGACCCCGCACGCGGCCTGTACCGGGCGGCCGCCCACCCCACGACCCAGATCGTGGAGCACGCCCTGGCGGCCCTCGCCGCCGACGCCGCCGAACTGCTCACCGGCCCCGACGCCGACCGCCTGACCGCCTGCGGCTCCGCCCCGTGCAACCGCTACCTGCTCCGGCACGGCCGCCGCCACTGGTGCTCCACCCGCTGCGGCGACCGCGCCCGCGCGGCCCGCGCCTACGCCCGCCGCGCCGCGTCCGCACGGCCGGACTGAACCAACCGAAGCATGGCCACTACACACACGGCTCCTGCACGGAGATGACATGGACCGTTCATCTACGGGCCGTCTACGTCGCCCGGAAGCGACAGCATCCAGCCATTGACTCTCCCCGCGCGGGGACGCCGTTCCCGTACATGTCGCTGCATGTCGCTTGGGGGGCCATACGTGGTGTCCGCGGTAGTGGGGCCCGGCAGACCGGAGCCCAGTGGATCCGAAGATCCCGAAAGACCTGAACGGCCGTTGCCCCGAAGGGCGTTCGCCGCTCGGGGACTCGGGGACCGGATCTTCCGATACCAGTTGACGGCCACCGGTGTCGCTGTCCTCGCCGTCATGGCAGGGGTTGGCCTGTTTCTGCTGCTCCGGGCCGGGCAGGCGCTGCGGGTCAGAGGGTTCCGCTTCCTCACGACCGCCGAATGGCAGCCGGACGTCCACAACTTCGGCATCGCGGCCGTGCTCACCGGGACGCTGCTCATCGCCGCCGTCGCCGTGACCATCTCGGTGCCGCTGGCCGTGGGCACCGCACTGTTCATCTCCGACGTGGCACCGCGCCCGCTGCGCCGCACCCTCGTCACCATGGTCGACCTGATGGCGGCCGTGCCGTCGGTGGTGTACGGGCTGTGGGGGCTGTTCTTCCTCCAGCAGCACGTGATCGGGCTGTCGCGCTGGCTGTCCGACTGGTTCGGCTGGATCCCCTTCCTGAAGGTGGACGGCGCCCAGCCCGGCGAGCCGCTGGCCTCCGAGAGCGTGTACACCGCCTCGACCTTCATCGCCGGGCTCGTCGTGGCCCTGATGGTGGCGCCGATCCAGTGCTCGGTGATGCGCGAGGTGTTCGCGCAGGCCCCGGCCGGTGAACGGGAGGGCGCCTACGCCCTCGGCGCGACCCGCTGGGGGATGATCCGCTCGGTCGTCCTGCCGTACGGCAAGGGCGGGATCATCGGCGGCACCATGCTGGGGCTCGGGCGGGCCCTCGGCGAGACCATCGCCGTCTACCTGATCATCTCGCCCGTCTTCACCATCCAGCCGCACATCCTGCAGACCGGCACGAACTCCGTCTCCTCGCTGATCGCCCTGCACTACGGCGACGCCTCCACCTTCGGCATGTCGGCCCTGATGGCGGCGGGCCTGGCGCTGTTCCTGCTGACCCTGGCGGTCAACTTCACCGCGTCGTCGATCGTGGCCCGCTCCCGGTCCGGCGCCCAGAGCGAGGCCTGAGATGACCGTCGTGGAAGAGAACGCCGTGCGCGACGGCGGCGTCGAAGAGAGCGCAGCAACCCCGCAGGCCGCGGCCGAACTCCCCGATCTGCCCCGCCGGATCGGCGGCCCCACCCGCTCGGGTGTCCTGTCCCTGACCGGCGCCGCCGCCTCCGGACTGTGCACGGCGGTGCTGCTGTTCGGCCAACTCGCCCCGTTCTCCGGCGGGTTGGGCTTCACGGTGACGGCCTACCTCGTCTTCCTCCTGGTCTACGGCGTGCTCACCGGCCTGGAGGAGGACGGGCAGGCGGTCCGGGACCGGGTGATGACCGTCGTGCTGTGGAGCGCGGCCACGCTGCTGTTCGTCGCCCTCGCCCTGGTCGTCGGCTTCACCGCCTGGCGCGGGCGCGAGGCGCTGCCGCACGGCAACTTCTTCACCCAGGACATGCAGGCCGCGGGCCCGCTCGACCCGCTCACCAACGGCGGCATCGCCCACGCCATGCTGGGCACCCTCATCATGATCACCATCGCCCTGGTGATCACGGTCCCGCTGGGCCTGGCCTGTGCGGTGTACCTGAACCAGATACCGGGCCGCTTCTCCCGCTTCGTCCGCACCATCGTCGAGGCGATGACCGCACTCCCGTCGATCGTGGCCGGCCTGATGGTGTACGCCACCTGGATCCTCGGGCTCGGCATGCAGAAGTCGGGTGTCGCGGCGGGATTCGCGATCAGCGTGATGATGCTGCCGATCGTGATCCGGGCGTCGGACGTCGTGCTCCGCCTCGTGCCCGGCACGCTGACCGAGGCGGCGGAGGCGCTGGGCGCCCCGCGCTGGCGCACGGTGTGGCACGTGGTGCTCCCGACCGCCCGCTCGGGCCTCGCCACGGCCGTCATCCTCGGCACCGCCCGCGGCATCGGCGAGACCTCGCCGGTCCTGCTGACCGCCGGCTTCACGGCGTCCCTGAACGCCAACCCCACCGACGGCCCGATGGTCTCCCTGCCGCTCGCCGTCTTCAACTTCGTCAAGTCACCGCAGCCGACGATGATCGCCCGCGGCTTCGGCGCGGCGGCGGTCCTCATGGCCCTGGTGCTGGTCCTGTTCGCGATCGCCCGCGTGATCGGCGGCCGCGGCCCCGGCCACCAGAGCAAGCGCCAGGCGCGCAGAGCGGCCCGGGCGTCCCGCCGGGACGCGGCCAGATTCGCCGAACTCCACGTACCGGGCCTCCAGCTCTTCGAGACCGGCGAGAACAACGAACCCAGGGGCGCGGAGCCGAATCGATCAGCGGCTCCGCCGCGATGGGGGTCCCCCCGCTCGAGCGAAGCCGAGAGTGGGGGAGCGCCCAGCCACCAAGCACCCGCACCCGCCGACGGCGAACAGCCCCCCTCTTCCGCAGGAGACGCGCACTGATGTCCAGCCAAGTCATCAACGCCCTACGACGGCTGGGCATCCTGGCCGCGCTGATAGGCATCCTCACGACCGCCACCCCCGCGTCGGCGGACAGCTACACCCCGATCGCCGGCGCCGGCTCCACCTGGGCGGAGAACGCCGTCGACGAGTGGCGCCGCGCGGTGAACCAGTACGGCATGCGCATCAGCTACGCCGGCACCGGCTCCTCCGACGGCCGCCGCCAGTTCCTCAGCGGCACGGTCGACTTCGCGGTGTCCGACATCCCCTTCCAGACCCACCCGACCGACGGCTCCGCGGCCGAACGCCCGGCACCGGGCAGTTACGCCTACATGCCGATCGTGGCCGGCGGCACCGTCTTCATGTACCACCTGACCGTCAACGGCAAGCGCGTCACCAACCTGCGCCTGTCCGGCGACATCGTCACGAAGATCTTCACCGGGGTCATCAAGACCTGGGACGACCCGGCGATCAAGGCGGACAACCCCGGCCTGCAGCTGCCCCACCGCACGATCGTCCCGGTCGTCCGCTCCGACGGCTCCGGCTCCACCGCCCAGTTCACGCTGTGGATGACCAACCAGCACAAGGCCCTCTGGCAGGCCTACTGCCGCAAGGTCGGCCGTTCCGGCGCCTGCGGCCAGACCTCGAACTACCCGACCAGCCCCGGGATGATCGCCCAGTCCGGCGACCTCGGCGTGGCCGGGTACGTCGCCCAGAACTACGGCGAGGGCGCGATCGGTTACGTCAACTACTCCTACGCGCTCAACGCGCACTATCCGGTCGCCAAGGTCCTCAACCACGCGGGCTACTACACCGAGCCCACCCCGCAGAACGTGGCGGTCTCGCTGCTCAAGGCGCGGATCAACACCGACAAGAGCTCCCCGGACTACCTCACCCAGCAACTCGACGGCGTCTACAACGACTCCGACCGGCGCAACTACCCGCTGTCCAGCTACTCGTACATGATCCTGCCGCTGAAGGTGCGGGGCACCTTCAGCCAGGTCAAGGGCAAGACGCTGGGCGCGTTCTCGTACTACTTCATGTGCCAGGGCCAGCAGCAGGCGCCCGACCTCGGCTACTCCCCGCTGCCGATCAACCTGGTCAAGGCGGGCTTCGAGCAGATCCGCCGGATCCCGGGCGTGCAGGCGCAGAACATCAACATCAAGCGCTGCAACAACCCGACGTTCACCCCGGACGGCCACAACCGGCTCGCCGACACCGCGCCGTACCCGAAGCCCTGCGACAAGAAGGGCGCCCCGCCGTGCACCACGGGCAGCGGCGGCGCCAAGGACGGCAACGGCGGTTCCGGCGGCGGATCCGCGGCGGGCGGTGCGACGGGCGGCGGGGCCTCGGCCACCGGAGGAAACGGTACGGCGGGCACCGGCGGCAGCGGCGGACCGTCCGTCGACCCCGACACCGGCCAGACCCTCGCGCCGGGCGGCAGCTCGGGCGGCGCCTCGGGCGGCACCGGCACGGGGGCCGACAACACCGTGGCCCTCGCCCAGCCGGTCGCCGTCGCCGCCGGCCACGGCTGGACCGCGACACAGACCCTGATGCTGCTCGCCGCGTTCCTGGTGCTCGGGCTGCTCCTGCTGCCCTCGGTCGTCTCCCGCCTGGTCGGCGCCCGCTCGCAGAACGGGCCCCAGGACAGCTTCAAGGACGGTGGTCGGCGATGACCGGCAGACGGCCCGGCCGCATCCGCGGCGCCCTGCTCCGTCTGGTCGCCGGCGCCACCGTGGGAGCCCTCGCGGGCTTCGCGGTCGCCCAGGCGGCACCCTCCGCGACCGCCGCCCCCGCGAACTCGGCGGTCACCGTCTCCGGGCGGGGCGAGTTCAAGAGCATGAAGTTCACCGTCGACCAGACGAGCCACCTCACCAGCCAGGCCGTCAAGGTCTCCTGGAGCGGCGGCACCCCGACCACCTTCGCGGGCACCTGGTTCAACACCGACTTCGTGCAGATCATGCAGTGCTGGGGCGACGACGACCACAGCGTCCCGGACAACCCCGGACCGCCCCGCACCCAGTGCCAGTACGGCGCCTCCCCGACCACCGACCGGGGCAACTGGCCCGGCAACCAGCAGGACGACACGCGCCAGGTCTTCTACAGCGCCGACCCCACCAACTACGGCCAGGACAACAGGTACGGGGCCGCCCAGCCCCCCGGCGTCCCGGGCGAGGTGCCGTTCAAGTCGGTCACCGGCGAGACGATCACCACCAACACCCAGAACAACCGGTTCTTCAACCACAACACCACCAACGAGGTGGACTTCGCCCGCACCGGCGCCGCCGGCAGGGGCGAGGAGTACTTCGAGGTGCAGACCGCCAACGAGGCCCCGCACCTGGGCTGCGGCGCGCCGGTCACCGAGAACGGCGTGACCAGGCCCCGCTCCTGCTGGCTGGTGATCGTCCCGCAGGGCCACCTCGACCTCGACGGAAAGCCGTACGCCGACCACAGCCAGGTCAACGCGGGCTCCCCGGTCTCCTCGACCAACTGGCAGAACCGCATCGCGATCCCGCTGCACTTCAACCAGGTGGGCAGCAACTGCGCGCTGGGCAGCGCCGAGCGCCCCACCACCGGCAGCGAGCTGATCGCCGACGCCGTGACCAGCTGGCAGGCGGCCCTGTGCCCGTCCGGCAAGGTGTACGGCTACACGGAACTCGGCGAGCCCGACACCCGCTCCCGGCTCGGCAACGACGGCACCTTCGGCCTCGGCTTCACCACCCGCGCCCTGGGCGCCGACGAGGGCACCTCGGCGCCGCCCGGTACGACGGCGTACGCGCCCGTGGCCCTGTCCGGAACGGTCATCGGCTTCACCATCGAACGCAGACCCAAGGCCGGAGCACCCGAGGACATCCGCAGGCTCGCGGGCACCAGGGTCGCGTCGATCAAGCTGACGCCCCGGCTGGTCGCCAAGCTGCTCACCGAGTCGTACCGCAACTCCACCTGGGGTTCGGTGCTCGGCGGCAAGGCGGCCCACGGGTACCGCTGGGCGAAGAACAACCCGGCGGGCCTCGCGAGCGACCCCGAGTTCATCTCCCTCAACCCCGAGTTCGCGCAGCTCTCGGTCGCCGAGACCCCGGCCACCGACACCGACCTGCTCACCTCGCTCGGGCACAGCGACTCCGCCCGCGCCGTGTGGCAGTGGATCCTGTCGGACAAGGAGGCCCGGCAGTTCCTGTCCGGCGTCTCCGACGACTGGGGCATGCAGGTCAACCCGTACTACAGCACCAACGCGGAGTGGAACCCCGTCGGTCTCGCCTTCGACCCCACGCACGTCGACGAGTACCCGAAGAGCGACCCCTGGTGCACGGTCCCGCCGGGCACGGATGCTCCCAAGGAAGCCAAACAGTGCATGACCGACTTCCACCCGTACGTCGAGAACATGCACTCCGGCGCCCTGCACACCCGCCGTGCCGACACCCTGTGGAAGTCGACCTGGGACCCGCTGTCCAACCCGCCCGCGTGGCGCAGCCCCGGCCCGCAGACGGTCGGCTCCCGGTTCGTCGTCACCGTCACCGACGCGGCCTCCGCCGCCCGGTACGGCCTGCAGACGGCCAAGCTGCGCAACGCGGCGGGCACGTTCGTCTCCCCGACCACCGGCGCGCTGACCGATGCGGCCAAGAGTGCCTCCGGCAAGGGCGTCGCCGAGATCACCCCGGGCGGCGCCAAGGCGAAGGGCGCCTATCCACTGGCCCAGCTGGTCTACGCGGCCGTACGGCCGGGCTCGCTGAAGGCGGACGCCCGCGCGGACTACGCGGCGCTGCTGCGCTACGCGGCGGGCGCCGGTCAGGTCAGCGGCGCCGACCCGGGCCGCCTGCCCGCCGGTTACGCCCCGCTCTCCCGCACCCTGCGCGACCGCGCGCTGCGGGCGGCCGACGCGATCCTGCACTACAAGGGCGCGCCCTCCACCCACGGTGACTCGACCTCGGGCGGCACCGGCGGCGGCGACACCACCGGCGGCACCGGCGGCGGGTCGGGCGGCACCGGCTCCGGCGGCGGGTCGGGCGCCGGCGGCACGGGCGCGGACGGGGGTCCCAGCGCCTCGCCCAGCGCCCAGCCCTCCTTCGACGGCGGCAAGGCCGTGGCGACCACGGCCGCCGGGAACACGCCCGGCGACCCTGCGAATCCGCTGCGCTATGCCGTACCGGTCGGTGCCGCACTCGGCGCCTTCGCCGGTGTCGGCGCGCCCTTCGCGGGCGGCGGCCAGCTCCGGCTGCCCCTGCGGCTGCCGCTGCCCGGCGGCCGCACGGTGACCGTCGTCCCCGCCTTCACCCTCCCGGAGTGGCTGCGCAGGCGGCTGCCCTGAGGCCCTGAGACCGGGGCGCCCGCACCGGGCGCCCCGCACAGACGGCCGCCCGCCCCGAAAGGCAGTCGGGGCGGACGGCCCGTACCACCCTGCCAGATCCCTTCTCCCGCACCCACGCACTACCTCAGGAGACTCTCGATGCGCAGAACGCGCTCTACGGCGGCGCTCGTCGCTGCCGCCGTGGTGGCCGGCGGCCTGGCTCTGGCGAGCCCCGCATACGCCGACCCCACCCCCGCCGGAACCTTCCGCCAGCTGGTCGGCGTGGGCTCCGACACCACCCAGGACGTCCTCAACGCCCTGGCCGGTGACACCGTCAACGGCAAGAGCTACACCGCCACGGCCGTGAAGTCGGCGTCCGGCGCGGGCATCGCCTCCTACGACGCGATCGAGCCCGGCACCGGCTCCACCAGCTCGAACATCGCCACCCGCTCCGGCGGCCCGGCCTTCCTGCGCCCCAATGGCTCCGGCAAGGGCCGCCTGGCCCTGAGCGAGTCCCTGACCGGTGACAAGTACCCGGACTCCTCCGGTGTCTCCATCAAGGGCCAGGTCTCCTTCGCCCGCTCCTCCAGCGGCCCGTCCACCTCCGGCACCGCGCTCACCTACATCCCGTTCGCCCGGGACGCGGTCGGTGTCGCGGTCAAGGGCTCGGCGCTGAACAGCCTGACGGTGGACCAGCTGCACGACATCTACTCCGGCTCGCTCACCTCGGTGAACGGCCAGACCGTGCACCCGAAGATCCCGCAGAGCGGCTCGGGCACCCGCAAGTTCTTCCTGTCGGCGATCGGCCTCACGGACGCCACGATCTCCCCGAACATCCCGACCGTCCAGGAGAACCAGGGCAACAGCGCGCTGACCGAGGACGGTGCCCTGGTGCCGTTCTCCGTGGGCAGCTGGATCGCCCAGAACAACGACGTCGCCCCCGACTACAGCAAGACCGCGGCGGCGGCCGGCGGTCACCTGGCGGCCGTGCAGCTGCCCGGCGACGCCGGCGCCACCAGCCCGGTGACGACGGTCAACGGCAAGCTCTCCCCGGTCAACGCCTACTACGAGAACGCCACCTTCGGCCGTGACGTCTACAACGTCGTGCCCTCCCGGGCGATCGACCCGACCAGCATCTTCTTCGACAAGGACCTCTACGACGTCTTCGTGACCAGCGGCAGCCACAGCGCCGCGCTGGCCTCGGACGCCGCCGAGGGCGTCATCTCCGCCTTCGGCTTCGTCAACGAGTCGTACAACGGCTCGGTCAGCGTGGCCAAGCACGCCAAGCTGGGCGGCCTGGAGGAGTCGGGCATCGACACCTCGACGCCCTCCGCGCCGACCGGCCTGAAGGCCACCCCGGGCGACGCGTCCCTGAAGCTGTCCTGGACCGCCCCGGCGCCCACCGGTCTGCCGCTCACCGACTACCGGGTCACGCTGACCGGCTCGGACGGCGCCGTCGTGGCCGTCAAGGACATTCCGGCCGGCTCCACCTCGTACACCTTCACGAACCTGGCCAACGGCAGCTACACCGCCTCGGTCGCCGGCGCCAACCTCAACGGCCAGGGCTCGCCCGCCACGTGGTCCGGCTCGGTCAAGTTCGCCAGCACCACCACGGCGACCGCCGCCACCACCGCGTACGGCAGGACCCCGAAGGTCGTCGTCACCGTCAAGGGCTCGCACAGCGTGGCCCCGACCGGCAAGGTCACGGTGAAGGAGGGCTCCACCGTCCTCGGCACCGGCACCCTGGACGCCTCCGGCAAGGTCACCATCGGCCTGTCGAACCACCTCAAGGTCGCCACGCACACGCTGTCCGTCTCCTACGCGGGCAGCGCCAAGCTCAACGCGTCCTCGACGACGGTCTCGCTGAAGATCACCAAGGCGACGGCGTCCGTCAGCTCCACCGCGCCGTCCTCGGTCAGCCACACGGCGCGGGCCAAGGTCACCGTGAAGGTCGCCGCGACCGGCACCACGCCGACCGGCACCGTGCGCATCTACGAGGGCACCAAGGTGATCGCCACCGGCACGCTGAGCGGCGGCAAGGTGACCATCACCCTGCCGAAGCTGAGCCGCGGCAACCACACGCTGCACGCCTTCTACGCGGGCTCCTCGACGGTGAACGCCAAGAGCGGCCCGAACTTCACCATCAAGTCCACCTGACCCACCCGGCTGCCGGGGAGACCCGCCCCGTCTCCCCGGCAGCCCCCCTACGACCACCGAAGGAGGCGGGCCGCCGTGACCGTCGCCGTACCGACCACGCTCGCACCGGCCGCACCGGCCGCATCGTGCACCCGTGTCCGCGGCGTCACCGCCGTCCGCCACCTGGCCCGCGGCGGCCTGCTCAGCCTCGCCGCCCTGCTGCTCGGCATCACCGTCCAGCTGCTGCTGGTCAGCGGCATCCAGGAGCACAGCGCGCAGCACGCCGCGTTCGACGAGCTGCGCGAGCAACTCGCCCTGGGCACGGCCCCGGTGTCCCAGACCGACCAGCAGGGCAAGCTGCTGGCGCCGGGCACCCCGGTCGCGCTCATCGGCGTACCGAAGCTCGGTCTGAGCGAGGTGGTGCTCGAGGGCACCGACTCCGCCGTCATGACCGACGGCCCCGGTCACCGCCGGGACACCCCGCTGCCCGGGCAGGCCGGGACCAGCGTCCTGATGGGCCGGGCGGCCGCGTACGGCGGCCCGTTCGGACACCTGGCCGACCTCGCCGCGGGCGACACGTTCACCGTGACCACCGGTCAGGGCAGGGCCGAGTACCGGGTGTCCGGCGTCCGCCGGGCCGGCGACCCGGCGCCCACCCCGCCGGCCGCGGGCAAGGGCCGGCTGGTGCTGGTCACCGCGACCGGCCCGCACTTCATGCCGGGCGGCGTCCTGCGCGTCGACGCCGACCTCGTCTCCGCCGCCTTCCAGACCCCGCCGGCCGTGATCCGCTCCGGCACGCTGCCCGGGTCCGAGGAGCCGCTGGCGCGCCCCTCCGGGCTGCCGTGGCCGCTGGTGATGTGGCTTCAGGCGCTGCTCCTGACCGCGGTCGCCGCGGTGTGGGCGTGGCACCGCTGGGGCCGCCACCAGACGTGGATCGTCTTCGCGCCGGTCGTCGCGGTGCTGGGCCTCCAGGTCGCCACGCGCACCACCGAGCTGCTCCCGAACCTGCTGTAACCCCTTCCGACCCGAGGTGCCCACCATGACGATCGACACCGCCGACACCGCGGACACCGCCGTACTGCCCGTCACGGCCGCTTCCCCCTTCGCCGCGCCCGCCGCCCTGGAGGCCCGCGCGGTCTCGGCCTGGTTCGGCAGCCACCAGGTGCTCAGCCGGGTCTCGCTGACCATGCCCGCGGGCCGGGTGACCGCCCTGATCGGCCCCTCCGGCTGCGGCAAGTCGACGTTCCTGCGCACCCTCAACCGCATGCACGAGCTGATCCCGAGCGCGGCCTTCGGCGGCGAGGTGCTCTTCGACGGCGAGGACATCTACGCCCCCGAGCGCCGGCTGACCGACGCCCGCCGCCGGATCGGCATGGTCTTCCAGAAGCCCAACCCGTTCCCCGCGATGTCGATCTACGACAACGTGGTGGCGGGCCTGAAGCTGACGGGCACGCGCGTGAGCCGCCGGGAGAAGGACGAGCTGGTGGAGGAGTCGCTGACCCGGGCGGGCCTGTGGAAGGAGGTCCGCGACCGCCTCCGGCAGCCCGGCGGCGCGCTCTCCGGCGGCCAGCAGCAGCGCCTGTGCATCGCCCGCGCCCTGGCCGTACGCCCCCGCGTCCTGCTCATGGACGAGCCGTGCTCGGCGCTCGACCCGACCTCCACCCGCCGGGTCGAGGAGACGATCCACGAACTCGCGGGCCAGGTCACGATCGTGATCGTCACCCACAACATGCAGCAGGCAGCCCGCGTCTCCGACCAGTGCGCCTTCTTCCTCGCCGAGCAGGGCACCCCCGGCGGGATCGTCGAGCACGGCGCGACCGAGCAGATGTTCAACTCTCCGGCGGACCAGCGGACGGCGGACTACGTGGCGGGCCGCTTCGGCTGAGGCGCGGCCGCGGTCGCTTCGGGCGGGAGATTCCCTTCAGGCGGGAGATTCACCCGAACGGAGTCACCTGATCGGCCCCGGCCGAAGACCGGAGCAGCCCGGGCGCGGCGGGCCGGACAGTGCGCGCGGTCTTCCGTGGTATCAGGACCGGCCGGTTCTCGCCGGGCGCCGTCGAGAACGCGGTCGGATAGTGGTGCCGGAACGACGTCCCGACGGCTCTGCCCCCGTACAGGAGGCTCCATGCGCGCTTCACGGTCGCTGGTCGCGCTCACCGGCATCGCGCTGCTCGGCATCGCGCTGACCGCCTGCCAGGATCAGGCGTCCGGCACGATCGTGGCGCGCAACGGTGTCAAGCCGGTGCAGACCCTGTCGAATCCGCCGACCCACGGGTGCCACCGTTTCCGCGAGGGCGTGACCCACGTCGACAACTTCACGCTGAGCAACATGCTCCTGTACACGACACCCGACTGCACCGTGCCGCCCGGCGGGGCGAGCGTCTATCTGGACATGGGGTCGTCGGACGAGGTGGTCAGGGCCACCGGTCCGTGGCGCAGTTTCTCGTTCGCCCCCGAGTGAGGCCGGTGACCCCAAGGGCTCACCGTGGCCCGGGTCAGGACTCCGACGGCGGCCGGACCCCGAGGACGTCGAGCATCGCCCGGGTGGCGGGGCTGGGGTTGAACCGGCTCCAGACCAGATACTCGAGGCGATGCGGTCCGTCGACCACCGGGACCAGCGCCAGGCCGGGGTCGTCGGCGGCCAGCGGCCGGATGAACGCCGACGGCAGCAGCGCGACGCCGAGCCCGCGCGCGATCAGCCGCGTGATCAGCTCGACGACCCCGGCCTCGTACGCCACGTCGCGCACCAGTCCCGCGGCCGCGAACGCCTGATCGGACTGGGCCCGGGCGGGCGTCCCGGCCACGAAATCCACGAACGTCTCCCCGGCGATCTCCTCCAGCGTGACCTGCGCAGCACCCGCCAGCCGGTGCCCGGCCGGCACCACCAGCACATGTGCGTCATGGTCGAGCACGACGGTCTCCACACCGGAGGGCCGCTCGCCCTCCGGCAGGCCGAGGAAGGCGATGTCCAGGTCGCCGCCGCGGACCGCCTGCGCCAGCTCGTCGCTGCGCCCGGAACGGAGCAGGACGCGGACCTCCGGGTGCTGGGCGCGGTACCGCTGGAGCAACTCGGGTACGTCGACGGCAGCCGTGGTCACGATCACGCCGACGGCGAGCCGGCCGCGTACGACGCCGGTCGCCGCGGCGGCGTCGGCGGCCGCGCGGTCGGCAGCGGCCAGGCACTCGCGCGCGCCGACGACAAACGCCTCTCCTGCGCTGGTCAGTTCGACGCGGCGGCTGGAGCGGGCGAACAGCTTGACCCCGAGCTCCCGCTCCAGGCTCGCGATCCGGTGACTGAGTGACGACTGCACCACGAAACAGCGCTCCGCCGCGCGCGTGAAGTTGCGGGTTTCGGCGACGGCGACGACGTAGCGCATCTGCTGGAGATCCACACGGCAATCGTTCTCGTTCATGGCTGGCATCGCAAGCATGTATTGGACTCATGGCTGTCCGTGCCGAGACTTCATCACATGCATTCCTTGACCGAGCGAACACCGGGTCGGCTGCGGACCTCGCACCCACGGCAGGCCGCAACCGTCGCTCTGACCGCACTCGCTCCCGCGTCCTGGGGCACCACGTACGCCGTGACCACGCAGCTGCTGCCGCCCGGGCATCCGCTGTTCGCCGGGCTGATGCGCGCCCTGCCCGCCGGGCTGCTCGCGCTGGCGATCACGCGGGTGCTCCCGCGCGGGGACTGGTGGTGGAAGGCCGTCGTCCTCGGCGTGCTCAACATCGGCGGGATGCCCCTGCTGTTCCTGGCGGCCGAACGACTCCCCGGCGGTGTCGCCGCCACCCTCGGCGCCGCCCAGCCGCTGCTGGTCGCCGGGTTGGCGACCGCGCTGCTCCGCGACCGCCCGACGGCCTGGCGACTGGCCTGGGGCGTCATCGGCGTGGTCGGCGTCGGACTCGTCGTGCTCGGTCCGCAGGCCCGGCTGGACGCCGTCGGGGTGCTCGCCGGCCTCGGCCATACGGCGACCATGGCCGGCGGGGTCGTCCTCACCAAGCGGTGGGGCCGTCCGACGGGGGTCGGCCCTCTCACCCTGGCCGGCTGGCAACTGACGGTCGGCGGCCTGCTGTTGCTCCCGCTCACACTCGCGGTCGAGGGGGCGCCGCAGGGGATCGACGCCGCAGCGGTCGGCGGCTACCTGTGGCTCGGCAGCATGGGCGGGCTGATCGCGTACACGCTGTGGTTCCGCGGGATCGGACGGCTGCCGGTCGGTGCGACCGCACCGCTGGTGCTGCTGTCTCCGCTGGTCGCGACCGTCATCGGCCTCGCGCTCGGCGAGTCACTGAGCCTCCTGCAGACCCTCGGCTTCGCCCTCGCCCTGGCCGCCTTGCTCGCCGCACAGCTCAATGCACCGAAGGGACACATCCGATGAGGACGGCTTCGATGAAGACAGCTTCGACGAGGACAGGGTCGACGAAGACAGATGCGATGAGGCCAGCCATGACGATCGCCGTGGTCGGCGCCACCGGGATGGTCGGCAGCCGGGTGATCGCCGAGGCCCGGGCACGCGGACACCGGGTGCTCGCCCTGTCCCGGAAGCCGGCGAGCGAGGACCCGCACGTGACGCCGGTCGCGGTCGATGCGAACGACCCGCACGCCGTACGCGGGGCACTCGCAGGCTCCGCCTCGAACAGCACCGCGGATGCCGTCGTGCTGGCCGTGCGGAGCTTTCCGGTGGACCAGGAGTTCCTGGTCGACGCCACCCGTACGGTGCTGGACATCGCCGCGGAGCTGGGCCTTCGTGTCCTGGTGGTCGGCGGCGCCGGCGCCTTGCGCAGCCCGGGCGACGACGGCCTCCTGGTCGCCGACAATCCCGCGTACGTACCCGCCGAATGGAAGGCCGTCGCCGCTGCCGGAACAGCCCAGCTGCGGACCTGCCGGGCCCATGCCGATGCCGACTGGGTCTACCTGAGCCCACCCGCCCTGCTCGCACCCGGTGAACGAACCGGCCGCTACCGCCGCGGCACCGACACCTTGCTCACCGGGGCCGACGGGCGCTCGTGGATCAGCGCCGAGGACCTGGCCGTCGCCGTGGTCGACGAACTCGACACCCCCGGCCCCGAACGCCACATCACGGTCGTCCACCGCGACGTACACCCGGCGGTGTGAGCGCGTCCAGGCCGGGGAGGCGGTGGGCCTCCCCGGCGAGGACGGTGCGTTCGACCAGCCGGTCAGGCCTTGGCGCCCCGCTGTTTCCGCCGGGACAGCCGGCGGGTGCTCAAGACGCCTTCCCGCCGCTGCAGGCCGCGCCCGGCTCAGGTGTCTGCGGGCCCTGCACGTACTTGTCGAAGAACTCGTTCACGCGCTTGTCGGACGCCGACGTCACGTTCAGCTGGTGCCCCCAGGCGGACAGCGTGATCGGCGACGACTCGCTCTTGTACGGGCTCATCAAGGTGTACGGCGTCTTGGCCACCTTCGCCGCGAGCGTCTTCACGTCGGCCTGTGGGGCCTTGTCGTTGTAGGTGACCCACACGGCGCCGTGCTCCAGGGAGTGCACGGCGTTCTCGTTCTGGAGCTCGTGGGTGTAGACGTTGCCGTTGCAGTCCTGCCACACCGGGGCGTGGTTGCCGCCGACGGGCGGGGTCATCGGGTAGCCGACCTTGGTGGAGACGTGGGTGCGGCTCAGCTTCGACCAGGTCCTCTCCCCGGTGACGGGGGCGGTCTTGGCCTGCTCCTTCTCGTTGGCCCGGTCGACGAGGTACCAGCCCCCGCCGACCAGCCCGGCGAGGATCGCGGTGGACGCGACGACGGTGATGATGCGGTTGCGGCGCTCGCGGGCGCGTTCGGCGCGGCGCTGTTCCTCTATGCGGGCGCGGCGGGCGGCGGCCCTGTCCTTGCCCGAGGGCTTGTTCGGGTTCTTGCCCTTGTTGGGGTTCGGTGTCCTGGAATCGGCGGAAGCCATGGCGAAGTGCCTTTCGTGCAGCGGAAAGTGACGGATGCCGGTGAATCTGTGGGGAAGGGCGTCCGTCTAGGTCCGCAGCACCTGGAGCACGTGAAGGTCCGGCGCACGCGGGGCCGCGGGGTGCGCCGTGACGGCCGTCGCAACGGTGGTCGGCCGGGCGTCCACGCGGGCGGGCAGCGCCTGCGGGAACGGGTGGGGCTCGGGGCCGGTCGCCGGTGAGTACGCCGACGTCTTCGCCCCGCACTGGTCGTGACCGGGTACGGCGCACACGCGGTCGCGGGAGTCGCCGGACGAGCCGTGGTGGACGGCCGGTGCGCCGGTGACGGGCTGCATCACAGCGGATTGCTGCATCACGGCGACGGGCTGCATCACGGGGCCGTGCGCGCAGAGGCAGGCCGCGCCGAGCACCGTGGCCAGGACCACCATCAGGCCCAGCACCACGGACGCAGTCCGCCACCGTATGCGCATCGTCAGTCGCCGTTCTCCGTAGCCTCTGCAGCTTCCGCGGCCTCCGGACAGGTGAAGGAGCGGCGGATGAGGTGATCCGGTCCCACCAGTGTCTCGCGTGTGATGCGATCGTGGTCGTCCAGGGTCACCCCGCGGGGGAGAGGCGACGGCGGAGGTCCGCCGCGAGCCGCTCAGGCAGTCCTGATCAACGGGCGTGCCCAGCACTCGGGCGGGAAAATGGGTTCGTCCCGGCCACTGTCGGCGGGAGGAGCGGACATGGAGATCAGGCCGCAGGCGGTCGTCCTCCCCAAAGAGACGGATCATCTCGAACAGGGGAAGTACGGGCCCATATTCCCCAGGACTCCGGCTTGTTACGGCTTCACCATCGTCGCGCGGGTCAAGCCCGGCCACGCCGACGCGATGCGCCAGTACGGCTACGCACTGGCCGAGGCGCTGGAACAGGATCCGTACCTTCTCGCGCCGTTGAAGCTGCACTATCTGCGCTGGGTCCTCTTCGACGACGACACGCGCTTCATGTACCAGGGGATCTTCGACACCGACTTCGACAAGTACACCGAGGACGCCGTCGCGCTGTTCTCGAAGGCGGGCGTGAGTACGGCGTTCGAGCATCTGGAGGGGTTCCCGGAGGACTGGCGGACCAATCCGGAGGCGTTCGTCAGGTTCGTTCGCGAACACCACTGTCCGAGCTTCATCGAGTACGGAGAGTATCCGTATGTGACGGCGGACGAGATCAAGAAGGCTCTGCGGATCAAGGGCGCTCTGTCGGAGATGCTCGACCAGATGCAGTGAGGGCTGGGCCATGAGTGAGGCCAGAACAGCGCGGACCTACAACCAGCGGCACATCCCCCGGAAGTACACCCCTGCCGGGCATCGCGTGAGCATCTACGTCTCGTGGAGCTACCCGGCTGAAGCAGGCCGGAACGCGGCCGAGCTGGACAACCGGTTCTCCACCATGACCGAGGTGCGGCGGGTGGCGTGGCCGGCCTACGAGGACCCGAAATGGTCGGACCCGTATCGGTTCCAGCAGGGCATCGCGGGATCGCTGGAGCTGTTCTTCTGGGCCTGGGTGCCGTTCCAGGACTTCGTCGGAGAGGTCACCGGGCATCCCGTCCCGGTCTATCAGCGCATCGACCAGGCCGGTTTCCACACCCCGCTCGACGAGCGGGTGCTCGACGACACGGACGTCCTGTTCGTCTTCGGACTGGACCACATGGTCACAGGTCAGGAGGCCGAGCCCGGCGAGATCGAGGCCCTGCGGGCTTTCCTCGCGCGGGAGGACGCCTGCCTCGTCCTGGGGCCCCATCACGACGTCGGTGCGTCGGACGACCTGTCCGTGCGGGAGGTGGAGTACCGCCACCACGGCGATCCCCTGGTGCCTCGCCAGCAGCGGTTCGCCACCTACGTCAGGGACGTGATGAAGGGCCTGGGCGTGCCGGTCGTCAACCAGTACGGGCTGCGCCCCGCCACCGGTGAGGGCAACCGGATCGCCCCTTTGTCGACCATCAGGGATCTGGACGAAAAGGGATGGCTGAACGGGGTCACGAACTTCAACTTCCACATGCACCTGCCGCACTACGCGGTGACGACCGAGGAGCCGAAGGCCATCCATGTGCTGGCCCGGCAGCCGATCGACACGTCCCGGCCCCATCCGTTCACCGAGGACGGGAACACCGAGTTCAACATGTTCCTGTGGATGCCCCCTGGCGACGACCGCGCGGCAGACGTGCTGCTGGCCGATTCGACGATCTTCAGCACGCTCTTCGGCGCCGACGACAGCCTGCGGAATTTCTGGCGCAACCTCGTTACGTAGCGATGCCGGAGGGAGGCCGACGTTGAGCGCACCCACGGACGTCACACTGGAACTCGACGACATTCAGCGCGGGGTCCTCAGCCCGCGGCCGACCCCGTACGCGGCGACGTACCTGGTCTTCCGCATCGACGACCGCTCCCAGGGCCGGGAGTTGATGCGGCGGGCGAGCGCGGCGGCGACCTCCGCCGCCGACGCGGCCAGCCCCCTCGGGGACACCTGGGTCAGTGTCGCCGTCACGTACTGGGGCCTGGAGGCCCTGGGAGTGCCGCGCGCATCGCTGGAGACGTTCGCGTGGGAGTTCCGGCAGGGAATGGCCGCCCGCGCACGAGCGCTGTGCGACGAGGGAGCGAGCAGCCCACAGCACTGGGAAGCGCCGCTCGGTACGCGCGACGTCCATGTGGTGATCACGGCGGTCGCACCCGATCCCCCGCGCCTGGAGGCGGCCATCGACCGCGCCCGGCCCGCCTACGACCGCCTCCCCGGCGTGACGGCGATCTGGCGGCAGGACTGCCACGCACTGCCCACCGGGAAGGAGCACTTCGGCTACCTCGACGGCGTCAGCCATCCGGCGGTCGAAGGCAGCGGCATTCCGGGATCGAACGAGCTGGAAGTGCCGTTGAAGGGCGGGGAGTTCATCCTCGGTTACCCGGACGAGATCGGCGGTGTCCAGGCGCCACTGCCGACCGTGCTGGGACGCAACGGCAGTTACGCGGTCTTCCGTAAACTCCACCAGGACGTCGCCGCGTTCAGGCGCTATCTGAGGGACAACTCCACCGGGGCCCAGGACGAGGAGCTGATCGCGGCGAAGATCATGGGCCGCTGGCGCAGTGGAGCGCCCCTGGCTCTCTCCCCGCAGCACGACGACCCGGCCCTGGGAGCCGACCCCCACCGCCGCAACACCTTCGTCTACGAGCAGGACGACCCGACGGGCTTCACCACCCCCGGCGGCTGTCACATCCGCAGGGCCAACCCGCGCGACGCCTCGGTGGCCGGTGAGGTGCGGTTGCACCGCATGATCCGGCGCGGCGCGGTCTACGGCCCGCCGCTGCCCGAAGGCGTCCTGGAGGACGACGGAGCGGACCGGGGTCTGATGTTCGCGTTCATCGGTGCCCATCTGGGCCGGCAGTTCGAGTTCGTCCAGTCGGAGTGGATGAACGACGGCGTCTTCTTCGGATCCGGCAACACGAAGGACCCCGTCGTCGGATCCGCGGACGGGCAGACCGGCTACACCATTCCCCGACGGCCTTTGCGGCGCCGCCTCGCCCCGCTGCCCCGGTTCGTCGTCACCCGGGGAGGCGAGTACTGCTTCCTGCCGAGCCTGAGCGCCCTGCGCTGGCTCGGCGACCTTCGCGACTGAACGGGCGGGGCAAGCGCCATGGACACCTTGCATCTCGTCCTCAACGCGGTCACCGTCATCTTCATCGCGGCCACCATGTTCGCCGCCGGCCTGAGAGCCACCGTCCCGGCACTGCGCGGCGTCTTCGCCGACGTCCCCCTGCTGGTGCTGGCGCTGATCGCCAACCTGGTGGTCATCCCGCTGCTCGGCTGGGGCATCGGCGCGCTGCTCAGTCTCCCCTCGGCCTCCTTCATCGCCCTCGTCCTGATCGCCTCGTCCCCGGGCGGCCCCTTCGGGGCGAAACTGGCGACGGTGCAGCAGGGTGACGTCGTCGCGGGCGCGGCGATGCAGGTACTGCTCGCCTCCATCGGCAGCCTCACCTTCGCCCCCACCGCCGGCGCCCTCCTCACCGCCGCCGACATCGGCACCAAAGTCTCCCTCGACGTCGGCGCGCTGGTGCGGACGGTGGCGCTCCTGCAACTCGTCCCCTTCGCCGTCGGCCTGCTCCTGCGCCGCTACGCCGAACCCACCGCACAGTCCTGGCACCCCCCGGCAGCCGCGGTCTCCAACATCACGTTCCTGATCGTGCTGGCAGGCATGCTGCTCGGCAGCTGGCACGATGTCGTCGGCCTCTTCGGCTCACTCGCCCTGCTCGCCGGCTTCCTGCTCGCCGTCTTCGCCTTCGCCGTGGGAACACTGCTGGCCACCGGCCCGATGCCACGCCGCACCACCATGGGAGGCGTCGCCTCGGTACGCAACGCCGGCCCCGCCCTGGCCGCCATCGGCCTCGCCTTCGCCGACCAGCCCGCCGTCCTGGGCGCACTCGCCGCGATCCTCCTCAGCGGCCTGGCGGCGGCCCTCCCGATCGCCACGCTTGTCCGCCCGAGAAAGGCGCCATGACAAGGGCGGAACCCGAAAGCCCCGCCCGCACCCCACGAAACCCCAGCTCAGGGCCAAACCAAGCAATACGGCTGATGCCCCGCCTCATGAAACCGATGCGAAAATCCTGCCACTCATGCAGCGATTGGGGGTGGCGGGGCGCTGACCTGGGGTTTTTCAGTGAAACGCATGTGCCCTGGATGTGCCCTGGAACGCCCCTGGTGGGTTGTGTCCCGGAGTGGCCGAGCCGACCCAACTGCGTGGCCGAGGTCGCCTGCGCTGCCGAAGCGCCCCATTTACGACACCCGCTTTAGGAGTTTTCCCTGGGCGGGGCTGTGACCTGCGGAAACGCCAGCCTCGTAGGGCCTGGCCTGGGAAAACACCGCTCCGTAGTTCTCATGTGTTCACGGGGTTTCCCGGCCTCATGTGTGCTGGATCCGTTCCGGCGGTGGTCTGCCTGAAAGTCGACCGGGTCGGCCATGATGCCCGCGTCACTCAGCGCCCGTGCGGCCCGTCAGGTGATGGACGACCGTTTCGCAGATTTCCGTGAGGCACTCCAGCTGCTCGCTAGTGAGCGCCTCGACGAAGTGGCGCCGGACGTTGGCCACATGAACCGGGGCCGCGCGGCGGATCGCCTCGAGCCCCTGAGGCGTGAGCACGGCGAGAGCACCTCGGGCGTCTGTCGGACACTCCTCGCGGCGCACGAGACCGCGCTGCTCCATGCGGCGAACCTGGTGGGAGAGCCGGCTCTTCTCCCACCACGCCTGCGCGGCGAGGTCCTGCATCCGAAGCTTGTGGTCCTTCGCCTCGGACAGCGGGACGAGGATCCGGTAGTCGGCCATGGACAGCTCGCCCGCCTGCCGGAGACCACGGTTCACCTGCGTCTCGACCAGTTGGCTCACGGCGACGAAGCCGCGCCACGCGCGCTCCTCCTGATCATCCAGCCATGGGGTTTCCGTCACTGGTCGAGCCTAACTCCCGGTTGATTGACACATCAACCTTAGCGTCCGGAGTGGGGCCCTTGGCGGTGGTGGCCGGTCGCCGCCGACCACCACCGCACCTCCTGGCCTGTGTACCGCAGCGCCCGCTGTCAGGACGCGCCCACGTTGCTGTCCACCCGAAGGCTCTGGATCAGGGTCCAGCAGTTGCTCTCGGTGAAGGTCTCCGAACCGCCGAGGGTGCGGGCCCACTTGCTGTTCGTGGCCTTGGCGCACTGCCCGGCAGCCTCGTCCAGGTATGTGGCGTACAGCTTCCACGGATCCTTCGTGCCGACGCGCCTGGCGACGGCGGCGAAGTCGACGGTCTTCAGCGCGTTGGCCGCGTTGGCCCGCACGTCTTGGATGCACTGGCGTGAGACCTGGACGTCCTGCCGTGTGCCGTAGCGCGTCACGTGTCCGCCGACGATGTACTTGAGGGGGTAGGTGAGGATCTTGTCGTAGGCGTCGTAGACCCCTGGTACGTCCTCGGCGATGGCCATGTTGGCGAACGGCACCCAGCCCGGGGCGAGCAGGTCGACGGCCATCAGGACCTTCTGGCGGGGAGCCCAGATGAAGATGTTGCCCGGCTGGTGGTTGGTGCCGAAGTACCTGAGCTCCACCGTCTGGTTGCCGGCCTTCAGGACGTACCGGTCGCGGAAGGTGATCTCCGGCAGTGGCCGCTTGGGATCGTGCGCTCGCTTGAGCAGACGGGCTGTCTCCTCGTGTGCGATGACCGTGGCGTCCTTGGGGTATCGGTGGGCCTCTCCGATGTGGTCTCCGTGGGCGTGGCTGTAGATCACCCAGCGGATGGGCTCGGAGGTCACCGATTTGATGGCCTGGAGCATCGGGCCGGCGAGCCCGGGCGGTGCGTCGACCACGATGACGCCCTTGCCCGTGGTGAGGAACTCGGTGTCGTAGGCCCCATTGGACACCCAGTACAGGCCGTCCCCGAGCTTCTTCATGGCGTAGCCCTTGGCCGGGTCCACGGCGGGGCCCTTGGCGCCGGGCGGGATGTCTCCGTCCTCGGCGGCCTGGGCGGCAGCCGCGAGGGCTGCGTCCTCGTCGCCACCCGGCGGCCGGGGCTGGGACGCGGTCCGAGCCGGGTGATCGGTATCAGTGGAGACGGTGGGAGCGCTGGTCGGGGAGACCAGCGCGGGGATGGCCGCCAGCGTGCCCAGCACAGCGCCCCGACGGTACCGGCGAACGGAAGGCATGACAGCCCCCTTGTGCCTGAGGATGACGAAAGTACCCCCTGGGATCCGAGGGCCGGATGGGAAGCGGTCCACGGACCGTGAACGGGCTCCGAGCGAAGCGTGCGGCCTGCCGGTCTTGCGGTGACGCGCCAACCAGCCCCTGGCTCGGCAGCTGCGGTGGATGAGTCAACTGCCTCCGGCGGGCCGTTGAAGCCCGTTGCGTACGGTTGCCGTACTTGAGCTGCGCCCGCAGAAGTACCGATGGCTGAGAGTCCCCTGCCGCAAGCCCTGGTGCAGAACCACCCCGAGCTGGGGCGCTTCGAGATGTGTGGGGCCGGAGCCGGCCGGTCGCGAGTTCGGGGGTCGCGGGCTGGGGAGCGCGGACTGCATCCACCGGCATCCACGGTACGTGGAGCTCGTGGATCCCGCTCGCCGTCGGGGTTCACCGGCTGACCGGGAGGCCGGCGAGGGGACGTCATAACAGACTTCCCAGACACCACCCCACCTCCGGACCGCCCGGCAAGGCGTACCGGGGCAAGGGCGTTGACGGCCGCGGCTGGCCAAGGGGGACGGGGAGCTGACGGAGACTCGCGCCGCCCTGTGCCGCTGCGGGGGAAGCGGCAACCTGCCCTTCTGCGACCGCAGCGGCTCCTGTTTCGGCAACGAGGGCCAGGAGGCGTCAGGGGCGGACACCGAACGGTCCGAGAACCCCGTAGTCGATCCGTAGCGACTCGAACAGCGCGAAGGCGTTGTCGAAGGTGAATACGTCGACGCCCCCCAGGCGGTCCTTCCAGTCGGCGATGACGCGTTCGCCCGCCGTTCGGCTGACCTCGTCGAGGTAGGTCTTGAAGATCGCCCACGGGTTGTCCGGGTACCGGGCGAACATCGGTGTCGGGTCCACGGCGGCGATTGCATCGCGCGTACTGCGCTCCAGGTCGCGCATGTAGTCGAGCTGGGTCTCGACGTCCTGACGGGTGCCCAGCCGGTTCAGGTGTCCCCCGATGTAGGTCTCGAAGGGGAAGGCCAGGGCCTGCTTGTGCGCCTCGATCCAGCCCGGGATGTCACTGGACATGGCGAGGTTCTTGAACGGGACCCAGCCTGGGAACACGACGTCGACCAGCATCAGGACGCGTTGCCGGGGCGCGTAAATGAACAGGTTGTCCGGACTGTGGTTCGGTCCCTTGTAGCGCAGTTGCAGCACCTGGTCGCCGACCTCCAGCCGGTACGAGTCCGACACGAACCGCGTCGGCATCGGCCGGTTGGAGTCCTCCACCTCGCCCAGCAGATGACGGGTGCTCTCATGGGCGATGCGCACGGCTTTGCTCGGGTAGAGGCCGGCCGCCCCGATGTGGTCCGCGTGGTGGTGCGAGTAGACCACGTGCGTGATCGTCTCCGGCGTGACCTCGGCGATGGCGCGGAGGATGTTGTGGCCAAGGGTGGGTGGGGCGTCCACGACGATCACCCCCTCGCCGCTGACGAGGAACATCATCTGGTACGTGCCGTCGGTGAGCCAGTACAGGCGGTCCCGGATCTCGCGCACCAGATAGCCCTTGGCGGGGATCTGCGGGCCTTGGGCAGCGGCAGGGATCGGCGCGTACCCGGTGTCGGCCGCGGCGGCGGTGCTCGGCCGCCAGAGCGGCTCCAGGAGCGCGGCGCCGGCTGGGATGGAGGCCGCGAGCGCTGAGTACCGCAGGAGGCTCCTGCGACTGGGCATGGCGCTGGACGGCGTGGATGGGTGTGGAGCATGTGAGTCGGGCATGGCGGCCTCTCCGCGTGAATAGTTGAAGCATCAACCAATAGCGGAATCATACGAGGGGGAAAGTTGATATGTCAACCACTGTGGCAGGACTGCTGGCGGACACCCTTGAGAGGTCGTTTTCTGCACTTCCTCGCTTTCGCCGGCATGGCCGCGACCCTGATCGGCTACCGGCGACTCGCCAAATGAAGCGACGTCGCAGGTTCAAGCTGCCCTGGTAGCCGCGCTCTCGGGTCTCATGGAGGAGCTGAAGGAGGCTGTGCCAAATGTGCCATGGGTCACTGACCTGCAGCGCTTTCGGCAGGGCCCTGCATACGGCTTCCGCGTAGCCGGCGGCGCTGTCCCGGCAGGCGATCTCGACGCCCCCATGTAGCGCGAAGTCGTCGACGACCAGCACCCGTGGCGTCGTTGCTGTCGGGTAGCAGACGCCGCAGGGCCGTTACTGAGATCTGCGTTTCCGCGTGACGGTTCGCACTGTCCGGCCTGGTGTCACGGCACCTGGCTGAGTTCGAGGAGATGGCCGTCCGGGTCGCGGAAGAAGCAGCGGATCTCGGCACCGGAGTTCACGGGTGGAGTCAGGAAGACCGCCCCGCGCCGCCGCAGCTCGTTGTACGCGGCTTCGCAGTCCCGGACGCGGAAGGTCATCTCATGGCTGACCCGGTCGGCATCGTCCGGCGGGGCGAACACGACCGTCGGTTTGTCGGGCGTGGGGCCGCCGCCCGTGACAAGGAGCAGCCACGTGCCGAACAGGCGCAGGACGGCGCTGGTGCCTGCGTACTCCCGTGTCACTTCGGCGCCGACCACGTCCCGGTAGAAGTCGCGGGCGGCGGCCAGGTCGCGGACCACCAGCAGATGTGTCAGTTCGGCACCGGTCTGGAACTCGTTGTCACTCATGGCGTTGTCCTCGCTGTCAGGGCGAAGGGCCTCCTGCCGGCGTGCGCCCGGGAAGGCGGCCAGGCTATTCCTCGGCGCGCTGGGTGACCGGAGCACTGGTCTGGTCGCCGAGGAACTCGTACCAGCAGCGTTGCAGCGCGGGGTAGCGTGTGTCGGCCTCGGTGAGACTGAGAAATGCCTTCACGGTGGCCGCGAGCCGCTCCTGCAGTCCGGCGTCGTTCAGGTCGCCGCTGCTGCCGAACGCCTGGTGGGCCTTTGCCAGGCTGAACATGTCCGGGTAGACGCGGGCCCCGAGATGCTCCAGCGGTACGCGGAGCGCCCACAGTCCCCGGTTTCCTCCCACCATTGAGGGAGAAGCCGAGACCAGAAGGGCGTGCTTGTCCTTGAACGGCTGCGGCCGAAAGCGCGACAGCCAGTCGATCGCGTTCTTCACCACGCCCGGGATGGATGCGTTGTACTCCGGCGAGGCGAGTACGAACGCCTGCGCAGCCTGAAGCCGATCCCGCAGTGCGACGGAGTTCTGTGGCGGACCCTGGGCGGTCTCGACGTCCCCGTCGTACGACGGCGTGTCGAAGTCCCGCAAGTCGGCAAGATCGGCGGCGGCACCGTTCTCGTTCACCAGCCTGGCGGTCAGCCTGGCCAGCTGTCCGTTGAACGATCCCTTCCGGTAGGACCCGGACAGCACCAGCACGCGCAGCGGCTCACCGTGGCCGTCGCCCGGAACTGGCTGGACGACATTCCGCAGTGAGCCCACCGTACGGGCGGAGGCCGGAATGGCTGGGTTCGCGCTCACATGCGCCACCTTGCCACGCGACTGCCCACCCCGCCGCCGACGCTGGTCCGAACGCGGGCGCACAGGCACGCCAGCCCGGCCCCGCCGGCTACCTGGCTTCGGCTTGTCAGGGTGGCGTTGAGGCGCCCGGCGTGGGCTGGTTCGGCGAGGATGCCTGCGCCGTGCTGGACGACACCGAGGTCTCGCATGCGCTGGCTGGGCCGTCCGTCAGCCACCTGGACTCCCTTGGGTGTGAGGAGGCAGTGCCCCAGGCTCCCTTACCTGAAGGCGAGTTCCCGGAACGCGTTGCGGACGTCGGTCAGAGGGCCGCGGTCGCGGGTGTAGTAGAGCTTGTTGGTCAGGAGCACTGCCCACCGAGCTTGAGCAGGCGCGATCCACATGCCCGTGCCGGTGAACCCGTAGTGGACCCACACGTCCTGCTCGGCGGTGGTACCAACGGCCGGATGCCAGAAGAGCCCACGGGCTGGCTGTAGCCGGCCCGATTGGATGGTCAGGGAGCACGTGGTCCACTCGGTCCCGAAGCCGGGGGTGGTCCGGGAGCTGGAGCTGTCGAGCATGTAGCGGAGAAGGGCGACGAGGTCGTCAAGGACCGTGAAGACACCGGCGATGCCGCAGACGCCGCCCAGGAGGCGGGCCGAGAAGTCGTGGGCGATGCCCTTTAGGTGAGTGTCGGTGTCCTGGTCGAGTTCGGTGGGGGCGCAGCGGTTTGCGATCTCGTCGGGCAGGGGGCCGAAGCGTGTGGAGTGCATGCCCAGTGGGTGCCAGGTGCGTTCCGTTGCGAGCTGGTCGAGTCGCTTGCCGGAGAGGTGTTCGGCGAGGTAGCCGAGGATGAGGGCGGCCCGGTCGGTGTACTCGACTGCTTCGCCGGGTGGCCGGTGGAGCTGCTCATGCAGTACGCCGCGGCGGATGTCGTCGGGGTTGGCGCCGTAGAGGTTCTTCAGCTGGGCTCGCAGTGGGACGCCGGCCGTGTGGGTCAGCAACTGTCGGGCGGTCACGGCGCCGAGCGGATGGCCGGTGACCTCGGGCCAGAAGGTGCCGAGCGGCTGGTCGAGGTCGAGGGCGCCGTCCTCCCACAGGGCGCCGACGGATGACCACACGGCGAGGATCTTGGTGAGGCTGGCGGCGTCGAAGACGGTGTCCGCGCGCATCGGCACGTCCGGCTCGTCGGGATCGAGGACGCCGGTGGTGCCTTGGGCGTGGATGCCGGTGGCGTCGCCGACGGCCCACACGGCGCCCGGGTACACCTTGTCGCGAACTCCCTCGTCGAGCAGGGCTTCGATGCGGTCGCGGTCGTACGTCATGGTCTCCCTCTTCGCCGGGGGTATCCCGTCGGTCAGCGTAGTGACGTTCGCGGAGCGGTTCGGGTAGTGACGTGTCGGGTCGTCTGGCGGTCGGTTCATGTGAGCTGTCGGCCGAGGTCGGTCAGGGATCGTGCGGTCGCCGAGAGGGGATAGCGTGCCGCGTTGGCATAGCTCGCCTGTCGGAGGGCGGTCAGCAGCCCGGGTGTCTTTCTCAGCCGGTCGAGGGCGCGCGCCAGTGCGGCGGAGTGGGTGAAGTCGGTGGCCATGCCGGAAGCGGCGAGGGATTCGTTGAGGCCGGGTACGGGCTGGTAGAGGACGGGGAGTCCGCACGCTTGGGCTTCCAGTGCGACCAGTCCCATGGCTTCCAGGGTGGTGGACGGCATGACCAGCACGTCGTGTTCGGTGAAGACTTTCCACAGCTGTGGGCGACGGAGCCAGCCGAGGTAGCGGACTCGTACGCCGGCTCGTTGCAGCAGTGGGGCCAGTGCGTGGAACTGGGCTCTGGGCGCTGCGACGCTCAGCTCGACACCGGGCACGGGAGCCAGGCTTTTGATCAGGGCCTCGACACCCTTTTCTGCGGTCAGGCGTCCTGCGTACAGGAGCCGCAGGTGGCTGGTGGAGGTGCGTGCCGGCCGGGCGGGCGGGGCGGTGAGCAGGTGGTCGGGGATGCCCCAGGGGATATGGGTGATCTTGCGGCGTTCGATCTGCGGGGCGAGCTTGAGGAGGCGGTCGGCCATTGCGGTGGTCGGGACCACGATGGCGTCGGTGGCCCTGGCCGTTTCGCGTAGCACCTGGAGCTGGTCTCGGTGGGTCTCGGCGAAGAGCAGGTCCGTGCCGTGGACGAGGGCGATCCGGGGATGCGAGGGCAGAGCCCGGATGAGGGCAGGAGTGGCGCCGAATGCGAGGTGCTGCAAGTGGAGGACGCCGATCTGTGTGGGATCGAGCGTGGCTGTAAGCGCTCTGCGCAGGGTGGCGACGTAGCGGCTGAAGGCCGTTCCTTCCAGGCATTTGCCCGCTACGGGGAGCACGTTGAGTCCGGCGGGTGGACGGGGAGCGTGACCAGGTGGTGCGAGCATGAAGGCGCGGGCCGCGATGAGGGGTTGTTGGCCGGTGTAGAGGTCGAGGAAGAGCTCGACGCTGCCGCCGGGGCTTCCGGCGGGGAGATCCAGGAAGGTGGCGGCCATCGGACCGGTGGCCGAGCGAGCGTTCACCGCGCTCCTCCGTCGATCTCCTCGTAGAGGCGCGAGATGTCGATGCCTTCCGTGGACGCGTACTTGGCAGGCTGCTGCTGGTAGCTGGCCGGGGCGCCGAAGGTGGTGAGGAAGACGAGCTTGCCGAAGGTCATGCCCGGATACACGCGCACCGGTCGGGCGGCGCGGATCTCCAGCGTCCAGCGGATCGCATGGCCCTGGTGTCCGAGCGGAGCCGACACGTGAACCCAGATGCCCAGGGAGCCGGTGGTGCGGTCGCCGTTCAGCAGCTGCGCGTACGTCTCCGAACCGGTCCGCTCCAGAGTGATGCCGAGGTAGAGCAGGTCAGGGCGCAGCACGAGGCCGGCGTCGGGGATGGGCTGATCGGTGAAGGCGGTGGGGGTCGCGGCGTCGAGGTCGCCGTCGCAGACGCGGATCGTGTCCCCGAGCCGCCAGTCGTAGGCGTTGGGGGAGACGCGGCTGGGCTCGTACGGGTCGATGGTGATATCGCCGGCCTGGACGGCCGCGGCGATGGCGGGGCCGGTGAGGATCACGATGCCACCGCCCGGAGTCGGGCGAGGTCTCGCCAGTAGGCGGAGGGCTGCGGTCCTGCGGCGGCCTGGTACTTGCCGCGGTAGAGGTCGATGGCGCCGGTGGAGACGAAGAACATGATCTGCCCGATCGCCATGCCGGCGTACACGCGCAGTGGTCGGATCGGGGTGAGCATGAGCGTCCACTGGCCGTGGAACCCGATGTCGCCGATGGGGGCGGTGATCTCGACGAACAGGCCGAGGCGGCCGACGGAGGAGCGGCCGAACAGCAGTGGCACGAAGGTGTTGGAGCCGACCTCTTCGAGGGTGTGGCCGAGGTAGAGCTCGCCTGGCTGGAGGATGTGCCCGTCCGGGCCGATGCTGATTGCGCGGGTGGGGTTGGGCCGGTGTGCGTCCAGGACCGTACTCGTGTAGGTGATCAGGGTGGGGCCCAGACGCACGTTGTAGCTGTTGGGGTTGACCTGGTCAGCGGCGAACGGGGTGATGCGGAGGCGGCCGTCGTGAGCGGCAGCGGTGATCTCCGGGCCGGTGAGGATCATTACCTGCCTCCTTCCGCGGTGTCGGGAGCGGTGAGGACGTGTTGGACAGCCTGATCCAGACGCAGACCGGCCTCGTGCGTGCGCCCGCCGAGGTAGGTGTCGGCGAGATAGTCGGTGGTCAGCACGGTGGTGAGAGCGTCCGGCAAGGGATCGGGGGCGGTGACGAGCGGGCCGGTCTGGGTGGTCAGATGTGACAGCAGGCCACGGGGGTCGCTGCGTGCCGGCTCAGGTACGTGGGCGTGCACCAGCTGGTTGGCGAACGGCTCGATGGAGAGCAGGTCGCCCTGGGTGAGGGTGTCGCCGAGCGGGAGGGCACGTAGTGCCGTCTCGTTGAGGACGACCGCGTCTGCCCCGAGCGCCGTACGCAGGCGGGCGGTGAGGTCCACGAGCAGGCTGCGCCGGTCGAGGGACTGGTGGCGGTAGGCCGGTCTGATCGGGCCGAGGACGCCGGCCAGCTGCTGCTTGACGTCCTCGATGCGTGAGCGCAGGGCCGCAAGCTCCGTGGGAACAACGCTCGGGGCCCGATCCGGGAAGGACGTGGTGCCCGCACCCCATCCCGTGCCCACGGGCGTGGCGATGGCATAGCCATCGGCGAGTTCCCGGCCCTTGACGACCAGGGTGTCGTCGACCCGGACCGGCCCGTACTGATCGCTGTGGCAGTGCCCGGCGAAGACCACGTCGAGAAACGGACAGGCTGCCGCGAGTTTCCGGTCCTCGTCGAAGCCGGAGTGGCTGAGCAGGACCCAGCTGTCCACCTCATGGTGGTGAGCGAGCATCAGCTCGCGTAGGGCCTGGACGGGATCAGTGACGCAGTGGCTTGCTCGCTGGGCGGCCGGGATCGAGTGGAAGGCTTGCCGACCGATCACAGCGGTTACGCCGATGCGACGTCCAGCGATGTCCGCGATATACAAGCGGCGGAAGAGTGCGTCGCCGGTGTTGGCGTCGACGGCGTTGGCGCAGACAGTGCGCCGGTGAAGGTCCGGCTCGAAGTGGTGACCCCAGCCGTGGTTGCCGGGGGCCAGCACGTCGTACAGCTTGAGCAGGATCTCCCGCTCGATGGTGCCGTGAGCGAGACGGTAGTAGCCGCTGCCTTCGAAGAAGTCGCCGCAGTCCGCGATGAGCGAAGTCGGGCGGAGGGCGTGGAGGTGGGCTAGGAACGGCGCGGCGTTATGGAAGGCGGAGTGGACGTCCGCAGTGGCAACGATTTGGCGCAGGTTCCGGCTGTCTGTGGTCATGGGGTGACCTCGCAGATGTCGGCACCCAGAGTGCGCAGTTTGCCGGACAGGTCGGCGTGGCCGCGGCGCAGCTGGTCGAGGCCGCCGATAGTGGTGACGCCTCGGGCGGTGAGGCCGGCGATCATGAGAGCGGACCCGGTGCGGATGTCAGTGGCTTCGACGCCCGCGCCCGTCAGCTGCTGGGGCCCGGTCAGGCGGCATTCGGTGGGGGAGATCTCCTCGATCTCGACGCCCAGGCGGGACAGCTGCGGCAGCAGGTTGCCGTGGCGGCCGGGATTGATGGCGTCGGCGAACAGATGCGTGCCGGGCAGTCCGACGGCGAGTGCCATGAGCGGTGGTTCGAAGTCGGCGTCCAGGCCGGCCGGGCTCAGGGAGGCGATGGCCCGCAGGGGACGGCCAGTGGGGGCTGTCTCCTGGGCGCGGACGGTAAGGCCATTCGGCTCCGCGTCTGCGGGGATGCCGAGTTGATGAAGGGCAGCCACGAACGGGCCTACGTCCTTGCCCTGCACGCCGTCGATGCGGGCAGTACCGCGCGTCGCGGCGATCGCGCAGGCCAGCGTGGCTGCCTCGATCTTGTCTCCGGGGACTGTCCAGGCAGTGGGGGCAGTCGGCGGCCAGGAGGTCGGTGCGAGAGTGAGTACATGCTCGCCGGCGTGCGTTTCCCAGCCCACCGAACTCAGGGCGTCGAGCACGCTCAGGACTTCGGGCGAGAGGTTTGGCTGACCCAGCCGTAAAGGTCGGCCGGTTGTGAAGGCGCGCAGTGTCGCGGCCACGGTCGCACCGCGGGAGCGGAAAGGCAGTGCGATGGAGACGGTGCCGGTCTGTGAGGTGTGGGCCTCGATGCCGTATCCGGAACTGTCCTGCCGGCTCCAGTCGCCGAACGCCTCGTATACCTTGAAGTGCAGATCCATCCCGCGCGCACCGATCCGGCAGCCGCCTGGCCAGGGCAGCCGCGCCTGGCCGTAACGCGCGAGCAAGGCGGGGACGAGGTAGTACGAGGCTCGGATGTGGGCTGCCTGCGCCAGATCGGGCAGTCCCCGAGATGACTCCGTCGGCAGGATCACATAGGTGGTCGGTTCGCCGACGGGCTGCGTGACATGCCAGCCCGCTTGTTGCAGCAGAACGAGCATGATCTGGACGTCCGTGCTGTCCGGGACATTGCTCAGCCGAACCGGGCGGCCGAGGGCAGCCGTGGCGGCCAGGAGCGGCAGAGCGGCGTTCTTGGACCCGTCGACGCTCACGGTGCCGGCGAGTGGTGGCCCAGGGCGTACGGCGATCACCTCGGCGGCCACGCCGGGGGCGTGGGTGGTCGTCATCATCAACTCCTCTGCAGAGGAAGGAAACAGGCCATGTCCTGGCTGGGTTTGGTGATCAGATCGATCTCGGCCCAGCAGCGCTTGCCGTTCTCCGTCGGCTCGGCGCGGTACCGATCAGCGAGAGCGGCGACGAGGAACAGGCCCCGGCCGCCCTCGCTGTCCGCATCGGGCAGAGCCGGCTGGGGCAGCACCGGGCTTGTGTCGCAGACCTCGATCCGCAGGACGACCTCGTCGAGACAGACCGCGAGCGAGACCGATCCGGTGTCGGCGTACTGGACCGCGTTGGTGACGAGCTCGCTGACCAGCAGTTCGGCCGTGCGCACCACCTCGGTGCCCAGTCCCGCGTCCCAGCCCGCTATTGCGCTCAGGGCCTGGTGCCGAGCCGCGGTCGCTGCGGCGGGCGTCGCGGGTAGGGAAAGAGCGAGCTGGTGCGCTTCCATGAGCGGCCTCCCGGTGTAGGTGGGGCCACACCAAGCAATCAGCCCGTCGCCGTGAGTGGTTAACTCATGCGCGGGCGCTGCATGACTTATGCAGGAGCTGCATCACCGCCAACTACGGCTGATCTATGCTCGATTGAGCAGGCAGGATCAGCGACGGCGGAGGGAGCCGTGGCAGATGGCCGATGCATATGGGGAAGCGAGACGGATCGGAGAACGAATCCGTCGGGCACGGGTGTTACAGCGGCGTTCACAGCACGACGTGGCTGCAGCGCTCGGGTATCACCAGTCCAAGGTGAGCCGTCTGGAGAGCGGTCGCGGCACGGAGGACATCCGCGTACTACGCGCCGTCGCGCAGGAATTAGACATCCCGCCCCACGAGTTGGGCCTCGCCCCCGCTCAGGACACCTCTGTCGCCGACCCAGAAGCTGATGACATGCACCGCCGCACCTTCCTCGCCGCGAGCATCGCAGCGCTCGCGACCCCGGCCGGCTCTTCCGCCTCGCACACCGCCCTCGTCCAGGCACTCCTGCCCGGCCCCGGCCACGCGGGCACCGGTGGCCCACAGGACACGGCCGTCCTGTACGAGCGAGTCGGATCGGCGCTCAGGCTCTTCCACACCTGCCACTACACAGAGCTGGAGCGCACCCTCCCGGATCTGATCGGTGACCTGCGACAGGCCGCCAGCGAGGCGACGGACAGGGATACGGTGTCCGGGCTCCTGGCCACGGCGTACCAGACCGCGACCAGCCTGCTGCTCAAACAGCACGACCAGGGCAACGCATGGCTCGCCGTCGGCCGGGCGATGGCCGAAGCAGAGCGCTCGGCCGACCCGGTGGTCCTCGCCTCCAGCGTCCGTGTCCAGGCCCACGTCCTGGTGCGCGAGAAGCACGCCACCGAAGCCGTCACTCTGGTCAGGCACACCGCCGACCACCTCACCGGTTCCTATGACCGGCGCTCTCCGAAGTACCTCGCTGCTGTAGGACTGCTGCTCCTGCGCGGTGTGACCGCGGCCAGCAGCCGCGGTGATCGCGCGGCCACGAAGGAATTCCTCACCGAGGCCAAGGAAGTCTCCCGGTACGTGACCCTGGACCGGCCTGACGCTTGGGCCACCTTCAGCCCCACCAATGTCGCCCTGCACGAGCTGAGTGCCCTGGTGGCCTTCGGTGACGCCGGCCTCGCCCTCCAGGCGGCCCGACCCCTCATGCGCCGACACATCCCGGTCCCCGAGCGCCGCGCCGCCCTATGGGTGGAGGCGGCTCGTGCCTACAGCCAGCAGGGCCGCCTCGCCGACGGCTACCAGGCCCTGCGCATCGCCGAAACCTGCGCCGCCCAGGACATCCGCCGTCCCGACGTCCGCAACCTGGTTGCCGACATGGCAGCCCGCGACCGCCGTCGTACCCTGCCGGAACTGCACCACTTCAGCCGCCAACTGGGAGTCCCCGCGTGACCGAACCGACCGCCCCGGACAAGAAGCCCTTCCTGTACGTCGTCGTGTGCGCGGCAGGTGTTGCCCGTGACGTCGGCAAGCTCATCACCACCGCCCAGGAGGCGAACTGGGACGTCGGCGCCATCGCCACACCGCAGGGACTCGGCTTCATCGACGCCAAGGCGATCGAGGCACAGACCGGCTACCCGATCCGCTCCGCCTGGCGGTCACCGGGAGACCCGCGCCCCCTGCCTCCGGCGGACGCGATCGCCGTCGCTCCCGCCACGTTCAACACGATCAACAAGTGGGCCGCCGGGATCTCAGACACCCTCGCCCTGGGCATCCTGTGCGAGGCGTACGGCATGGGTATCCCGACTGTGGCGCTGCCCTACCTGAACTCCGCCCAGGCCGCCCACCCCGCCTACCAGCAGAGCCTGGACCGGCTGCGGAGCATGGGTGTCCTGATCGGCTCATGCGAACCGCACCGGCCGAGGGCTGGCGGTGCGGCGGAACGCTTCCGCTGGGAGGAAGCCCTTGAACTGCTGGAATCCATAGTCGAAACGGCGCGGTGATTACCTGTGCCGTGCATGCAGCGGTGCCGGGACCGCAGCGGTTGCTGGCGTGTGATCGGGATCCGCGGAGGGCTGGGTTGCACCTCGTGCCTGTGCAGCACGGGCTCGTGTATTAGGCGCCGGCCCTTCGCCAAGGCGTTAGATGCGCCAGATGAGCGTCCCTGCAGTGGAGCGGGCATCATCCAGCGCGTGCTGGTGGGCGGCCTGCTGGAGGAGTTGTCGGGGGATCGTGGCCTGCTGCCTCGGTTCGGGTGAGGACGACGGTCAGAGCCGGCCAGGCGGGGTCGTCGAGGACTCGCTGGGCGTGTTCAGGTAGGGCCTCGTAGAGCATGGCGGCAAATCGTTCGACCTTGGGCGCCGGCGGCTTGCGGCGGGCGAGGACAGCCAGCGGAACTGCGGCTGCCTGGTCGTAGGCAGCCTGGAGGTCGACGAGCGCTTGGCGGGAGGCGACGACCTGCTGGTCGTGCTGCCGGAGTGCGTGCCAACGTCTGGCTGCGATGACCGGCAGCGTATTCAACATGGGGGACTGGAAGCGCGCTCTGGCCGCCGCCGGCGTGATCCCTCCGCGCGAGCGCGGGGCGAGGTACCTCCAGGCGGCCCCGGAGGACAGGATGCACGCCCTCCCGCACGCCTACGCCTCCGTGCTCCTGGACGCGGGGGAGAGCATCAAGGCGCTCTCCGAGTACCTCGGCACCCTGACACGGGCTTCACGCTCCGGACGTACACGCACCTGCTGCCGTCCAGCGAGACGCGTACCCGCAAGGCGATCGACGACGCCTTAACGGAAGCGGAGACGGAGGCGCAGGCCAGCGGAGACGCCCAGGGCACATCGGTGCCCTCACCGAAACCCATGTGCCCTCAATGTGCCCTGGCCGCCTAACGGCCCACCTCAGGCACTAGCGAAGGCAGGACCCGAAAGCCCCGCCCCAACCCCACGAAACCCCAGCTCAGGGCCAAACCAGGCAATACGGCTGATGCCCCGCCTCATGCAACCGATGCGAAAAGTCCTGCCACTCGTGCAGCAACTGGTACACATTGAACGCATCCCGCGGCCCACCCCGGTCCGGCACCGTCGACCAGATGAAGGCCGCCGCGCCCACCGCTTCCTCGCCGATGCCGCGGAGGGGGTCGACGACGGTCATGGGGAGCTTGACGACGGCGTAGTCGGGGTGCAGGACGACCAGCTCCAGGGGCGGCACCTTGTGCAGGGGCACGCCCTCGATGCCGGTCAGCACCATCGCGGCCATCGTCTCCGGCTTGATCTTGGTGAACATGCCGTTCATGCCCAGCTCGTCGCCGCCGAGTTCCTCGGGGCGCATCGAGATGGGGACGCGGGCCGCGGTCGCGCCGTCCGGCGCGCCGAAGTACTTGTACGTCACCCCCACCCGACCACCATTCCTGCTCCCCGCCCGGAGGCGGTCGGCCCGGCTCCGCTCGGGCTCACCCGGTACACCTTGTGTATGACGTGCTTCGGTACTTTCCTCCGCGTCGCGCCGGTGCCTTCCCCGCCGGGCACGTCGAGGACCCAGGTCATCAGTCCCCTCGCCCAGTCCGCCACCGCGATGCATATCTCCACCCGACTGCTTTTCTAGGACGCGTGGCCCCCGCCGCGCAACCCGATCATCGTGTCAGTGACCTCCCCCACGGCCGCCCGCCGAAACGTGCGGTGAAATACCAGTCCGCAGGATCTTCAACAGGCCCTTACTACTACGTGCCGCATGAGCTGTGTGTATCAGGTGCCAGTCTCGCAGATGCCACGACTGCGATCTTGAGGTCGGCCGCTCGCGGAGCGAGGCGCGGCCTACCCTGAGGAGGTCACCACGCAACCGGAGTCCGAGAAGTCGGAGAAGTCGCACGTCATGAGTGCCATGAGCGAACTGCCCTATCCCTATGAAGCGCCCGCCTCGCAGGCGCTCTTCGACCGTGCGTCCGTCGTCACGCCGGGCGGCGTGAACTCCCCGGTGCGCGCCTTCCGCGCCGTGGGCGGCACGCCCCGGTTCATGGTCTCCGGCAGGGGACCGTACCTGACCGACGCCGACGGGCGGGAGTATGTCGACCTGGTCTGCTCCTGGGGGCCGATGATTCTGGGGCATTCCCACCCCGAGGTCATCGCCGCCGTCCAGGAGGCGGTCGCGCGCGGTACGTCCTTCGGTACGCCCGGTGAGGGCGAGGTCGCGCTCGCCGAGGAGATCGTCGCCCGGGTCGAGCCCGTCGAGCAGGTGCGGCTCGTCAGCAGCGGGACCGAGGCCACCATGTCGGCCATCCGGCTCGCCCGTGGGTTCACCCGGCGGTCCAAGGTGATCAAGTTCGCCGGGTGTTATCACGGTCACGTGGACTCGCTGCTCGCGGCGGCGGGGAGCGGGGTCGCGACCTTTGCGCTGCCCGACACCCCGGGTGTCACCGGCGCCCAGGCCGGCGACACGATCGTGCTGCCGTACAACGATCTCGAGGCCGTGCAGGAGGCCTTCCACCGGCACCCGGGCGAGATCGCCTGCGTCATCACCGAGGCCTCGCCCGGCAACATGGGCGTCGTGCCGCCGGGGCCCGGCTTCAACCAGGGGCTCAAGGACGCCTGCCGGAAGAACGGCGCTCTGTTCATCTCCGATGAGGTCATGACGGGCTTCCGGACCAGCAGGAGCGGCTGGTACGGGATCGACGGGGTCACGCCCGATCTCATGACCTTCGGGAAGGTCATGGGTGGCGGGTTCCCCGCCGCCGCCTTCGGTGGTCGCGCCGATGTGATGGCCCACCTTGCGCCCGCCGGGCCCGTCTACCAGGCCGGCACCCTCTCCGGGAACCCCGTCGCCACCGCCGCCGGGCTCGCCCAGCTGCGGCTCCTCGACGATGCGGCGTACGAGAAGGTCGATGCCGTCTCCGAGCAGATCCAGGGCCTGGTCACGGAGGCGCTGAGCAAGGAGGGCGTCGCGCACCGGCTGCAGACCGCCTCCAACATGTTCTCCGTGTTCTTCACCGACCGGCAGGTGCGAGACTACGAGGACGCCAAGCGGCAGGAGTCGTTCCGCTTCACCGCCTTCTTCCACTCGCTGCTGGCGAACGGCGTCTATCTGCCGCCGTCGTCCTTCGAGTCCTGGTTCGTGTCCACGGCCCACGACGAGCGGGCCATCCAGAAGATCGCCGACGCCCTTCCGGCGGCGGCCCGAGCCGCCGCGGAGGCCACCGCGTGAGCGCCGACAGCGCCAACAGCAAGGACATCACCGTCGTCCATCTCATGCGGCACGGCGAGGTCGACAACCCGGACGGGATCCTCTACGGGCGGCTCTCCGGCTACCACCTGTCCGAGCTGGGCCGGCAGATGGCCGACCGGGTCGCGGACCACCTCGCCTCGCGGGACGTCACGTACGTGGCGGCCTCGCCGCTGGAGCGCGCGCAGGAGACCGCCACCCCGATCGCCAAGGCGCACGGGCTGGACCTCGCCACCGACGAGCGGCTGATCGAGGCCGACAACGTCTTCCAGGGCAAGACCTTCGGGGTCGGGGACGGCGCGCTGCGCAAGCCCGCGAACTGGAAGCACCTCGTCAACCCGTTCAAGCCGTCCTGGGGCGAGCCGTACGTCGACCAGGTCGTACGGATGATGGGCGCGCTGAACGCGGCCAAGGACCAGGCCCGCGGGCACGAGGCGGTGCTGGTCAGCCACCAGCTGCCGATCTGGATCGTGCGGTCGTACGTCGAGAAGCGGCGGCTGTGGCACGACCCGCGCCGGCGGCAGTGCACGCTCGCCTCCCTGACGACTTTCACATATCAGGGGGACAGGATCGTCTCCGTCGGCTACGGCGAGCCCGCCATCGACCTCGTACCGGCGCACCTGCGCGCCGGTGCCAAGCCGGTGAAGGGCAAGAGCAAGGCCTTCGGCGCGTAACTGCCGTTCCTGGCAGTCCGTTTGACATCCTTAGGGTGCTTTTGCCGGAGCTATTGCGAAAAACATAAGAATCAACGGAACCTCCCCGATCGTCGCACCCTCTGACTGGGTGACCCAGCAGGCGCGATGAATCGGGGATTTCCATGCGCACGTTCTCCCGGACCCTTTCCCGGAGGGGAATACTCGGCCTCGGCGCGGGCGCGGCGGCCGCCGCCGGGCTCGCCGGCTGTGGGTCCCTCAAGTCCTCGGACGGCGGCGGGCACACGTCCGGTTCCGGGAACTCCGGCGGAGGAGGCGGGGGAGGGAAGAACGGCGGGATCAAGGCGCGTCCCATCGGCGACGGCTCCACCTCCTTCACCGGCAGGCAGCCGCACCAGCCGGCCAAGCCCGAGCCGCTGGAGCCGGGCCAGACCCCGCCGCAGTTCGTGATCTTCTCCTGGGACGGTGCCGGCGAGGTCGGCAACGGTCTCTTCCCGCGCTTCCTGGACCTCGCCAAGGAGCACGGCGCGAGCATGACCTTCTTCCTCTCGGGGCTGTATCTGCTGCCCGAGGCGAAGAAGCGGATGTACGAGCCGCCGAACAACCCGCGCGGCGCCTCCGACATCGGCTACCTCACCGACCCGCACATCAAGGCCACGCTGACCAATGTGCGCCGGGCCTGGCTGGAGGGGCACGAGATCGGCACCCACTTCAACGGGCACTTCTGCGCGGGCACCGGCACGGTCGGCAACTGGACCGCGCAGCAGTGGGACAGCGAGATCCGGCAGGCCAAGGCGTTCGTGAAGGAGTGGCGCACCAACACCGGCTGGACCGACCTGCCCTCGCTGCCGTTCGACTACGACAAGGAGCTGGTCGGCGGCCGGACGCCCTGTCTGCTCGGCCAGAACAACCTGCTGCCCACCGCCAAGAAGCTGGGCTGGCGCTACGACGCCTCCTCGCCGGGCGGCCGTCAGGTGTGGCCGGAGAAGAAGCTGGGCATCTGGGACCTGCCGTTGCAGCAGATACCTTTCCCCGGACGCTCCTTCGAGGTCCTGTCCATGGACTACAACATGCTCGCCAACCAGTCGGTCAACTCGACCAAGGCGCCGCCCGCCAACTACCCGGGCTGGCGCAAGCAGTCCGCGGGGGCGTACATCGCGGGATTTGAGCGGGCATACAAGACAAACCGGGCACCGTTCTTCATCGGCAACCACTTCGAGCAGTGGAACGGCGGCATCTACATGGACTCCGTCGAGGAGGCCTTCAAGCACATCGCGCGCGAGAAGGAGAAGGGCGCGGACGTACGCCTGGTCTCCTTCCGGCAGTTCGTGGACTGGATGGACGTCCAGAAGCCCGAGGTGCTCGCCAAGCTGCGCACGCTGGGGGTCGGACAGCAGCCGACCGGCGGCTGGAAGGAGTTCCTGCGGGACACCAGGTCGGGCTCCTCCGATGCCGCCTGAAATGTCCGGAGTAAATACGCCCTGAAATGCGGTTTTCCGCCCGGCAGGGGGGCGCGCGAGATCCTCGGAACAGGCATGCGAAACTTTTCACATGAGTACCCGTAGCCGCGCCGCCCTGCTCGGTGCCGTGGCCGCCGCGGCGGCCCTGACCCTGTCCGCGTGCGGCAACGGAGGCACCTCCGGCGGGGGCGGCAACACCAACTTCGTCACCGGCAACAACGGCATCGACACCGCCCCGCAGGGCAAGCGGGCCACGGCGCCCGACCTGTCCGGCAAGACCATCGACGGCAAGACCCTGGACGTCGCCGACTACCGGGGCAAGGTCGTCGTGATCAACGTCTGGGGCTCGTGGTGCGGGCCCTGCCGGGAGGAGGCCCAGTACTTCTCCAAGGTCTCCAAGGCGTACGAGGGCAAGGGCGTCCAGTTCGTCGGCATCAACACCCGGGACACCAGCACCACCCCCGCGGTCGCCTTCGAGAAGGAGCACGGGATCAGCTACCCGAGCCTGTACGACCCGACGGGCAAGCTGATGCTCCGCTTCAAGAGGGGCACGCTCAACCCGCAGCTGATCCCCTCCACGCTCGTCATCGACAAGCACGGGAAGGTCGCCGCGCGGGCGCTGGAGGCGCTCGACGACACCAGCCTGCTGAAGATGCTCAAGCCGGTCCTCGCGGAGAAGTGACGTGAGCGCACTCGTCACGCTGGCCGCGGAGACGGGCCGGAACTCCACCGTCCTCAACGGCGCCCTGCTGATCGCCCTGCCGATCGCCGTGCTCGGCGGTCTCGTCTCCTTCTTCTCGCCGTGCGTCCTGCCGCTCGTGCCCGGTTACCTCTCCTACGTCACCGGGGTCGCCGGCACCGACCTGGCCGAGGCCCGGCGCGGGCGGATGGCCACGGGCGCCGCCCTCTTCGTCCTCGGCTTCACGGTCGTGTTCGTCTCCGGCGGGGCCCTGTTCGGGTTCTTCGGCTCGACCCTGCAGGAGTACAAGGACACCCTGTCCAAGGTGCTCGGCGTACTCATGATCCTGCTGGGCGTCTTCTTCATGGGCCTGATGCCCTGGCTGACCCAGCGCGAGTTCCGCTTCCACCAGCGCCCGGCCACCGGCCTGGTCGGCGCGCCCCTCCTCGGTGCCCTGTTCGGCATCGGCTGGACGCCCTGCATCGGACCCACCCTCGCCTCCGTCGTCGCCCTCTCCTCCCAGCAGGCGAGCGCCGGCCGGGGCGCGATACTGACCGTCGCGTACTGCCTGGGCCTGGGCGTGCCCTTCGTCATCACGGCCATCGCCTTCCGCAAGGCGCTCGGTGCCTTCGGCTGGGTCAAGCGCCACTATGTCTGGGTGATGCGCATCGGCGGCACGATGATGATCGTGACCGGTGTGCTGCTGCTGACCGGGGCGTGGGACAGTCTCGTGCAGGAGATGCAGGGCTGGTCCAACGGCTTCACTGTGGGGATCTGATCGATGAGCACAACCGAAACCGACAAGAGCCAGGACCAGGAGGACCTGGGGGCGGCCGGCTCCCAGTTGTCCACCGCCCCGCAGGAGGAGCTCGCCTCGGTGCCCGGCCTGGGGGTGATCGGCTGGGTCCGCTGGTTCTGGCGGCAGCTGACCTCCATGCGGGTCGCGCTGCTGCTGCTCCTGCTGCTCTCGCTCGGTGCGATCCCCGGCTCGCTGATCCCGCAGACCGGCGCCGACGCCACCAAGGTCGACGACTTCCGCAAGGCGCACGAGACGCTCGCGCCGATTTACGACAAGCTCGGCCTGTTCCACGTCTACAGCTCGGTGTGGTTCTCCGCGATCTACATCCTGCTGTTCGTCTCCCTCATCGGCTGCATCGTCCCGCGCACCTGGCAGTTCGTCGGTCAGCTACGCGGCCGTCCGCCGGGTGCACCGAGGCGGCTGACCCGGCTGCCCGCCTACACCACCTGGCGCACCACCGCCGAGCCGGAAGAGGTCCGCGAGGCCGCGCTCGCGCTGCTGAACAAGCGCCGCTTCCGCGCCCACCTCGCCGGTGACGCGGTCGCCGCCGAGAAGGGGTATGTGCGCGAGCTGGGCAACCTGGCCTTCCACATCGCGCTGATCGTGCTGCTGGTCGCCTTCGCCTCGGGCCAGCTGTTCAAGTCGGACGGCACCAAGCTGATGGTGGAGGGCGACGGCTTCTCCAACGCGCTGCCGATGTACGACGACTTCAAGTCCGGCAGCATGTTCCAGAACGACGACCTCGTGCCGTTCAGCTTCGACCTGAAGGACTTCCGGGCCACCTACGAGGTCAGCGGCCCCAACCGGGGCACCCCGCGCACCTTCCAGGCGAACATCACCTACAGCGAGGGTGCGTACGGCAAGGAGAAGCCGGCCACCGTCAAGGTCAACAAGCCGCTGGAGATCGGCGACTCCAAGGTCTACCTCGTCAGCCACGGCTACGCGCCCGTCGTCACCGTCCGCGACGGCCGGGGCACGATCGTCTTCCAGGACGCCGTCCCGCTGCTGCCGCTCGACGGCAACGTCACCTCCAACGGCGTGATCAAGGTGATGGACGGTTACCGCGACGGCCGGGGCACGAAGGAACAGCTCGGCTTCCAGGCCTTCTTCGTGCCGACCTTCGACCCGAAGAGCGGCACGATGCTGTCGCAGTACCCGGCGCTGGTGAACCCGCTCCTCGCGGTGAACGCCTACCACGGCGACCTGGGCGGGGTGAACGCGGGCCTGGCGCAGAGCGTGTACCAGCTCGACACCAAGCACATGAAGCAGTTCAAGGACGCCCAGGGCAATCAGCTGAAGAAGCTGCTCAAGCCGGGCGACACCATGCAGCTGCCGAACGGCGCCGGGTCCATCACCTTCGAGAAGGACGTCAAGGAGTGGGCCGGCTTCGAGATCGTCCAGGAGCCGGGCAGCGGCTGGGCGCTCGGCGGTGCCATCGCGGCGATCTTCGGTCTGGCCGCCTCCCTGTTCATCCAGCGCCGCCGTGTGTGGGTGCGGGCGGTGCGCGGCGCCGACGGCGTCACGGTCGTCGAGATGGCCGGGCTCGGCCGCAGCGAGTCCGCCAAGGTGCCCGAGGAGCTGGGCGACCTCGCCGGAATCCTCTACGACCAGGCGCCGGGGGCACCCGACCCCGACGACGACCCTTCACAAACCCCCGACCCCGAAGTCGTACCTGCCGAAGGGGCTGACCAGTGACTCTCGCCGCCGCAACCGATCTCGCCGCCGCGACCAACGAACACCTGGCGAGCATCAGCAACACGCTGATCTACTCGTCCATGGCCGTCTACACCCTGGCCTTCTTCGCGCACATCGCCGAGTGGCTCTTCGGCAGCCGCAGCAAGGTGGCCCGTACGGCCGCCGCGCTGACCGCCGACACCGCGGCGAAAGCGAGCGGCCCCGCCGTCACCGTGAAGCAGGCCGGTGGCACCGCCGTACTGGAGCGGCCCAAGGTGGTCGTCCGCTCAGCCTCCGGCGCCCGCGACGTGCCGGACGGGCCCGGCGCGCACGGCGGGGACGAGCAGGGCGACCTCTACGGGCGGATCGCCATCTCGCTCACGGTGCTCGCGTTCCTGGTGGAGCTGGCCGGGGTCGTCAGCCGCGCGGCCTCCGTGGAGCGGGCGCCGTGGGGCAACATGTACGAGTTCAACATCACCTTCTCCACGGTCGCCGTCGGCGTGTACCTCGGGCTGCTGGCGCTGAAGAAGAACGTGCGCTGGCTCGGCCTGTTCCTGGTCACCACGGTCCTGCTCGACCTCGGCCTGGCGGTCACCGTCCTGTACACCGCCAGCGACCAGCTGGTCCCCGCCCTGCACTCGTACTGGCTGTACATCCACGTCTCCACCGCGATCTTCTGCGGCGCGGTCTTCTACGTCGGCGCGGTCGCCACGATCCTGTACCTGTTCAAGGACTCGTACGAGAACAAGCTGCAGACCGGCGGCAAGCCCGGCGCGTTCGCGGCCTCGGTCCTGGAGCGCCTGCCCGCCTCGGCGTCCCTCGACAAGTTCGCCTACCGGGTCAACGCGGCCGTCTTCCCCCTCTGGACGTTCACGATCATCGCGGGCGCCATCTGGGCGGGCGACGCCTGGGGTCGGTACTGGAACTGGGACCCCAAGGAGACCTGGTCCTTCATCACCTGGATCGCCTATGCCTGCTACCTGCACGCCCGCGCCACGGCCGGCTGGAAGGGCCGCAAGGCCGCCTACCTGGCGATGATCGCGTTCGGCTGCTGGCTGTTCAACTACTACGGCGTCAACATCTTCGTGAGCGGCAAGCACTCCTACGCGGGCGTGTGACTGCCCGGTCGGGGACACTGGTGCCATGACCGGTTCCATCGAACAGGGCACCAGCCAGACGCACGGGGACACGCACATACTCCACTTCCTGGTGCGGATCCCGCGGCGCATGGAGGAGGTCTGGGCGGCGGTGGGCACCCCCGCGGGGCTCGGGGGCTGGTTCACCCCCGTCGACGAGCTCGAACCCCGGCTCGGCGGCGCGGTCACCCTGCGTGACCTGGGCAGCGGGCGGGTGACGGCGTGGGACGTCGACCGGGTGGCGGAGTACACGGTGGAGGGCGGCGGCCGGATCCGGTTCCACCTGGAGCGGGACGGGGAGACGGCGAGCGTGCTGCGCTTCACCCATGAGTTCAAGGGGGAGCGGGAGTCGGAGGCCGGCTGGCGCACCCGCTTCGAACGCCTGATCGAAGTCCTGGAGCCCTCCCAGGCCTAGGCCAGGCCTGGGCCCGGTCCGGCTAGGACGGCGGCAGGCACTCCTTCGCCGGGGGCTTCCCCTCCGGCCAGGCGATCCGGACGAACCGTGAGCCGCCCTCGGGGGTCAGCTCCACGATGGGCACGGCCTTGTCGTACGGGTTGCCGTGCACGTCCAGGCAGATCCAGCCGCTCGCCCCGCTCACCCTGAGCGAGCCCTTGACCTGCGGCCACTGGAGGCCGACGTCCGCGAGCGCCGGGACGCTCCTCCCGTCCGGCACCGCCTCGCGGATGCCGTGCACCGCCAGCTGCAGGGCGTCATAGCCGATGATCAGCTGGCCGTCGTCCAGGGCGACCGGGCCGATCGGCCCGGACGGCTCCCGCCCGGCGGCCGTCAGCAGCCGCTGCAGCACCCCGAAGTCCGCCGCCGAGCCGCCGGTCTTCGCCGGGTCCCTGGTCCAGGCGTCCGGGTGGGCGAGGGAGGTGTAGCGCACGGAGAGGTTGTGGCGCAGGGCGTCGCGGTCCAGGTCCTTCTCGTGGGTCAGGTACGAGGCCTCGTCGCCGGTCAGCACGGTGAACTTCCGGTCCTGGCAGCCGCGTCCGCCCAGCGCGTTGATGAACTGCCGCAGCTGGGTGTGGCGTCCCGCGAACAGGATCGTGTCGGTCCCCCGGGAGGTGTCGCACACCAGGTGCGTGATCTGCCGGAAGGTGTTCGCGGTCGTGCCCTCCTTGCTGCGGTCGGCGGGCGGTGTGAACGGCTGCGGCTCGTACGGCGAGCCCTTGATCAGCGCCGCGAACGACTCCTGCAGCGTCCGGGTGTACGGGTCGCCCGGCTTGTCGTACACCAGCAGCGCCTTGCCCGCGCTCACCTTGGCGAAGGAGGCGAGCGCACGGGCCTCGTCGGTGTTCGTCGGCGACACCCGGGCCAGACCGGGATAGGGGTCCGCGCCGCCCTGCCCGTTGGCCAGGTCGTCGGCGGTGATCGAGGAGCCCACCACCGGGATCCCGCGTCGGGTCAGCGCCTGGACGGCCTTCTTGTTGTTGTCGGTGCTCTGCCCGATGCCCGCAACGGCCCGCAGCCGGTCCGCGCTCCTCGTCATCCGGGCCAGCTGGTCCACCGTCTGCTGCCAGTGGTCCCCGGTCGCGCCCGGGTTGGCGAGCACCAGCCGGATCGCGGGCGCCTCCCCGTTGGCGGCGTGGTTGGCCTGGTACTGCGCCAGATAGGCGCCCTGCAGCTGGTGCTGGATGTCGTTCAGGTTGGTCGGCGCGTCGGAGCTGTACGGGAGCATCAGCGCGACCGTCACGTAGCCGCCGGGCTTGAGGCGGTCGTTCTCGCGCGCGATCGCCCGTACGACGTCCCGGAGTTGGGCGTGCCCGAAGTCGTACGAGCCCGTCGCCACGCCCACGCACTCGTCGCTGTCCGCCGGCCGGGCCACCCCCGGCGCGCAGGACCGGTCCTGGTGCGCGAGCGCCCGGACGCCGAACACCAGCCCCGTCACCACGGCCACCGTCACCAGCAGCGCCAGATAGCGGCGCAGCGGGATCTCCCACACGCTCTCGCGCACCCACGTGCCCACGCCTCTGCGCGCCATCACGCCTCCCCGGTCAGGTCGTCCGGTCCGTCGTCCGTGTCGTCGGGGTCGTCGGGGTCGTCGGGGTCGTCGGGGTCGTGGGGGTCGTGGGGGTCGTCGGGTACGCCCATCGGGCGCCCGGCGAGCGCCGCCGTCGGCCAGTCCCGGGACGCCCGCCACAGCAGCGCATTGCCCGCGGGCCGCAGGTTGGACAGCTGCTCCAGCTCGAAGCGGAGCCGGTCGCACACCTTCGGGTCGGGCAGCACCAGCGGATCGCCCAGGTGCCACACCGCGTGCAGCAACCGCCGTATGCGCAGGTGCAGTACGGCGTCCGCGTCCTCGGGCGGCCGCTGCCCGGCGTCCGTGCGGCCGAGCGCGATCGCGGCCCGCCGGTCGCCGCCTCCGCCGAAGTCGCGGCCCTCGGCGTCGTGCGCGTGGAAGTAGGGCGCGGCCGCGACGAAGCGCAGCGTGCGCAGCCAGGCGCGGGTGTCCGCGGTGGGGAAGGTGTCGCGCAGATGGGCGACCGCCGCCTCCGTGCTGCCCAGGGCGAGCTGGTGATGGAGCCGGTAGCGGGCCTGCTCGGGGTCCGGGTAGTGCGCGATCAGCGTCTCGTGGGCCGTACGCCACGAGGCGTGGTCGGCGTCCAGCAGGTGCAGCCGGAGCAGCAGCAGGGTGCGGACGAAGGGATCGCCGACGAACTGCCCCGGCACGGTCGGCAGCCCCTCCTCGGCCAGCCGGGCCTGCAGGGCCCGTACGTCCGCCGGGCCGAAGGTGTCCGGCAGCAGGGCCGCGGCCAGCGCACAGGCAGAGTCGTGGTCGTGGGCGGCAGCCAGCACCGTCAGCTCCTCCAGGTGCTCGGCGGGCACCAGCCGGTCCAGCAGCGCCTCGTGGACGGGCACGGCCGGCTGGTCCTCGCCGGGCCGTACGTCCGCCGTCAGCAGCTCGCCCAGCGAGGACGCCTCCGGCAGGTGCTGCGCGGCAGACTCGGCGAGCAGGACGATCCCCAGCGGATTGCCGCCGGTCAACCGGTGGGTGGCATGCGGGAGTTGGGGCGGGACCGGGATGTCGTCGCAGACCGCGCCGACGATGTGCAGGGTGTCGTCCGGGCTCAGCGGCGGCAGCGCGACGACCAGCGCCCGCGAGGAAGGGGCCGCGTCCGGCGTCCACTCGCTGCGCCGGGCCACCTCCGGCAGCTCCCGCCGGACCGCGCTCTGCAGCTCCGTCCGGCCCTCGCCGCGCCGGGCCGCGACGAACGCCACCTGGTCGGCGATGCCCTCGGCGCGGTCGCGCAGCACGGCCTCCACGAGCCCCGGACCCGGCGCGGTCTGCGCGTCGTCGATCAGCACCAGGGGCCGGCCGAGGCGCTGCATGCGCGGCAGCACCCCCGCGTACGCCTCCGTCAGGTCGGCCAGCAGCGCCCGCACCAGATACCGCTCGGCGTGCTCCCGGGAGGTGCCGCCCGCCCGGAAGTGCCCTGACAGCAGTATGAGCCCGCGCTGGGCGTGCCCGCCCGCGTTCGGGTACGTCCGGTACCACACCGACGCCTTCTGGTGCCGTCGGCTGGTGAAGCCCTCGGCGACGGACTCCAGGGTCGCCTCGATCGCGCCGGACAGCAGCGGCCCGGTGCCGGTGGCCGCGGCGACCACCTTGGCCGTCACCTTCCCGGCCCAGCGCCCGGCGAGACCGCTGATCCACGAGCCGCTCTCGTTGAGCAGCAGGATCCGCTCGACCTCCCGGCGGATCCGCTCCGAGTCGGCATCGCCCCAGCCACTCGCGGCGACCGCGACCAGGCCCGACATCAGCCGCGGGAAGGTGATCCGCCCGGCGCCCGTCACCGGCGCGGCCAGCTGCTCGGCGATCACCAGCAGCGCCTGCGCCACCGGCGACCACGACTCGGCGGGCCGCTCCGCGGGCGGCCTCGCGAACTGCTCCTCCGCGCAGTCGATCAGCGCGACCGGCGTGTGGCCCTTGTAGGCGTCCCGTAACTCGCCCAGCACCGCGCTCTTGCCCAGACCGCGGGCACCCGTGAGCACCACGAAGGGCAGTTCGCCCGGATGCTCGTACGGATGACCGCGGTGTTGGTGGGGGCGCAGCCCCACCAGCCGGGGCGCGAGACCGGCCGGATCGACGTCGAACAGCGCTCCGCGCCCGTGCAACCGTCTGTGCACCGCATTCCCCCCTCAACAGCAGTGTAGAAAGGGGAAGTTGTAACTGACCAGGGTCGGTGATGTCCGTTGAGTTACGAAGTCGGTGGACGTAGTTTCACGAAACGGTCGTCGCGACCAGATCCCTCAGCCGTTCGACGTACAGCCGCATGGTCTTGGCCGCCGTCTCGGTGTCCGGGTAGCGGCTCGCCAGCCACAGGCCGTCGTGCAGCCGGTTGACCCACACGCACACCTGGTCGCCGTACGACACCCGCATCAGCCCGTACGCCTTCTGTTCGGCCCACTGCCCGGCGCCCGGGATTCCGCGGGCGTCCACGAACGAGACGATCGAGTACAGGTCGGGGGAGGTCGGCTTGAAGTCCGCGCCGAGCAGGCGCAGCACCCGGGCCAGCGGCATCCGGGACAGGGACCGGTTGGCCTGCAGCTCGGCGCGCACGGCCCGCAGGGTGCTCGGCAGGTCGGGGGCGCGGGCCACGGGCACCTCGATCGGGGCGCCGCCCACGTACCAGCCCACCGAGTCGCACCAGCGGGACTTCACCCGGGTGTGGAACGGCACCACCGTCCGGTACACGGACTGCCCGCCGAGTTCGTGGACGATCAGTCCGGTGGCCGCCAGCAGACCGACCAGGCTGCCGCCGTGGGGCCGGCAGTACGCCTCGAAGGCGGCGGCCGTGTCCGCGTCCGTGAGGGGCTCGCAGAGCATCTTCTGCGGCGGCAGCGGGCCGCCCGCCTCCAGACCGAGGTCGACGGGGAAGCTCGGCAGCATGCCGTCGCCCCGCCGGATGAACTCCCGCCAGCGGGCGACGATGTCATGACGTTCGTCGATGCGGTCGGCGTCCGCCCGCTCGATCTCGCAGAAGTCGACGTAGCTGGCGGCCGGCATCAGCGCCACGGGCCCGCGCCCCTCGACGCCCGCGGTGTACAGCTCCTGGATCTCGGCGGGGATGCTGTGCAGGGAGTAGGCGTCCACGTTGCTGTGGTCGAAGGCCAGGTACACGCTGGTCGAGTCGGACCGGGCGACCGCCGCGTACAGGAGGTTCGGCCAGCGCAGCGCGTCCGCGACGGCGTCGAAGCGGTCCTGGAGGTGCCCGGCCAGGGCGCCGGGATCGGCGAAGTCGCCGACCGTCTCGCGGTGCAGGGACACGTCGGCGGCGTCGAGCGTGAACCGGCGCAGCTCGTCCCCGGCCTCGCCCGACCAGCGGAAGCCGCTGCGCAGCGTCTCGTGCCGCACCGTCCAGGCCCGCAGGGCCTCCTGGAGCACGTCGAGGTCGACCCGGCCGGGCAGGTCGAAGGCGGTACCGAGCCAGGTCGGCACGAACAGCCCGCCGTCCCGTACGGACTTGGCGGTTCTGATGTGCGACTCCTGGATGTAGGCCGGCGGCCGGGAGTCGTCCGGCAGGTTCCTCGCCGTGGCGACGGTGGCCGGACTCAGCGTCCACTCGACGAGCCGTCCCGGCCGGACCTCGCAGCGCTGGATGTCAGTGATTCGCACGCGTCTCCGATCGCAGAAAGGGGGCCCCAGAGTGCGGGCCCCCTTCAAGGCAATGGCGTCGGGCGCGGCCGGGACATGCCCGCCCGGGGCATTTCAGCGGAACGGGTGGCGGGCCGAACGTGGAAGTGATTAACCGACGGTGATCGAGTTCAGCTTCTCGCGCAGGTACACGTGCGAGTCGACGGGCGGGTACGCCACCCGGCCCACCGGCGCCGGCACGGACTCCACCAGGGTGCCCGGGGTGCACTCGCCGAAGTACACCAGGGACATCAGCTCCTCCGAGGGCGCGTCGGCGGGCGGCGGCAGCACCCGGTGCCGCCCCGAACGCCACCGGTCGCCGGTCCAACGGGCCATCAGGTCCCCGATGTTGATCGTGAAGGCCGCCGGATCGTAGGGCGCGTCCTCCCACCCGACACCTCCATCCGCGGGGTCCGTGTACACCTGCAGGCCGCCCTTCCCCGCCTGCCGGTCGAGGATGGTGACGGTCCCGAAGTCGGTGTGCGGTCCGATCCGGAACTGCCCGGGCCGGGCCTCGCCGACCACCTCGGTCCCCGGATACCAGTTGATGTTGAAGCCGTACGTCGGATGGTCCATGTGCCGGGAGAAGAAGTCGGGCTCGAGCCCGAGGGCGTACCCGAGCAGCGACAGCAGCTCCTTCTCCAGGGCGGCCATGTGCGCGAGGTACTCCTCGCACACCGGCCGGAGTCCCGGCGCCTCGGCCGGCCACACGTTGGGCGCGTACCACTCGGCGTTGACGGCCGGGTCCTCGAACGGCTCGTGCGTGGCGAAGGTCAGCGACTCCTTCAGGTCGGGCGGGGTCTCGGTCCCCTCCGCATAAGCGTTGGCCTCGGCCCCCGGCCCCAGCCACCCTCGCCCGCCGACCTTGACCTCGTACCTCCGCTTGATCTCTTCCGGCAGCAGGAAGAAGCCCCGGGCGGCGGTACGGATCCGCGCGCGCAGCTCCGGGTCCACACCGTGCCCGGTGACCAGCAGGAAGCCGGCGGTCTGCAGGGCCCGGTCGACGGTACGGGCGAGGGCGGCGCGGGTCTCGGCGTCCCCGTCCAGCCAGGGGCGCAGATCGATGGTCGGAACGCGCGGATCAGTCACCGATGTCCTCGTTCCACAGAGCCGGGTTGTCCTTGATGAAGCCGCGCATCATCTCGATGCAGTCGGGGTCGTCCAGCAGCACGATCTCCACACCGTGCCCGGCGAGCCAGTCGTGCCCGCCGTGGAAGGTGGCCGCCTCGCCGATCACCACCCGCCCTATCCCGAACTGACGGACCAGGCCGCTGCAGTACCAGCAGGGGGAGAGCGTGGTCACCATGGTCGTGCCGCGGTACGTGCGCTGCCGTCCCGCCGCCCGGAACGCCGCCGTCTCCGCGTGCATCGAGGGGTCGCCGTCCTGGACGCGGCGGTTGCGGCCGCGGCCCAGCAGGGTGCCGTCGGGGCCGTAGAGGGCGGCGCCGATCGGGATGCCGCCCTCGGCGAGCCCGGCGCGGGCCTCGGCGACGGCGGTGGCGAGCCAGGCGCGGGCCTGTTGCTGATCCATGAGGTCACTGTTCCCCGGAGAGGGGGCGGGGGCAACGCACAGAGGTCATTTCGGCTCTGCGCAGACCGATCGCCAGATCCGGTCCGGCAGGACCAGTGCCGCCTCGTCCAGGTCGACGTCGTCGATGCCGGACAGCCAGCGGCGGGCGACCCCGATGACCGGGCCGAGGACCAGGGACTCGATCAACGGCAGCGGCAGCGGGGCGAGTTCGCCGGAGTCGACGTACGCCTGGGCCCACTGCGCGAGCGGGGAGAGACGGGCCTCCTGGGCGTCGCGCAGCTGCTTGCCGTCGGCCATGCCCTGGCGGTCGGCGTAGGAGGAGTGCAGCAGCAGGGCGGCCGCCCGGTGCTCCTGGACGAAGCCCAGGTAGGCCGTGACCAGGGCCCGGATGCCGGTGTGCGCGGTGCGGGTGCCCTCCAGAGCCTTGACCATCTCGTCCAGCAGCCGGCCCAGCCAGCGCATCAGCAGCGCGTTCATCAGGCCGTCGATGCTGCCGAAGTGGTGGTAGAGGCTGCCCAGGCTCACCCCGCTCGCCTTCGTGACGGCACCCACCGTCAGGCCCTGGTCGCCCGCCTCGGCGTACACGCGCAGGGCGGTGTCCAGGAGGTTCTCGACGGTGGCTGCGCCACGCTGCTGTTTGCGGCTCATTCTGGAATACTTTTCTAGAAACATATTTTAGAACTGTGGTCTGCTGCACCACGCTGGTGCACATCCTCACACCCAGGAGTCGCCGGTGTCGTCACCCGAGTCGTCCGAGATTCACGTTTCCCTCACTCCGCAGCAGGCCGCCTCCGGAACGGTCCTTCGACTGCCCCCGGAGGCAGGCGTGCCGCCGGTCCGCATCCCTCCCGTCCGGGACGGCGACCTGGTACGGCTCCGGGCAGGCGACCGCGAGGTGCTGCTGCGGATCCGGGTCACGCCCGCTCCGGCCGCCGGCGGCGGCAAGCAGGGCCTCGCCTGCCTGGGGGTGATCGGAGTCGCCGTCGCGATCGTGCTGCTCCTGGTCCTGACCGACGGGAGCGGCGACAGTTCGTCCGACGACTCCGCGAGCGGCTCCTCGTCGTACACCCCGTCGGCACCCGCCACCGACGACCCGTACACGAGCGACCCCTACTCGTCGGACCCGTACACGAGCGACCCGTACTCGTCGGACCCGTACACCGAGGACCCGACTGAGGAACCGAGCCCGTACGACACCGGAACCTGCCTCAACGGGACCCTGCCCGACTCCACCACCGCGCAGTCGGTCAGCGGGGTCGAGGAGGTCTCCTGCTCGGCGTCCGACGCGCACTACAAGGTGATCGAGAGCATCCCGCTGACCTCCGACATGAGCCGCTGCAACGACAACCCCCGTACGCAGTACGCCTTCTCGTACCGCTACACCTGGAACGGATCGACCATCAACGAGTACGTGTACTGCCTGGTGGGCCTAGGCTCGTTCGCGCGCTGACGTCAGGGGGAGAGAGTTGAACGGGGAACACGACGGGGTCGAGCCGCTGGAGGACGACGATCCCCGGCGGATCGGGCCGATCCCGCTGGTCGGACGGCTCGGGGCCGGCGGCATGGGGCGGGTCTATCTGGGCGTGCACGAGGGCCGGTACGCGGCCGTCAAACAGGTGCTGCCCTCCGTGGTCGGCGAGGGACAAGGACTTCGTACGGCGCTTCGGACACGAGCTGGACAACCTCTCCCGGCTGCCCGCAGAGGCCACCGCACCGCTGCTCGCCGGCGACCGCGACGCCCGGCCGCCGTGGTTCGCCACCGCGTACGTGCCCGGGCTGACCCTGCGCGAGGCCGTCGAACTGCACGGCGGACCCCTGCCGGCGGACGCGCTGTGGCTGCTGCTGAGGGAGGCCGCCGCGGGACTGGCGGCGGTGCACGAGCTGGACATGGTGCACCGGGACGTCAAACCGTCGAACGTCATGCTGACCCTCGACGGGGTCACCCTCATCGACTTCGGCGTGGCCCGGGCCGCCGAGCAGAGCCAGCTGACCCGGACCGGCATGGTAGTGGGCACCCCGGCCTACATGTCTCCCGAGCAGGCCTCGGGAGCACGGCGGTTGACCGGCGCCGTGGACGTGTTCGCGCTGGGTTCGGTGATCGCGTTCGCGGGCAGCGGCCGCCCGCCCTTCGGCGACGAGTCCGGGCACGGCGTGCTGTACCGGATCGTGCACGAGCAGCCCGACCTCGCGCAGCTGCACGACGCCGACGCGGAACTGGCCGCCGTCGTCGCGTCCTGCCTGGACAAGGACCCCGAGGGCCGCCCCACCGCCGCCGAACTCCTCGGACTGTCCACGGGCCACGGCCCGTCCGAGCCCCCGCTGTGGCCCGAGGCGATCACGGAACGCCTGACGCGACGGGCGGCCTTCGCGGCGGTGGTGCCGGAGGCGACGGTGACGGAGCCGGAGCCCGACATGGTCGTCCAGCAGCAGCGAAAGACAGTGCAGCCACGTGAACGGCGCAGAAAGCGTGCCCTGTTGGCGGTCGTACCGGTCGTTGTGGTGGTCGGTACGACGACCCTGGCCTTTCAGCTGCTGCCGTACGCAACCGGAACCGACAGGGGCCGGGACGGCGCCGCAGGCACCCCCGCTGCCTCCGTGTCCGCGTCAGCCGACCCGGCGCCGGACGACCAGTCCCCCTCCGCGAGCCCGTCCCGCACCGAGAAGCCGGGCAAGAAGGGCTCGGAGGCGCCGTCGGACAAGAAGAAGCCCGACGAGGGAGGTTCGGGCGGCGGCAAGGATCAGTCGGCCGACTCCGGCGCCTCGGGTTCATCGATCGGCGGAGGCGGCGGCAGTGACTCCGGCTCCGGCTCGGGAAGTTCCGGAGGATCCGAAAGCAGCTCAGGCGGCTCCTCGGGCGGTTCCACCGGATCGGGCGGATCCTCCGGAGGAACCGCCACGACCAGCCCCGGTTCGGGCACCTTCCGTCTCAGGAACGGCGAGAACGGCAAGTGCCTGACCCAGGTCTACGGCTCCACGGGCCTCGGCGACTGCTCGGCCTCGACCGCCCGGTGGACCTTCCGCAGCGCCGCCGGCGGCAGCGTCAAGGTCGTCAACGTGTCGACCGGCGCCTGTCTGAGCGCCAACGGCATGGGCCAGGCCGTCTTCGTCGGCGACTGCGCCCAGAGCAGCAGCGTCCGCTTGTGGAGGACGGGCTCCGGCAAGTCCCTGAGCACGGTCTACGACGGCGGCTGCCTCGACCTCGCCTTCGGCGGCGGCGTGGCCGAGGCGACCTGCCAGTCGGGCGCCTCCTCCCAGAGCTGGGCCAGGACGTGACAGCTACCCGCTGATCATCCCGAGATCATTCCGAGGACCGCCCGCACGGCCTCGGCGACCGGCTGGCCCACCGCTCCGACGGTGGACGCGATTCCGGCGACGGCCATCAGCGCGCGGTGCCGCTCCTGTGCGGGGACGGCGGCGTCGGCGCTGATGGCCGGCAGGGACTCGTCGAGGAGCTGTGCGCTGGGAGCCGGCAGCTGGGCGCGCAACTCCCCGATCTGCCGGTGCAGTTCGGCGAGGGCGGCGACGAGGGCCGGGTTCAGCTGCTCGGCCCCGCCGCCGACCCCGCTCTTGACGATGCCCCGGTTGCCCTGGCCGCCGTACATGTTCACGTTGTCGCCGTAGTAGTAGTTGTTGTTGCTCATGCCGCGATCCCCACGTTCCCGCTTCCGCCGTACATGTTGACGTTGTCGCCGAAGTAGTAGTTGTTCGGCGAGACGGTGAGACGTTCCACCGTCACCTGGAACTCGGTGTCGGGGTGCTCGATGGCGTACTGCGGGCTGGCGGTGAGGACGGAGAGCATCTCGCCGAAGAAGTAGAAACCGGCGAGGCCGGCGACCGTCCACACGAACTGGACGAAGCCACCGGGGCCGGAGCTCTCCCGCCCGTAACCGCCTCCGCTCATGCTCGCGTTGAGCAGGTCGGGCAGCGAGAGCACGAACGTGACGGTCAGGATCACGGCGGCGGCCTTCAGGAACCGCATCACCGCCTCCTTAACTCGCTGAGGAACATTAGCCACCTGACGCGCCTTCAGTGCAACCGGTCACCGACGCTCGCGAGAGCTGCTCATCCCGACCCCAAGGTCACTGATGGACCTTCACATTCCTTTAGCCGCTTGTTCGTTGGACGTTTGGGCGGCAGCCTTGCCACACTCGGACGATCCTGCCCCCGCTCACGCAGGAGAACCGGGTGGCCACTCAAAGATCAGAGACCGACAGACCTCGTCCGACCGGTGAACCCCGCCTGAAGGTCGGCGCTCCGGCAGTCTTACCCAGCCGGCGAGGCCGCATACGCCGGCTGGTCCCGCGCGTCGTGGCGGCCGCCACCGCGCTGTGCGCGATCGTGGTGACGGTCCAGGGGCACGTCGCCCTGCCGCTCACCCGCATCGTCACGATCGAGGCCAAGATGGCCTCGAAGTCGGACTACTTCGAGGACCCCGAGGTCCAGCGGCTGCTCATTCGACACGGCTTCCGCGTGCACGTCACGCGCATGGGCTCACGCGGCATCGCAGCGCAGAGCTACGACGGCTACGACGTCGTCTTCCCCTCGGGGCAGCCCGCCGCAGACCTGATCACCAGGAAGCGCGCGTCCGAGGGCCGCCCGGCGACGACGTACCGCCCGTTCGTCAGCCCGATCGTGCTCGGCACCTACCGCGAGTACGCCGAGACGCTGCAGGACGCCGGAATGGTCAAGCCCCTCCCGGGAACTCCCCCCGGGGCCGAGCCGCTCTACTACTCGCTCGACATGAAGAAGTTCCTCGACGCGACCGCTCACAACAAGCGCTGGGACGGCCTGGGTATCTGGCGGCACGGCATACACAACGGCAACAAGGTGCTCGCCCAGTCCTCGGACATCTGCGACTCCAACTCCGGGGGTACCTACCTGGGGCTGGTCTCCTACGTGTGGAACCACGACGACATCCCGCAGGACGCACAGGAGGCGAAGAGCTTCGCGGAGAAGGTCAAGCACCTCCTCAACGACCAGGGCATGCCGTCCGGCGAGAAGAACGAGACCTACGTGTCCCCCGAGGGCAAGAGCATCTCCCCGATCGCGGTCATCTACGAGCACCAGTTCCTGGCCCACCAGATAGCCGGCCAGGCCGGCACCGGACACGTGGACGGCGAGCGCGTCCTGCTGTATCCGTCGACGCGGTTCGTCACCGAGCCCCAGTTCATCGCGCTGACCTCGCCGGGTGACCGGCTCGGCAGGCTGGTCTCCACCGACCCGGCGCTGCAGAGGCGCGCGATGGAGCTGGGCTTCCGGGTCCGGGCCGCCGGCAGCGAGTCCACCAGCGACGCGCTCACCGGATTCCTGCACGAACACCACATCCAGGCACCCGCCCTGTCGGCCGACGACACCAAGGCGGTGCTGCCCCGGCTGGACCTGCTGGAGCAGATGATCGAGGTGGTGGGGGACTGCGATCCCGTCGCGCCCTCGGCGGCGGGCGGGGAGGCGCCGTGAGGGTCCGTGGTCTCCCCTTCGCGCTGTGCCTGGTCCTCCTCGCCGCACTCGGCGGCCTGGTCTCCTGCTCCGGCGGCGGCAGCGGACCGGACACCACCCTGCGCGTGCTGGCCAGCGACGAACTCTCCGACCTGCGCCCGCTGCTGGACCGGCTGCGCGAGGACACCGGGGTCCGCCTGGAGATGGACTACCGGGCGACCAACGACGCCGCCGACACCCTGCTGACCGGCCGTCACTCCTACGACCTGGCCTGGCTCTCCTCCGACCGCTACCTGCGCCTGAAGGCGAAGCAGGCACCCTCCGGGGCCACCCCGGCCACCGGTCTGCAGAGCACCTCGATCATGCGCTCCCCGGTCGTGGTGGGCCTCACCCAGGACGTGGCCCGGCGACTGCGCCCCCAGGCACCCGGCGGACGCGTGTCCTGGGCGGACATCGCCGACGCCGCCGCCACCGGCACCGTGCGCTTCGGCATGGCCGACCCCCGGCACAGCAACAGCGGCCTCGCCGCCCTGGTCGGCGTCGCCACCGCCGCGGCCGGCACCGGCGGCGCGCTGCGTCCCGCGGACGTCAGCTGCGACCGGCTGCGCGGCTTCCGCTCCGGCCAGAGCCTCACCGCCGAGACCTCCCGCACGCTGCTGGACGCCTTCGCCGACCGTCCGGGCCGCACCAACGCCCTGATCACCTACGAGTCCGAGCTGCTGACGCTGAACGCCTCCGGGCGGCTGAAACAGCCCCTGGTCATCGTGCACCCCGCCGACGGCATGGTCCTGTCCGACTATCCGCTGCTCCTGCTGGACGCCGGCCGGCGGGACGCCTACGACCGGGTGGTGAAGTGGCTGACGGACGCCGCCCACCAGCAGGAGATCATGCGGCTCACGCTGCGCCGCCCGGTCAACACCGCCGTCCACCGCGACGCGCGGCTGAAGACACCCCTGGACAACGCCCTGTACTTCCCCGACGACCCGGCCGTCCTCGACCGGCTCCTGGCCGACTACGGCGATCCCCGGCGTCGCGGCGCCGACCAGGTGATCTTCCTGCTCGACTTCTCCGGCTCCATGCGCGGCTCCCGTACGACGGCACTGCGCGCCGCGTTCGCGGGCCTGAGCGGGGCGGACTCCTCGGCGTCGGCCAAGTTCGTCCGCTTCTACCAGGGCGAGCGGCTGACCGTGGTCCGCTTCGGCGGCCGGCCCCTCGACGAGCGCACGGTCACCGTCCACGACACGGCCGACCTCACCCGTCTCGCGGACTTCGTCGCCGACGGCGGCTACGACCGCTCCACGGCGATCTGGTCCGCCCTGGACCACGGCTACGACGCCGCCGAGCGGGCCGTGCGCGAGGACCCCGGGCGGGTGGTGTCCCTCGTGCTGATGACCGACGGCGAGAACAACGCGGGCATCGACCGGACCACGTTCGTCAGCCGCTACCGGGCCCGTCCCGCCGACGCCCGGGCGGTGCACACCTACCCCGTCCACTTCGGGGACGCCGACGCGGCGGAGCTGCGCCAGGTCGCCTCGGTGACCGGAGGCCGCATGGTCGACGCCCACGACTCGTCCCTGTCCACCGCGTTCAAGGAGATCCGTGGCTGTTCTTGACGGCACCTGGTGGAGCGTCTGGTGGGGCGCCATGGCGTGGTGGCTGGCGGCGTTCGCCGGTCTCGTCACGCTGGGCGTGTTCGCCGTACTGCGGCTGCGCGCCCTGCGCCGCCACCCCGTGGGGCGGGGCCTGCCCCTGTACCTGGACAACGCGGCCGTGATGGACCTGTACAAGATGGGCAACCACACGGCCGCGCTGCGCAAGGAGGTCGAGGAGCGGCGCAGCCGCACCATCGGCTGCCTGGCGGTGATTCCCCTGGTGTCCCTGCTGTTCCGGGTGAAGGGCGGCGGCGAGGAGGGGACCTTCGTCAAGTACGTGCAGAAGAGCGAGCCGATCATGGTGATCGGGCTGCTGCTGTCCGTGCTGGAGCGTCAGGACGCCCTCGTCGAGGTCGAGCTGCGGCCCGGGGGCGGCAGCGTCACCCCGAACCGCGCCCTGGTGCGGAAACTGGCCCGGCGGCAGACCGAGGAGGACCCGCCCGACCGGGTGGTCCTCAGCGAGATCGGCGAGTTCGTCATGGTCACCGGCCGGTTCGAGGCCCAGGACGGCGGCGAGACCCTGGTGATGCGGGCACCGTACGCGGAGCGCGACGCGACCGCACAGCTCAGGGTCGTGCTCCACCGGGCCGGGCTGCGGCGCACGAACAGGCCGCTGCCCGAGGGCCAGTTCGAGGCCCACTGCCTGGGCAAGGTGACGAGCTGGGACCCTCGGGCCCGCGAGGCCGTCCTGGGCGAGCCGATCGCGGTCTTCCTCTGACGGCGCGGCTCGCTGCGCGGCCCCATCGGTGCTGCCGATGGGGCCATCGGCAGGACGCCCCACCGGCGCGTGGACCCGTGCCTGCAGCCGCTCGTAGCGTCGTCGCATGACCTCAGAGCACAAGGGAACCGCCCAGCTGATGACCGCGATGGTGCTGTCCGGCACCCTCGGCGTCTTCGTCGTCGAGTCGGGCGCCTCGCCCTTCGACGTCGTCTTCTTCCGCGTCCTGTTCGGCGCCCTGGCGCTGGGCTCCTACGTTGTCGCCCGCGGCTGGCTGCGCGACCACGGCTTCACCCCGCGCACCCTCGGACTGGCCGTCCTGGGCGGGGTGTTCATCGTCTTCAACTGGGTGCTGCTGTTCCAGTCGTACGAGAACACGTCCATCTCCGTGGCCACCGTGGTCTACCACACGCAGCCCTTCTACGTGGTCCTCCTCGGCGCCCTGCTGTTCCGCGAGCGCCTCACCGCCGCCCGGGTGGGCTGGATCGCCGTCGCCTTCGCGGGCCTGGTCCTGGTCTCCGGGGTGACCCCCGCCGACTTCAGCGGCGGCGGCGCCTACCTCACCGGCATCGGCCAGGCCCTGCTCGCCGCCCTCCTCTACGGCCTGTCCACCCTGGTGACCAAGCGGATCACCGGCGTACGCCCGCATCTGATCGCCCTCGTCCAGGTCCTCGTCGGCATCCCGCTGCTCCTGCCGTTCGCGGACCTCGGCGCGATGCGGGGCACCGGCTGGGACTGGGGCTGGCTGGTGGGCCTCGGACTCCTGCACACCGGCGTGATGTACGTCCTCATGTACGCCGCCTACGCGCAGCTGCCCACCGCGAAGATCGCCGTTCTCGCCTTCGTGTACCCGGCCGTGGCGATGGTGATGGACTGGGCGGTGTACGGCCACCACATCGGGCTCGTCCAGGCACTCGGCGTCCCGCTGATCGTGACCGCGAGCCTGAAGGTCACCCTTGCTCGGACACCAGCTTCCGCGCCTGCTCGACAAACAGCCGCGCATGCGCCGGAAGCCGCTTCCCGGCCCGCCACGCCAGCTGCGTGCGAAGCGTGAACGGCGGTTCCCAGACGAGCCGTACGAGGGAGCCCTCCGCGAGTTCGGCGGCGACCGTCACCTCGGGCAGCAGCGCGATCCCGAGGCCGGCCGCCGCCGCGCGCTTGGTGGCCTCGATCGTGCCGAACTCCATGAACTGCACCGGCTCCAGCCTGGTCAGCTCCCGCTCGAACAGGTCCCGGTAGGCGCAGCCGGGCTCGGTGGCCAGCAGCGGCTGCCCGGTCAGCTCGGCCGTCTCGACCGGCCGTCCGGCCAGCGTGTGTCCGGGTGCCGCGACCAGCGCCAGCGGCTCCACCGCCAGCACCGCACTCTCCAGCCCGGGGTGCTCGGTCTCCTCCTCCATCAGGAAACCGACGTCGTACGTCCCCTGCCGCAGCGCCTGCCGGGTCTCGTCACCGATGGTGGTGCGCAGGGCGAGCCGCACCTTGGGGTGACGGTGGTGGACGTACTCCAGCAGCGGAGGCAGCCGGTAGGAGGTGAGGGACTCCATGGTGCCGACGGTGAGGGTGCCGGACGGCTCCTCGGATCCGGTGACGGCCGCCCGGGCCTCCTCGGTCAGCTCGATGATCTGCCGGGCGTAGGGCAGCAGCCGCTCGCCCGCCTCGGTGAGCCGGATACGGCCGCCGAGCCGGTCGAACAGCTCGGCACCGAGGGAGGACTCCAGGGCACGGATCTGACTGGTCACGCTGGACTGGGCGTACGACAGTTCGGCCGCCGCCCGGGTGAAACTCAGGACGGTGGCGACCTTCTCGAAGGTGACGAGCAGCCGGAGTTCCATCAGCTCTTCTCGGGGTCGTCCTTGTCGAGGGACTTCAGGAACTCGGGGTTGTCATCGGGGGCGACCCAGTTCGCGGCGGTGTTCCTGTGCCACTCGGACGGAGTGGAGCCGTTCTCGGGGGCGCGCCGCGCCTTGCCGGTGATGAGCCAGGCGACGGGGCCCACCAGCACCTCGCCGAAGAGCAGGATGATGACCACCCACGCCACCTTGGGCAGGTGGCGCACCTCTTCCTCGGGGGTGTTCAGACAGTCCACGAAGGCGTAGATCCACAGCGCCAGGACCAGTAGGAACGGCAGATACCTGAGCATCGTCGTGCGCTCTCTTCGAGAAGTGAGTGGGCCCCGGTGACCGGGCCAGAGTATCCGGTGGCCGATACTGGGACGCATGGCTTACGACGATCTTCGCTCCCTGCTCAGGGCGCTGGAGCGCGAGGGAGACCTCAAGCGCATCAAGGCCGAGGTCGACCCGTATCTGGAGGTCGGGGAGATCGTCGACCGGGTGCAGAAGTCCGGGGGACCGGCGCTGCTCTTCGAGAACGTGAAGGGCTCGGCGATGCCCCTCGCGATGAACGTCTTCGGCACCGACCGGCGCCTGCTGAAGGCGCTGGGCCTGAAGTCGTACGGCGAGATCTCCGAGAAGATCGGCGGGCTGCTGCGGCCCGAGCTGCCGCACGGGTTCGTGGGCGTGCGCGAGGCGTTCGGGAAGCTGGGCGCGATGACCCACGTGCCGCCCAAGAAGGTGAAGGACGCTCCCGCGCAGGAGGTCGTCCTGCACGGCGAGGACGTCGACCTCGACCGGCTGCCCGCCCTCTTCACCTGGCCCCAGGACGGCGGCTCCTTCTTCAACCTCGGTCTCACCCACACCAAGGACCCCGAGACCGGCATCCGCAATCTCGGGCTGTACCGCCTGCAGCGCCACGACAAGCGCACCATCGGCATGCACTGGCAGATCCACAAGGACAGCCGGAACCACTACCAGGTGGCCGCGAGGCGCGGCGAGCGGCTGCCGGTGGCGATCGCCTTCGGCTGCCCGCCCGCCGTGACGTACGCCTCCACCGCCCCCCTCCCCGGGGACATCGACGAGTACCTCTTCGCCGGGTTCATCGCGGGCAAGCGGATCGAGATGGTCGACTGCAAGACGGTGCCGCTCCAGGTCCCCGCGAACGCCGAGGTCGTCCTGGAGGGCTGGCTGGAGCCGGGCGAGATGCTCCCGGAGGGCCCCTTCGGCGACCACACCGGCTTCTACACCCCGCAGGAGCCGTTCCCGGCGCTGAAGATCGACTGCGTGACGATGCGGAAGCGCCCGCTGCTCCAGTCGATCGTCGTCGGCAGGCCCCCCACGGAGGACGGCCCCCTCGGCCGCGCCACGGAACGCTTCTTCCTGCCCCTGCTGAAGATCATCGTCCCGGACATCGTGGACTACCACCTGCCCGAGGCCGGCGGCTTCCACAACTGTGCGATCGTCTCGATCGACAAGAAGTACCCGAAGCACGCGCAGAAGGTCATGCACGCGATCTGGGGGGCCCACATGATGTCCCTCACCAAGCTGATCGTGGTCGTGGACGCCGACTGCGACGTGCACGACCTGCACGAGGTCGCCTGGCGGGCCCTCGGCAACACCGACTACGCCCGCGACCTCACCGTCGTGGAAGGCCCCGTCGACCACCTCGACCACGCCTCCTACCAGCAGTTCTGGGGCGGTAAGGCGGGCATCGACGCCACGAAGAAGTGGCCGGAGGAGGGCTACACCCGGGACGGCGGGTGGCCGGACATGGTCCTGTCGGACCCGGATACGGCGGCCCTGGTGGACCGCCGCTGGAAGGAGTACGGCCTATGAGCAGCGCCTCCGCGGCACTCCCGCAGCCGGGACGCACCAAGGCGTTCCTCCGCCTGGTGATGATCGAGCACTCGGTCTTCGCGCTCCCCTTCGCCTACATCGCCGCCCTGACCGCGATGTACCAGTGGGACAAGAACATCCACTGGGGCCGGCTCCTGCTGGTCACGATCTGCATGATCGGCCTGCGCACCTTCGCCATGGCGGTCAACCGGATCATCGACCGCGAGATCGACGCCCGTAATCCGCGTACGGCCCACCGCGAACTGGTGACCGGCGCGATGACGGTGAAGCACGCCTGGACGGGCGCCCTGATCGCCCTGGTGATCTTCCTGGGCGCGGCGGCCCTGCTGAACCCCCTGTGCCTGGCCCTGGCCCCCATCGCGGTGATCCCGATGGTGGTCTACCCGTACGGGAAGCGGTTCACGAACTTCCCGCAGGCCATCCTGGGCCTGGCCCAGGCGATGGGCCCGGTCGGCGGCTGGCTGGCCATCTCGGGCTCGTGGTCCTGGGACGCGGTCATCCTCGGCCTCGCCGTCGGCATCTGGATCGGCGGCTTCGACCTGATCTACGCCTGCCAGGACGTCGAGACCGACCGCGAGATCGGCGTCATGTCGGTCCCGGCCCGCTTCGGCATCCCGGCGGCGATCTGGGGCGCCCGGGCGTGCCACGCGGTCACGACGGCCCTGTTCGTCTGGTACGCCCTGGCCACCCACGCCGGAGCCTTCTTCTGGCTGGGCCTGGTGATCGTCGCGGGCGCGTTCGTGTACGAACACCGGATCGTCCGGCCCCATGACCTGTCCCGCCTGAACCGGGCGTTCTTCAGCGTCAACGGATTCATCGGGATTGCCCTGTTCGTGTGTGCGCTGCTTGATCTTCTGGTTCGGGGTCTGACCGTCTGAGTACGGTGCGGCCGTGGATCGCCTGCACGCACAGCTTGCCCGGTTCGAAGACGCGTTCCCCGGGTTCCGGACGGAGATCGAGGAGGGAAACGTAGTCGCGTACCCGGTCAGACCGCTCCATGGCGGCACCATCCATGCGATGTGGGGCCTGGTCGAGGCGCAGCTGGCGTCGGAGTGGGCTGTGGTGAGCGACGTGGTGTTCCCCTTCGACGAAGGGAACGAGTTCTGCCCGGACATCGCGGTCATTCCGGAGGCCGAGGCGACCAAGAACGCGGTCGCGTACTCGCTGGTCGCGACACCATCTCCTACGGCCCCGAACTGACCGTCGTCTCGCCCCTCGGCAAGCTCACCGTGCCCACCTCCCGGCTCCCCGTCGGCCCCAAGGCGCCCCACCCGGCCTGAGCCCTGGGCAACCCACCGGTACGCTCAAGGTGTGAACGCAGGAGAAACGCAGCGCGCGCCTTGGATCGTGGGGGTGTCCGGAGCTTCCGGGACGCCGTATGCGGCTGCCGTGCTGCGGGCTCTGCTGGCAGCCGGGGAGGCGGTCGACCTGGTGGTCAGCCGGGCCTCGCGGCTGACGCTGCTGGACGAGACGGGGATCTCGTTCCGGGACGCGCACTGGCAGGAGGACCTGCGGGAATGGCTGGGCCGGGGCGCCGACGGGAAGCCCGGGACCTTCGAAGCGGACGTCAGCGGGGTGCGGTACTGGAGCGCGGGGGATCTCGCGGCGGGCCCGTCCTCGGGGTCGTACCCGGCGAAGGGGATGCTCATCGTGCCCGCCTCGACCGCCTGTGTCGCCGGTGTCGCCCTCGGCCTGTCCAAGGATCTGCTCCAGCGGGCGGCCGGCGTCACACTGAAGGAGCGCCGGCCGCTGGTCGTGGCCGTACGGGAGACCCCCTTGAACGGGCAGACCCTGCGGCACCTCGTCGCGCTGGACGACGCGGGGGCGAGCGTGGTGCCGGCCTCGCCCGCCTTCTACGCGGGCGCGACCCACATCCAGGATCTGGTGGACTTCGTCGCCGGGCGGGTGCTGGACGCGGCGGGCGTCGGGCACGGGCTGTACCGGCGCTGGAAGGGCGAACTGGGCGGCGGCTCGGCGGTCCGGTAGCCGAGCAGGCCGAGCAGGTCGAGCAAGTCGCAGTACCTCTCGTCACTTCAGGAACGTTGAGAACTTTTCCAGGGGAAGGCTTCGATCGCATGGACGCGGTGGACAGGCAGCTCATCCAGGCCCTGAGGGAGAACGGCCGGGCCTCCTACGCGGAGCTGGGACGCCTCGTCGGTCTGTCGGGACCCAGCGTCACCGACCGCATCAACCGGCTGGAGGCGGCCGGCGTCATCACCGGCTACCGCGCCACCGTGAACGCGGCCTCCCTCGGCCTCGGCGTGACCGCCCTGATCGGCATCTCGCTGTCCGACGCCGCCGACCACGAGGACGTGGCCCAGCGGCTGAAGGAGCTGCCCGAGATCGAGGACTGCTGGTTCATCGCCGGCGACGACTCCTACATGCTCAAGGTGCGGGCGGCGGACGTGGACGGGCTGGAGCGAATCATCCGGCGGCTGAGCGGGACCAAGGGCGTCTCGCGGACCCGTACCACGATCGTGCTGTCCACGAAGTGGGAGAACCGGGTCGGGGAACTGCCCGAAGAGGTCTAGGGATACCGTGGGGCGAGCTGTCGTAGAAAGGGCGTGTTGGCATGGACGTCGGGCTCAAGCGCGAGCTGGAGGAGAAGGTGAGGGCGAGCGTTCGCCTGACCCGCGAGGACGGCATCGCGCTGTACGAGTCGGACGACCTGGCGTGGCTCGGCGGCCTCGCGCACGAGGTGCGCACCCGCAAGAACGGTGACGTCGTGCACTTCAACGTCAACCGGCACCTCAACATGACCAACGTGTGCACGGCCTCCTGCGCCTACTGCTCGTTCCAGCGCAAGCCGGGCGAGAAGGACGCGTACACGATGCGCATCGAGGAGGCCGTCAAGCTCGCCAAGGCGATGGAGTCGGAGAACCTCACCGAGCTGCACATCGTCAACGGCCTGCACCCGAACCTGCCCTGGCGCTACTACCCGCGCTCGCTGCGGGAACTGAAGGCGGCCCTGCCGAACGTCTCCCTGAAGGCCTTCACGGCCACGGAGATCCACCACTTCGAGACCATCTCCGGGCTGTCCGCCTCCGAGATCCTCGACGAGCTGATCGACGCCGGTCTGGAGTCGCTGACCGGCGGTGGCGCCGAGATCTTCGACTGGGAGGTCCGGCAGCACATCGTGGACCACCGCACCCACTGGGAGGACTGGTCCCGCATCCACCGGCTGGCGCACGAGAAGGGTCTGAAGACCCCGTGCACCATGCTCTACGGCCACATCGAGGAGCCCCGCCACCGCGTGGACCACGTGCTGCGCCTGCGTGAACTGCAGGACGAGACGAACGGCTTCCAGGTCTTCATCCCGCTGCGCTACCAGCACGACTTCGTGGACATGAAGGACGGGAAGGTACGCAACCGCCTTCAGGCGCGTACGCAGATGGCCACGGGGGCGGAGGCCCTCAAGACCTTCGCGGTCTCCCGGCTGCTCTTCGACAACGTCCCGCACGTCAAGGTCTTCTGGGTCATGCACGGCGTCCAGACCGCGCAGTTGGCGTTGCAGCACGGCGCCGACGACATGGACGGCTCGGTGGTCGAGTACAAGATCACGCACGACGCCGACAACTACGGCACCCCGAACAAGCTGACCCGCGAGGACCTGCTCGACCTGATCCGCGACGCCGGCTTCCGTCCGGTGGAGCGCAACACCCGCTACGAGATCATCCGCGAGTACGACGGCCCGGACCCGGCGCGCCGCGAGTCCCCCCAGCCGATGCGCGTGTGACGTGATGCGGGTGGCCGGACGGGTACCCGTCCGGCATGACCGTCACGAAGGCGCCCGAGGACGCCTACACCGCAGAGCCCTTCGTCCCTGACCGGGGCGGTCTCTCCGCGCTGCGCAAGGCCGCCGCCGGCTGCCGCGGCTGCCCCCTGCACCGGGAGGCCACGCAGACCGTGTTCGGCGAGGGCGCGGCGGACGCGCGGGTGATGCTGGTCGGGGAGCAGCCGGGGGACAAGGAGGACCGGCAGGGGAGGCCCTTTGTCGGGCCCGCCGGGAAGCTGCTCCACCGGGCGCTCGCGGAGGCCGGCATCGACCCGGGTGAGGCGTATGTCACCAACGCCGTCAAGCACTTCAAGTTCACGTGGGACGAACCCCGTAAGCGCCGTATCCACAGGGCGCCGAGCCTGCGGGAGATGACCGCGTGCGGGCCCTGGCTCGCGGCCGAGCTGGCGATCGTCGAGCCCGAGCTGATCGTCGTGCTCGGCGCCACCGCAGGGAAGGCGCTGCTCGGCTCCTCGTTCCGGGTGACGCAGATGCGTGGGACCGTACTGGAGCGGGAGATCCACGGGCGGCCGGAGCGGCTGGTGCCCACCGTGCATCCGTCGGCCGTGCTGCGGGCGGAGGACCGGGAGCAGGCGTACCAGGGGCTGCTGGCGGACCTGAAGGTGGCTGCACGAGCGCTGGGGTAATGGATACCATCCCTCCATGCCCCTTACCTTCACGCTCGACCCCGCCGTCGACCGCGCCCTGCGCGACGGCATCCTGGACCTGTGGACCGACGTCAGCAACGCCGACGGCGCCGTGGGCTTCGTGCCCCCGGTGGCCCGGGAGGAGGTCCGCCCGGAGCTGGTGCGGCACTTCGTGCAGATGGCCGAGGGGCGCACCCGGCTGCTCGTCGGGCACGACGAGTCGGGGGCCGTGGCCGCGGCCGCGTTCCTCTCCTTCAACACCCACCGGCTCATGACGCACTGGGTGTGGCTGTACACGGTGATGGTCCATCCGAAGCACCAGGGCATGGGCTACGGCCGCGACCTGCTCGCGGCCGCCGCCGACGCGGCCCGCGGCTTCGAGGGCATCGAGGCGATACGGCTCACCTGCCGGGGCGGCCTCGGCCTGGAGCGGTTCTACGGGTCCTGCGGCTACAAGGAGGTCGGCCGGGTGCCCGGTGCGATACGGGTCGCTCCTGGTGACGACCGGGACGACATCCTCATGCTGCTCCCCCTCGTCTGACCCCCCTGCAAGATCGGGTCCGCGCCGTGCTTCACTGGACGGTGCCCCCTTTTGGAATCGGAAGAGTGGATTGAGATGCTCCGCTACACACTGATGCGCCTCGGCATCTTCGCGGGCTGCCTCGTGGTCGTCTGGGGAGCCGTCTACTCCGGCATCGTCCCGCGCGGCTTCGGCGACTCCAACTTCCTGTGGGTGCTGCTGCTCGCGCTGGTCATCTCGGCGCCGATCAGCTGGGTCGTGCTGCGCGGGGAGCGGGACCGGGCCTCCGTGCAGATCGTGACCAAGGTCGACCGGATGAAAGCCAACCTGGAGGCCAACCGCAGCCAGGAGGACGTGGTGGACGAGTCCGCGCGGGCGCAGGGCGGGGCAGCCGCGCCCAACTAGGCTTGCCCTCATGGGTGCCGTGAAGACCAAGCGGATGCCGCGGGCGGTGCGTGAGCAGCAGATGCTCGATGCCGCCGTGCAGATCTTCGGCCAGCGCGGCTACATGGCCGCCTCGATGGACGAGATAGCCGAACTCGCGGGCGTGTCCAAGCCGTTGGTCTACCTCTACCTCAATTCGAAGGAAGACCTCTTCACCGCCTGCATCCGCCGCGAGGGCGCCGCCCTCACCCAGGCCGTCCGCGCCGGTGTCCGCCCGGGGGAGCCCGCCGACCGTCAGCTCTGGGACGGACTGTGCGCGTTCTTCGCCCACACCGCCGAGCACCCCGACGGCTGGTCCGTGCTGCACCTCCAGGCCCGTACCCACGGCGAGCTGTTCGCCGCCGAGGTCACGGCGATGCGCGAGGAACTCGTCGCGTTCGTGACCCAGTTGATCGCGGTCGCGTGCCGAGCGGCACACCGGGACCCCGACCTGCCCGAGCGTGAGGTCGCCGGGCTCGCCGAGGCTCTGGTGGGCGCCGCCGAGTCCCTCGCGGCGTGGGCGAACGCCACCCCCGGGGTCACGGCCCGGCAGGCGGCCGCGACGCTGATGAACTTCGCCTGGGCGGGCCTCGGCAACCTCATGGACGGACGGCCCTGGACCCCGCCGGTCCCGGGGGAACAGGGGAGCTGACGGTCACAGCGGGGCCGGTGCGCCGGCGGTCACCTCCTCCAGGAACGCCGCCGCCCGCGGTGCCGCCCCCGCCTTCAGCCGGCCCCGCGCATCCGCGCACACCGTGATCTCCACGCCCGTCCCGGCGAGCACCAGCGGCAGGGTGTACAGCGTCCACGAGGGCGGCGGCCGGGACCTCGCGCCGGGTGTCGGGCACGATGCCGATCTCGGCGAGCTGCCGTTCGGTCGGGGTCGACCGGGTGCGCAGGAAGTACGCGTCGAGGGCGTGCTCCGGGGCGAGCTGACGCGCGACCTTTGGCAAGCCGGGATTCCCCTGAGAATGCGGCTGCTCAGGGAACGAGCGGCCGGATCTCCCCCTCCACGTGCACCTTCTCCCCGCCGCCCCGCAGCTGGAACCGCCCCTCCCGCGCCGCGTACCCCACCGTCCCCGGCAGCAGCACCGGCGCCCTGAACCGGGCCCGCACCCGCACCGCGTCCGGCACGCCGTGCGCGGCGAGACACCGGGCCACCGTCCACATGCCGTGCGCGATCGGCCGGGGGAAGCCGAAGAGCCGGGCGGTGAAGGGGTGCAGATGGATGGGGTTGCGATCCCCGGACGCGGCCGCGTACCGCCGCCCCACGTCACCGCCGAGCCGCCATTCGGCCAGGACGGGCAGCAGCTCTCCGGGATCACCCTCAAGGGACCGGACGGCACCGGCATCCGTCCGGTGGCGGGCGAGATACGCGCTCCTCGACTCCCAGACGACCGCGCCGCCGGCCCGCAGCTCGGTGACGACGCGGGCCTCGGTGCCGCGCCGGTGCGGGGCCAGCCCGTCCACGTGCACCGCGAGTTCGTACGCCGCCCCCGACGCGAGCGTGCTGCGCCGGGTGATCTCGATCGAGGTGTGGACGAGGCCCAGCAGCGGGAGCGGGAAGCCGCGCGCGCTCATGAGGCTCATGGCGAGCGGGAAGCCCAGGACGTGCGGATACGTCACCGGCAGGGCCTCGTCGCCGGTCGCGAAGCCGCACACCCGCTCGTAGGCGGCCAGCCGCACCGGATCGATGCGGACGCGGGCCAGGACCAGCCGGGAGCGCGGGAAGTCGGCGTCCGCGTGCGGCCGTTTGAACGGGGAGCGGAGCGCACCCCGGGCCAGCAGGGGCGCGAGGGCGGGCGTGCGGGTGAGGCTCAGGTAGCGGTCGGTCATGTGCGACTCCCGCGCGACTCGGTCCAAAATCCTTACTCTGGAGTAAGGTTACCGGAGGTAAGTCGAAGGGTCGGGCCCGGGGGCGGGAAGGGAACGCGAAGTTGAGGCACCCTCAGGAAACCCCCGAGGCTGCACACCCCCGGCTCCGGACCACCCCCGAACCCGCACAAGCCCCCCACAGGGGCCTCGTACGATCACCTGCCTAACCGGCGGTAACCCTCTGTTTGCGGTCCGTCGGTGAACACCTCGCCGCGCGAGGCACGTACGTCATGCAGCAAGCAGTTCACCGCTGCACGCCCCAGGAGCCGCCCGTGTCCACTGAGTACGTAGTCCACTCCACCGACTACGACGGCCTCCCGGTCCTCGTGGAGCCCGAGACCCGGCGGCTGGACGGCGCCGTACGCGAGGCGTACGTCCCGCCGTTCGCGCCGCAGGTGAAGCACGGCTCGCTCGCCGACCTGCCGTTCGACAACGCCGAGACGGACCCCGGCGCGATCGTGCTCAGCCGCAGGCTCGCCGACGGCAGCTGGACGGACGTGACGGCGGCCGACTTCGCCCGGCAGGTGCTCGCCGTGGCGAAGGGGCTGATCGCGGAGGGGCTCGTGCCGGGCGACCGTATCGCCGTCATGGCCCGGACCACGTACGAGTGGACCCTGCTCGACTTCGCCGCCTGGGCGGCCGGCCTGGTCACCGTCCCCGTCTACCCCACCTCCTCCGTCTTCCAGACCCGCTGGATCCTGCACGACTCCGGCGCGGTGGCCCTGGTCACCGAGACCGCGGGCCAGGCCGCCGCGATCGGCCCCGAGCTGGAGCGCATGCCGGACCTCAGGCACCTGTGGGTGATGGAGAAGGGTCACGTGGAGCGGCTGGCGGAGCTGGGCGCCGAGGTGCCGGACGGTGAAGTGGGCGTACGCCGGGGGATGCTGGGCCCCGACACACTCGCCACCCTCATCTACACGTCCGGCACCACCGGCCGCCCCAAGGGCTGCGCGCTCTCGCACGGCAACTTCTTCGCCGAGGTGGACAACGCCATCGAACTCCTCTACCCGATCTTCAAGGCGAAGTCGGGGGAAGAGGTGTCGGTGCTGCTCTTTCTGCCGATGTCCCACGTCTTCGGGCGGATGGTGGCGATCGCCTGCGTACGGGCCCGGGTACGGCTCGGGCACGCGCCCAGCCTGAAGGCGCAGGACCTGCTGCCGGACCTCGCCGCCTTCAGACCGACCTGCCTGCTGACCATCCCGTACATGCTGGAGAAGGTCTTCAACTCCGCGCGGGCGAAGGCCGAGGCGGGCGGCAGGGTGTCCGTCTTCGACCGGGCGACCCAGGCGGCCGTACGGTACGGCGAGGCGCTGGAGGCCCGGCAGACCGGCACCGGCGGCGGCCCGGGCCGGGCCCTGAAGACCGCCCGTTCCTTCTACGACCCGCTCGTCTACCGCCGCATCCGCAACGCCATGGGCGGCAAGGTCAAGTACGCCATCTGCGGCGGCTCCCCGCTCGGCCGCCGCCTCGCCGCCTTCTACGCCGGAGCCGGCATCGAGATCTTCGAGGGGTACGGCCTCACGGAGACCACCGGCGCCTCCACGGTCACCCCGCCGCTCAAGCCCCGCCTCGGCACCGTCGGCTGGCCGCTGCCCGGCACCCGTGTGCGGATCGCGGCGGACGGCGAGATCCTCATCGCGGGCGACCACGTCCTGCGCGGCTACTGGGACCCGCAGGCCGGCGGAGTCGTCCCCGCGACCCGGGACGGCTGGCTGCCCACCGGCGACCTCGGCGAACTGGACGACGAGGGATATCTGACCATCACCGGCCGCAAGAAGGAACTGCTGATCACCGCGGGCGGCAAGTCGGTCGCCCCGGCCCCGCTGGAGAACTGGCTGCGCCAGCACCCGCTGATCTCCCAGTGCATGCTCGTCGGGGACCAGCGTCCCTACGTCGCCGCCCTCATCACCCTCGACCCCGACGGCATCACCCACTGGCGCCAGATGAACGGCAAGCATCCGGTGCCGCCGGAACTCCTCATCGGCGACCCGGAGTTGACGGCCATCCTGCAACGGGCCCTGGACGAGGCCAACAAGCTGGTGTCCCGCCCCGAGTCCATCCGCCGGTTCGCCGTCCTGCCCGTGGACTTCACCGAGGAGGCGGGCCATCTGACCCCGTCCATGAAGCTGCGCCGGGAGCAGATCATGCGCGACTTCGCGCACGAGGTGGCGGGCCTATACGAGCGGTGAAACGGTCGGCACCCGCTCCCCGCGCGTGGAGCGGGTTGCCGCCTGGGCCGGCCGCGTCCCGGTACCGATCCTCGTACGGCCCCTGAAGCACAGTCAATCCTTGGGTTTCCTCGGCAAATCCAAGTGTTAGCTTGGGTGTTGTGACCCTGGACGACCTGCGCGTGTTCGTCGCCGTGTGCCGGGCGGGCAGCCTCAGTTCCGTTGCCCGGGACCTCGGCTGCACCCAGTCCGCCGTCAGCCAGCACGTCAGACGCCTGGAGCGGGAGACCGGCGTGGCCCTGCTGGAGCGGCTGCCGCGCGGGGTGCTCCCCACCCGGGCCGGCCGGATACTGGAGGCGGCGGCCACCGAGGGAATCTCGGGCCTGGACCTGGCCGTACGGCAGCTCCGCGACCTCCTCGACGGCCACAGCGGACACGTCCGCGTCGCCACCGGTGCCACCACCGTCCGGCACTTCATGGCGGACGCGGTCGTCGCCTTCCGCCGCAGCCACCCGAAGGTCAACCTCGAATTCCGCACGGTCAGTTCGGGCCGCGGCAGCTTCGACGCCCTCGCCGACGGCACCCTCGACCTCGCCTGGATCACCGTCGGCCCACCGGTACGGGGCATCGAACAGCGGACGGTGGTGGAGCTGCCGTGGGTGCTCGCCGTACGCGCCGACGACCCCCTGGCCGAGCGGCCCCGCCTCGACCCCGCCGAGCTGTCCGACGTACGGCTCATCCGGCTCCCCCCGAACTCCACCTCCGCCGCCCACCTGGACGCCGCGTGCGCCGAGCTGGGCGTCAGGTTCGGCTACGACACGAGCGTCGCGGACTGGGACACGGCCCTGCTGCTCGCCGAGTTGGGGGTGGGGCGGGCGGTCGTACCCGCCGTACCGGGCCTGCCGGTGCCGGGGGAGGGCGGCCTGCGGCTCGTCCCGCTGCCGGGCCTGCGCCCTCTCCCCGTCGGCTGGGCCGTCCGCCGCTGGGACGCCCTCAGCCCTCCGGCCCGGGCCTTCGCGGACACGGTCGTCGCATGCCGGGGCGCTGCCGCGCGCCGAGCGTGAGTTCCGCCCACACCGTCTTGCCGACGTCCCGCTCCGCCACGCCCCACTTCGACGCCAGCACCTGCACGAGGACGAGACCTCGGCCGTGCTCGTCCTCCAGGTCACCGGCCAGGAACCGGAGCGGGCGGTCACCTCGTGCGTCGCTCACCTCGATGCGCAAGGTGTCCTCCGGGGGCAGGAGCAGCAGCCGTAGCTCGAAGTCCCTTCCGGGGATGCGACCGTGGGCGACGGCGTTCGCCGCGAGCTCGGCCACGAGGTGCCGGGCGGTGCAGTTCAGGTCGCCGTCAAGGGGGTAGCCCCAGGCGGCCAGTTGGGTGCCGGTGAGGCGTCGGGCCAGGCGGGCGCCCCGTGGGGTGGAGCTGAGCCGCTGGACCAGTTCGGCTGTGGGGGTGGAGATTTCGACGTTCACGTCACCGAGCGTGGTGACTTCTCCCTACTCTGACCAGGGGAGACCTGGCGACTGTGAGTAGTCGTACGGGTGCGGCATGTCTTGGGTACGGGTCGTCGGAGGCTGGAGTGACTGAGGAGCAGGAGCGGAGGCCGGAGACTCCGACGGAGGCGAACGGGGCGGTGGCTGTGTTCGTCGTGATCGGCAGGCAGCTGAGGTTGCTGAGGGAGAGGGCAGGGCTGAACCAGAGGGAGTTCGGCAACCTGGTGGGGTACGGCCCGGATCAGGTCTCGGCGATGGAGAGGGGGGTGCGGACGCCGAGGCCGGAGTTCTTGGTGAAGGCGGATGAACTTCTCAAGGCTGAGGGCCTGCTCAAGGAGGTGATCCCCCAGGTCGAGGAGGCGATGACCAAGGCGCGTACGCGGCATCCCGAGTGGTATCGGAGCTATGCGGGGATGGAGGCGGAGGCCGTTGAGCTGCATCACTACTGCAATCACGCGATGCACGGCCTCCTCCAGACCGAGGAGCACGCACGGGTGGTGTTTGCCAAACGGCGGCCATTTCTCAGCGAGGAGACCATCGAGAAGCGTGTGGCCGACCGGCTGTCGCGCCAGCAGGTCTTCGAGCGCTGGCCCTCGCCCATCGTCAGCTACGTCCTCGAAGAGGTCGTTCTCGACCGGCCGATCGGAGGGCCAAGGGTCCACGCCGACCAACTACGGCGCCTGCTGAGCGTCAGCAGCAAGCAGAACATCGAAATCCAGGTGATGCCGACTCGCTGTGAGGAACACCCCAACCTGGACAGCGCGTTCAACCTCTTGGTGCCCAAGGGGCAGAGTCAGGTGGCGTACACGGAGGCACAAGGTTTCCCTCGGCTCATCACAGACCCGGAGGGCGTCCGGACGATTGCCGACCGCTATGGGATCATGCGCGCGGTGGCACTCAGCCCTATGGAGTCCCGGTCTCTGATCAAGCGGAAGCTGGAGGAGCTATGAGCATCGAGAACCTGGCCTGGTTCAAGTCCAGCTACAGCAGCGGTGAAGGCGGTGATTGCATCGAACTCGCCTACAGCTGGCGCAAGTCCAGCTACAGCAGCGGTGAAGGCGGCGAATGCCTCGAAGTAGCCGCCCACCCCACCGCCATACACATCCGCGACTCAAAGCAACCCCCCACCGCCCCCCACCTCACCCTCACCCCCGCCACCTGGTCCGCCTTCCTCGCCTCGGGAACCGGTCGGCCGGGACCCGATCAGTGAGTCGCGTTCACCGGCCCTTCGTGGAGATGTCGCGGGTGGCTTCGAGGAGGGGCAGCGGGTGGACACCGTCTGCGGGCTGCTTGTCGGAGGGCGGTCCGTCCGGCTGGACCGACATCACGACGACCACCTGGTAGTCGCCGGGGTGCTTGTCCATGTCGGACCATGTGGTGCCGGTGCAGAGGCTGTCGACCGTCAGGGACTTGGTGTAGGGGCGCCGGCCGACGGGGTACAGGAGGGCCGACAGGCGGACCGGACCAGTGTGGGCGACGGGCTTCTGGCGGCCGACGATGACGCCGTGCTTGAGCACGAGAGCCGTGGGCGGGACATCGACGATCGGCAGGAGGAGTGCCTGTGTCCGGTCGTGGGCGGTGATCTTGTAGGTGGTTCGCAGCGTGGAGCCTTGGCGCCGCAGGGACGTGATGGTCAGCGGCAGGGATTCATCGGGGCCGCTGACGCGGACTGGAGGTGCGATGGTGCTCCCGCAGGGCAGGGAGCGGTCCTGGAGCTTCACCGGCGGGGAGGTGGTGGTCGGGGCGGGGTGGGCCGGATCATCGGTCGCCGCGTCGGAATTCCCCCCGCATCCGGCGAGGGCGAGCAGCAGGACGGGGACGGCGGGCAGCAGGGTGCGGCGCATGAGTTCCTCCATGAGATGTCGAGAGGCCGTTCATTCGGACAGCGGGGCACGGGCGACGATCAATGGATCAGGGGCCCGGGTACCGGAGGGCTCGGTCTGCTGGGCGGCGAGGACGACGGCCACTTCGTAGCCGTCCTTCCACACCGAGCTCCAGGAGGTTCCAGCGCAGGGACGGCCCGGCACGGGCGCGAGCCGGGCGCGGTGCGGACGGTCGGGGGTGATGGTCACCTGATGCGCGGTGTTCTCGGATGCCGGTCCGGAGGGGTCCTGACCGGCCACGACCCGGCCGTCCTTCAGGACGAGAACCAGTGGCTCGCCGGACAGGACCGCCGGGGCGGTCGCGTTCACCGCGTAGGTGACCTGCGGGGCTCCGTCCGGGGCCGCGCGCACATCGGAGATGCGTACGGTCACGGCTCCGCGGCCGGTACTCGCCGGAATTCTCGCGCCGCAGGTGTGGTCCGGGAGTCCCGGAGCTGCGCTACTCGCCGCCCAGGGCTGCCTGATCGAGGAGTCCGCCGGTGTCTTGGTCTCCGGTGTGGAGGCGGACGGCAGCGTGTTCAGCACCACCGCGGCGGCCACGGCCAGGCCCGCCCCGGCCACGGCGGTGTAGCGGGCGCGCCTGCGCCTGCGCACCCGGGTCCGCACGCGCTCGGTGTCGATCTCCGGTGGCGGTGTGCGGTGCGCGGCGGCCAGCAACTGTTCGCGCAGGTCCTCGGGGTTCATGTCTCCAGCCTTTCCTCCGCGACGTGATGCTGTGGTGGCCGCAGTTGGGCGCCCAGCCGTGCCAGCGCGTCGCTCAGATGACGCTTGACCGTGCCTTCACCGCAGCCGAGCCGCGCCGCGATGTCCGCGGTGGACCTGTCCTCGTAGTAACGGAGCACCACGCAGGCCCGCTGCCTCGGCGACAGTCCGCGCATGGCGTCCATGAGGTCGATCCGGTGCAGGACGTCCGTGCTGTGGTCGGCGACCGGCGCCGAGGACACGAGCCGTGGCAGCGCGCGGATCCAACGGGCGCGGCGCCGGTGCAGGTCCAGGTAGCGGTTGAGCATCGTGCGGCGTACGTATGCCTCCGCCTCCCCCAGTTCCCACGCACGGCGAGGCCGGGAGAAGACCCGTACCAGTGCCTCCTGAACCAGGTCGGCGGCCTCCGCGCGGTCGCCGCACAGCAGGAAGCCGTACCGGTTCAGCTCCGCGCCACGCTCCTGCGCGAGCTCGGACAGCAGCCTCGACCATTCGGCCACATCCCCTCCGATCCCCTTCACCCGGTATCACGAACAACTCGCCCGTCTGGTTGGGGCCTTGCGACCGATGAGTTCGACGGGGCGGTCGTGGCGGTCCCGCACGGGAGCCGCACACACGCGAGAGGGGCACCACGGGCCCCGGTCTACGCCGTCGGCGGCCGGGACGACACCTTCACGCCCTTGAGCTCGGTGGAGGTACTGCCTCTGGGCGGTTGACCGGCCTCGTCGATCGCGCGAGGTCGCCAGATACCCCTGGAAGGGAAAGGCCTTCCTGCCTGGGGTGTCGCTTCCGGCTCTCTGGGTGTGCCGGGGAGAGAATTGTTCGGGAAAAGGGTATTTCATGCCGAAATCATCATTCCCCTTCTGTGCCGCCACCATCTCGAGGGAAGACCCATGGCTCGCACGCCGCTTGCACAATCACTCCAGGACTTGGCCGCCGCGCTGAGCGCTCCTCGTGGCCTGACGCGGCGGGGGCTGCTTCGACATGCGGGGGTGCTCGGACTCGCCGCCGCGAGCGCGAACTATCCAGGGCAGGCGCCGGCGAGTGCGGCGACGGCGCCCCGGATCGTGGTCGTCGGCGCGGGGCTCGCGGGCCTCACCACGGCCTACCGGCTGAAGCAGGCCGGCTATACCGCGCAGGTGCACGAGGCCTCCGACCGGGTGGGTGGCCGCTGCTGGACGCTCCGCGGAGCGTTTGCGGACGGGCAGCTCGCCGAGCACGGCGGCGAGCTGATCGACCAGGGCCACACCGCGATCCGCCAACTCACGCAAGAGCTTGGCCTCAAGCTGGACAACCTCCTGGCAGCGGAGCAGAACGACACCGAGTCGCTCGGTTTCTTCGACGGAGCCCCCTACTCGTTCGCGCAGGCGGCCGCTGACCTGAGACAGGTGTGGAGGAAGCTGCACTCGGACGTCGTGGCGGCCGGCTACCCGACCCTCTACACGAGCAGCACCCCGCGCGGGCGCCAGCTGGACCAGATGTCGATCGTCGACTGGATCAACGAAAGCGTGCCCGGCGGAATCGGCTCGAAGCTCGGTCAACTGCTGGATGTCGCGTACAACATCGAGTACGGAGCCGAGACGAGCCGGCAGAGCTCGCTCAACCTCATCTACCTGCTCGGCTACCGCGGTCAGGGGCAGCTGCGCATCTTCGGCGCCTCGAACGAGAAGTACCACGTGGCAGGCGGCAACGATCAGATCCCGGCCCGCCTGGCGGCGACCCTCCCGGGGCAGATCACGCTCGGCTCCGAGCTCGTCGCGATCAGGCTGAACACGGACGGCACCTACACGCTGTCCTTCCAGCAGGGGACCAACGTGAAGGACGTCGTGGCCGACAAGGTCGTGCTCGCGCTGCCGTTCTCGATCCTCCGCTCGTCGGTCGACTTCACACAGGCCGGCTTCAAGGCCCTCAAGCGGACGGCGATCGCCGAGCTGGGCATGGGCACGAACTCGAAGCTGCACCTCCAGTTCAGGACAAGGCACTGGGAAGGTCTCGGTTCCAACGGCGAGACGTTCGCCGACACCGGCTACCAGAGCACCTGGGACGTGAGCCGCGCCCAGCCGGGAGCCTCCGGCATCCTCGTCGACTACACAGGAGGCACGATCGGGGCGAGCTTCGGCACCGGCACACCCCAAACCCGGGCGCGTCAGTTCCTCCGCCAGATCGAGCCTGTCCTGCCCGGGATCAGCGCGCAGTGGAACGGCCGCGCGACGATCGACTTCTGGCTCGGCAACCCGTGGACGAAGGGGTCGTACTCGTACTGGAAGGTGGGTCAGTACACGAGGTTCGCAGGGGTCGAGCGCGAGCGGGAGGGGAACTGCCACTTCGCCGGCGAGCACACGTCGATCGACTTCCAGGGCTTCCTGAACGGGGCCGTCGAGACGGGCGAGCGTGCCGCCAACGAGATCCTGGCAGACTTGAGGCAGCCTCGCGGCGCGCGGTGAGCCGGTCATGGCGGTCACCGCTCCGCCTGAGTGCCTGCCGAGTGTCCTGTGACCGGACCTAGGCGGGCTTCCGGGCGAACAGGAAGGCCTGGGGGGCCGATTCGCCGAGGCGCTCGTCGCGTGCGCGCACCGTGCGGGAGTCGAGCGCGAAACCGGCGCCGGTAAGCAGCTCCGCCACCTGCTCGGGGTGGCGCCGGTGGAAGTCCAGCGCCACCGGATGGCCCCAGGGGCCGTCGATCCGGAGGGGCTTGTCCCCGGCCTGGAAGGCGAGCAGGAGGTGGCCGCCGGGGGCCAGGACGCGGTGGAACTCGGCGAAGAGCACAGGCAGTCGGTCCACCGGAGTGTGGATGGCCGAGTACCAGGAGACGACACCGGCCAGCGCGCCGTCCGCGAGGGCGAGGTCCAGCATGGAGCCCTGCTCGAAGCGCAGCTCCGGGTGCTCGCGGCGGGCGACCGCCAGCATGGACGCGGACAGGTCGAGCCCGAAGACGTCCAGGCCGAGGGAGGCGAGGTGCGCGGTGACCCGCCCGGGCCCGCAGCCGAGGTCGGCCACCGTCCCGTCGGGTCCGACGAGTTCGGCATAGGCGGCGAGCAGGGCCCGGTCCAGGGGCCTGGTGGCGAGTGGCTCCCGGAAGTGCTCGGCATAGTCGTCGGCGACGGCGTCGTAGAAGGTGCGGGTGGCGGCGAGGAGTTCGTGGGTGTCGGTCATGGGAGGCGACCGTAGTCGGGGGTACTGACAGCCGCGACGGCCACTCGTCGGCGGGCCGAGTCGGGGGCTGGGGGTGGTGGTTGTTTGTGGGTGGGCCGAGTCGGGGGCTGGGGGTGGTGGCGGTCGCTTGTGGGCGGGCCGAGTCGCGTACCGACAGTCGTGGAGGCCACTTCTCAGCCGACCGAGTCGGGTGGTGGGTGGGCATAGGCCGGGGGTCCAGGGGGCGGAGCCCCCTGGTGGATGCCGACACGGCGCCTACGCCACCCCGGCCAGCCGCAGTACCGCGGTCGTTACGGCCGCGCCCAGAACCACCACGGCGAACGACGCCCGGCGCCAGGCCAGCACCGCCCCGGCCAGCACCCCGGCCGGGCGGGCCCAGCCCGCGAAACCCCCGCCCTCGGTCAGGGCGCCCGTGGCCAGCAGGGCGACGAGCAGGACGATCGCCCCCGCCGACGCCAGCTCCTGCACCCGGGCCGGGACCGTCACCCGGCCGTGCAGCAGGGGCCCCACCAGACGGAAGGCGTACGTGCCGACCGCCAGGGCCAGGATCACGGCGACCGTGGCGCTCATGCGGCAGCTCCGTCGGCTCCGGCGGAGCGGCGGTGCAGCAGCAGCCCCGCCAGCGCGAGCAGCACCGGCACCCCGGCCGGGACCGCGGGCGTCGCGGCCAGGGCCAGGGCGGCACCGAGCAGGGCACAGCGCCGTACCGCAGCGTCGGCCCGCAGGCTCGGCAGCACCAGGGCCACCAGGACGGCGGGGAAGGCCGCGTCGAGGCCGTAGCGGGCGGTGTCACCCAGCGCGCGGCCGGCCAGCGCGCCCCCCAGCACGCCCGTGTTCCATACGGCGAAGAGGCCGAGCCCGGAGATCCAGAACGCCCGGCGCTGCCGTACCGGGTCGGACTGGGCCAGGGCGAAGGCGACCGTCTCGTCGGTGACCAGGTGGGCGCCGAGGAGACGGGCGGCGCGGCTGGTGCCGAGGATGTCCGCCACGGCGAGGCTGAAGGCGGCCGTACGGGTGTTCAGAAGCAGGCCGGTGGCCGCAGCCGCGACCGGCCCGCCCCCGGCGAGCAGTACCCCGACCGCGCTGAACTGGGCCGACCCGGCGTACACCACCAGCGACATCACCACCGGTACCCACATCGGCAGCCCGCCGGCCACGGAGACCGCGCCGAAGGAGATGCCGACGATGCCGCTGGCCAGCCAGACGAGGGAACTGTCCCGGACCAGCGAGCCGTCCTCGGGACCGGATGTTCGGAGCAGCGAACGCATGTTTCCTACAATGAACACCGGACGCCCTGTCCGTCAAGGCGAACGATCGTACCGATGGAGCGAACGACATGTCCGAGGCGCCGTCCGGGCCCCCCGCCCGGCTCCCGATGGAGTGGATCGCCGCGTCCCTGAAGCGCGAGCGCACCCGCACCGGGCTGTCCCTGTCCGAGCTGGCCAAGCGCGCCGGGATCGCGAAGTCCACGCTGTCCCAGCTGGAGGCGGCGAGCGGGAATCCGAGCATGGAGACCATCTGGGCGCTGGCGGTCGCCCTCGGGGTGCCCTTCAGCGCACTCGTGGAGCCGCCCGCGCCCGCCGTCCAGGTGATCCGGGCCGGCGCGGGGCCCACGGTCCACTCCGAGCAGTCCAGCTATCTGGCCACGCTGCTCTCCGCGAGCCCGCCGGGCGCCCGGCGGGATATCTATTACGTCCGGCTGGAACCCGGAACCGTAAGGGATTCCGAGCCGCACATTCCCGGGACCACGGAGCACATCGTGGTCGCAGAGGGAGGAGTCAAGGCGGGACCGCGCGGGGAGGCGGTCGAACTGGCGCCCGGGGACTACATGTCCTACCGCGGCGATGTGCCGCACACCTACGAAGCGCTCGCCGCCGGAACGAAGTTCGTGCTGATCATGCAGCACACGTGAACCGGAAATGAACGGGAAAAGGCAGGAGCCCCGTCGCCTTGCGGCGCGGGGCTCCTTGGGTACTGCACTCAGGTTCTGCGATCAGGCAGTGATCAGACGGGGGTGACGTTCTCCGCCTGCGGACCCTTCGGGCCCTGCGTCACGTCGAAGCTCACCTGCTGGTTCTCCTCGAGGGAGCGGAAGCCGGAGGCGTTGATCGCGGAGTAGTGAACGAAGACGTCGGGGCCGCCGCCCTCCTGGGCGATGAAGCCAAAGCCCTTTTCGGCGTTGAACCACTTCACGGTTCCGGTAGCCATAAGCCCTCCTTGGGCTCAAAAGGGTTGCCCTGCTCCAGAACCTGCACGTGCGAAACGGTGCTGCACAACTGCATTCGTCTGAAAACGACGAGAGCCCGCGGTCACATGCTCCGCAGGCTCTGTACTGCAAGGGAAACCAAACTGCAACTTGCGGCGAGCCTAGCACGCAGGCAGCCGAAAGCAATAGAGGTCAAGATCATGTCACCCGGATGTTTGAACCGCCGGACGGGTGGGTTGACGGTGGGGCCGGTCTCAGCACGGTACAGGACGGGGTCTAGTCTCGCGATGTGGACAATCCTCGCACCCGGCCGCGCGTAGGCCACATCCAGTTCCTGAACTGCCTGCCCCTCTACTGGGGGCTCGCGAGAACGGGCACGCTCCTCGACTTCGAGCTGACCAAGGACACCCCTGAGAAGCTCAGCGAGCAGCTGGTGCGCGGCGACCTCGACATCGGGCCCGTCACCCTCGTCGAGTTCCTGCGCAACGCCGACGACCTGGTCGCCTTCCCGGACATCGCCGTCGGCTGCGACGGCCCGGTGATGTCCTGTGTGATCGTCTCGCAGGTCCCGCTCGACCGGCTGGACGGCGCCCGGGTGGCCCTCGGCTCGACCTCGCGCACCTCGGTGCGCCTCGCCCAGCTCCTGCTGGCCGAGCGGTACGGCGTGCAGCCCGACTACTACACCTGCCCGCCCGACCTCGGCCTGATGATGCAGGAGGCGGAGGCCGCCGTACTGATCGGCGACGCCGCCCTGCGCGCCAACCTGCACTACGGGCCCAAGCTCGGCCTGGACGTCCACGACCTCGGGGCCATGTGGAAGGAGTGGACCGGCCTGCCGTTCGTCTTCGCGGTCTGGGCGGCCCGGCGCGACTACCTGGAACGCGAACCGGCCCTCACCCGCCAGGTCCACGAGGCCTTCCTCGCCTCCCGCAACCTCTCCCTGGAGGAGGTCGGCAAGGTCGCCGAACAGGCCTCGCGCTGGGAGGCCTTCGACGAGGCGATCCTGGAGCGGTACTTCACCACCCTCGACTTCAGCTTCGGCGGCCCGCAGCTGGCCGCGGTCGCCGAGTTCGCCCGCCGGGTCGGCCCGACGACCGGCTTCCCGGCGGACGTGACGGTGGACCTGCTGCAGCCGTAATCGCTGCGGCACTACGCTGCGGGCAGTGAGGCGTTGAGGGGGGAGAGGTGGACGCCATGCAGCCGCTCGGAGCCGACGAACCGGCCGCCGTCGGGCCCTACCGGCTGCTCGGCCGGCTCGGCTCCGGCGGCATGGGCCGGGTCTACCTGGGCCGCAGCGCGGGCGGCCGTACGGTCGCCGTGAAGATCGTGCATCCGCACCTCGCGCTGGACGAGGAGTTCCGCGCCCGGTTCCGGCGCGAGGTGGCGGCCGCCCGCCGGGTCGGCGGCGCCTGGACCGCGGCGGTCCTGGACGCGGACCCGGAGGCCGCCGTGCCGTGGGTCGCCACCGCCTTCGTGGCCGGGCCCTCCCTCGCCGCGGCCGTCAAGGACGGCGGCCCGCTGCCCCCGCACACGGTACGGGCCCTGGGCGCGGGCCTCGCCGAGGCGCTCGCCGCGGTGCACGAACTGGACCTCGTCCACCGGGACGTGAAGCCCTCCAACGTCCTGCTGACCCTGGACGGCCCGCGGCTGATCGACTTCGGCATCGCCCGGGCCACGGACGGTACGGCGTCCCTCACCTCGACCGGCGTCTCCGTCGGCTCGCCCGGCTACATGTCCCCCGAGCAGATCCTCGGCAAAGGCGTCACCGGGGCGGCCGACGTCTTCTCCCTAGGCGCGGTCCTGGCCTACGCGGCGACCGGCGAGCCCCCCTTCCCCGGCGACTCCTCGGCCGCGCTGCTCTACAAGGTCGTCCACGAGGAGCCGGAACTCGGCTCCCTGAGTGGAGAGTTGCGGGAGGTCGCGGGCGCCTGCCTGGCGAAGGACCCGGCGGCCCGCCCGACCCCCGCCGAGCTGGCCAGCCGGCTCGCCCCCGACGGCGCCGCCCGCCTGATCGCGGGCGGCTGGCTCCCGGGCGCCCTGGTGGAACAGGTCAGCCGCAGCGCCGTACACCTCCTGAACCTGGAGACGACGGATCGGGAGACGACGGATACGGCGCCGTCGGGCCCGGTGGAGTTCGGCAGCCCCTCGGTGGGCGGGGGATCGGGGGTGCCCGGGGTGGCCGGGGTGCCGTCGGGTTCGCTGCCGGGGGAGTCTTGCTCGGGCGCGGGGCAGTTCGGGGTGGCTGCGGGTGGGGCTGCGTCGGTGGCGGGGCAGTTCGGGCCGGCTCCGGTGATGACTCCGTCCGGGGCTGCGGTTGTGACTCCGGGGGTTCCGGGTGTGCCGCTTGGGAAACCGGCTGTGGAGCCTGGAGTTCCGGGTGTGCCGTCCGGGACACCGGCCGACTCCTCGGGGGCGTCGGCCGGGCACGCGGGGGCCTCGGGCATGCCGGGCGGCGTGGAGTCCGCCGACGTGCCCGGTCCCGGCAAGGTCAGCGTCAGTGTGGCGGCGACCTCCGGGCCGGGGGAGAGCGGGCGCGGGCGGCGGGTGAGCTGCACCGTCGCGCTGGCCGTGGCGGGGGCGCTGGCCGGCGCGGTCGTAGGGCTCGGAGCGCTGCTGCAGCCGTGGGCCGGTGGTGACCACGACTCGGCGGCAGGCAGCGCACCGGCCGCCTCCCGCTCCGCCTCGTCCGGAACTGGAGCGTCCGACGCCTACTCGGCGCAGCCGAGCGCCACCGCCGGCCCGAAGTCCCCGGCACCCAGCGCGAGCGGCGGCACGGGGAAGGCGATCCCGGCCCGCTACCTCGGCACCTGGGAAGGCCAGGCCACCGTACTCGGCGGCAGCCTGCCCGCGGGCACCTTCCGGCTCACCGTCCACCAGGCGGGCGTCGGCGAGGAGTTGGGGCGGCTCCAGCAGACCGACCAGCTCGGCGCTGTCTGCACCGACATCCTCACCCTGAAGCAGGTGACGGCGACCCGGATCGTGGCGACCTCGGTGGGCGCCAAGGGCAACCACCCCGGCTGCGACCCCGCCCCGCACCCGGTGGAGTTGACGCCGGTCGGCGACGACCTCCGGTACTCCGCGGAGAGTTCGGCCGAGGGTAACCCGGTGTCCCGGATGTCCAAGGTCGGTTAGCCCGGCTGCGTCGAAGGCCCCCGGCGGAACGCCCCCGTCACCCCACCTTCCCCTGCTGTCACTACTGTGTGTCTGCGTCGGCAAACGACCGACTACGGCCAGGCGAAGAGCCCCACCAAGTACCGCACGGCCGTGGCGGCCGTCAGCCACACCACGGGCAGGACCGTGTGGCTGCAGCGGCGCGACTGGGGCACCAAGGACTACGACGTCTATGGCGCGGTCTCCGGCAAGTACCTCGTCTACGCCGACTCCAACCACAACCTCACCGTGCGCGACACCGCCACCGGCGAGCAGCTGTGGACCAAGAAGATCGGCGACGACTGGAGCTGGCAGCCCACGGCCTCCGACGGGGTGGTGTTCCTGCCGGGCGAGAAACTGACGGCCGTGGAGCTCGGGACGGGCAGCACCCGCTGGACGCTGTCGCCGAACGGCCGCCGCGGCTTCCACAACCCCACCGTGATCGACGGCGTCGTGTACGTGAGTGACTTCGACCGCGGCCTGTGGGCCGTCGACATCAAGGACGCCCGGCGGATCTGGCTCTGCGCGGAGGGCAACCGCGCGGCGAGGGAGTCGTTCCTGAGGGCCGGGACGACGCTGTACGCGGCCGCCGGTGCGATCGGCGGCGGCATCATCGCCCTGGAGGCCAAGACCGGCAAGGTGCGCTGGACCTGGGTCGACAACACGGACGCCACCGACTACTGGCAGATCGCCCTTTCGGGCAGCCGGCTGCTGGTGACCGGCGGTCAGGAGGTCTACGCGATGCCGGCCGTCTGAGACCGGCCCCGCCCGTCGGCCGCACTCCCTAGGATCTCCCCATGAGCATGGGCGCGTTGGTCCTCCTCGCCGCGTTGTGGGGTGCGGCAGCGGGGGCGCTGCTGCCCCGGGCCGCGTACCGCTTCGCCGTCCCGGAGCAGGAGCCGTGGCGGCAGCGGTGCCCGGACGGCCACCTGATCCGCGGGTGGCTCGGACGGGCGCGGTGCGGGGAGTGCGCGCAGACGTCGTACGACTCGTCCGTGGTCCCCTTCGTCACCGCCACCGCGCTCACCTGCGCCGTTCTCGCCGCCGCCACCGGTACCCGCCCCGAGCTGGGGGTCTGGCTGCTGCTCGCGCCGGTGTGGGTGCTGCTGGCCGCCGTGGACCTGCGGGTGCGGCGGCTGCCCGACCCGCTGACCCTGCCGCTCGCGGCCGCCGGGCTCGCGCTGCTCGGCGGGGCCGCGCTGCTGCCCGAGCACGCCGGCCACTGGCTCACCGCGCTGTACGGCGCCCTCGCGCTCGGCGGTGGCTACTACGTGCTCTGGCTCGTCAACCCGGCCGGCATGGGCTTCGGTGATGTGAAGCTCGCGCTCGGCACGGGCGCCGTCCTCGGCTGGTACGGCTGGCCGACGGTCCTGCTCGGCACGTTCGCCGGGTTCGCGTTCGGCGCCCTGTACGGCGGTGCGCTCGTCGTCGCCCGGCGGGTGGGCCGCAAGACGGCGATCCCGTTCGGGCCCTTCCTCCTCGCGGGCGGCCTCGCCGGCCTGCTGATCGGCGCGTACACGGCCTGAGCGCGGGCGGCCGAAAGCCCTGGCGTAGGCTGGATCAGTCCGTCCACAACCCTTGACGAAAGGGACCTCTGGTGACCGAGAAGGCCGACCTCCAGGCTGTCCTCGACCGTGCCGCTGCGGGTGGGCGGATCACCCCGGAAGAGGCGCTCGTCCTCTACCGCGACGCCCCGCTGCACGCGCTGGGCGCCGCCGCCGACGCCGTACGCCGCCGCAAGTACGCGGGTATCGAGCACATCGCGACGTACATCATCGAGCGCAACATCAACTACACGAACGTGTGCGTCACGGCGTGCAAGTTCTGCGCCTTCTACGCGGCCCCCAAGGACACCGCCAAGGGCTGGACCCGCGACCTCGACGACATCCTGCGCCGGTGCGCGGAGACCGTGGAGCTGGGCGGCACCCAGATCATGTTCCAGGGCGGCCACCACCCGGACTACGGCGTCGAGTACTACGAGAAGCACTTCAAGGCCATCAAGGACGCCTTCCCGCAGCTGGTGATCCACTCGCTCGGCGCCTCCGAGGTCGAGCACATGGCCCGTATCTCCGGAGTGTCGGTCGAGGAAGCCATCACCCGGATCCACGAGGCCGGCCTCGACTCCTTCGCCGGCGCCGGCGCGGAACTCCTCCCCGAGCGCCCCCGCAAGGCCATTGCGCCCCTCAAGGAGAGCGGCGAGCGCTGGCTGGAGATCATGGAGACCGCGCACAGGCTGGGCGTGGAGTCCACGTCCACCATGCTCATGGGCACGGGCGAGACCAACGCCGAGCGCATCGAGCACCTGCGCATGATCCGGGACGTCCAGGACCGCACGGGCGGCTTCCGGGCCTTCATCCCGTACACCTACCAGCCCGAGAACAACCACCTGAAGGGCCGCACCCAGGCGACCCTCTTCGAGTACCTGCGGATGATCGCCATCGCCCGCCTGTTCCTCGACAACGTCCAGCACATCCAGGGCTCGTGGCTGACCACCGGCAAGGAGGTCGGCCAGCTGTCCCTGCACTACGGCGCGGACGACCTCGGCTCGATCATGCTGGAGGAGAACGTGGTCTCCTCGGCCGGCGCCAAGCACCGCTCCAACCGGCTCGAGATCATCGACCTCATCCGCAAGGCGGGCCGTGTCCCGGCGCAGCGCGCCACGACCTACGAGCACCTCGTCGTGCACGACGACCCGGCGAACGACCCTGTCGACGAGCGGGTGATGTCGCACATCTCGTCGACGGCGATCGAGGGCGGGACCGCGCATCCCGAGCTGAAGCTGCTGGCGTCCAACTAGGTCCACCGTGCTGACACTTCACCTCGCCGAGCGGTCTCCGGAGGTGGCCGTTCTGGTCGACGGGGCGTCCGTCGCCGCCGTCGGCCCGTACGAGGAACTGGCCGCCGCCGAGCCCCGGGCGAGGGTGCGGCGCTGGCCCGGCATCCTCACCCCGGGGCTGCTGAACCCGTACGGTCCGGAGCTGCTGGAGGCCACCTACTTCCCCGACCCGCGCGAGGCCGACGTCCTCGGCACCGAGCCCATCGGCGGGGCGCGGGCGAGGGAGATCTTCCGCAGTGATCCCGCGCGCCTGGGCGCGAGCGCGCGACGCGGGGTGCAGCGGATGCTGGCGCACGGCACGGTGGCGGTGGCCGGGGAGTTGCGGTCGCGGGCCGTGGTCGACGCGGTGCGCAGGGCCGGGCTCGCGGTGGGGCAGCGGCCCGACCGCCTTCCGGGCCCGGCGGCGCTGTCCCCGACCCCGCTGATCCTGCTGCCGAGGCTCGTCCCCGGCGGGCCCGCTCGCTTCGCCGTGTTCGACGTCGCGGACCGCGCCGAACTGGTCCGCCGCGGCGCCGGAACCTGCGTGGCGACCGTGATCGGCGGGCGGTTGGTGTACCGGGGCCGCTGAGCCGCGCGTGGTCCCGTGCACCCGGGCTGCAACAATGGGCGGGTGACCCGCGCTTCCCTGAACAAGCAGCCGCACGAAGTCGCCTCGATGTTCGACGACGTGGCGGAACGGTACGACCTGACGAACGACGTGCTGTCGCTCGGCCAGGACCGGCGCTGGCGCAAGGAGGTGGCGAAGGCGGTCGACGCGCGCCCCGCGCAGAAGATCCTCGACCTCGCGGCCGGTACGGCGACCTCCTCGCTGCCCTTCGCGCAGACGGGCGCGTACGTGGTCCCCTGCGACTTCTCCCTCGGGATGCTCCAGGTCGGCAAGAAGAAGCACACCTGGCTGCCGTTCACGGCGGGCGACGCGACGAGGCTGCCGTTCAAGGACGACACCTTCGACGCCGTCACGATCTCCTTCGGGCTGCGCAACGTGCAGGACTTCGACGCGGGCCTGCGCGAGATGTACCGGGTGACCCGGCCCGGCGGCCGCGTGGTGATCTGCGAGTTCTCGCACCCGACGTGGAGGCCCTTCCGGACCGTCTACACCGAGTACCTGATGCGGGCCCTGCCGCCGGTCGCACGCGCGGTGTCCTCGAACCCGGACGCGTACGTCTACCTCGCCGAGTCCATCCGCGCCTGGCCCGACCAGCCCTCCCTCGCCGAGCGGCTGCGCAAGGCGGGCTGGTCGAAGGTGGCGTGGCGCAACCTCACCGGCGGTGTGGTCGCGCTGCACCGCGGCTTCAAGGAGAGCTGAGTCCCTCCGGCGGGGGCCGGTGTCTCACCGGTTGATCATCTCGAAGGCGTCCCCGGGCTCGCCCAGTTCGCGTCGGATACCGCCCCTCGGCGGCCGCGGGATGCGTGGCTCGCGCACGCCCCCGCCGCCCTCTCCCTCACCGAAGTCGAACCACACGTACACCATCGACTCCCGCGGCACCTCGGCGCCGGGCTGCGGGTACTGGCGTACGACGTAGTCGACGACCGTGAGGTGGAAGTCCGGGCGGTCCGGCGCGTTGAGCAACAGGCCCTGCGCCCGGGCCGTTTCGCGCGCGTCCATGGCCATGAGACCGACCAGACGAGGAACGCGCACTTCGGGTGTTTTGGGTGTTATACGCACAGATGTCACCCCCAGCGGTACTGGCAGGGTAACTCGGTCGCGTGCCGCCCGGAAGCGCCATGTGGCTTTCTGTAACAGAAGATTACTCTGCGTCACAGATCGAGTCGGTAGCAGCGCCCTTCCCGGCCCGAGTTCGGCGTCACGAACGTCTCCGCGAGCCGCATGCCCAGCCGCCGGGTGACCGCGATGGAGCGCTCGTTGCGCGCGTCGACCATCGCCACCACGCTCGGCACCCCCGCCGCCCGCAGCCGTGCGAGCGTCTCGTCGGCGGCCGCTGTCGCGTATCCCCGCCCCCAGTGCGCCCGGCCGAGCCGCCAGCCGATCTCGATCTCGCCCGACGGCCCCCATGCGTGCGGCCACGGCTGCGCCCCGGTGAAACCGACGACGTCACCGGACCCGTCCAGCACCGACCACAGACAGAATCCCCGCTCGGCGTCGTGCCGGCGCTGGCGCGCGGTCAGCTCCTCGTAGACCGAGAGTTCGGCGGAGCGACCGCCGTGGAACTCCATGACCTCGGGGTCGTCGAAGACCTGGTGCCAGGCGAACGCGTCCTCGTCCGTGGGCACGCGCAGGCTTACTGCGGGGAGAGCTTCGTTCACGGGGCAGCCCTTCAGTCGGTGATCAATTCTGCTGAATAGACTGCCCATGTCCAGTGCCGGTCGGCACGCAGATTTCGAACCTTGGGGAGATCCCGCCGTGACCGAGCCCCTCTCCGACAACACCGCCGATGTGATCGTCGTGGGCGCGGGGCCAGCCGGCTCCACCACCGCCTACCACCTCGCCAAGGCCGGACTCGACGTGCTCCTCCTGGAGAAGACCGAGTTCCCGCGGGAGAAGGTCTGCGGCGACGGGCTGACCCCGCGCGCGGTCAAGCAACTCGTGGCGATGGGCATCGACATCTCCGAGGAGGCCGGCTGGCTGCGCAACAAGGGCCTGCGCATCATCGGCGGCGGCTCCCGACTCCAGCTGGACTGGCCGGATCTCGCCTCGTACCCGAACTACGGCCTCGTCCGCAAGCGCGACGACTTCGACGAGCAGCTCGCCCGCCAGGCCCAGAAGGCCGGAGCGCGGCTCTTCGAGCTGTGCAACGTCAGCGGCCCCGTCATCGACGACCGCACCGGCCGCATCACCGGCGTGACGGCCAAGCTCGGCGAGGAGAGGCGTGAGGTCACCTTCCACGCCCCGCTGGTCGTCGCCGCCGACGGCAACTCCACCCGTCTCTCCCTCGCGATGGGCCTGCACCGCCGCGAGGACCGCCCGATGGGCGTCGCCGTCCGGACGTATTTCGAGAGCCCCCGCCACGACGACGACTACCTGGAGTCCTGGCTGGAGCTGTGGGACCGCCGCGGCCCCCAGGACCGCCTGCTGCCCGGCTACGGCTGGATCTTCGGCATGGGCGACGGCACCTCCAACGTCGGCCTCGGCGTCCTCAACACCTCCGCCTCCTTCAAGGAGCTGGACTGGCGCGAGATCCTCAAGGCCTGGTGCGCCTCCATGCCCGAGGACTGGGGCTACACCCCCGAGAACATGACCGGCCCGATCCGGGGCGCCGCCCTGCCCATGGCCTTCAACCGCCAGCCGCACTACACGCGCGGGCTGCTGCTCGTCGGCGACGCCGGCGGCCTGGTGAACCCCTTCAACGGCGAGGGCATCGCCTACGCCATGGAGTCCGGCCAGATCGCCGCCGACGTCATCGTCCAGGCCCACGCGCGGGCCACGCCCGCCCAGCGCGAGATCGCCCTGCAGCGCTACCCACGCGTCCTCAAGGACACCTACGGCGGCTACTACACCCTCGGCCGCGCCTTCGTGAAGCTCATCGGCAACCCGAAGGTCATGCAGATCGCCGCCCAGCGCGGCCTCACCCACCCGCAGCTGATGAAGTTCACCCTGAAGCTCCTCGCGAACCTCACCGACCCGACGGGCGGCGACGCGATGGACCGCATCATCAACGGCCTGAGCAGGGTGGCGCCGAAGGCGTGACCAGTGCCCCGGCACGCAACGTTTGCACGGGGCGAACGTTGGCTGTTGGGGCACCAACTGCTGAGGGCCTCGACGTTGGCGGCCCGGCGGGCGAACACCTCGTCCCGTCGGTCCGCTACCTGCCGCAGTGCGTCCTTTCAGCCGCCGTCCGGCGGGATCGGGCCTGAATTCGGCGGGATACGAGTCCCTTGTGTTGTGAGGATGCTGTGGGCGGCCGGGAAACGGTCTTCCGGCCTGCGGAGCCTCTCCCTACCCTCCGGTGACCATGACAACAGAACACACGCAGGAGCCGCAGGAGAAGATCGGCAACACCCGCAGACGATTCCTGGCGGCCACCGGAGGAGCGGTCCTCGCCTTAGGAACCGTCGGCACCGCGTTCGCCGCCCCCTCCGGCAAACGGGTCGCCGTCCTCGGCGGCGGAGTCTCCGGCCTCAGCGCCGCCCACGAACTCGCCGAACGCGGCTACGCCGTCACCGTCTACGAGTACTACGACCACCTCGGCGGCAAGGCCCGCTCGATGGACGTCCCCGGCACCGGCACAGGCGGCCGCAAGCCACTCCCCGGAGAACACGGCTTCCGCTTCTTCCCCGGCTTCTACCGGAATCTGCCGGACACCATGCGCCGCATCCCCTTCCCCGGCAACGCGAACGGCGTCCACGACAACCTCCGCAGCAGCACGGAGGCTCTGTTCGCGCGCGCCTTAGGCCGCCCCGACCTCCACTTCCCCCTGCGCCGGGTCACCACCCCGCCCGCACCCGGGGACATCACCCCGTCCTGGCTCCGCGACCAGATCCTGTCCGTCCTGGACCTCGGCACCCGCCTCCCGGCCCACGAGGCCGCCTATTTCACCGACCGGCTCCTGGTCCACCTCACCAGCTGCGACGCCCGCCGCGAGGACCAGTGGGAGAAGACGGCCTGGTGGGACTTCATCCGGGCCGGCGAGATGAGCAAGGAGTACCAGGTGCTCCTCGGCATCGGCCAGACCCGCAACCTGGTGGCCACCCGCGCCGAGATCGCCTCCACCCGCACGGTCGGCCGCGTCATCATCGAGGCCCTGCTCCTGTGGGGCCTGCTCGGCCGTGGCGCGGACGGCGACGGCGACATCGACCGCGTCCTCAACGCCCCGACCAGCGAGGCCTGGATCGATCCCTGGGAGGCGTACCTGCGCTCCCTCGGCGTCGCGTTCGTGCTCGGCACGCAGGTGCGGGAGGTGGTCTACGAGGGCGGCCGGGTGACCGGCGCCCGCGTCTCGGCCCGGGACGGCGGCCAGGAGCGCACGGTCACCGCCGACCACTACGTCTCCGCGCTGCCCGTCGAGCATGCCCGCACGACCTGGGGCCGGGCCCTGCGCGCCGCCGACCCGCAGCTCGGCCGCTGCGACGCGCTGAAGACCGACTGGATGACCGGCGTCCAGTTCTATCTGCGCACGCCCACACCCGTCGTCCACGGGCACATCAACTGCCTCGACTCCCCCTGGGCGGTGACAGGCGTCGGCCAGGCCCAGTTCTGGGACGTACGGGACTTCTCGCGCGACTACGGGGACGGACAGGCCCACGACTGTCTGTCCGCGATCATCTCCGAGTGGGACAAGCCGGGCATCCTGTACGGCAAGACGGCCCGCGAGTGCACCAAGGACGAGATCGTCGCCGAACTCTGGGCTCAGCTGAAGGACGGGCTGAACGACTCCGGCAAGACGACGCTCAGGGACGAGGACCGGCTCGGCTGGTTCATGGACCCCGCGGTGACCGGCCTGGGCGGCCCCGACCCGCAGAACCGCGAACAGCTCCTCATCCACCCCACGGGCACGCTCTACAACCGTCCGTCGGCGAGGACGGCGGTGCCCAACTTCTTCCTCGCGGGCGACTACGTCCGCACGGACGTGGACCTGGCGACGATGGAGGGCGCCAACGAGTCCGCGCGACGGGCCGTCAACGCACTCCTGGAAGCGGACAATTCGGGCGCCGAGCGCTGCCGGATCCGGGAGCTGTTCCGCCCGCCCGAGATGGAGCCCCTCAAGCGCGTCGACGAGCTGCGCTACCGGCTGGGGCTACCCAACACCTTCGACCTGGGATGACCTCAAAGCGGGCGAACCTGCCCGGATCGACCCGGAAATGAGGGAGACGGGATGAGCCCGAAGGGCCGCTGCCCCCGAGCGGCTGCGGCCCTACGCGTGTGAGAGGCGTACCGGGCGCTCAGAGCACCCGCACGGCGCCGGTCGGCGGGTCGTACGACAGCGGCTTCTCCACGATGCCGGTGGAGGGGTTCTGCGCGCCGACGAACATGCCGTCGCCGGCGTAGATCGCCACGTGGTACGCGCTGCCCGCGCTGCCCCAGTACAGGATGTCGCCCGGCTGCAGGTTGCTCAGCGAGACCTGGGTGCCGGCGGTCGACTGGTCCTGGGAGACGCGCGGCAGGCTGACGCCCACCTGTTTGAAGGCGGCCTGGACGAGGCTGGAGCAGTCCCAGGCGTTGGGGCCGGAGGCACCCAGCACGTAGCTCTTGCCGATCTGCGCCTTGGCGAAGGCGAGGACCGCCGCGGCCGAACCGGTGGCCGTGGAGGTGCTCGTGGAGTCGCCGGTGCCCGCCTTGGTGGACAGCGTCGTCCGCTCCGCATTGCGCGACGCACGCTCGGCGGCGGCCTTGCGGGCGGCCTCCTGGGCCTTCTTCTTGGCCTCCGCCGCCTTCTGCTTCGCGTCCGCGAGGTCCGCCTTGGCCTGCTTCGCGGCATTCGCGGCGGCCTGGTCACGCTCGGCCTGCAGCTGGTAGTTCGCGGCGGTCAGCTGCGTGGCGTCCGCGGACTGGGCGACCTGAGCGGCCAGGTCGGCCGTCAGGGTGGGCAGTTCGAGGGTCTGCGTCACCGGCTCGGCAGCGTTCGCCGAACCGGACGCCCCGGCGACTGCCAGGGAGCTGAGGACGCCACCGGCAACACCGGCCCGCACGACGATGGTCGACGCGCTGCGGCGGGGCTTCCGGTGGCTGCGTATGTGAGCGGTGTGGGACATGGGAATAACCGGTACCAGGGGCTCCTTCATATCTTCAAGAAACGTGGGCTGCGCCACAGTTGTTCAATCGAGACCTGGAATCCCGGGCGTGTCGCTCTTTATTGACGCCGTAACGGACATTGCGGACGCCCGTGATCAAGCCGTTGATCACGGTCTTTGATCATTACGTCCGAATTGCCCCGCGCCTACCACTGGTTCGGGTGGATGGCCAAGCCCGGTTCTCAGACCCTTCTCATGGATGTGGCGGAGGTCACGGAACGATTACCGGAAGGGCGGCGTCCCGCGCGGGCGGGACTTCGTGAACGCGTGCACGCATCCACCCCGCGTCCACACCCCGCTCCGGACCTCCCTCTGATGTGTGAACGCGCCCCTCTAGCAGGGCGACGAGTCCAGCGCCAATTTGCATGCAGCGGAACTCTCTTGATATGGAGACGACCCTCCCGGCCTGCGACGACGAGCGAAATTGTCACTTCTGGTGATCACCTGAACGCTTCGCGTACGAAGATCACTCATCATCCGACTTCATGATCCTTCGTCAGGTGGTGGAGATCACAAAGCTTGTGCAATACCCCGTGTCGCAGATCACAGAGTGGCGGGCATAAGATGCGAGGCAGTTGGGCTTGTGACCTGCTTCACATGTTCTCGATCTTCGCCCGGGACGCGCGGGGCTCGTGGGACCGGTGAGGCGGACGTGAGCCCAGTGCAACCGCCAGCAGTCAGCGCCGACTGAGAGGAGCGAGGAGCGGTGAACGCGTATGCGCCCATCCTCGTACTGGGAGCCCTCGGGGCAGGCTTTGCGATCTTCTCCGTGGTCATGGCCACGCTGATCGGTCCGAAGCGGTACAACCGCGCGAAGCTCGAGGCCTACGAGTGCGGTATCGAGCCGACCCCCACGCCGGCCGGCGGCGGGCGCTTCCCCATCAAGTACTACCTGACGGCGATGCTCTTCATCGTCTTCGACATCGAGATCGTCTTCCTCTACCCCTGGGCCGTCACCTTCGACGCCCTGGGTGTCTTCGGGCTCGTGGAGATGCTGCTCTTCGTGCTCACCGTCTTCGTCGCCTACGCGTACGTATGGCGGCGCGGCGGCCTGGAATGGGACTGAGGGGCCTTTAGAGATATGGGACTCGAAGAAAAGCTGCCGAGCGGCTTCCTGCTCACCACCGTCGAGCAGGCCGCGGGCTGGGTGCGCAAGGCGTCCGTCTTCCCGGCCACCTTCGGCCTGGCCTGCTGCGCCATCGAGATGATGACCACCGGCGCCGGCCGCTACGACCTCGCGCGCTTCGGCATGGAGGTCTTCCGCGGCTCGCCGAGGCAGGCGGACCTGATGATCGTCGCCGGCCGGGTCAGCCAGAAGATGGCGCCGGTCCTCAGGCAGGTCTACGACCAGATGCCCAACCCGAAATGGGTGATCTCCATGGGCGTCTGCGCCTCCTCGGGCGGCATGTTCAACAACTACGCGATCGTCCAGGGCGTCGACCACATCGTCCCGGTCGACATCTATCTCCCCGGCTGCCCGCCCCGGCCCGAGATGCTGATGGACGCCATCCTCAAGCTCCACCACAAGATCCAGACCTCCAAGCTCGGCGTGAACGCCGAGGAGGCGGCCCGCGAGGCGGAGGAGGCGGCGCTCAAGGCCCTGCCCACGATCGAGATGAAGGGGCTGCTGCGGTGAGCGACGCGAACGGCACCAACGGCGTGAACGGGTCCGCGAACGGGGTGAACCCCGAGAAGGACCTCGCCGCCTCCAACCTCCCCGGCCAGCGCGGCCAGGGCGGCGAGGAGATCCGCGTCCAGCGCGGCATGTTCGGCGCCAACAACGGAGGAGACACCTCCGGCTACGGCGGCCTCGTCCGCTCGGTCCGGCTCCCGGGACCGGCGAACCGGCCCTACGGCGGCTGGTTCGACGAGGTCGCCGACGAGCTGGAGGGCGCCCTGGAGGAACAGGGACTCCTCCCCGAGAACGCCATCGAGAAGACGGTCGTCGACCGCGGCGAGCTGACCTTCCACATCGAACGCGAGCACCTGGTCCGCACCGCCCGCACCCTGCGCGACGACCCGGCCCTGCGCTTCGAGCTGTGCACCGGCGTCAGCGGCGTCCACTACCCGCACGACAAGGGCCGCGAGCTGCACGCCGTCTACCACCTGCGCTCGATCACCCACAACCGGCTGATCCGCCTCGAAGTCAGCGCCCCCGACGCCGACCCGCACATCCCGTCCCTGGTCTCCGTCTATCCGACCAACGACTGGCACGAGCGCGAGACCTACGACTTCTTCGGCATCGTCTTCGACGGTCACCCGGCCCTGACGCGGATCATGATGCCGGACGACTGGCAGGGCCACCCGCAGCGCAAGGACTACCCCCTCGGCGGCATCCCCGTCGAGTACAAGGGCGCCCAGATCCCGGCTCCGGACCAGCGGAGGTCGTACTCGTGAGCACGCAGTCAGCATCGGCACGCGAGACCACCGAAGGCACCGTGTACACGGTCACCGGTGGCGACTGGGACGAGGTCGTCCAGTCCGCGGCCCGCGCCGACGACGAGCGCATCGTCGTCAACATGGGTCCCCAGCACCCGTCCACCCACGGGGTGCTCCGCCTGATCCTGGAGATCGAGGGCGAGACGGTCACCGAGGCCCGCTGCGGCATCGGCTACCTCCACACCGGGATCGAGAAGAACCTCGAGTACCGCACGTGGACGCAGGGCACCACGTTCGTGACGCGCATGGACTACCTGACGTCCTTCTTCAACGAGACCGCCTACTGCCTCGCCGTCGAGAAGCTCCTCGGCATCGAGGAAGAGATCACCGAGCGAGCCAAGATCATCCGGGTGCTCCTGATGGAGCTGAACCGGATGTCCTCGCACCTGGTGTGCATCGCCACCGGCGGTATGGAACTCGGTGCCACCACGATCATGATCTACGGATTCCGTGATCGTGAAATGATTCTCGACCTCTACGAGCTCATCACGGGCCTGCGCATGAACCACGCGTACATCCGGCCCGGCGGACTCGCCCAGGACCTGCCGCCCGGCGCGGTGGACCAGATCCGCGAGTTCGTGAAGAAGATGAAGAAGAACCTCCCGGAGTACGACAAGCTCGCCACCGGGAACCCCATCTTCAAGGCCCGCATGCAGGACATCGGCTACCTCGACCTGTCCGGGGCCATGGCCCTCGGCTGCACCGGCCCGATCCTGCGCGCCACGGGTCTCCCGCACGACCTGCGCAAGACGCAGCCGTACTGCGACTACGAGACGTACGACTTCGACGTCCCGACCGCCGACAGCTGCGACGCCTACGGCCGCTTCCTGATCCGCCTGGAGGAGATGCGCCAGTCGCTCAGGATCGTCGAGCAGTGCCTGGACCGGCTCCAGCCCGGCCCGGTCATGGTCGCCGACAAGAAGATCGCCTGGCCCGCCCAGCTCGCCCTGGGACCGGACGGTCTCGGTAACTCCCTCGACCACATCAAGAAGATCATGGGCACCTCCATGGAGGCCCTGATCCACCACTTCAAGCTGGTCACCGAAGGCTTCCGCGTCCCGCCCGGACAGGCGTACGCGGCCGTCGAGTCGCCCAAGGGCGAACTCGGGGTGCACGTCGTCTCCGACGGCGGCACCCGCCCCTACCGGGTCCACTTCCGCGACCCGTCCTTCACCAACCTGCAGGCCATGGCGGCGATGTGCGAGGGCGGCCAGGTCGCCGACGTCATCGTCGCCGTCGCGTCCATCGACCCCGTGATGGGAGGCGTCGACCGGTGACCACCAGTTCCTCTGAGCGGGGCGTCAGCCTGGGCATGCCCGAACTGCCCGCACCCGCGTACCCGGACGACGTCCGGGCCCGGCTGGAGGCGGACGCGCGTGAAGTGATCGCGCGCTACCCGGACTCCCGGTCCGCCCTGCTGCCGCTGCTCCACCTCGTGCAGTCGGAGGAGGGCCACGTCACGCGCACCGGCATGAAGTTCTGCGCGGACATGCTGGGCCTGACCACGGCCGAGGTCACCGCGGTCGCCACCTTCTACACCATGTACCGACGCAAGCCGTCCGGTGACTACCAGGTCGGGGTGTGCACCAACACGCTGTGCGCGGTGATGGGCGGCGACGCGATCTTCGAGGCCCTCCAGGAGCACCTGGGCGTCGGCAACGGCGAGACCACCGACGACGGAAAGATCACCCTGGAGCACATCGAGTGCAACGCGGCCTGCGACTTCGCACCGGTCGTGATGGTCAACTGGGAGTTCTTCGACAACCAGACGCCCGGCAGCGCCAAACGCCTGGTCGACGACCTGCGCGCGGGGCATCCCGTCGAGCCCACGCGCGGGGCGCGGCTGTGCACCTTCAAGGAGACCGCGCGGATCCTGGCGGGCTTCCCCGACGAGCGGCCAGGGGCCGTCGAGGAGAGCGGCAGCGCGGGACCCGCCTCGCTGGTGGGCCTCCGCCTGGCAAGGGGAGAGGCCGCACCCGCGCGCGTGGTCCATCCGCGTGCCCAGGAACCTCAGGATGCGCCGTCCGCGGGCCAGGCCGAAGAGGAGGGGGAGTGATGACCGTGACGCCTGAACTCAAGGACACCAGCCCCGAGAAGCTGCTCGCACCCGTGCTGTCGGCCTTCTGGGACGAGGACCGGTCCTGGACTCTGGACGTCTACCGGAGGCACGAGGGGTACGAGGGGCTCCGCAAGGCGCTCGCCATGTCGCCGGACGACCTGATCGCGTACGTCAAGGACTCCGGTCTGCGCGGGCGCGGTGGCGCGGGATTCCCGACCGGAATGAAGTGGCAGTTCATTCCGCAGGGTGATGGAAAACCGCACTATCTAGTTGTCAACGCCGACGAATCGGAGCCCGGGACCTGCAAGGACATCCCGCTCCTCTTCGCGAACCCGCATAGCCTCATCGAGGGCATGGTGATCGCGTGCTATGCCATCAGGTCGTCGCATGCCTTCATCTATCTGCGTGGTGAAGTCGTCCCCGTTCTGCGGCGGTTGCACGAGGCCGTGCGCGAGGCCTACGCGGCGGGCTACCTCGGCGAGAACATCCTGGGCAGCGGACTCGACCTCGAACTCACCGTGCACGCCGGCGCCGGCGCGTACATCTGCGGTGAGGAGACCGCACTGCTCGACTCGCTCGAAGGCCGCCGTGGTCAACCGCGGCTCCGTCCCCCCTTCCCTGCGGTGGAAGGCCTCTACGCCTGTCCGACTGTGGTGAATAACGTCGAATCGATCGCGTCAGTTCCCGCCATCCTGAAAAACGGCAAGGAATGGTTCAGGTCGATGGGGAGCGAGAAGTCGCCCGGCTTCACGCTCTACTCGCTCAGCGGCCACGTCGCGAGCCCCGGCCAGTACGAGGCGCCGCTCGGCGTCACGCTCCGCCAGCTCCTCGACATGAGCGGCGGCATGCGGCCCGGGCACCGCCTGAAGTTCTGGACGCCGGGCGGCTCCTCGACGCCGATGTTCACCGACGAGCACCTCGACGTCCCTCTTGACTACGAAGGAGTGGGCGCCGCGGGTTCCATGCTCGGCACGAAGGCCCTGCAGTGCTTCGACGAGACGACCTGCGTGGTGCGGGCGGTGACCCGCTGGACCGAGTTCTACGCCCACGAGTCCTGCGGCAAGTGCACACCCTGCCGCGAAGGGACGTACTGGCTGGTGCAGCTGCTGCGGGACATCGAGGCCGGCAAGGGCGTCATGTCCGACCTCGACAAGCTGAACGACATCGCCGACAACATCAACGGCAAGTCCTTCTGCGCCCTCGGCGACGGCGCGGCCTCACCGATCTTCTCCTCGCTGAAGTACTTCCGCGGGGAGTACGAACAGCACATCACCGGCCGGGGCTGCCCCTTCGACCCGGCCAAGTCGACGGCCTGGGCGGACCGCCCGGAGGTGAACGCATGACCGTGACCACCAGTGCTCCCTCCGGAGGGGGAGAGGCGGCGGTCCCGCCGGAAGACCTCGTCACGCTGACGATCGACGGCGTCGAACTCAGCGTGCCCAAGGGCACCCTGGTCATCCGGGCCGCCGAGCAGCTCGGCATCGAGATCCCCCGCTTCTGCGACCACCCCCTCCTGGACCCGGCCGGTGCCTGCCGTCAGTGCATCGTCGAGGTCGAGGGCCAGCGCAAGCCGATGGCGTCCTGCACGATCACGTGCACGGACGGGATGGTGGTGAAGACCCACCTCACCTCCCCGGTCGCCGAGAAGGCCCAGCACGGGGTGATGGAGCTGCTGCTCATCAACCACCCTCTGGACTGCCCGGTCTGCGACAAGGGCGGCGAGTGCCCGCTGCAGAACCAGGCCATGTCGCACGGCAACGCGGAGTCCCGCTTCGAGGGCCGCAAGCGGACGTACGAGAAGCCCGTCCCGATCTCCACGCAAGTGCTGCTCGACCGCGAGCGGTGCGTGCTGTGCGCCCGCTGCACCCGCTTCTCCAACCAGATCGCCGGCGACCCGATGATCGAGCTGCTCGAACGCGGCGCGCTCCAGCAGGTCGGCACCGGCGAGGGCGACCCCTTCGAGTCGTACTTCTCCGGGAACACCATCCAGATCTGCCCGGTCGGCGCGCTCACCTCGGCGGCCTATCGTTTCCGCAGCCGCCCCTTCGACCTCGTCTCCTCGCCGTCGGTGTGCGAGCACTGCTCCGGCGGCTGCGCCACCCGTACCGACCACCGGCGCGGCAAGGTCATGCGGCGGCTCGCCGCCCACGACCCCGAGGTCAACGAGGAGTGGATCTGCGACAAGGGACGCTTCGCGTTCCGGTACGCGCAGCTCAGGGACCGCTTGGACACCCCGCTCGTGCGGGGCGCCGACGGCGTCCTGGAGCCCGCCTCCTGGCCGGAGGCGCTGGAGGCCGCCGCGCGCGGGCTCAGCGCGGCCCGCTCCCGGGCCGGCGTCCTCACCGGCGGCCGCCTGACCGTCGAGGACGCGTACGCGTACAGCAAGTTCGCGCGCGTGGCGCTCGACACGAACGACATCGACTTCCGCGCGCGCGTGCACAGCGGCGAGGAGGCCGACTTCCTGGCGGCCCGGGTGGCCGGCCGAGGCCGTGACCTCGACGGTACGGGCGTCACGTACACCTCGCTGGAGAAGGCGCCCGCCGTTCTGCTCGTCGGCTTCGAGTCGGAGGAGGAGGCGCCCGGCGTCTTCCTGCGGCTGCGCAAGGCCTGGCGGGGGCACAAGCAGCAGGTGTTCGCGCTGGCCACACACGCCACCCGCGGCCTGGAGAAGGCGGGCGGCACGCTGCTGCCGGCCGCTCCCGGCACCGAGACCGAGTGGCTGGACGCCCTCGCGAGCGGCTTCGGCCTGGAGGACCCCGGTGCCAAGGCCGCCGAGGCCCTGCGCACCGAGGGCGCGCTGATCGTCGTAGGAGAGCGGCTCGCCGCCGTGTCCGGCGGGCTCACGGCCGCCGTACGCGCGGCGGCCGCGACCGGCGCGCAGCTGGTGTGGATCCCGCGGCGGGCGGGGGAGCGCGGCGCCGTCGAGGCGGGCGCGCTGCCGTCGCTGCTGCCGGGCGGCCGCCCCGCGACCGACCCGCGGGCGCGGGAGGAGGTCGCCGCCGCCTGGGGGCTCGCCGAACTGCCGCTGCGCTACGGCCGCGACACCCACCAGATCATCGAGGCCGCCGCCACCGGCGAACTGTCCGCGCTCCTGATCGCCGGTGTGGAGGTCGCCGACCTGCCGGACCCGGCACGCGCGCGTGAGGCACTCGGCAGCGTCGGCTTCCTGGTGTCGCTGGAGCTGCGGCCCAGCGAGGTCACCGAGCACGCCGACGTCGTCCTGCCGGTCGCCGCGGTCGCCGAGAAGGCCGGCACCTTCCTCAACTGGGAGGGCCGCGTGCGCTTCTTCGAGGCCGCGCTCAAGCCCGACCAGATGACCCGCCCCCTCGCCCCGACCGACGGGCGCGTGCTGCAGATGCTGGCCGACGCCATGGACGTCCATCTGGGCCTGCCGGATCTGCGCACCGCACGCGCGGAGATCGACCGGCTCGGCGCCTGGGACGGCCTGCGGGCCACCGAGCCCAGGGAGTCCGCGGGTGTGCTGCCCCGCCCCGCCCTGGGGGAGGCCGTGCTCGCCGGGCACCGGCTGCTGCTGGACCAGGGCGTCCTGCAGAAGGGTGACGAGGCACTGGCCGGCACCCGGCACGCGGCACGCGCGCGCGTGTCGGCCGCGACGGCCGCCGAGGCGGGCGTCAAGGACGGCGACGTCCTCGCCGTCACCGGACCGGCCGGCACCACCGAACTCCCGCTCCAGATCACCGAGATGCCCGACCGGGTGGTCTGGCTCCCGCTGAACTCCGTCGGCGCGGGGGTCGCCTCCGACACCGGCGCACAGCCCGGCTCCCTCGTCCGCATCGGCCCGGCGGCACTCGCCGACAAGGCCCCCAAGGAGGTGGAGGCATGAGCCCGTACCTCGCCGCTGAAGACCTCTCGATGTTCGGCCGCGACCCCTGGTGGCTGGTCGTCGTCAAGGCGGTGTTCTGCTTCGCCTTCCTGATGGTGACCGTGCTGTTCTCCATCGTCTGGGAGCGCAAGGTCGTCGCCTGGATGCAGCTGCGCATCGGCCCCAACCGGCACGGCCCCTGGGGCATGCTCCAGTCGCTCGCCGACGGCGTGAAGCTGATGCTCAAGGAAGACCTCATCGTCAAGCGCGCGGACAAGGCGGTCTACGTCCTCGCGCCGATCGTCGCGGCCATCCCGGCCTTCATGGCGATCGCGGTGATCCCCTTCGGCCCGGCGGACAACGAGATCTCGATCTTCGGCCACCGCACCACGATGCAGCTCACCGACCTGCCGATCGCGATCCTCTACATCCTCGCGGTCGCCTCCGTCGGCATCTACGGCATCGTGCTGGCGGGTTGGAGTTCCGGATCCACCTACCCGCTGCTCGGCGGCCTCCGCTCCTGCGCGCAGATGATCTCCTACGAGATCGCGATGGGCGCCGCGTTCGCCTCCGTGTTCCTCTACTCGGGGTCGATGTCGACGTCCACGATCGTCGAGCAGCAGCACGACCGCTGGTACATCCTGCTGCTGCCGGTCTCCTTCATCCTCTACATCGCCACGATGGTCGGCGAGACCAACCGCGCCCCCTTCGACATGCCGGAGTCCGAGGGCGACCTGGTCGGCGGCTTCAACACCGAGTACTCCTCGATCAAGTTCGCGATGTTCATGCTCGCCGAGTACGTGAACATGGTGACGGTCTCGGCCGTGGCGACCACGCTGTTCCTGGGCGGCTGGCGCGCCCCGTGGCCGATCAGCGGCTTCTGGGAGGGCGCGAACCACGGCTGGTGGCCGCTGCTCTGGTTCGTCATCAAGGTCCAGCTGTTGCTGTTCTTCTTCATCTGGCTGCGCGGCACGCTCCCGCGGGTCCGCTACGACCAGCTGATGAAGCTCGGCTGGAAGGTCCTCATCCCGGTCTCCGTGACCTGGCTGATGCTCGTCGCGACCGTGCGAGCCCTGCGCAACGAGAACTACGACTTCGCCGACATCGCCCTCTACGTCGGCGGCGGTGTCCTCGCCCTGCTGCTGATCTCCTTCATCGCCGACATGTTCCGCGAGAAGGCGAAGGCGGTCGAGCAGCCCGCAGCCCGGCAATTCGACCCGATGGCGGGCGGATTCCCCGTACCGCCACTGCCCGGACAGGAGCCGTCGCCGGTGCCGAGGCGCCGACCGCGCCGCGATCGGGAGCTGATTGTCAGTGGCGGATCGGACACTGTCAGTGACGGATCTTCGGATGGAAAGGAGGCGTCCGATGGCTGAGGAACCCAAGGGGACCAAACCCGGTTTCCAGAATCCCGTGGCCGGCTTCGGCGTGACCTTCAAGGCCATGTTCAAGAAGCGGCTGACCGAGCAGTACCCGGAGCAGCAGAAGACCACGGCTCCGCGCTTCCACGGACGGCACCAGCTCAACCGCCATCCGGACGGCCTGGAGAAGTGCGTCGGCTGCGAGCTGTGCGCCTGGGCCTGCCCCGCCGACGCCATCTACGTGGAGGGCGCCGACAACACCGACGAGGAACGCTACTCCCCGGGCGAGCGCTACGGCCGCGTCTACCAGATCAACTACGCCCGCTGCATCCTGTGCGGGCTGTGCATCGAGGCGTGCCCCACGCGCGCGCTGACGATGACCAACGAGTTCGAACTGGCCGACTCCAGCCGCGCCAACCTCATCTACACCAAGGAACAGCTGCTCGCCGGCCTCGAAGAGGGCATGGTCGACACGCCCCACGCGATCTTCCCGGGGACGGACGAACAGGACTACTACCGGGGCCTGGTGACGGAGGCCGCGCCGGGGACCGTACAGCAGGTGGCCGTTTCCAAGGGCGAGAAGCCCCAGGAAGAGGAGGTGGACGCATGAGCGCGCAGCTCGCCGCCTACACCACCTCCACCGGCGAGGCCTTCCAGTTCTGGGTCCTCGGCACGATCGCGGTGATCGGCGCCCTGTGCACCGTCTTCATGAAGAAGGCCGTGCACAGCGCGCTCTGTCTCGCCGGGACCATGATCGTCCTGGCGATCTTCTACCTCGCCAACGGTGCCTACTTCCTCGGGATCGTGCAGATCGTCGTCTACACCGGCGCGATCATGATGCTGTTCCTCTTCGTGGTGATGCTCGTCGGCGTGACGGCCGCGGACTCGCTGAAGGAGACCATCAAGGGCCAGCGCTGGCTGGCCCTGCTGTGCGGGGTCGGCTTCGGCGTCCTGCTGTTCGCCGGCATCGGGAACGCCTCCCTGAAGGAGTTCGACGGCACGGGCCAGGCGAACGCGAACGGCAACGTGGAGGGCCTCGCGTCCCTCATCTTCACCAAGTACGTGTTCGCCTTCGAAATCACCGGCGCCCTGCTGATCACGGCCGCCGTCGGCGCCATGGTGCTCACCCACCGCGAGCGCACCGAGCGTGCCAAGACCCAGCGCGAGCTGTCCGAACAGCGCGTCCGCGAGGGCAAGCACCTGCCGCCGCTGCCCGCCCCCGGTGTCTACGCCCGGCACAACGCCGTGGACATCGCGGGCCTGCTGCCCGACGGCACGCCGTCCGAGCTGACCGTCAACAAGACGCTGCGCGAGCGCGGCCAGATCCGTGACGTGTCGGCGGAGGCACTCAACGACCTGCGGGCCCTGGAACAGCGTTCCGAGGAACGCCTGGAGCGGACCGCGATCGAGCCGACGACGTTCAAGCGGCCCGAGGAGGCGTCGAAGTGAACCCCGTCAACTACCTCTACCTCGCGGCCCTGTTGTTCACCATCGGCGCGACCGGAGTGCTGATCAGGCGCAACGCGATCGTCGTGTTCATGTGCATCGAGCTGATGCTCAACGCCTGCAACCTCGCGTTCGTCGTCTTCTCCCGGATGCACGGCAACCTCGACGGCCAGATCATCGCCTTCTTCACGATGGTCGTCGCCGCCGCGGAGGTCGTGGTGGGCCTCGCGATCATCGTGTCGCTGTTCCGCACCCGCCACTCGGCCTCGGTCGACGACGCCAGCCTGATGAAGCTGTAAGGGGTCGGAAGAATCGTGGAGAATCTGATCGCGCTGCTCATCGCGGCGCCCCTGCTCGGAGCGGCCGTCCTGCTGGTCGGCGGCCGGCGGCTGGACGCCGTCGGCCCCTGGATCGGCACGCTCCTGTCGGCCGTCTCCTTCGTGTTCGGCCTGATCCTCTTCGCCGACCTGCTCGGCCAGGACGCCGAGCACCGCACCCTGTTCCAGCACCTGTTCAGCTGGGTCCCGGTGGCCGGCTTCCAGGCGGACGTCACCTTCCGCCTGGACCAGCTGTCGATGACGTTCGTGCTGCTGATCACGGGCGTCGGCTCGGCGATCCACCTGTACTCGGTCGGGTACATGGAGCACGACGAGCGGCGCCGCCGCTTCTTCGGCTATCTGAACCTGTTCCTCGCGGCGATGCTGCTGCTCGTCCTCGCCGACAACTACCTGCTGCTGTACGTCGGCTGGGAGGGCGTCGGTCTCGCCTCCTACCTGCTGATCGGCTTCTGGCAGCACAAGCCCAGCGCGGCCACGGCGGCGAAGAAGGCCTTCCTCGTCAACCGTGTCGGCGACATGGGCCTGTCGATCGCGATCATGCTGATGTTCACGACCTTCGGGTCGTTCGCCTTCGGGCCGGTCTTCAGTCACGTCGGCGACGCCTCCGAGGGCAAGCTCACCGCCATCGCCCTGATGCTCCTGCTCGCGGCTTGCGGCAAGTCCGCCCAGGTTCCGCTGCAGTCCTGGCTCGGGGACGCGATGGAGGGCCCGACCCCGGTCTCGGCCCTCATCCACGCGGCGACGATGGTGACCGCGGGCGTGTACCTGATCGTCCGCTCGGGAGTGATCTTCAACGCGGCCCCGGACGCCCAGCTCGCCGTCACCGTGGTCGGCGCCGTCACGCTCCTCTTCGGTGCGATCGTCGGTTGCGCGAAGGACGACATCAAGAAGGCGCTGGCCGGCTCGACCATGTCGCAGATCGGCTACATGATCCTCGCCGCCGGCCTCGGCCCCATCGGCTACGTCTTCGCGATCATGCACCTGGTCACGCACGGCTTCTTCAAGGCCGGGCTGTTCCTCGGTGCGGGTTCCGTCATGCACGGCATGAACGACGAGGTCGACATGCGCAAGTACGGCGGCCTGCGCACGTACATGCCGGTCACGTTCATCACCTTCGGCCTCGGCTACCTCGCCATCATCGGCTTCCCGGGCCTGTCCGGCTTCTTCTCCAAGGACAAGATCATCGAGGCGGCCTTCGCCAAGGGCGGCACCGAGGGCTGGATCCTCGGCGGCGCGGCCCTCCTGGGCGCGGCCATCACCGCCTTCTACATGACGCGCGTGATGCTGATGACGTTCTTCGGCGAGAAGCGCTGGCAGCCCGACGAGAACGGCAACGAGCCGCACCCGCACGAGTCGCCCAGGGTCATGACGATCCCGATGATCGTGCTCGCGTTCGGGTCGGTCTTCGCCGGTGGCCTGTTCAGCATCGGCGACCGCTTCCTGAACTGGCTGGAGCCGATCACCGGCCACAGCGAGGGCAACTCGCCGCTCAGCGCGGCAGCGGTCACGGGCGCGACGATGGTGTGCCTGGCCATCGGCGTCGGCATCGCCTGGGCGCAGTACGGCCGCAGGCCCGTCCCGGTCGTCGCCCCGCGCGGTTCGCTGCTCACCCGGGCGGCCCGCCGCGACCTGCTCCAGGACGACTTCAACCACGTCGTGCTGGTACGTGGCGGAGAGCACCTCACACGCTCCCTGGTGTACGTCGACCACACCCTGGTCGACGGCGTCGTCAACGGCACGGCGGCCGGCTTCGGCGGCCTGTCCGGGCGGTTGCGCCGGATCCAGAACGGCTTCGCCCGCTCCTACGCGGTCTCGATGTTCGGCGGTGCGGCACTCCTGGTCGCCGCGACCCTGCTGATGAGGGCGGTCTGATACCGATGTCCTTTCCTCTGCTGACAGCGACGGCGGCGCTCCCGGCCCTCGGGGCGGTCGCCACGGCCGCCGTACCGGCCAAGCAGCGCACCGCCGCCAAGTGGCTGGCGCTGCTGGTCTCGCTCGCCACACTCGCCCTGGCGATCACCGTCCTGGTCCGCTTCGACCCGGACGGCGCCCGCTACCAGCTCACCGAATCCCACGCCTGGATCAAGAACTTCGGGGTCAGGTACGAGCTGGGCGTCGACGGCATCGCGGTCGCCCTCCTCGCGCTGACCGCCCTGCTGATCCCGTTCATCGTCCTCGCGGGCTGGCACGACGCCGACCCGCTGGAGACGGGCAGCAAGAGGTGGCGCCCGACCCAGGGCTTCTTCGGCCTGATCCTGGCCGTCGAGGCGATGGTGATCATCTCCTTCGAGGCCACCGACGTCTTCCTCTTCTACATCTTCTTCGAAGCCATGCTCATCCCGATGTACTTCCTCATCGGCGGCTTCGGGGACCGTGCCCACGAGCATGGCGAGAAGGCGGCCTCGACGCAGCGGTCGTACGCCGCGGTGAAGTTCCTGCTCTACAACCTCGTCGGCGGTCTGATCATGCTGGCCGCGGTGATCGGCCTCTACGTGGTCGCGGGGAACTTCTCGCTCACGGAGATCGCGCAGGCGCGCGTCAACGGCTCGCTGCACATGGCGACGAGCACCGAACGCTGGCTGTTCCTCGGCTTCTTCTTCGCCTTCGCGGTGAAGGCGCCGCTGTGGCCGCTGCACACCTGGCTGCCCAACGCCATGCAGGAGTCCACCGCTCCGGTCGCCGTCCTCATCACCGCGGTCGTCGACAAGGTGGGCACCTTCGCGATGCTCCGCTTCTGCCTCCAGCTGTTCCCGGAGGCCAGCAAGTGGGCGACGCCCGCCATCCTCGTACTGGCGCTCATCAGCATCGTCTACGGCGCGCTGCTCGCGGTCGGCCAGCGGGACATCAAGCGCCTGGTGGCCTACGCGTCGATCTCGCACTTCGGCTTCATCATCATGGGCATCTTCGCGATGACCAGCCAGGGGCAGTCCGGCGCCACGCTCTACATGGTCAACCACGGCATCTCCACGGCCGCGCTGATGCTGGTCGCCGGCTTCCTGATCTCCCGGCGCGGCTCGCGGCTCATCGCCGACTACGGCGGTGTGCAGAAGGTCGCGCCGGTGCTCGCCGGCACCTTCCTGATCGGCGGCCTGGCCACCCTCTCGCTGCCCGGACTCGCGCCGTTCGTGAGTGAGTTCCTGGTCCTGGTCGGCACGTTCGCGCGCTACCCGGCGATCGGCATCATCGCCACCTTCGGCATCGTCCTCGCCGCGCTCTACACCCTCGTGCTGTACCAGCGCACGATGACGGGCCCGGTGAAGCCCGAGGTCTCGGCGATGCCCGACCTCCGCGCGCGCGAGCTGGTGGTCGTCGCCCCGCTGATCGTGCTGCTGATCTTCCTGGGCGTCTACCCGAAGCCCGTCACGGACATCGTCAACCCGGCGGTCAAGCAGACCATGTCCGACGTACACAAGACCGACCCCAAGCCCTCGGTGGAGGCGGCCAAGTGAGTGCAACAGCCGTCCACAGCCTGTGGACAACCGCGGCCGAGCCGATCGCGAAGATCCCGGCACCGAAGATCGAATACGGGCAATTGTCGCCGACCTTGATCGTCGTCGGCGCGGCGGTGGTCGGGGTGCTGGTCGAGGCGTTCTTCCCGCGCCGGTCCCGCTACTACGCGCAGGTGTTCGTGTCCGGCGTAGCGCTGTGTGCCGCGTTCGCCGCGGTCGTCGCGCTGGCGGCGGACGGGTACGGCACCACGAAGGCGCACATCGCGGCCATGGGCGCGATCGCGGTCGACGGACCGTCCCTGTTCCTGCAGGGCACGATCCTGCTGGCCGGTCTGGTCGGCCTGTTCACCTTCGCCGAGCGGCGCCTGGACCCGGCGGCGCACGGCAACCGGGTCGACTCCTTCGCCGCGCAGGCCGCCTCCGTGCCGGGCAGCGACAGCGAAAAGGCCGCCGTGAAAGCCGGGTTCACCACCACCGAGGCCTTCCCGCTGCTGCTCTTCGCGATCGCCGGCATGCTGGTGTTCCCCTCGGCCAACGACCTGCTGACGCTGTTCGTGGCCCTGGAGGTCTTCTCCCTGCCGCTGTACCTGCTGTGCGCGCTGGCCCGCCGCAAGCGGCTGATGTCGCAGGAGGCCGCGGTCAAGTACTTCCTGCTCGGTGCGTTCGCCTCGGCGTTCACGCTGTTCGGCATCGCCCTGCTGTACGGCTACGCGGGCTCGGTGTCGTACGCGCGCATCGCGCAGGTCGTCGACGGCACGGTCACCAACGTCGACCCGGCGCTGGCCAACACCATGGGCAACGACGCACTGCTGCTGCTCGGCAGCGCCCTGATCGTGATGGGCCTGCTGTTCAAGGTGGGCGCGGTGCCGTTCCACATGTGGACGCCCGACGTCTACCAGGGCGCGCCCACCCCGGTGACCGGCTTCATGGCGGCGGCGACGAAGGTGGCGGCGTTCGGCGCGCTGCTGCGCCTGCTGTACGTCGTCCTGCCGGGCCTGCGCTGGGACTGGCGGCCGGTCATGTGGGCGGTTGCGATCATCACCATGCTGGGCGGTGCGATCATCGCGATCACGCAGACCGACATCAAGCGGCTGCTGGCGTACTCGTCCATCGCGCACGCCGGATTCATCCTCGCGGGTGTCATCGCGACGTCCCAGGACGGTGTGTCGTCCGTCCTGTTCTATCTGCTCGCGTACTCCTTCGTGACGATCGGCGCCTTCGCGGTGGTCACGCTGGTGCGCGACGCGGGCGGCGAGGCCACCCACCTGTCCCAGTGGGCCGGGCTCGGGCGCCGTTCACCGCTGGTGGCGGCCGTGTTCGCGGTGTTCCTGCTGGCCTTCGCCGGTATCCCGCTGACCTCCGGTTTCGCCGGGAAGTTCGCCGTCTTCAAGGCGGCGGCGGACGGTGGCGCGGCTCCGCTGGTCGTGGTCGGTGTGATCTCCTCGGCGATCGCCGCGTTCTTCTACATCCGCGTGATCGTGCTGATGTTCTTCAGCGAGCCGAATCCCGAGGGACCGACCGTGGCCGTGCCGTCGCCGCTGACCATGGCGGCGATCGGGATGGGCGTGGCGGTCACGCTGGTGCTCGGTGTGGCGCCGCAGTACTTCCTGGACCTGGCGAGCCAGGCGGGAGTATTTGTGCGCTGACGCACCGCCTTTGTACATGACGCTGCCCGGCACTCTCCTTCGTGAGGGTGCCGGGCAGCGGTGTGTTTCCGGGGTCACTGATTCTTGTCGCGGCGCGCCTTGATCTGCGTCAGGTCGAGATCCACCGGGAACGGCACGTCCACCTTCATGTGTTCGCGGAAGATGCCGGTGCTGGTGTAGGTGCCGGTCGTCGGTTCCAGCTCGAAGACGTGCACAGCGGCCCGGCCCTTCTCGTTCTCGACCCGCCAGTAGTGGGGGATCTTCGCGCGGGCGTACTTCAGGGGTTTGGTCTCGCGGTCACGGGAGACGGAGTCCTCGGAGACGACTTCGATGGCCAGGACGACGGATTCCACCGGGAAGCGGGTCTGGTAAGGGTCCTCCACCACGTCCGCCTGCACAACGACCACGTCTGGTTCGGGCCGGTTCTGGCGGTCGATGTCGATCGTGAACTCGCGGATGACCTCGAATTCCTCGGGCGCCAGCGACTGGAGCTGCCAGTTGAAGAAGTCGACAGCGCGTGCGTGAAAAAGAGTCTGCGGACTCACGAAGACCAGGCTCCCGTCGATCAATTCCGTGTGCGGAGGGAGATTCGGAAGCCGGTCCAGGTCGTCGGCGGTCCAGCCGCCCTTCGGCGGCGTCGGCCAGCTGGACGTGGACGCCTTCGGTGCGACGCTCATCAGTGCTCCCATGGGACGGAGTCTCGCCGGTGCATTCAGACTATCGGCCGGAAACGGGCGAGTCTCCCGCGAACGTGTGAACGAGGGTCGTGTCCTTGACGCGGACGCACGGCGGCCGGCCTGTGGATAACTCGGGGGGCTGTCGGCGGAGCCCCCTATCGTGGAAGCAGTGGTCGAGGGACGACGTAGGGGGGACACGACAATGCGCGGGACGGGCGTGATCAAGGAGATGCCAGAGGCGACCGCGAGCGAGGCGCTGGCCACACTGCACCGGGTCTTCGGGTACGAGGCCTTCCGCGGCGAGCAGGAAGAGATCATCGAGCATGTGGTGGCGGGCGGAGACGCCCTCGTCCTCATGCCGACCGGCGGCGGCAAGTCGCTGTGCTACCAGATCCCGGCCCTCGTCAGACCCGGTACCGGCGTGGTGATCTCGCCACTGATCGCGCTGATGCAGGACCAGGTGGACGCCCTGCGCGCCCTCGGCGTGCGGGCCGGCTTCATCAACTCCACGCAGGACTTCGACGAGCGGCGCGTGGTCGAGGCCGAGTTCCTCGCGGGCGAACTGGACCTGCTGTACCTCGCCCCGGAGCGGCTGCGGGTGGAGGCCACGCTCGACCTGCTCTCGCGCGGCAAGATCTCCGTCTTCGCGATCGACGAGGCGCACTGTGTGTCCCAGTGGGGCCACGACTTCCGCCCCGACTACCTGGCCCTCTCCCTGCTCGGCGAGCGCTGGCCGGACGTCCCGAGGATCGCCCTCACGGCCACGGCCACCCGCGCCACGCACCAGGAGATCACCCAGCGGCTGAACCTGCCGACGGCCCGCCACTTCGTCGCCAGCTTCGACCGGCCCAACATCCAGTACCGGATCGTGCCCAAGGCCGACCCCCGGAAGCAGCTGCTCGCCTTCCTGAGGGACGAGCACGCGGGTGATGCCGGCATCGTGTACTGCCTCTCCCGCAACTCGGTGGAGCGGACGGCCGAGTTCCTGACCGCCAACGGCATCGCGGCGGTGCCCTACCACGCGGGCCTGGACGCGGGCACGCGCGCGGCTCACCAGTCCCGGTTCCTGCGCGAGGACGGCCTGGTCGTGGTCGCGACCATCGCCTTCGGCATGGGCATCGACAAGCCGGACGTGCGGTTCGTCGCCCACCTGGACCTGCCCAAGTCGATCGAGGGCTACTACCAGGAGACGGGTCGCGCGGGCCGCGACGGCCTGCCCTCCACCGCCTGGATGGCCTACGGCCTCAACGACGTCATCCAGCAGCGCAAGCTGATCCAGTCCGGCGAGGGCGACGAGGCGTTCCGCCGCCGCACCGCCGCCCACCTGGACGCCATGCTCGCCCTGTGCGAGACCGCCCAGTGCCGGCGCGGCCAACTGCTCGCCTACTTCGGGCAGGATCCCTCCGCCGCGGGCTGCGGCAACTGCGACACCTGCCTCACCCCGCCGGAGACCTGGGACGGCACGATCGCCGCGCAGAAGGTCCTGTCGGCGGTGGTACGGCTGCAGCGGGAGCGCGGGCAGAAGTTCGGCGCCGTGCAGATCGTCGACATCCTGCTCGGCAAGCGCACCGGCAAGGTGATCCAGTTCGACCACGACCAGCTGTCCGTGTTCGGCATCGGCCAGGACCTCGCCGAGGGAGAGTGGCGGGGCGTCGTCCGGCAGCTGCTTGCCCAGGGTCTGCTCGCGGTCGAGGGCGAGTACGGCACGCTGGTGCTCACCGAGGCGAGCGGTGCGGTGCTGCGGAGCGAGCGTGAGGTGCCGCTGCGCAAGGAGCCGAGGAAGCCGGCCACCTCCCGGTCGGGTGCGAGCGGCTCAGGCCGAGGCGAGCGCAAGGCCAAGGCCGCCGTGGCCGAGCTGCCCGACGAGCTGCTCCCCGCCTTCGAGGCCCTGCGCGCCTGGCGCGCCGAACAGGCCCGCGAGCAGGGCGTCCCGGCGTACGTCATCTTCCACGACGCCACCCTGCGGGAGATCGTCACCCGTCGGCCCGGCTCGGTGCGGGAGCTGGGTACGGTGAGCGGGGTCGGCGAGAAGAAGCTGGCAACGTACGGGGAGGGCGTGCTCGAGGTACTCAACTCCCTGGACGGCCCTGGCGTGGCGGCCGGTGCCGCACCGGCGGGCGGGGCCGCCCCCGCCCCCGGCGAGTCCCCCGAGGATCTGTGGCCCGAGCCGGGGGAGGAGCCGGAGCCGGACGACTGGATGTAGCGAGCCGGAGCCTCAGGAACGTCGCCTGAGGCGAGGCGGAAGGGTGGGGTCGTCACAGTCCCCGTGCCGCATAGGCCCTGACGTCCGCGTCGGAGTCGGTCGTGGCCGTGGCCAGGGCCGCGCGGGCTTCCTCAGTGGCGTGGTGCCGGGTCAGGGCCAGGACCGCCGCCTTGCGCACATCGGCGTTCGGATCGGCGAGAGCCTTGGCGAGGGCGGGGACGGCCGTGCCGGGCGGTGCGACCGACAGCGCGGTGGCGGCACCGGAGCGAACCTGCCAGGCCGGGTCGGAAAGGGCGGCCACGGCACGGGCGGCGAGCGGCGCCGGGCAGCCGGCCGTTGCCAGCGCACCCAGTGCGGCCCCGCGCACCAGAGGGTCGATGTCCTCGGTGAGCCGGTCCAGGGTGTGGGTGAGCAGGTTGCGGGCCTGCGGCTGCAGAGGTGCCGGGCTGACGGTGGCCAGCGCCTTGGCCAGGGTGACGCGGACCTCCCGGGAGGGATCGTCCGCCGCGCCCGCCAGCAGCTGGGCCGCGTCGACCGAGACGAGGGCGCGTACCGCCTCGATGCGGACGGAGACATCGGGGTCGTCCAAGGCGGTGGCGAACACGGCGGCTTCGCCCAGTCCCAGGGCGCGCAGGACGTCGAGGGCGGCGGCGCGGACCACGGGGTCGGCCTCGGAGAGGGCGCCGGTGAGGGCGGTGCCCAGGGCGGGCTCGGGCGTCAGGGTCTCGACGAGTTCGCGCAGTGAGGCCGCGGCGGCCGCGCGGACCTCTGCGTCGGGGTCGGCGAGCGCACCGGCCAGGACCTGTCCGGTGCCGGGCGGCACGGTTTCGGTGAGGACCGAGACGGCGGTACGGCGGACCGCGGGATCGGGGTCCGACAAGTAGGGCCTCAGGGAGGCGAGTTCGGGCTCCTCCTCGGCCAGTTCCAGCAGTTCCAGAAGTCGGGGCGAGGCGGTACCGGCAGAGCCGCTCGGGTCCGGGGAACCGGTGGTCCGAGCGGACGTCGGTCCGGCCGCGTCCGGTGCCATGTCACGCGGGCCGGCTGTGGCGACGTCCTCGGGTCGGACCTCGCCCAGCCGCCGGGACGGACCGCCGGACGGGGCGAAGCCCTCGACCGGCACCAGATAGGGAGCCACGGGCCGGGCCGTGAACTCCATCGCACCAGAGGGGGACTTGTGCAGATCGAGGTGGTGGAACCAGGAGGCGTCGTCGCGCCGGGGGTGGTCGATGCGGTCGTGATAGAGCCCCCAGCGGGACTCGGTACGGGCGAGGGAGGCACGGGCGGCCATCTCCGCGCAGTCGCGGATGAAGGTGACCTCGGCGCAGCGCATCAGCTCGTGCGGGGTGCGGGCACCCATCGCGGCGATGTCGGCGCGCATCCGCTCGAAGGCCTCCAACGCGAGGGAGAGGCGGGCCCCGGACTTGGGGGGTGCCACGTAGTCGTTCACGAAGCGGCGCAGTTTGTACTCGACCTGGGTCTGCGGCGGGCCGTCCGGATTACGCAGCGGGCGGTAGATCAGTTCGTGCGCCTCGCGCACCTGGTCCGCGGGAAGCTCGCCCTCGTATGCCGTGTACTGGGCGGCGTCCGCGCCCGCGAGATCGCCGAAGACGAAGGCGCCGATCATGTAGTTGTGCGGAACGCAGGCCAGGTCGCCGGCGGCGTAGAGGCGGGGGACGGTCGTGCGGGCGCGCTCGTCGACGCGGACGCCGGAGGCGGAGTGGCCGCCGCACAGGCCGATCTCGGAGATGTGCATCTCGACGTCGTGGGTCCGGTAGTCGTGCCCGCGCCCGGCGTGGAAGGTGCCCCGGGTGGGCCGCTCGGTGGAGTGCAGGATGGACTCCAGGGCCGAGATCGACTCCTCGGGCAGGTGACTCAGCTTGAGGTAGACCGGGCCGCGGTCGCTGGCGACCTCCGCCGCGAACTCCGCCATCATCTGCCCGGACCAGTAGTCGGAGTCGACGAACCGCTCGCCGTGCCGGTTGACCTGGTAGCCGCCGAAGGGGTTGGCGACGTAGGCGCAGGCGGGGCCGTTGTAGTCCTTGATCAGCGGGTTGATCTGGAAGCACTCGATGCCGGTCAGCTCGGCGCCGGCATGGTAGGCCATGGCGTATCCGTCGCCGGCGTTGGTGGGGTTCTCGTAGGTGCCGTAGAGGTAGCCGGAGGCGGGCAGGCCGAGGCGGCCGCAGGCGCCGGTCGCGAGGATCACCGCGCCCGCCCGGACGGTGACGAAGGCGCCGGTGCGGGTGTGGAAGCCGACGGCGCCCACGGCCCGCCCGTCATCGGGCGCGGTCAGCACGCGGACCGGCATCACCCGGTTCTCGATGCGGATCCGCTCCCGCATCTCCCGCCGCCGCAACTGCCGGTACAGGACCTTCTTGACGTCCTTGCCCTCCGGCATCGGCAGCACGTACGAACCCGAGCGGTGCACCTGGCGGACCGCGTAGCCCCCGTGTTCGTCCTTCTCGAACTTGACGCCGTACGACTCCAGCCGCTGGACCATCGCGAAGCCGCGGGTGGCGGTCTGGCGGACGGTGGACTGGTCGACGATGCCGTCGTTGGCGCGGGTGATCTCGGCGACGTAGTCGTCGGGCTCGGCGCGGCCGGGGACGACCGCGTTGTTGACGCCGTCCATGCCCATGGCGAGCGCTCCGGAATGGCGGACGTGGGCTTTCTCCAGCAGCAGGACACGTGCGCCGCGTCCGGCGGCGGTCAGGGCGGCCATGGTGCCGGCGGTGCCGCCGCCGACGACGAGGACGTCGCAGGTCAGCTCCTCGGCATCGGTGACGGCGGGGAGCTCCAGGGGGGTCTGAGCGGGGGCGTTCGCGAGGGTGGTCACCAGGGTGCCTTTCAGGTGCCGAGCGAGGAGAGGACGGCGCGGCGCAGGGCCGCGCGGGCCGGAGCGTCGACGGCGCCGCGGTCACGCGGGCGCGGTACGTCGCGTACGGAGCCCACGCGGCCGGCGCCGAGGAGGGCGACACGGTCGCCGAGGAAGAGCGCCTCGTCCACGTCGTGCGTGACGAAGACGACGGTTGCGCCGGTGCCGCGCAACACCTCCACCAGTAGGTCCTGCATGCCGGAGCGCGTCTGGGCGTCGAGGGCGCCGAAGGGTTCGTCCATGAGGACCGCGCGGGGGCTGTCGGCCAACGCGCGGGCCAACTGGGCACGTTGGCGTTGCCCGCCGGACACGCCGTGCGGCAACTGCCCCGCCTGCGCGCTCAGGCCGACGCGGCCGAGCCAGGACTCGGCCCGGGCACGGCGTTCCGCGCGCGGTACGCCGCCGATGGCGAGGGGGAGTTCGACGTTTCCGCGCAGGGTGCGCCAGGGCAGCAGCGCGTCCTCCTGGAAGACCAGCGCGCGGTCAGCGGACGGTCCGGTCACCGGGCTGCCGTCCTGCTCCACCGCTCCGGCCAGCGTCGGCAGCAGCCCGGCGAGCGTGCGCAGCAGCGTCGACTTGCCGCAGCCGGAGGCGCCGACGACGGCGAGGATCTCACCGGGTGCGATGTCGAGGTCGACGTCGTGCAGGACCGGGGCGTCCGGACGGCCGAGGACGGCGGCCCGCAGGGTGAGCCGGGTGCCGTGTACGCCCGCCCGTGCCGGCGCGGCCGGAGCGGCGACGGTCCCGGCCGTCTCAGACGAGGTGCTCATCGCGCGCCTCCTGCTCGGTGTCGTCGTGGCCCTGGTGCTGGGCCTCGGACTGGTGCTCGGGGTCGTCGCCGGCCTGCACGCTGACCGGGACGGCGGCACGGGGCGCCGGGGTGCGGGGCCGGCCGTCGGGGACGTACGAGGTGCGGGGCAGCCAGCGGGTGAGGCGGCGGCCGAGGAGTTCCACGGCCGTGGAGGTGATCCAGCCGAGGACACCGATCGTGACCATGCCGACGAAGACACCCGGGTAGTTCACGATCGTGTAGTCCTGCCAGGTGCGGTAGCCGACGCCGTACTGACCGGAGATCATCTCGGCGGAGATCACGCAGATCCACGAGACGCCGATGCCGACGGACAGGCCGCCGAAGATGCCGGGCAGCGCACCCGGCAACACCACCGAGCCGAGGATCCGCAGCCGGCCGCCGCCCAGGGTGCGCACGGCCTCCTCCCAGACGGGGGTGAGCGCCCGGACCGCGTGCCGGGTGGAAACCAGCACGGGGAAGAAGGCGGCGGTGCAGGTGATGAAGACGATGCCCTGCTCGTTCGAGGGGAAGAGGAGGATCGCGACGGGGACGAGGGCGATGGCCGGGATCGGGCGGATGACCTCCAGGACCGGGCCGAGCAGGTCCTCGGCGAGGCGCGAGCGCGCCACGAGCACGCCGGTGGCCACGCCGAGGACGGCCGCGAGCGCGAAACCGGTGAGGATCCGGGTGAGGCTGTCGGTGAGGTCGGTCCAGTAGTCGGCTCCCGAGAGCCGGTCGGCGAAGGTCCGGGCCACATCGGTGACCGTGGGGAACTGCGAGAAGCGCAGCCACAGGTCGATGTCCAGGCTGGTCAGCAACTGCCAGAGCCCGAGGGCGGCGCCCAGCGACACCGTCCGCAGCGCATACCGGGCGAGCGGACGGCGGGTCATGAGGACCGTCCGAGCGCGTCGGCGTACGAGACCGTACGGGCGCCGCCGTGCGCGGCGATGTACGCCTGCGCGGTCGCCGGGGTCACGAAGGGCAGCAGCTGGTCGCTGTCGGCCACCCAGACCGCCTTGTCGGCGAACCAGAGGGTGCCGGTGGTGGCGTCGGGGACGTAGGCGGCGCGGATGCCGCGCCGGTGCCCGGACACGTAGGCCAGCAGCTCCTTCGGGGAATTGAAGGTGATGGTCTTATCGCTGCCCTGGGCCCACACCTCGCTCGCGGCCGGTGCGGGCATGGCGGCGAGCCTCTCGGCGTAGCCGGCGCCGAGTGCCTTCTTCACGTACTGGTCGTCGACGAAGGAGTCCACGTCGACGTCGCCGGTGAGCTTGGCGGCCTTGAGGACAGCGACGTCCTGCTTCAACGCGGAGACGAGCTGGGGTTTGACGGCCGGGTCGAAGGTCGCGATGCCGTGGGCACCGTTGTAGAGGTAGACGACCTCGGCGGGCAGGCCGGTGGCCTCGGCGACCTTCTCCGCGGCGGTCACCGGGTGGTCGTTGAGGTAGTCCGTGGCCTGCGCCTGTGCCTTGAGGAAGGCCTCCAGAACGGCTGGGTGCTGCTGGGCGAAGTCCTCGCGTGCGGTGACGCCGTGGAAGGTCGGGAGGTTCAGCTGGGCGCCGTCGTACAGGGCCTTCGCCTTGCCCTGGTAGGCGAGCAGGCCCGGCCAGGCGACGAACTGCGACAGTGCGTCCACGCTGCCCGCCGAGAGCGCGGAAGCCCCCACGGCGGGCTGCTGGTTGAGCTTCGCGATGCCGCTGCTCGGGTCGATGCCGGCGCGCTGCAGGGCCCGTACGAGAGTGCCGTCGGCGGCGGAGCCGACGCTCGTGGACACCTTCTTGCCCTTCAGGTCCTTCAGGGAGGAGAGCCCGGAGCCCGGGGCGGTGACGACGGTGTTGAGGCCGCCGCGCAGGTTGTAGCCGGTGACCGACACCAGGTGGGTGGGGCGGCCGAGTTGCTTGCCGCGGGCTGCGTTCAGCAGCAGCGGGAAGTCGCCCATCGAGCCGATGTCGATCTTCCCTGCGGTCATCTGCGCGGTGATCGGGGCGCCGGTGGCGTAGTCCTGCCAGTCGACCTTGTAGGTGTGGCCGTCGTGCAGTGCGTTCAGCCGCTTCTCGAAGTAGCCCAGTGAGCGGAGCAGGGTCCCCGCGGTGACCGTGTTGATGGTCTTGGACTGGTAGCCGACGGTCACGCTGACCGTGGAGCCGCTGCCCGCCTCGGCGCTGCCGCCGCAGGCGGTCAGGGGAAGGAGGAGCGCGGCGGCGGACAGGGTAACTGCCATGCGTTTCATGGTGGTTCGGCCTCTCGCCGGAGCAGTGGGACGGGTCAGCGGAGCAGGTAGGGCATGGTGACCGTGACCGCTCCGGTGGGGCAGCGAGCCGCGCACGGGCCGCAGTACCAGCACTCGTCGACGTGCATGTACGCCTTGCCGCTGCTCTCGTCGATGGCGAGTGAGTCCAGCGGGCACATGTCCACGCAGAGCGTGCAGCCGTCGATGCACTTCGACTCGTCGACGGTCACGGGCACGTCGGCCCGCTGGGGCGCCAAGGGCATGGCTGTCTCCAGGAAATGGGGCAGGGGCTACTGGCAGGGCGGGAGGGGGCTAAACCGCGCGGTGCAGGAGGCCGCTCATGCTGATGCGGTCGCCGCGGAAGCGGATGAACTCCAGGTCGACGGGGCGGCCGTCGGCGAGGTGGGTGAGGCGTTCCAGCATCAGTACGGCGGCGCCGCGCGGGGCCTGGAGAACGGCGGCGGAGTGAGTGTCCGCGTTCACCGCCTCCAGTGTGATCTCGGCATGGCCGAGACGCTGGCCGGTGATGGCTTCCAGCAGGCGGAAGACATCGGTGTTCTCCAGGTCGGCGCCGAGCAGGGCCGTGCCGATGTCGAGCGGGATGTAGGTGAGGTCGAGGGAGAGGGGAAGACCGTTCAGGCGGCGCAGGCGCTCGATGTAGAGGACGTCGGCGCCGGCCGGGACGCGGAGGCGTTCGGCCACCGGGGCGGGTGCGGGGGCGGGGCCCATGGTGCGGACCTCGTTGGTGACGCGGCCGTGTTCGCGGAGGGTTTCCGCGAGGCCCATCAGGCGGTCGAGCCCGTGCGGGTACTTCTGGGCGACGACGACGGTTCCGACTCCCGGCTGCCGCTCTACCAGCCCCTCTGCCCGGAGCAGGTCCAGGGCTTGGCGGACGGTGTTGCGAGAGGCGCGGTAGTCGCTGGCGAGGGTGGACTCGTGGGGGAGGGCGCCGTCCCCGAAGGCGCCGGTGAGGAGCTGGTGGCGCAGCAGGTCGGCGAGCTGCCTGGCCCGGTCCGCCCGCAGCCGGCGACGCGCACGGTGGGCGGCGACGGTGGTCGCGGCGCCCTGACCGGCGTGGTCGCGGGGGCGGTCGGCAGGTGGCATGGCTGGAACCATACCGAGCAGGTAGGGAATGGGGTGTTTCTGGAGTGTTGCGCCAGCTGGGGGAATGTGGAACAGGCCTCTGGGCTGGGCTCTTTCCGGCGGATCGAGTAGATCTGCCACTCGGCCGGCTTTTCCGTATGCGCGTCCGGAAGAGCCAGAAGTCGTCAGGACTGGGCCGTAGGTCTCAGGAACAGCAGGTCTCAGGGACCGCAGGCCTCACCCGAAGCGACGGGGCCCCGTGCTCGTCGTCACCTTGCGGCCCAGTCGTCGCTGGTGCCTCCGCGGTTTAAGCGGCGCCTGTCTTGTCGTCGATCTGGAAGGTGATTACGTCGACTTCGTCGGTTCCCGCCAGATCTGGGTAGTGGCCCTTGAGGCTTTCCCGGAGTTCGGTTGCGGTCGTCAGCCCCTCGGCTTGGGCGTCCTGGTTGGTGAGTTCGCTGACCAGGCAGTGCCTGATGCCGGTCACCTCTGCTGGCAGGACGACTTCGGGGTCGCTCTCGAACACCAGCCGTGCCGGCCCGAGCTGGGCCGGGTCCCGGAAGCGGGTGGTCTTGGTCTTGGCGCCGGAGCGGACGTCTTCGAGGTAGCGGGGGTTGAACCGGATGATCGGGGGACCGGCCGTCTCGGGGTCTTGGTAGAGCGATGGGTCGAGACCGCTCATGCCTTCCGGGGTCCATCGCTGAGTCAGCGGCATCAGGTCGGCGGCGAGAACGGACCTGGGCCCCGCGGGCGTGGGCACGATGACGCGCATGGTGGGGTAGTAGTCCACGAAGACCTGCCGATCGCGCCCGCACGGGCCGATGACCCCGCGCCCATGGTTTCCCACGGCAACGATGCAGCGCATCTGGCGGGCGCCCTGGGCTCGTGCGGCTCCCAGAGCCACGAGTTCGGCGCAGGGTCCGCCGGTGAAGTGGTAGAGGTTCACGCCGGCGAACATCCGGTAGTCGGCGGCCATGACCGCGGCGCCCATCGTGTGGATCCCGTCTTCGTCGGGCCCGGCGTCGGTATGCGCGTCTATGGTGCGGCGTGCCAGCTCCACGAGCTCACGCTCGTCATCATCGAGAGCTCGTGCAGATGACGGTACGTACACCTTTTCAGCCTTCCCTTCCCTCAGCAGTCGCCGAAGAGCATTCCACGCCACGCAGGTGGGCTCCACGGGATTTCGGCTTGCCTTGACTGGGCCCCATGGTGGTCCCGTGGGCAGGGATGGAGCGCCCTGGCTGAGGCTGGTGAAGGCGGCGGCGGTGTTCTGCACGCCGGTGTGCCGTTCGCGGCACTGGCGGCGGATGCGGCGGGCAGGCGCGAGGGCCCGGGCGGTGCAAGGTGCCAGGGCTGCCACCTGCCCGGAGTGTGGGGTGTCCTGGACCGTTGCCGTAGCGCCCAGTGGCGCCTCGGCCCGACTCCGGCCCGCCAGACCCCGAAGGGCGGTGCCCCGGAGAAGTGGCCCCGGCGCCGACCAGCTGCGCCGACGGCTGCGGCTGCGCTGCCGGCGCTGTGCCTGGCCAGTCCGAGTGATCGCGGACTCCCAGTCAGTCAAAGGCGCGGAGACCGTATCGAACGCGACGCGCGGATACGATGCGAACAAGCACATCAATGGCAGGAAGCGACATCTGCTGGTTGATCAGGACGGCCTGCTCGTCGACCTGCTGGTCATGCCCGCCGACGTTCAGGACCGCGACGCGGCCCGCATCCTGCTCACCCATCACGATCAAGGTTGTCCCTCGCCCCAAGGATGCCAGGGGCTTCATCCTGCTGCCCAAGAGGTGGGTGGTGGAACGAAGTAACTCGTGGACGATGCGGGCCCGGCGCAACGCAAGGGACTACGAACGCTTGATGACCCACGCGGAAGCCCACATCCAGTGGGCCTTCACCCTCATGTCCCGCCGACTGGCCCGCCCCCTCCGCCAGACCGAGGCCTTGCAGGCCACCCTCGCGGCGGCCTGAAGACCCACGGGCTGCCGTTGCCGTTCGGAACGGCGACCATGGACGCCCAACCGAACGGCAAGCGGGATCACCGCCCTTCTCTACGCCCCGTGACCTGCGAAAAGAGGATGTGACACGGCTTCTCAGGACAACGCCGACAGCCCCGGAGCGAATGTGATGAGCAGCGGGAGCAGGGGCACCAGTGCGGCCACCGTCGTCGTCAGGGCCCGGTGGCGGCGGAGCAGGCGCGGCGGGGGCTGCAGGAGGCGGTCCACGCGTTCGCCGAGGAGGCGGCGGCTGGAGGCGCAGGACAGGACCCCGCGGTGCTGGTTCAGCTCGATCAGGGCCAGGGCGGTGGTGAGGTGGCCGCAGCGGCGGGAGGCCGTGTCGTCGGCGGCCAGTTCGACCAGCCGGTGCGTCTGGTCGCAGAAGTGGGCGAAGAGCGGGACGCGCGGGAAGCCCGTGGCGAGCGCGGTGGACAGGTGGAGCAGCCAGTCGTGGTGGGCGCGGGCGTGGCCGCGCTCGTGGGTGAGGACGGCGTCCAGCTGATGGTCGGTCAGGCGGTGCAGGGCCCCCGTGGTCACGACCAGCTGGGGCGGGTGCCCCGGCATCCACCAGGCGTCCGGGTACTCGTCCTCCAGCACCAGCATCGGCCCACGCGCCGCCGGCAGCCCGGCGGGCAGGTCGGGCGCGCGTTCGCGCAGCTGTGCCCGGGTGTGGCCTCGGCGCCGGCGGGCCTCGACGAGTTCCCGGCCCAGCATCGCCGTCGTCCAGGCCGCCCCGCTCGCCAGCAGCACGGTGAGGACGGCGGCCCAGACCGGGGCGGTGGAGAGGTCGTACGCGGCGGTGACGGCGGGCGGCGCGGGGGCGAAGACATGGTCGCGGACGGTGTGGAAGACCGCCGCCGCGCCCAGGACCAGCGCGGTCAGACAGCACAGCAGGACCGTCGCGACCAGGCACTGCCACACCCACAGGGCGACCACGGGTTCCCGCTCGGGCCAGGCGGCACGGGTCAGCGCACGGGGCGCCGGTACGGCGGCCGTCAGGGCGACGACGCTCAGCAGGAGCAGGCAGACGGTCATGCCGGGGCTCCGGTTCCTGGTCGGAGAGGTGTACGGGTGCGGGTGGTGCGGGGCGATACGCCGGGGCGCATCGCGTACGTTTCCCCGCCAGTATGACGGCGAGACGCGGCATGAGGCAGGTGTCGACCGCGATCCGGCCGCCCTCCTTCGAGTCTTGCTCCGCTCGGCTCCGGGCTCGGCGGTCCTCCCTCTCCTTACGTCCGCAGTGCCCGCCGCACCGCCTCCAGCACCTCTTCCTCCCCGAACCCCAGGGCCCGCGTCCACGCCACGAAATCCCTGGTCACCTCGGCGAGTTCCGCCGTGTCGCGGGGGCGCGCCCCTGGCGGCAGCGGAGCCACCCGCGTCCCCGCGCCACGCCGGGTCAGGATCAGGGAAGCGGCCTCCAGCTCGCGGTAGGCGCGCGCAACCGTGCCGGCTGCCAGGCCCAGGTCGGCTGCCAGCTGCCGTACGGTCGGCAGGCGTTCGCCCTCTGGCAGGCGGCCGGTCGTGATCAGGGCGGCGAGTTGGGCGCGGATCTGTTCGTACGGCGGGACGGGGCTCGTCGTGTCGACCCGTACGGCCGCCCCGCTCATCCGCGCGCCCCCGGCGTCGTCCGGCCCGGCGCGGCTGCCCGAGCCGGGCGAGTCTCCCGGCCTGCCGGGCGCTGCCACGCCGCCCGGGGCGAGCAGATGGTGAAGAGCATCCACGGCCCGGTCACCAGCGAGACCAGGGCCAGTGGCAACAGCACCACGGCCCCCGCAGTCCCCACGGTGCCGTCGCACGACAAGCTCAGCAGCGAGGCCGACGCCGTGGTGGCCGCGCCCAGCAGGGAGAGGGCGACGACGAGCCCCCATGCCGCGACGATCGCCAGGGTGCGGTCGCGGCGGGACTGCTCGTCGCCGGGCCGGGTGGCGATCCGCCGTAGCGACCAGCCGCAGGCGCCCGTGGCGACAGCGAGGGCGGCCAGCATCGGCAGGCCGTAGTACAGCCCCGGCCAGGGGCTGTGTGACTGGGTCATGCCCCGGCAGCTCAGGGTGAGTGAACGGCCCGCCCGTCCCAGGTCGTCCGGTGAGGCCACCGCCCCCGCGACCGTCAGCAGCACCACCAGCGCGCCTGCGAGGACGACCAGCAGCCAGGTCGTCCGGGGCGGTACGTAGTCGCGCACCCGGCGCGGCGCGAGCCCGGCCGTGCGGACGGCACCCCGGGCCGGCGGGGTCAGCGCGTCGCCCACCAGTACGCCGGCCACCGCGCACAGGCCGAACGCCGGGATGGCGTACAGCACCCCTTCCCCGTGGTCGAGCGTGGAGAGCGGCCACGCCGCGAGTGCGCCCGCCGCCAGCCCCGTCCAGCGGGCACAGCGGTCGACCGGCGCCCGGGACGCGGTGGCTGGTGTGGTCGGGTCGAGATCAGTCATGGAAGTCCCCCGTGACAGCGTGACGTGCACTCACCGCTTGTATCAAGCGGTGAGTACAAGATGCTTGCCGCGAGGGGCTTGTGTCAACTCCTTGCTACAAGGGGTCGCTCAGCCCGACACAACGCGTCCGCTGACCTCCCCCAGCCCGACCCGGCTCCCGTCCGCCCCCGGTGCCCACGCCGACATCGTCACGACGTCCCCGTCCTCCAGGAACGTCCGCTTGCCGTCGGGGAGTTCGAGCGGGTCGCGGCCGCTCCAGGTCAGCTCCAGCAGCGAGCCGCGCTGGTTCTTCACCGGGCCGCTCACCGTGCCCGAGCCGTACAGGTCGCCGGTGCGCAGCGAAGCCCCGTTCACGGTCATGTGGGCCAGCTGCTGGGCCGCGGTCCAGTACATGGTGGAGAACGGCGGCTCGGACACCACATGGCCGTTGATGGCAATGGAGATCCGCAGGTCGTAGCCGCCGGGCTCGATCTCCGGCGCCGCGTCGTCCAGGTACGGCAGCAGCGGGTGCGTGCGCTCCGGTGGCGCCACGCGCGCGTGCTCCAGCGCCTCCAGCGGGGTGATCCACGCCGACACCGAGGTCGCGAAGGACTTGCCGAGGAACGGGCCGAGCGGGACGTACTCCCAGGCCTGGATGTCCCGTGCCGACCAGTCGTTCAGCAGGCACAGACCGAACACGTGCTCCCGGAAGTCGCCGAGCGCGACCGGCTTGCCCTGCTCGGAGGGCACGCCCACCACGAAGCCGACCTCGGCCTCGATGTCCAGCCGGATCGAGGGGCCGAAGACGGGCACCGGGTCGCCGGGGCCCTTGCGCTGCCCGGACGGCCGTACGACGTCCGTGTCCGACACCACCACCGTGCCGGCGCGGCCGTGGTAACCGACCGGCAGGTGCTTCCAGTTGGCGGGCAGCGAGTCCTCGGCGTCCGGGCGGAAGATCTGGCCGACGTTCCGGGTGTGGTTCTCGGAGGAGTAGAAGTCGACGTAGTCGGCGACCTCGAAGGGCAGGTGGAGGGTCACCGACGACAGGGGGTGGAACAGTGGTTCGATCGCCGAGCGGTGCGAGGGCACCGTCACCCAGGCCGTCAGTGCGCGCCGCACGTCGGACCAGGCCGTGCGCCCGGCCGCCAGCAGGGGGTTGAGGGTGGGCTGCGCGAGCAGGGAGACGTACGGCGAGCCCAGGGCGGCGGCCGCGGCGCCCGCGTCGAGGACGTGGTCGCCGAGCCGGACGCCGACCCTCCGCTCCGTGCTGCCGGAGGGCGAGAACACGCCATAGGGAAGGTTGTGCGGACCGAAGGGGTCGCCCTCGGGGACGTCGAAGGGGGGCATGGGGTACTGCCTCGCTCTCATCCGGGCCATGCATGGCGGTGCGTTCCATGTGGTCGCGCCACACGTTACGGGTGCGTTGCGCGTCTTGGGCAGTGCCCCGGGGCGTGCCGCACGGAGCGCTCGAATGGTTGCCCGAGTGGTGCCTAAAGAGTTCGCAATGTCCGAATAAGCCTTGTGGGAGGCGGCAATTCCGGCTTAGCGTCCTTTGGGGGACACGGACGGGGTGGGTCCGGTCCGTAGGGGGGACACGTGGGGGGACCCGTGGCCGGAAACACCTTTGGTGTGCCTTTCGAGGCGGACCGTGACGTGCCGGGGCTGATCGTCAAGTTCGGGGACTATCCGCTGCACCACGGTGGTGTGGGCGCGATCCGCAGCCTGGGCCGCCTGGGTGTGCCCATGTATGCCATCACCGAGGATCCCTACACACCCGCGGCCTCCTCCCGCTATCTCAAACGGGCGTTCGTCTGGCCGACGACAGGTGCGGAGGAGCCGGGCCGGCTGGTCGAGGGCCTGCTCCGCATCGGGCGCCGCATCGGCCGCCCGACCGTCCTGATCCCGACGGACGAAGAGGCCGCCGTCCTGATCGCCGAACACCAGGACGACCTGGCCGGTTCCTTTGTCTTCCCGCGCGTCGACCCCGCACTGCCGCGCCGGCTCGCCAGCAAGCAGAGCCTGCACGAGCTGTGCGTGGAGCACGGCATCGCGAGTCCGGCGGCCGCGTTCCCGGAGTCGTACGAGGAGATCGTCGCCTTCGCGGACGAGGCCCGCTTCCCGGTCGTGGCCAAGAACCGGGAGGCGTTCGTCCGGCGCAGTCGGCCCGCCGTCAACGGCACCACCAGGATCGCCACCCGGGAGGGCCTGCTCACCCTCGCCCGCGACTGGGGCGAGCGACCCGGTGTGATCCTCCAGGAGTATCTGCCGAGGGAGGAGGCCGAGGACTGGATCGTGCACGCCTGCTTCGGCGCCGACTCCAGCCCGCTCGCGCTCTTCACCGGCGTCAAGGTCCGCTCCTGGCCGCCGCACGCGGGCATGACGGCGAACGCGTACGTCGTCGACAACCCGGAACTCGCGGACCTCGCCGCACGTTTCGTCAAACAGATCGGCTTCAGCGGAATCATCGACCTCGACCTGCGCTTCGACCGGCGCGACGGACAGTACAAACTCCTCGACTTCAACCCGCGCATGGGCGCCCAGTTCCGGCTCTTCGAGAACGAGTCGGGTGTGGACGTCGTCCGCGCCATGCACCTGAACCTGACCGGCCGCCCTGTCCCGGAGGGGGAACAGCGGGCCGGACACCGCTTCATCGTGGAGAACATCGACCTGCCCGCCCTCCTTGCCTACCGAAGCAGTGGCTATACGACGCCGCACGCGCCGGCGAAGGCGAGCGGGACGGAGCTGGCCTGGCTCGCGGGTGACGACCCGATGCCGTTCCTCACGATGCTCGCCCGCTTCGTGCGCCCGGGCGCGAAGCACCTCTACCAGCTGTGGCGGACCAACCGCCGCGGCAGCACCACCACCGCCACGAAGTAGGCAAGGCCACCGAGGTGGCGCACCGTGTCTCTGGGGAGGGACTTCGTGATTCGACCGGTTGCAGTCATCGGGGCCGGGCCGTTCGGCCTGTCCACCGCCGCCCATCTGCGGGCGCGCGGCATCCCCGTCCGTGTCTTCGGCGACCCGATGGTCAGCTGGCGCGACCACATGCCCGAGGGCATGCTCCTGAAGTCGACCCCCGCCGCGTCCAACCTCGACTGCCCGCAGCCCGGCCACACCCTCGCCGACTACTGCGACGCGGCGGGCATCCGCCGGCTGGTGACGGACGAGGACATCATCCCGGTGGAGACGTTCGTCGCCTACGGCGAGTGGTTCCAGCACAAGCTGCTGCCCGACCTGGAGCAGGTCAGGGTCGTCTCCGTCGACCGCGACGAGAGCGGCGGGTTCGAACTCAAGCTGGACTCGGGGGAGCTGTTCACCGCTCGCGCGGTCGTGGTCGCCACCGGCCTGTCCGGGCTGGCCCACCTCCCCGCGGAGCTGGCGGCAGCGGCGGCCGACGGTCCGGCGCCCACGGGCCCGGTCTCCCACAGCTCCCAGCACCACGACCTCACCCGCTTCGCCGGCAGGGAGCTGATCGTCGTCGGCGCCGGCCAGTCCGCGCTGGAGACGGCGGCCCTCGCGGCCGAGGCCGGCGCCCGGGTGCGCGTGGTCTCGCGCGGCCGCGGCCGGGTCGCCTTCGGCGCCCCGCCCTGGAACCAGCCGAGGCTGCGCCCAGAGTCGCCCTTCGGCCGCGCCTGGTCCCTGTGGGCCCTCAGCTACTACCCCCATCCGTACCGCTTCCTGCCCGCCCGCACCCGCCACTACCTGGTCCGCCGGGTCCTCGGCCCGCTCGGCGCCTGGTGGCTGCGCGACCGCTTCGAGGGCATGGTCCAGGTCCAGGAGGTCGAGCGGGTGACGGGCGCCGAGGCGCCGGACGGCAGCCCGGTCCTCACCGTCCGCGGCCATGGCGGCCGCACCGAGCGGCTCGCCGCGGACCACGTCATCGCCGCCACCGGCTACCGCGTGAACATCGCGGCCATGGACTTCCTCGGCCACGAGCTGCGCACCCGGCTCGCGGTGAGCCGGGGCGCGCCCCGGCTCGGTGCCGGGTGCGTCTCCTCGGTCCCCGGCCTGTACTTCACCGGCCTCCCGGCGGCGTCCTCGTTCGGCCCGGTGATGCGTTTCGTCTGCGGCACGGAGTTCGCCTCGCCACGGCTGGCCAGGCACCTGGCGGCGGCCCACGGCTGAAAGATCGTCGCGCCGGTCTGTCACACCGTCCGCCTCCGCTCCGTCAGTGCGGTGAAAGCAACCCCGCGAGCAGCACTGACCCACAGGAGGCAGCACCATGCAGGCACGGACGGCCAATCCGGCGCAGGTCCTTCCGAGCGCGATGAAGGGGATCGGCAGCCTCTTCCAGGCAATCGGCGAGGGCGGTCTGCCGCCGGAGCTCTCGGAGATCGTCGGGCTGCGCGCCAGCCAGATCAACGGGTGCAGCGCGTGCGTGCACGCTCACACGGCGAACCTGCGCAAGGCCGGCGCGAGCGAGGAGCGGATCGCCACGGTCGCCGCCTGGCGCGAGGCGCCCTTCTTCACCGAGGCCGAGCGCGTGGCGCTGCGGCTGACCGAGCGCGTCACCCGGCTCGCGGACCGCTCCGAGGAGTCGGTGCCGGACGAGCTGTGGGACGAGGTGGCCGACCACTTCGACGACAAGCAGCTCTCCGCGCTGATCCTCACGATCTCGCTCACCAACCTGTTCAACCGCATCAACACCACCATCAAGGAGCCCGCGGGCACCACTTGGGGCTGAGGAGCACACAAGTCCGGGAAGATCAGGGCGAGTCGGCGGGGCGCGCGGTCCGTATTCTCTGATCATGGCCGCACCCCCCGCATATGCACTGATCGCCACCGACCTGGACGGGACGCTGCTGCGCGGCGACGACACCGTCTCCGACCGGTCGCTCGCCGCGCTCGAGCGGGTGGCGAGCGCCGGCGCACGGCACCTGGTGGTGACGGGCCGCCCGGCTCCCCGGGTGCGGCCCCTCCTGGACGGCCTCGGGTGTACGGGGCTCGCGGTGTGCGGGCAGGGCGCGCAGGTCTACGACGCCGGCGCCGACCGCCTGCTGTGGTCGGTGCGGCTGGACCGGGAACTGGCCGAGACCGCGCTCGGCAAGATCGAGGCCGAGGTGGGGCAGGTCTACGCGGCCGTGGACCAGGACGGCGTGGACGGGCTCACGCTGATCGAACCGGGATATCTGATGCCGCACCCCACCCTGCCCGCCGTGCGGGTCGGCCGGCGCGACGACCTGTGGTGCGCGCCCATCAGCAAGGTACTGCTGCGCCACCACACGCTGTCCGACGACGAGTTGGCGGCGATCGCCCGCTCGGCCGTGGGCTCGCTGGCGACGGTCACGATGTCCGGTCCGGGGACCGTGGAGCTCCAGCCGTGCGGCGTCACCAAGGCGACGGGGCTGGCGCTGGCGGCCGAGTACCTGGGGATCCCGGCCGAACGGGCCCTCGCCTTCGGGGACATGCCCAACGACATCCCCATGTTCGACTGGGCCGGACGCGGTGTGGCGATGGCCGGCGCCCACCCCGAACTCAAGGCCGTGGCCGATGAGATCACCCTGTCGAACGAGGACGACGGCATCGCCGTCGTCCTCGAAAGACTGTTCCCGACCGACTGACCGGGATATCAGTAGGGCCTGCCGTGGGCGCCGGTCAGTAGGCGCCGAAGACGTTGTCGATCGACCCGTAGCGCGCGGCCGCGTAGTTGCAGGCGGCCGTGATGTTCGCGACCGGGTCGTAGATGTCGAAGGACGTTCCGGCCACGTGGTAGGCGTTGAACGTCGGGTCGATGACCTGGAGGAGGCCCTTGGACGGGATGCCCTTGGCCGCGTTGGAGTCCCAGAGGTTGATGGCCTGCGGGTTGCCCGACGACTCGCGGATGATGTTGCGGTAGATGCCGTTGTACGACCCCGGGATCTTCTTCTCGGCCATGATCGCGAGCGACTCGCGGATCCAGCCGTCGAGGTTGTTCGGGTATCCGGCGAGCGTGGTGGACGGCGTGGTGGCCGTCGGGGTGGCCGCGGAGGCGCTCGTGGCGCCGACGAGCGGAAGGGCGAGTACGGCGGCGCCGGTGCCGATGACGGCGAGCTTGCGGACGAGGCGGGTGCGGCGGGGCTGAGCGGCAGCAGGCATGGGGACGTTCCTCTCCGTCGCCTGCGAGGTGAGCTGTCGGGTTCGGGCGGGGAGGTGCCCGGCCGTGCCTCCGGAAGGAGGCACGGCTTCACCCCTAGCCGTTCCGGTGCGACGCGTGCCGTCCGGTCCGGCGACTTACCTGGGTCCCCCGCTCCTGCCGTACGAATGAGTTCGTCGATGGGTTGGGTCAGGCGCGGCAGGATTCGGCGTTCGCCTGACTGGCCCGGAAGCTATGCGAGAGCACATGTCCGGAACAAGTATCTGATGCACATAAAGAGCCCGTTGACCTTGATCTGCGCCGAATGGGGTGCTTGATCCTTTGCGGTTGCCAACACTCAACTGGCCGATGCGGCAAGGGGAGACGGGTGGTGGCGCGATTGGCCGGATGCAGGGTGCGCGTGACCCAATTCACGAAATGTCAAAGCGTATCAAATCAGACATGAGGGATTAGGTGGATTCAGGGGGTTTTGCTGCTCGTGGCGCAAAAGGAGTACTCGACTCGCCCACCCAGTTCGCGACAAAACGGACGAGACCCTGTTAATGAATAGATGTCCGTCCTTATCAGATGATCAAAAACATACCGGCCGCGATCCGATACCGCCCGGGCTGGACCGGTGGGCGCTATCGGTGATCGAAACAGGACCGGATACGCTGACTTGAGTGATGGCAGCGACCTATCGACAAACCGTGTAATCGCCAACAGACACCAGCAGACAGGAGACCCCTCGTGACCGTCGTCGGGCCGTTCGGGCTGAGCGTGCGGGACCAGGCTCTGGAAGCCGATGTCCAGGCCGGATTGGCGGCTGTCGAGGAAGGCTTGCTCGAAGCCACCAAGAGCGAGGTCCCGTTCATCACGGAGGCCGCGCAGCACCTCGTACGGGCCGGCGGGAAGCGGTTCCGTCCGCTGCTCGTGATGCTCGCGGCGCAGTTCGGCGACCCGTACGCGCCGGGCGTCGTGCCGTCGGCCGTCGTCGTGGAGCTGACCCATCTGGCCACGTTGTACCACGACGACGTCATGGACGAGGCGTCCGTGCGGCGCGGCGTGGACAGCGCCAACACCCGCTGGGGCAACTCGGTCGCGGTCCTCACCGGCGACTTCCTCTTCGCCCGCGCCTCCCAGATCCTCGCCGACCTCGGCCCCGAGGCGGTCCGGGTGCAGGCCCTCGCGTTCGAGCGGCTGGTCACCGGGCAGATCCTGGAGACCGCGGGTCCCTCGGACGGCCGCGATCCGGTCGAGCACTACCTGGACGTGCTCGGCGGCAAGACGGGCTCCCTGGTGGCCGTCTCCTGCCGGTTCGGCGCGATGATGTCCGGCGCCGACGAGACGGTCGTCGACGTGCTCACCCAGTACGGCGAGCGGCTCGGGGTCGCCTTCCAGCTCGCGGACGACGTGCTGGACATCGCCTCCGACTCGCACGAGTCCGGCAAGACCCCGGGGACCGACCTGCGCGAGGGCATCCCGACGCTGCCCGTGCTCCGGCTGCGCGAGCGGGCCGCCCGCCTCGGCCTGGCGGAGGACCTCGCGCTGTGCGAGCTGCTGGACTCCGACCTCAGCGACGACACGCGGCACGCCGAGGCGCTGACCGCGCTGCGCGCGCACCCCGCGCTGGAGCAGGCCCGCCGGGACACCGTCCGGTACGCGGAGGAGGCACGGTCCGCGCTGGCCCCGCTGCCGGAGTGCGACGCCAAGGCGGCGCTGCTCGAACTGTGTGACGCAGTGGTGCACCGGGCCGGCTAGGACCGGCCCCGGTCATCTGTGCACCTGCCTTGAGGGCGGTGTCTCCCGCCCGACCCCTACGGGTCGGGGGAGGTACCGCCCTCTCGTGTCATACCCCAGGCGTACACGGAGTTGGCTCCGTGGGCTGACGCTTCCTCACGGCCGATTTGGTCAGATGGAGACCACGGAAATCACCACTCCTCACCGATTCGGGTGAGAATGGCGGCTCAGGTGGACCAGTGTGGGGGACAGCCGCCGCCGACGACGGAGGTAAGGCACAGATGGCACCGTACGAATCCGACGACGCAGCGGGCGCGGCACAGGGCGAGGACCTGCCCACCGGACGCCGCAAGGCCGCCCGGTACGTGGTCCCGGTTGCGGTGGTGGGGGTGGCGGCGGCCACGATCGGGCTGGTCCCGGCGCTCGCAAACTCCGGTGACCCCGACCTGCCGAAGATCACCGCACAGCAGCTCATCGAGAAGATCGCCAAGTCGGACGTGCAGCAGCTGTCCGGCACCGTGAAGGTCAGCACCGACCTCGGCCTGCCGGACCTCGGCGGCCTGGAGAGCAGCCTGGTGTCCGGGGCGGCCCAGGGCGGCGACGGCTCCTCCGCGGACCCGACGTCCAAGCTCACCGAGCTGGTCTCCGGCACGCACACCCTGCGCATGGCGACCGACGGCCCGGACCGGCAGAAGCTGTCGCTGCTGGAGAGCGGCGCCGAGTACAGCCTCATCCACAACGGCAAGGACGTCTGGGGCTACGACAGCAAGAGCAACGAGGTCTTCCACGGCACCGCCGCCGACTCCGGCAAGGAGCACCGGGCCGAGCCGCCGGCCACGCCGAAGGACTTCGCCGACGAGGCCCTGAAGTCGGTCGACGACACCACGTCCGTGACCGTCGACGGCACCGCGCAGGTCGCCGGCCGCGACGCCTACAAGCTGCTGATCAAGCCCAGGCAGTCCGGCACCACGGTCGGCGCGATCAGCATCGCCGTGGATGCCAGGACGGGCATGCCCCTCAAGTTCACGCTGACCCCGAAGAGCGGCGGCGCCGCCGTCCTCGACGCGGGCTTCACCCAGGTCTCCTTCGCCAAGCCGGCCGCCTCCACCTTCGACTTCACCCCGCCCAAGGGCGCGAAGGTCACCGAGGAGAACGAGGAGAAGGGGGCGAGGTGGGAGAAGCGGGAGCAGTGGGAGAAGCGGGAGTCCAAGGCGCCCGAGCACGCCCCGACGGCCGGCAAGGACTTCGCCCAGGGCATGGACGGGGCCACCGTCCTCGGCAAGGGCTGGACGTCCATCGCCACCTTCGACACCGGCGCCAAGGGCGGCCTGCCGTCCGGCTCCCAGGGCGGTGACCTCGGCGGCTTCCTCGGCTCGCTGGGCGACCAGGTCTCCGGGAAGTTCGGCAAGGGCACGGTCTTCTCCACCCGCCTGGTCAACGCCCTGATCACCGACGACGGCAAGGTGTACGCGGGAGCGGTCACCAAGGACGCGCTGGTGAAGGCGGCGAACGAAGGGAAGTGACCCCTCCGGGGCATCGACGAATCGAGGGAGCCGATGGACGAACCGTCCGCCACGGAGCGGGACTCGGGGGACGCGCCGGCGCACGTCATCGCCACGCGCGGTCTGACCAAGCGCTACCGCGGCGGACAGCTCGCCGTCGACGGTCTCGACCTGACCGTCCCGGCGGGCAGCGTCTTCGGCTTCCTCGGCCCGAACGGCTCCGGCAAGACCACGACCATCCGCATGCTGATGGGCCTGATCGAGCCGACCTCGGGCACGGCCCGCGTCCTGGGCCGCCCCATGCCCCGGGCCACCCGCGCCGTCCTCCCGCAGGTCGGCGCACTGATCGAGGGCCCCGCTCTGTACGGCTTCCTCTCCGGCCGGGACAACCTGCTGCGCTACGACGCCGCCGACCCGACCGCCGATCCGCGCACCCGGCGCGCCCGCGTCGCCGCCGCCCTGGACCGGGTGGGCCTCGCGGCCGCCGCGGGCAAGAAGGCGCGGGCGTACTCACTCGGCATGAAGCAGCGCCTGGGCCTGGCCGCGGCCCTGCTCCAGCCGCGCAGACTGCTCGTCCTGGACGAGCCGACCAACGGCCTCGACCCACAGGGCATGCGGGAAATCCGCGCCCTGATCCGGGAGTTGGCCTCCGACGGTACGACCGTGTTCCTCTCCTCCCACCTCCTCGACGAGATCGAGCAGGTGTGCACACACGCGGCGGTGATGGCCCAGGGCCGCCTGGTCACGCAGGGGGCGGTCGCCGACCTGGCGGCCGGGGCGCGCGGCCGGCTGGTGGTGACCACACCGGATGCGGGCGAGGCGGCCCGGGTGCTGAAGGAACAGGGCGTCGGGGACGTCACGGTGGACGGCGACCGTGTGACCGGCGAGCCGCCCGCGCAGGACCTCGCCGAGGTGAACGCGGCCCTGGTCACGGCCGGCGTCCGGGTCCGCGGCTTCGCGCTCGAACGGGCCTCCCTGGAGGACGCGTTCGTGGCACTGACGGGAGAGGGATTCGATGTCGCGGGCTGAGGCTGAGGCTGAGGCACTCCGGGCACCGGCCGTACCCGGCCCCGGCCGCCCGAACCCCCTGTGGACCTTCGGACTGCTGCGCAGCGAACTGGTCACCACCCTCCGCCGCTGGCGCACGCTCGCGCTGCTCGGGGTGCTGGCGGCGGTTCCGGTGCTGGTCGGGATCGCCGTGAAGATCGAGACGCGGGACGGCTCGACGGCGGGCCCGGGCGGCGGCGAGGGGCCGGCGTTCATCTCGCAGATCACCAACAACGGCCTGTTCCTGGTGTTCACGGCGCTGGCCGCGACCCTGCCGTTCTTCCTGCCGATGGCGGTCGGCGTCGTCGCGGGCGACGCGATCGCGGGCGAGGCGGGTGGCGGCACCCTGCGCTATCTGCTGGTCGCCCCGGCCGGCCGCACCCGCCTGCTGCTCACCAAGTACACGACGGTCATGGCCTTCTGTGTGCTGGCCACTCTGGTCGTGGCCGTCTCCGCGATGATCGTCGGTGCGCTGCTTTTCCCGCTCGGCGAGCTCACCACCATCTCCGGCACCCGGATCAGCTTCGCCGAAGGCCTCGGCCGGGCGCTGCTGATCGCCCTGGTCGTCGCCGCCTCACTCGTCGGCCTCGCGGCCCTCGGCCTGTTCGTGTCGACGCTGACCAACAGCGGCATCGCGGCGATGGCGACGACGGTGGGCCTGCTCATCACCGTCCAGATCCTCGACCAGATACCCCAACTGCACGCGCTGCAGCCGTACTTCTTCTCCCACTACTGGCTGTCCTTCGCCGACCTGATGCGGGACCCCGTCTACTGGGACGACTTGGTGAAGAACCTCGGCCTCCAGGCGCTGTACGCGGCCGTGTTCGGCTCGGCGGCATGGGCGCGGTTCACGACGAAGGACATCAGCGCGTAGGACGAGCGTCAGGACGTCTCAGGCGTCCTGGTACGGGAAGCGCGCGAGCGGCGCCTCCTGGGCGAAGAACGTCTTGGCGCGGGCCAGCGCGTCGGTGTCCTTCCGTACGTCCCCGGGTGCGCTGCCGTTGCCCAGCAGGACGCCGCCGAAGCGCATCCCCATGTAGGCGGCCGAGTTGTTGAGCGCGGCGACGAGGGGGTCGGCGACCGACTGCTCCCGGTCCGCGAGGGCGGCGATGCCCCACAGCGTGCGCCCGGCGAGGGTGGCCCTGAAGTCGAGGCCCGGGGTGCGCAGCCAGCCCGACCAGTAGTCCAGGTAGCGCTTGGTGAGGCCGGAGACCGAGTACCAGTACAGCGGCGAGGCGATCACGATGTCCGTGGCCGCGAGCGTGGCGTCCAGCAGCAGGCCGGTCTCGGTGTCCGAGGGCGGCCGTACGTAGTCGCTGTCGTGCCGCAGGTCCACGAAGTCGGGCAGCGGGTGCTCGGCGAGGCGGATCCACTGCTGCTCGACGTCACCGGGCAGCTGCTCGGCGGCCGCGCGGGCCAGCAGTTCGGTGTTGCCGTCGAGGCGGGCGCTGCCCAGCACGAAAAGGAAACGGCGGCTCATGGGTCTCCCAGGCGATCATTGTCGTACGCCGACTATCTGCATCTGCATCTTATGCACATGCAATCATCCCGTTCAAGGGGTGCGGCTGGTGCGAGGCTGTGACGTCGCGGTGACGCGGGAGCAGGGCTGAGCCGACAGACTGGTCGGCAGGGCGCGTACGACCGGATCGCGACGGCCGGGGGAGTGAGGGAACCGATGTCTCGACTCAGCTTCGAGAAGAAGCGGGCGCAGCAGCCTGCCGTACATCCGGCGGTGGTGCACGTCCGGGTGTCCGGCGCGGGCAGTGCGTCGGTGGGCGGGACGGCGGTCGTCGCGGCGCCGGGCGAGGAGATCCAGCACGCCGTACTGGACCACCTGCAGCGCCTGGCCATCAGCCTGGGTACCCCGATACGCGCCACGATCCACGACGACCGCGCCGGCTGCGTGGTCCCCCTCGAGGTCTCGGCGGACGGCTCCAGCAGGGTGGCCGGGGCCCCGATGCGGATCGCTCCGCGAGCTGCTGCAAGTGGGCCGGCCGTGCCGGCCGTCCCGGGCATGGTGCAGGCACCCACGGGCCGGTTCGGACCACCACCGGTCATGGACGCGCCCCCGCCTCGGCTCGTCGTACCGGACGCCATGAAGGCGCACCCCGCCGCCGTCTCCGCGGCCGCCCCTTCGCCCGCTCCCGTCCCCGCTGCACCCGTCCGGGAAGCCGGCCTCCCCTCAGCCCCGGAGCCTGTCCTGGCCCCTGGCCCCGTGGCGCCCGTCCGGGAAGCCGGCCTCCCCTCAGCCCCGGAGCCTGTCCTGGCCCCCGGCCCCGTGGCGCCCGTCCGGGACGCGGCCCTCCCGCCGGCCCCCAAGCCCGGCTCCGTCCCTGCGGCGCCCGCCCCCGCGCCCGTCCGGGACGCGGCCCCCGCCTCGGTCCCGGAGCCTGGACCGACCCCCGTCCCCGCCGCGCCGGCCCCCGCGCCCATCCCGGACGCGACCCCCTTGCCCGCCCCCGCCCCCGCCCTCGCCCCCGCCCCCATCCCCGACGCCGCCCTCCGCCCCGTGTCCGCGTCGGCGACGTCCTCCACCCCCACCCCCGCCCGTGGCTTCGATGCCGTGGCCGAAGAGGTGTTGGGCGATGAGCCCGTGACCGAGACCGCGGAGGGGGCCGAGTTGCTCACCGGGCCGATGGCGCGGATCAACGAAGCCGTTCGGGACGGACGGATCGATGACGCGGCGGAACTGGCCGAGCGCACGGTCGTCGAGGCCTCCGGTGTGCTGGGTCCCCGGCACCCCGAGGTCCTGCACCTGCGCGAACTGAGCGCCTACATCGCCTACTTGGCGGGCGACCCGATCCGTTCCTTCCGCCTCTCCCTGGACCTCGCCCGGCTGCGCCGGCAGGCCCGGGACGCGGAGGCGGCCTACGGCAACGTGCAGAGCGCGGCCACCGCCTGGCGGGCGGTGCGCGACCCGGAGGAGGGTCTGCGGATGGGGCGCGATCTCATCGATCTGTGGACGGACCTCACGGCGGAGCCGGGGCCCGCGGCCGACGACCCGCAGCCCCTGGAGTCCGCCCGCGCCCGCATGGTCCGCCTCACCGACCGCGCGGCCAGGGCGGCGCAGGCCTGACCGGCGCCCGCACCGCCGTCCCCGGTCACTGGACGCAGAACTCGTTGCCTTCCGGGTCCGCCATCACCACCCACTCGCCGCCGGCCTCCTTCACCTCGCGCAGGACCCGCGCGCCGAGGGCCTCCAGCCGGGCCACCTCGTCCGCGCGCCGCTCGGCGCCGGAGTGCAGGTCGAGGTGGAGCCGGTTCTTGACGGTCTTCGCTTCGGGGACGCGCTGGAACAGCAGCCGTCGGCCCAACCCGGTGCCGGTGTCCGGGTCGTAGGGGTCGTCGGGGTGCCGTACGGCGATCAGGTCACGGAAGGCGGGGCGGCCGCGGTGTTCGACGGTGGCCTCGCCGGGCAGCGCGCCGAGCGACAGCAGCCGTTCGACGAGCGCGCTGTTGTCCTCGGTCTCGTAGTGCAGCGCGGCGGCCCAGAAGTCGGCCTGCGCGTGCGGGTCGGCGGCGTCGATGACGAGCTTCCAGTGCAGTGGTGCGGGCGTCTGTGGCGACATGGGCACCACTTATAGCGCCCGCCACTGACACTCGGGCCCGTCAGACGTCCACCGGAGCGGAGTCGGGCGCCTCCACGCGGGGCGGCACGACCATCGCCCCCGCCCTCCTCGCGGTGCGCAGCGCGTCCGAGGTGAGCAGGACCAGCGCCAGCCAGACCAGCGAGAAGCCGGCCCAGCGCTCCGGCGGCATCGCCTCGTGGAAGTAGAGGGTGCCGAGCAGGAACTGGAACACCGGGGTCAGGTACTGCAGCAGGCCCAGCGTGGACAGGGGCACGCGGATCGCCGCCGCGCCGAAGCAGACCAGCGGCAGCGCGGTGACGACGCCGGTCGAGGCGAGCAGGGCCGCGTGCCCCGCCCCCTCACTCACGAAGCTGGAGCCGCCGTGCGCGGTCAGCCACAGCAGGAAGCCGAGCGCGGGCAGGAACTGGATCGCGGTCTCGGCGGCCAGCGACTCGATGCCGCCGAGCGCGACCTTCTTCTTGATCAGCCCGTAGGTGGCGAACGAGAAGGCGAGCGCGAGAGAGATCCACGGCGGACGCCCGGAGCCGACGGCCAGGACGACCACGGCGACGACGCCGACCCCGACCGCCGCCCACTGCACGGGCCGCAGCCGCTCCTTCAGAAGCAGCACACCCATCGCGATGGTCACCAGCGGGTTGATGAAGTACCCGAGGGAGGCCTCCACCACATGGCCGGAGTTCACGGCCCAGATGTAGATGCCCCAGTTCACGGTGATGACGGCGGCGGCCGTCGCGATGAGCGCCAGCCGCCGCGGCTGCCGCAGCAACTCCCCGACCCAGGCCCAGCGCCGTACGACGAGCAGGGTGGCGGCGACGAAGACGAGGGACCACACCATGCGGTGGGCCAGGATCTCCACGGCCCCGGCGGGCTCGAGCAGCGGCCAGTACAGGGGGACCAGTCCCCACATGCCGTAGGCGGCGAAGCCGTTGAGCATGCCTGTCCGGTGTTCACCCTTGGACGTCCCGGCCATGGGTCCCTCCCTCTCGCCTCGCCCACGCACGCGAGAACGAAGGTAGCGCCCAGTACCCCCACCTGTCATGTCCGTATCGCCATACGGTCATGACAGGTGGGGGTGGAGGTGCCGAAGCGTTCGGAGCGGGGGAGTCTCAGCCCTTGAGTGCGGCGGTGACCGCCTCGGCGAGCGGGGTGGTCGGACGGCCGGTCAGGCGGGACAGGTCGCCGGTGGAGACGACCAGCTCGCCCTTCTCGATCGACGCGTCCACGCCGGCGAAGATCTCCACGAAGTGCGCGGGCAGCCCGGCGCCGGCCAGGATGCCCCGGAGGGCCTCGCCGTCGACGGCGTTGTAGGCGATCTCCCTGCCGGTCTGCCGGCTCAGCTCGGCCGCGTACTCGGCGAAGCTCCACGCCACGTCGCCGCCCAGCTCGTACGTCGTGTTCTCGTGCCCCTCGCCGGTCAGCACGGCGACCGCGGCAGCCGCGTAGTCGGCGCGGGAGGCGGAGGAGACCCGGCCCTCTCCGGCCGCGGCGACGACCGCGTCGTGCTCCAGCACCGGGGTCAGGTTCTCGGTGTAGTTCTCGTGGTACCAGCCGTTGCGCAGCAGGCTGTAGGGCAGGCCGGAGGCGAGCAGCGCCTCCTCGGTGGCCCGGTGGTCGTCGGCGAGCGCGGCCGTGAGGCTGCCCGGGGCGCTGGTGTACGCGAGCAGTGCCACGCCCGCGGCCTTGGCGGCGTCGATGACGACCTTGTGCTGCTGCACCCGGCCCTTGTCGAATTCGTTGCCGGAGATCAGCAGGACCTTGTCGCCGGCCGCGAACAGGCCGTCGAAGGTCTCGGGCGCGTTGTAGTCGGCGACCGCGAGCTGCACCCCGCGGGCGGCGAAGTCGGCGGCCTTCGCCTCGTCGCGCACGACGGCGGTGATCTGCTCCGCCGGAACCTTCTCCAGCAGCTGCTCCACGACGTGGCGGCCGAGGTGGCCGGTGGCTCCGGTGACGACGATGCTCATGGTTCAGAACTCCTTCTGGGGTGGCTATGCCACTCACCCTAGGAGGTGCACTAACCATGCGAAAGTACCCACTTTGAAGTAAGGTACTGGCATGGCAGTAAGTAACGCGCGGGTGCGCAGCGGAGCCGACGCCGAGGCCTTGTGCCCCTACCGGCTCGTTCTGGAGCACGTCACCAGCCGCTGGGGCGTGCTCGTCCTGATCGAGCTGTTGGAGGGCTCCCTGCGGTTCAGCGAACTGCGGCGGGCGATCGACAAGGTGGGCCGCATCAGCGAGAAGATGCTCACCCAGACCCTCCAGACCCTGGAGCGCGACGGCCTGATCCACCGGGACGCCAAGCCGGTCATCCCGCCCCGCGTCGACTACTCGCTCACCGACCTCGGCCGCGAGGCGGCGGAGCAGGTGCGGGCCCTGGCCCAGTGGACGCACGACCGCATGGGCCAGGTGGAGAAGGCTCGCCAGGCATACGACGAGGCCCGGGAAATCCAGTCCCGGGCCTCGTGATCGGAAGGCGGCTCAGCCGGCGACCGTCCAGGCGTCAGCCGACGACCGTCCAGGTGTCGCCGCCGGCCAGCAGTGCGGCCAGGTCGCCCTTGCCGTGCTGCTCGATGGCCGTGTCCAGCTGGTCGGACATCTGGACGTCGTAGACCGGCCGTTCGACGGAGCGGAACACGCCGATCGGGGTGTGGTGCAGCGTGTCGGGGTCGGCCAGCCGGGAGAGGGCGAAGGCGGTGGTGGGAGACGCGGACTTCGCGTCGTGCACCAGGATCTCCGCCTCGTTCTCCGGGGTCACCGTCACCACCTTCAGGTCGCCGGTCTGCCGGTCCCGTACGACACCGCGCGCGCTGTCGGCGCCGAAGCGGATCGGCTGCCCGTGCTCCAGCCGGATCAGCGCCTCCTCGGCCTGCTGCCTGTCCTTCAGGTGGTCGAAGGCGCCGTCGTTGAAGATGTTGCAGTTCTGGTAGATCTCGATCAGGGCCGTGCCCGGGTGGTCGGCGGCCGCGCGCAGCACCTCGGTCAGATGCTTGCGGTCGGAGTCGATCGTGCGCGCGACGAAGGACGCCTCCGCGCCGATCGCCAGCGACACCGGGTTGAACGGCGCGTCCAGCGAGCCCATCGGCGTCGACTTGGTGATCTTGCCGACCTCGGAGGTCGGGCTGTACTGGCCCTTCGTCAGGCCGTAGATCCGGTTGTTGAACAGCAGGATCTTCAGGTTGACGTTGCGGCGCAGGGCGTGGATCAGGTGGTTGCCGCCGATGGACAGGGCGTCGCCGTCACCGGTGACCACCCATACGCTCAGGTCCCGGCGGGAGGACGCCAGGCCCGTCGCGATGGCGGGGGCGCGGCCGTGGATGGAGTGCATCCCGTAGGTGTTCATGTAGTACGGGAAGCGGGAGGAGCAGCCGATGCCCGAGACGAAGACGATGTTCTCCTTCGCCAGGCCCAGCTCCGGCATGAACCCCTGGACGGCGGCCAGGATCGCGTAGTCACCGCAGCCCGGGCACCAGCGCACCTCCTGGTCGGTCTTGAAGTCCTTCATCGACTGCTTGGCCTCCGCCTTGGGGACCAGCTGCAGCAGCCCGTTGGTGGCGTCAGTCATCGATGGCCTCCTTCAGCGCGGCGGCGAGCTGTTCCGCCTTGAACGGCATGCCGTTGACCTGGTTGTACGAGTGGGCGTCGACCAGGTACTTCGCCCGGATCAGAGTGGCGAGCTGCCCGAGGTTCATCTCGGGGATCACCACCTTGTCGTACGACGTGACCACCGCCCCGAGATTGCGCGGGAGCGGGTTGAGGTGGCGCAGATGGGCCTGTGCGATCGACACACCGGCCTTGCGCAGCCGCCGTACCGCGGCCGTGATCGGCCCGTACGTCGAGCCCCAGCCGAGGACCAGCGTCTTCGCGCCGTGCGGGTCGTCGACCTCGATGTCCGGGACCTCGATGCCGTCGATCTTGGCCTGCCGGGTGCGGACCATGAAGTCGTGGTTGGCCGGGTCGTAGGAGATGTTGCCCGTGCCGTCCTGCTTCTCGATGCCGCCGATGCGGTGCTCCAGGCCCGGAGTGCCCGGGATCGCCCACGGCCGGGCCAGGGTCTGCGGGTCGCGCTTGTACGGCCAGAAGACCTCGGTGCCGTCCTCGAGCGTGTGGTTCGGGCCGGAGGCGAACTGCACGCGCAGGTCGGGCAGCTCGTCCAGGTCCGGGATCCGCCACGGCTCGGAGCCGTTGGCCAGGTAGCCGTCGGAGAGGAGGAACACCGGGGTGCGGTAGGTCAGCGCGATCCGGGCGGCCTCCAGGGCCGCGTCGAAGCAGTCGCCCGGGGTCTTCGGGGCGATGATCGGGACCGGCGCCTCGCCGTTGCGGCCGTACATCGCCTGCAGCAGGTCCGCCTGCTCGGTCTTGGTCGGCAGACCGGTCGACGGGCCGCCCCGCTGGATGTCCACGACCAGCAGCGGCAGCTCCAGGGAGACCGCCAGGCCGATCGTCTCGCTCTTGAGCGACACACCGGGCCCGCTCGTCGTGGTCACCGCGAGCGAGCCGCCGAAGGCCGCCCCCAGCGCCGCGCCGATGCCGGCGATCTCGTCCTCCGCCTGGAAGGTCCGCACGCCGAAGTTCTTGTGCTTGCTCAGCTCGTGCAGGATGTCCGAGGCCGGCGTGATCGGGTACGAGCCCAGGAACAGCGGCAGGTCCGCCTGCTGCGACGCGGTGATCAGGCCGTAGGCCAGGGCGAGGTTGCCGGAGATGTTGCGGTAGGTGCCGACCGGGAAGGCCTCGGTGGCCGGGGCGACCTCGTAGGAGACCGCGAAGTCCTCGGTCGTCTCGCCGAAGTTCACGCCCGCCCGGAACGCGGCGATGTTGGCGGCCGCGATGTCCGGCTTCTTCGCGAACTTCGTCCGCAGGAACCTCTCCGTGCCCTCGGTGGGCCGGTGGTACATCCAGCTCAGCAGGCCGAGGGCGAACATGTTCTTGCTGCGCTCGGCCTCCTTGCGGGAGAGGTCGAACTCCTTCAGCGCCTCGACGGTGAGGGTGGTCAGTGGCACGGGGTGCAGGCTGTAACCGTCCAGCGAGCCGTCCTCCAGCGGGGAGGCGGCATAGCCGACCTTCTGCAGGGCGCGCTTGGTGAACTCGTCCGTGTTGACGATGATCTCGGCGCCGCGCGGCAGGTCGCCGATGTTGGCCTTCAGGGCGGCCGGGTTCATCGCCACCAGCACGTTCGGCGCGTCGCCGGGGGTGAGGATGTCGTGGTCGGCGAAGTGGAGCTGGAACGAGGAGACGCCCGGCAGGGTGCCGGCGGGCGCACGGATCTCGGCCGGGAAGTTCGGCAGGGTGGAGAGGTCGTTGCCGAAGGACGCGGTCTCCGAGGTGAACCGGTCACCGGTGAGCTGCATGCCGTCACCCGAGTCCCCCGCGAACCGGATGATCACCCGATCCAGGCGCCGCACGTCCTTGGCTCCGCCCGGTTTGCGCTGCTCTCCCACGACTGCTGCGTCGGCCTGCTCCGCTGGGCTGCTGACCTGACTGGTCACTGAACTGGACCTCCTTCGAGGCGGCTGTCCGGGAATGGTCTTCCCACGGACCATCCCAATATCAACCCTACGTCCGTTAGGGTCGCCTTCCCGTGGCCATCCGCATGATGGACGACATTTTGAGACGGCGGTCGCGCTGACTTCTCATGATGTCCCGTACCTCTGGAGCATCGTTCGAGACGCTCCCCGCGCGTTCCTCGGTTCTCTCCTGCGGCCTCCCACCCGGCTGTCCGGCCTCCACGGAAGCCGGACGGACTGACCTGCTGCTGACACAGTGTCAGCCCGTCATGAGTTCAGGTAGGTCAGAACGGCCAGAACACGCCGGTGATCGCCGTCACTCTGGGAGAGCCCGAGCTTCAGGAAGATGTTGCTGACGTGCTTCTCCACGGCTCCGTCGCTGACCACCAGCTGCCGGGCGATGGCCGAGTTCGTCCGCCCCTCCGCCATCAGCCCCAGCACCTCGCGCTCCCGCGGGGTGAGCCCCGTCAGCACGTCCTGCTTGCGGCTGCGCCCGAGCAGCTGCGCGACCACCTCCGGGTCCAGCGCCGTACCGCCCTCGGCCACCCGCACCACCGCGTCGACGAACTCCCGCACCTCGGCGACCCGGTCCTTGAGCAGATAGCCCACGCCCCGGCTGGAACCGGCCAGCAGTTCGGTGGCGTAGCGTTCCTCCACGTACTGCGACAGCACCAGTACCCCGAGCCCCGGATGCGCCTTGCGCAGCCGTACGGCGGCCCGCACCCCCTCGTCGGTGTGCGTCGGCGGCATCCGTACGTCCGCCACCACCACGTCGGGCAGCGCGCCCTGGGCGTCGAGGTCGGCGATGGTCTTGATCAGCGCCTCCGCGTCGCCGACGCCCGCCACGACGTCGTGCCCGCGGTCGGTCAGCAACCGGGTCAGGCCCTCCCGAAGCAGCACCGAGTCCTCGGCGATGACCACACGCACCCTGTCCTCCACGATCTCCCGGCCCCCCACAGCCCGACCTTCCGACGGCGTCTCGTTCGAAGGTCCAGCATTCCAGCATTCGGGCCGTCGTGCGCAGGAGCTGGGGAATCAGGCGGGTGGCGCAGGGCCGGTGCGCCGTCGAGGCGCGTCCTCAGGCCCGCCAGGGCAACTCGGCGATCACGCGGGTGGGGCCGCCCGGCGGGGAGTCCACCACCAGGACCCCGTCCACCGCGTCCAGACGGCCGGCCAGGCCCGCCAGGCCCGAGCCGCGGGACGCGTCCGCGCCGCCCGCCCCGTCGTCCATCACCTGGACCATCAGCCGGTCCTCCGAGCGCCACACGTCCACCGAGGCGGACCGCGCCCGGCTGTGCTTGCTGATGTTCTGCAGCAGCTCGGAGACGGTGAAGTAGGCGATGCCCTCGATCGCCGGGGCCGGCCGGGACGGCAGGTCGACCTCCACCCGCACCGGCACCGTGCAGCGGGAGGCGACCGAGGACAGGGCCGCGTCCAGGCCCCGGTCGGTCAGCACGGCCGGATGGATCCCGCGCGCCAGATCGCGCAGCTCCTGCAGGGCCGTCTTCACCTCGCCGTGGGCGTCCTGCACCATCCGGGCCGCAGCCTGCGGGTCCTCCCGCAGCTTCTCCTTGGCCAGACCCAGATCCATGGCCAGGCTCACCAGCCGGGCTTGCGCCCCGTCGTGCAGGTCCCGCTCGATGCGGCGCAGATCGGCGGCCGCCGTGTCGACCACGACCCCGCGGTCCGACTCCAGCTCCACGACCCGCGCCGACAGCCGCGACGGCCCGAGCAGCCCGCGCACCAGCAGCCCGTCCACCGTCGTCAGCGCCCGTACGATCCACGGCGTGGCCAGCGTGAACAGCAGGCCGACCAGCGCGGTCACGGTGATCTCGAACGGGTTGTCGAGATACACGCTGTGGTGCTCGTCGCCGTACAGCTGGAGCCCGCCCTGGCCGCCGTACATCGGGAACAGCCAGAACCACAGCGGATACGTCAGCAGGGCCCAGCCGTACACCCAGAAGTTCACCGCCACGACGAAGGAGAACACCGCCCAGGGGAAGTGCAGCAGCCCGTACAGCAGATGCCGCCACGACGTGCCGCTCTTGAGCACCGCGCCCATCCGGGCGAACGCGCCCGGCCCGGGCGACCGCAGCGGCTCCGGGTCGGCCACGTCCAGGCGCAGCAGTGCGCGCGCCCGTGTGCGCTCCAGTGCGCCGAAGCCGCGGCAGCCGGCGAGCGCCACCGCCAGCACCGGGATCCCGAGGAAGGTCACCAGCAGGCCTGCGCCGAGCGCCGCCATCGTGATCGTCCAGCTGAACAGCACGACCGCGATCGGCAGGCTCAGCAGCACATAGCCGAACTCGCGCCAGCTGCGCGCCTCGATCGGCGCCCGCAGCACGGCGGGCAGCACATGCCGCCGTTCCCCGTCGGGGGCGGGGAAGCCGGATCCGGCCCGGTGCCCGTGTCCGTGCCCGTACCCCTGTCCGTACTCCGTGGCCATCGGTGTCGTCCGTTCTCCTCGTCCTGGCGGCGGTGCTCGCCGTATCTCCAGCCTGGTGTGCGGCGGCCTTCCGGGCCATGGAGGCCGTCGGTCTCTTGGACCGGGGGTTTTCCCCACCCCCCGAGGGCGCGCCGGGGCGGCTACTCCTTGCGGTCCCGCCAGGGCAGCTCCGCCGTGACCAGCGTCGGGCCGCCGACCGGCGAGTCCACCACGAACAGGCCGTCCACCGCGCCCAGCCGCTCCGCCAGGCCCCGCATCCCGCTGCCGCCCTCCAGACCGGCGCCCCCGCGGCCGTCGTCCCGGACCTGGATGAGCAGCCGGTCGTGCGCGCGCCACACGTCCACCGAGGCGGACCGCGCCCCGCTGTGCTTGCTGATGTTCTGCAGCAGCTCGGAGACGGTGAAGTAGGCGATGCCCTCGATGGCGGCCGCCGGCCGCTCCGGCAGGTCCGCCGTCACCGTCACCGGCACGGTGCAGCGGGAGGCGACCGAGGACAGGGCCGCGTCCAGGCCCCGGTCGGTCAGCACGGCCGGATGGATGCCCCGGGCGAGGTCCCGCAGCTCCTGCAGCGCGAGCTTCACCTCGCCGTGCGCCTCTTCGACCATCGCCGCGACGTGGTCGTCGGCCTGCCCCTCCAGCAGCTTCTCTTTCGCCAGGCCGAGACCCATCGCCAGGTTCACCAGCCGGGCCTGGGCCCCGTCGTGCAGGTCCCGCTCGATGCGGCGCAGATCGGCGGCCGCCGTGTCGACCACGACCCCGCGGTCCGACTCCAGTTCGGCGATACGGCGTTCCAGCTCGTCGGAGGGGGACAGCAGCGCGCGCACCATCGCCCGGTCGACGTTCGCCAGCCCCCGCGCGATGAACGGCAGCACCGGCCACAGCACGAACAGCGAGGGCAGCACGATGCTGAAGGTGAGGATGCCCCACGGCAACCGGATGAAGTCGTACAGCAGCGTCCGCCAGCCCACCGGGTCCTTCAGCGCCAGCCACAGCCGCTGCAGCGGCCCCCCGCCCCTGGCGATCGGCAGCGGCGTCGGCTCCTCGACATGCACCCCCAGCAGCGCCCGGGCCCGGCCCCGCTCCAGCTTGCCCAGCTGCCGGGCGCCCAGCAGACAGAGGGCCAGCAGCGGGAGCCCGATCACCGTGAGGGTCAGGATTCCGCTGACGAGCACCACGCTGAACACATAGGTGAAGCCGAGCAGCGCCACCGGCAGGTTCAGCAGGAGATGCGTGATCTCCTTCCAGGTGTGCACGGTCAGGGCGAACCGGACCGGAGGCAGACGGTCGGGGCCGTCGGCCCGGTCGGCGGCAGAGGCGGATGCGGTCATACCGGCCAGCCTGCCGTGCCCGGCCCCCGTCGCGCCATGCGGTCCGCCGCCGCCCTGCCCTGGGGAAAACCCCACCCCCCACAGGTCACTCACGTCTCACGGTGTGACGGGCTGCTTACCGTGTCTTTATCAGGGCCTAGACTCCCGTGCGTACAGATCCTCGAATCACGGTGCAACACAGGATTCGTCAAGTCACGAGGTCAGGGAGCGAGGGCGGACGGTGCGGGAGACGTTGGGGCACTCGACGGTCGCCGCGGCGGACGTCGCGGGCGGCTACTTCACGTCCTACTCGGTCGTGGGACTGCTCGCCCTCATCGGCGTGCTCTTCGTCGCGGTCGCGTTCGGCGCCGGCCGCCTGCTGCGGCCCGTCGTGCCCACCCCCGAGAAACTCCTGACCTACGAATGCGGCGTCGACCCCGTCGGCGAGGGCTGGGCCCACACCCAGGTCCGCTACTACGTCTACGCCTTCCTCTACGTGATCTTCGCGGTCGACTCGATCTTCCTGTTCCCCTGGGCGACGGTCTTCGCCGCCCCCGGCTACGGCGCGACGACCCTGGTGGAGATGTTCATCTTCCTCGGCTTCCTCGCCGTCGGCCTGCTGTACGCCTACAAGAAGGGGGTCCTGGCATGGACGTGAACGCCTCGACTCCGTCGGTTTCCGAGCCTGCGCCCGTCTCCGAGCCCGTGCTGCTTCCCGAGCCGAAGCGGCTGGGCGCGCTGGCCCGGCTCGCCCCCGAGCCGATGAAGGTGGTCCTGAACTGGGGCCGTCGCTACTCGCTGTGGGTGTTCAACTTCGGCCTCGCCTGCTGCGCGATCGAGTTCATCGCCGCGTCGATGGCCCGCCACGACTTCATCCGCCTCGGCGTGATCCCGTTCGCGCCCGGGCCCCGACAGGCCGACCTGATGGTGGTGTCGGGCACGGTCACGGACAAGATGGCCCCGGCCGTGAAGCGGCTGTACGAGCAGATGCCGGAACCCAAGTACGTCATCTCCTTCGGCGCCTGCTCCAACTGCGGCGGCCCGTACTGGGACTCCTACTCCGTCACCAAGGGCGTCGACCAGATCATCCCGGTCGACGTGTACGTCCCCGGCTGCCCGCCGCGCCCCGAGGCGCTGCTCCAGGGCATCCTCAAGCTCCAGGAGAAGATCGCCCGCGAGTCGCTGGAGGAGCGGTACGGCGGCACTGCCAGGCCGTCCGCGGCCGCCCTGCAGAGCGGCCTGGTGAAGCCTCCGGCCCCGGCCGCCGCCTCGGGCTCTGCCGAGGGGGGTGCGCGATGAGCACGCCCGGCTGGCTGCCCGCCCCCGCCGAGGAACTCTTCGGACCGGAGGCCACGGCCGAGGAGTCGTACGAGGTCCTGACGGTGGACGTCCCGCCGTCCGCCTGGCTCACCGCCCTGGAGACGGCCCGTACGACCCTGTCCTGCACCTACTTCGACTGGCTGAGCGCGGTCGACGAACCCGGCACCGGCTTCCGCGTCTCCGCGCACGTCGTCGCTCTCTGGCCGGTCCGCCGTCTGCTCGTGCGGACGACCGTCCCGCACGAGGCGCCGACCCTGCCCTCGGCCGTGGGCGTCTACGCGGGCGCCGCCTGGCACGAGCGCGAGACCCACGAGATGTTCGGGGTCGACTTCGAGGGCCACCCGCACCTGGAACACCTCCTGCTCCCGGAGACCTTCGAGGGCCACCCCCTGCGCAAGGACTTCGTCCTCGCCGCCCGGGTCGCCAAGGCCTGGCCGGGAGCCAAGGAGCCGGGCGAGTCCGAGCACGGCGGGCCCAAGCGGCGCCAGATGCTGCCGCCGGGCGTCCCGGACCCGAACGAGTGGGGCCCCCTCAAGGGCCAGCTGCCTCCCGCCCCGGCGCGCCCGGCCCGAGCCGCGGGACGCGCGGCGGGCGAACGCCCGGTGCGTGCGGCCGGGGAGGGCCCGGCGGGCGCCGAGCGTCCGGTACGACGGACCCGCACGGCGGCGGAGGGCTCGGCGAGCCAGGCCGCAGCGGCCGTGGCCGGAGCTGCCGACGCCGCTGCGCGGCCGCGTCGGATGCGGAGCGCGAGCCAGGGCTCGGCGAGCCAGACGGCTGCGGAAACGCCGGCCGAAACGCCGGCCGAAGCACCGGCGGCACCCGAGCCCGGCTCGGCACCGGCAGGGCCGCGCCGCGCACGCAGCGCCTCGGAGGGCTCGGCCTCGCAGCGCGCCCCGCGCAGCTCGGACGCCCCGTGGCACCACGCGCGCCCGGCGTTCGACGAACAGCAGCCGACGGAGCAAGCACCGGAGCAGGAGCGGGCACCGGAGTCGGAGCGGGCACCGGAGTCGGAGCCGGAGCAGGCACCGGAGGAGACCCGGGCTCCCGAGCCGCAGCCGGAAGCCCCCGAGGCACCCGAAGACCACACCACCCCCGACGACCCCACAGGAGGCCCGCAGTGAACGGCGCGCTGGACGTCGCCCTGCGACTCCTGGTCGTGTTCGTCGTCTTCCTCACCTTCCCGCTGATCGTCGGCCAGACCGAGCACAAGGTGATGGCCCACATGCAGGGCCGCCTCGGCCCGATGTACGCGGGCGGCTTCCACGGCTGGGCCCAGCTCATCGCCGACGGCGTGAAGTTCGCGCAGAAGGAGGACGTGGTCCCGGCAGGAGCCGACCGCCGCATCTTCCAGCTGGCCCCCGCCGTGGCCCTGCTGCCGTACCTGCTCGTGCTGCTCGCGATCCCGATCGGGCCGAGCGAGGGCGCGGTCGGCCAGGTCCTGGACGCGGGCGTCTTCTTCGTGCTCGCGGTGATGGGCGTCGGCGTCCTCGGTTCGCTCATGGCCGGCTGGGCCAGCGCGAACAAGTTCTCCCTGCTCGGCGGCCTGCGCACGGCCGCCCAGCTGCTCGCCTACGAGCTTCCGATGCTGCTCGCCGCCGCCTCCGTGGCCATGGCGGCCGGAACCGTCTCCCTGCCGGGCATCCTGCACGCCTTCCACTGGTGGTGGGTGCCCTGGCAGATCGTGGGCGCGGTCGTGTTCTTCGTGGCCGGCCTCGCCGAGCTGCAGCGCCCGCCCTTCGACATGCCCGTCGCCGACTCGGAGATCATCTTCGGCGCGTACACCGAGTACACCGGCCTCAGGTTCGCGCTGTTCCTGCTCGCCGAGTACGCCGGAATCATCGTCCTGTGCGGTCTGACCACCGTCCTCTTCCTGGGCGGCTGGCACGGCCCCTGGGGCGCCGACGGCCTGGGCTGGCTGTGGACCCTGCTGAAGACCGCGATCCTCGCCTTCGTCGTCATCTGGCTCCGCGTGACCTACCCCCGGCTGCGCGAGGACCAGCTCCAGAAGCTCTCCTGGACCCTGCTCGTCCCCCTCTCCCTCGCCCAGATCGCCCTCACCGGCATCGTCAAGGTGGTGATCTTGTAGTGGCTCCCATTCCCGGCTCCGGCCTGGCCAAGGGCCTGGCCGTCACCCTCCGCACGATGACGAGGAAGCACGTCACCGCGCAGTACCCGGACGCCCAGCCCGAGCTGCCGCCCCGCACCCGCGGAGTGATCGGGCTGTTCGAGGAGAACTGCACGGTCTGCATGCTGTGCGCCCGCGAGTGCCCGGACTGGTGCATCTACATCGACTCCCACAAGGAGACGGTCCCGCCCGCCGCCCCCGGCGGACGCGAGCGCAGCCGCAACGTCCTCGACCGGTTCGCCATCGACTTCTCCCTGTGCATGTACTGCGGTATCTGCATCGAGGTCTGTCCTTTCGACGCGCTGTTCTGGTCCCCCGAGTTCGAGTACGCCGAGACCGACATCCGCGAGCTCACCCACGAGCGCGACAAGCTCCGCGAGTGGATGTGGACCGTCCCGGCCCCGCCCGCCCTGGACGCCGGCGCGGAGGAGCCGAAGGAGATCGCCGCCGCCCGCAAGACCGCCGAGAAGTTGGCCGCCGCGCAGGCCGAACCACAGGAGGGGGAGTCGTGAGCCTCGCCCCGTCCCTGAGCCTCGCCGCAGCCCAGCACGGCTTCCTGTCCCCGACCGGTGTCGAGATCGCCTTCCTCCTCGTCGGCCTGGTCACCTTCGGGGCGGCCCTGGTCACCGTCACCACCCGGCAGCTGGTGCACGCCGCCCTGTGGCTGGTGGTCACCCTCGGCGGCCTCGCCGTCGAGTACCTCCTGCTCACCGCAGAGTTCATCGCCTGGGTGCAGGTCCTCATCTACGTCGGTTCCGTCGTCGTCCTCCTCCTGTTCGGTCTGATGCTCACCAAGGCCCCCATCGGCCGCTCCCCGGACGCCGACTCCGGCAACCGCTGGATCGCCCTCGCCGTCGCCCTGGCCGCCGCCGGCGCCCTGGTGTGGGTGGTCGTCGACGCGTTCCGCACGACCTGGATCGACCTGACCGGCCCGGCCTCCGGGTCGACGAAGGCCACCGGCGAGAGCCTCTTCCAGAACTGGGTCCTGCCCTTCGAGGCCCTCTCGGTCCTCCTCCTCGCGGCCCTGGTCGGCGCGATCGTCCTGTCCCGCAAGGCGAAGGTGGAGGCCCCCTCGGGCCCGGCGGCGGCCTCCGGCGCACCGGCCACCGTGGACACCCCCGCGACCACTCCCGGCGAGAAGGAAGGCGCCCGCTGATGCACCTCGCCTATCCCGCCGTCCTCTCCGCCCTCCTCTTCTGCACGGGCCTGTACGGCGTCCTCGCCCGCCGCAACGCGATCCTGGTCCTGATGTCGGTCGAGCTGATGCTCAACGCCGTCAACCTCAACCTGGTCGCCTTCGACGTCTGGCTCAGCCGGGCCGCCGAGGAGACCCTGCACTCCGGCCAGGCGCTGACCCTGTTCACCATCGCCATCGCCGCAGCCGAGATCGGCATCGGCCTCGCGATCGTGCTCGCCGTCTACCGCAACCGCGGCACCTCGGACATCGACAAGCTCCGCGACACCGCCGAGGGCCACGGCGACGACACCGGCGGCCCCGACACCGACGCCCCCGCGGCCGAGAAGGCTGAGGCCACCGCGTGACCACGACCACCCTCGCCGTCCTCGTCCCCCTCCTGCCGTTCCTGGGCGCCGCGGCCGGCCTGCTCCTGGGCCGCACCGCCCCCGGTTTCGTCCGCCCGCTCGCCGTGCTGCCGGCCCTGGCCGCGCTGGTGCTGGCCGCGCTGGTCGCCGTACGACAGGGCGGCGGCCAGGCCGTCGACGCCCACACCGAGCTGACGCCCACCGGCTCCGTGCCGATCGAGCTGGCCCTGCACATCGACGGCTTCGCCGCGCTCGTCGCCGTCCTGGTCGCCTTCGTCGCGACCTGCGTGCAGATCTACTCGACGGGCTACCTGCGCGACGACCCGCGCTACCCCTCCTACGCGGCCCTCGTCTCCCTGTTCACCTCCGCGATGCTCCTGGTCGTCTACTCGGGCGACCTGATCGTGCTGCTGGTCGGCTGGGAAGTCATGGGCATCTGCTCCTACTTCCTCGTCGGCCACTACTGGGAGACCCCCGAGGCCCGCGCCGCCTCCCTGAAGGCCTTCCTGGTCACCAAGCTCGGCGACGTGCCGTTCCTCATCGGTCTGTTCGCCCTGGCCACCGACGCCGGATCGTTCCGCATCACCCGCGTCCTGGGGGCCGTGGCGAGCGGCGGCATCGACCACCCGACCCTGATCGCCCTGCTGCTGCTCGCGGGCGTGGCCGGCAAGTCGGCGCAGTTCCCGCTGCACACCTGGCTCCCCGACGCGATGGCGGGCCCGACGCCCGTCTCGGCGCTGATCCACGCCGCGACGATGGTCGCCGCCGGTGTCTACTTCATCGCCCGTCTCCTTCCGGTGTTCGAGGCCTCCCAGGCCGCGATGGTCGTCCTCGCCGTCATGGCCGCCGTCACGATGACCGGTTCCGGCCTCGCCGCGCTCGCCCAGGACGACATCAAGCGCGTCCTCGCCTACTCGACGATCGGCCAGCTCGGCTACATGACCGGTGCCCTCGCCGTCGGCGACCGCGGTGCCGCCGTCTTCCACCTCCTGTCGCACGGCGCCTTCAAGGCGCTGCTGTTCCTCGCCGCCGGCGTGATCATCCACGCCGCCGGCACCAACTCGCTGGCCGCCATGTCCCGCATGAGCCACCTGCGCGACCGCGTCCCGGACGCCTACTGTACGATGACCGTGGCGCTCCTCGCGCTCGCCGCGATCCCGCCCTTCAGCGGCTTCTTCTCCAAGGAGTCCGTCCTCGGCGCCGCCGAGCACGTGGCCACCGGCCACACCGACCACGCCCCCGGCGCGGCCGGCTGGATCGTCCTCGTCGCCGGTCTGCTCACGGCCCTGCTCACCGCCGCCTACGCCGCGCGCCTGTGGCTGCTGGCCTTCCGCGGCGAGGGCGCCGAAGCCCCCGACCACGGCCGCCAGCCGCTCACGATGACCGTGGTGCTGTGGGTCCTCGCCGTGCCGTCCCTGGCCTTCGGCGGGCTCGCCTACCGCTCGCTGCCCGGCTGGTTCGACGGGCGTGACCTGACCCCGACGCTCCTCACCTCCATCCTCGGCACCGGCTTCGCCCTGGTCGGCGGGCTCCTCACCTACGGCGCCTGGCAGCGCACCCGCGCGCTCGCCGCCCGCGTCCCGGCCGTGCCCGCACCCTCCTTCGAGTGGGAACACCTCGAAGGCGAGGCCGCCGCGCACCCGGAGGGCGACGCCAGCCTGGTCGAGGCCCACGCTCTCGCCGACCGCGAACCGGCCTACCGCGACCTCGCCCACGCGCCCGACCCCGGACGGCTGCTGCTAGGCCCGCTGTACCGGCACGCGGCCGTCGGCTTCCACCTGGACGCCGTGTACGCGGCGCTGTTCGTCCGTCCGGTCCAGGACGGAGCGAGTCTCGTCCGGTTCCTCGACCGCGAGGTCGTCGAGACCTACGTAGGCGGCGCGGCCGCGCTGCCCCGGCTGCTCGGGGCCGCCGTGCGGCGCGCGCAGACCGGCAATGTGCAGACCTATGTGAGCGCGCTGCTCGCCGGTGCCGTCGTCCTGACGGTGACCGTCCTCCTCGTCGCCACGGGAGCGTGAGCAGGCGTGATCGATATCAACGAGTCCGTGATGCAGTTCCTTCTGGCATTCGTCGTCGTCGGCCCGCTCCTCGGCGCCGTCGCCGCTCTCCTGCCGGCCCCGCCCGGGCTGAAGGGGAAGTCGCCCGAGCAGGCCGTGCTGCGCCACGGCGTGACCGTGACCGGTGCGATCCTCATCGCCGCGATCGTCCTCACGCTCGGCTTCGACCACGACCATCCGTCGAAGATGCAGGCCACGACCGACATCAGCTGGATCCCGGCACTCGACGTGCGGATCCACCTCGGCATCGACGGCATCTCCCTCCCCCTTCTGGTCCTGACCGCGCTGCTGACCTTCCTCTGCGCGCTCTACTCCTACTTCAAGATGCCTACGGGCCCGTCCCCGAAGGCGTTCGTCGCGCTGGTGCTCCTCCTGGAGTCCGGCACCCTCGCGACCTTCGCCGTCCTCGATCTGCTGCTGTTCTTCCTCGCGTTCGAGGTCGTGCTCATCCCGATGTACTTCCTCATCGCCCGCTGGGGCGGCGAGGGCCGGACCCGGGCCGCGTGGAAGTTCATCCTGTTCACGGTGCTCGGTTCCGTCGTCATGCTGCTCGGCCTGCTCCTGATCGGAATCAAGGCGGGCACGTTCGACATGGTGGCACTCGCCACTGACAACGGCCGGTCGCTGACCACATCCGTGCAGGTCATCGCGGTTCTGGCGATCGGGATCGGGCTCGCGGTCAAGACGCCGATGTGGCCGCTGCACAGCTGGCTGCCCGACGCCCACACCGCCGCCCCGACCGTCGGCTCGGTCCTGCTGGCCGGCGTCCTGCTGAAGATGGGTACGTACGGTTTCGTCCGGATTCTGCTGCCGATCGCGCCGGACGGCTTCCACACCTTTGCGCCCTACCTCGCCGCGTTCGCCGTGGTCGGGATCATCTACGGGTCCCTGGCCTGTCTGGCCCTCGCCAAGCAGGGCGCGAAGGGCGACCTGAAGCGCCTGATCGCCTACTCCTCCGTCGGCCACATGGGCTTCGTCCTGCTCGGCATCGCCACCATGACCCCGACCGGCGTGAACGGCGCCCTCTTCGCCAACATCGCCCACGGCCTCATCACCGGCCTGCTGTTCTTCCTGGTCGGCGCGCTCAAGGACCGCACGGGCACGACCGACCTCGACAGCCTTGCCGAGGAGACGGGCGCCGCGCTGTACGGCAAGGCGCCGCGCCTCGGCGGACTGCTCGCCTTCGGCGCCGTCGCCTCGCTCGGCCTGCCCGGACTCGCCGGGTTCTGGGGCGAGATGCTCGCCCTGTTCGGCGCGTTCAAGCCCGCCGCCGACCTCAGCCGGCCCGCGTTCCTCACCTTCATGGCGATCGGCGCGTTCGGCACCCTGCTGACGGCCGCGTACATGCTGATCGTGGTCCGCCGGGTCTGCATGGGCGCCACACCACAGGACATGCCCAAGCTCGCAGACGTCCACGGCTACGAGTTCGCGGCCTGGACCCCGCTCGTCGCCCTCACCGTCGTCGCCGGGCTGTGGCCGAGGGCCCTGCTCGGCCTCACCGACCCGGCCGTGCAGCAGCTCCTCGCAGGAGGCACCCGATGAGCGCCCTGGCCCAGCCGTCGGCCGAGTCCTTGATCCAGTCCGTCGACTGGCTCGCGATCGCGCCGCCGACCATCGCCGCGGTGGTCGCGCTCGCCGTGCTCGTCGCCGACCTGTTCGTCCCCGAGGCACGCAAGCCCCTGCTCGGCTGGGCCTCCGTCGCGGGCCTCGCCGCCGCCACGCTGATGCTGCTGCCCCTGCTGGACGGCGACCGCAGCACCTTCTGCCTGACCGGCCACGCGCGCGTGTGCAGCTACACCGCCGACCACTTCACCCTCGTCATCCAGTTCCTCGCCCTCGGCGGCGCCCTGGTGGCAGCCCTGATGTCGATGACGAACCTCAAGGACGAGCACCGGCGCGTCCCGGCAGGGGAGTTCTGGTTCCTGCTGCTGTCCTCCGCGGCCGGCGCCGCCCTGCTGCCCGCCTCCCGCGACCTGGCCACGCTGATCGTCGCCCTGGAGGTCGCCTCCCTGCCCGCCTTCGCCCTCGTCGGCATCCGGCACGGCGACAAGCGGTCCTCCGAGGCAGCCCTGAAGTTCTTCCTGTCCTCGGTCACCGCCACCGCGGTGAGCCTGCTGGGCATCAGCTTCGTCTACGCCTCCACCGGCACCCTCTACCTCACCCAGGTCGCCCAGCGGATCCAGCACGTCGACGGGCAGCTCCACACCCTCGCCCAGACCGGCGTCGTCCTCACCCTCGTCGGCTTCGCCTTCAAGACGGCCGCGGTCCCGTTCCACTTCTGGGTGCCCGACACCTACGTGGGCGCGCCGCTGCCCGTCGCCGCCTACCTGTCCGTCGTCGGCAAGGCGGTCGGCTTCTCCGGCCTGATCCTCGTCACCGTCGTCGCCCTCCCGTCGTACGGCGACATCTGGGGGCCCGCGCTCGCCGCGCTGGCCGCCCTCACCATGACCGTCGGCAACGTCGGCGCCCTGCGCCAGCAGGCCACGCGCGCGTACAGCGCCGTACGACTGCTCGCCTGGTCCTCCGTCGGCCAGGCGGGCTACCTCCTGGTGCCGATCGCCGCCGCCGGCTACGTCAAGGACGGCCAGAAGGCCATCGGCTCCACGGTCGCGTACGCCCTCATGTACGGCGCCGTGAACCTCGGCGCCTTCGCGGTGGCGGCCCTGGTGGGCCGTACGAAGTCCCTGAACCGGATCAGCGACTACCGGGGCCTGTCCGCGTCCAACCCGGCCGCCGCCCTCCTCCTGGCGTTCTTCCTGCTGTGCCTCGCCGGGCTGCCGCCGGGCATCATCGGCCTGTTCGCCAAAGTCACCGTGTTCTCGGCGGCCGTCGACGCGGGTCTGGGCTGGCTGGCCGTGGTGATGGCCGTCAACGTGGTGATCGCCCTCTTCTACTACCTCCAGTGGACGGCCCTGCTGTTCCGCGCCCCCGAGGGCGCCCCCGCCCGGCACCTGGTCCCAGCCCCCCTCACCGCCGCGCTCGCCCTCACCGGCGTCCTCGGCGTGGTCCTTTCCGGCGCGCCCCAGCTGGTCCTGCGCTTCGCGGCCACCGCACTGTTCTGAGGACCCGCCACGCGCGCGTGGGACACCCGTGCTCCCACGCGCGCGGAGGGGCTCAAGAGGCGTGCGAAAGGACGTAACAGCACGTCACCCGTACGGCCGACGCCCGCCGACGCCCACTCAAGGGAACTTGCGGCCGCCGCCTGGCGTTGACCAGAGCGGGAGGGTCCACTGGACCAAAGGGTTCCCCTGCGGCACGACTTGGAGGGCGTACCGTGCACCGCCGGCACAACGGGCTAAGGACGGCAGTACTCCTCGGAGGGCTGTCCGCACTCATTATCGTCATCGGCAGCTTCTTCGGCCGTACGGGTCTGATCGTGGCGGTCCTGATCGCGCTGGGGACGAACGCGTACGCGTACTGGAACAGCGACAAGCTGGCGCTCCGCGCGATGCGCGCCCGCCCGGTGAGCGAGTTCGAGGCCCCGGCGCTCTATCGGATGGTCCGCGAGCTGTCCACGCAGGCCCGCCAGCCCATGCCCCGCCTGTACATCTCCCCGACGGAGGCCCCCAACGCCTTCGCGACGGGCCGCAACCCGCGCAACGCCGCCGTGTGCTGCACCGAAGGCATCCTGCGCCTGCTCGACGAACGCGAGCTGCGCGGAGTCATCGGCCACGAGCTGAGCCACGTCTACAACCGCGACATCCTGATCTCCTCCGTGGCCGGAGCCCTGGCCTCGGTGATCATGTTCCTGGTCAACTTCGCCTGGCTGATCCCGATCGGCCGCTCGGACGACGACGACGGCCCCGGCCTGCTGGGCCTGCTGCTGATCATGATCCTGGGACCGCTCGCCGCCACCCTCATCCAGCTGGCCATCAGCCGCTCCAGAGAGTACGAGGCGGACGCCTCGGGGGCCCAGCTCACCGGCGACCCGCAGGCCCTGGCCAACGCCCTGCGCAAGCTGGAGGTCGGCACCCAGCAGCTGCCGCTGCCCCCCGAGCCCCGGATCGAGACCGCGAGCCACATGATGATCGCGAACCCCTTCCGCGCGGGCCAGGGTCTGTCCAAGATGTTCTCCACACACCCGCCGATGGCGGAGCGCATCACCCGGCTCGAAAAGATGGCAGGTCGCAACCGGTGAAGACCATCCTGAACATCATTTGGCTCGTCCTGAGCGGCTTCTGGCTGTTCCTCGCCTACCTGCTCGCGGGCGTGATCCTCTGCATCACGATCATCGGCATCCCGTTCGGCATAGCGGCCTTCCGTATCGGCCTCTACGCCCTGTGGCCCTTCGGGTACACCACGGTCGAGCGCCGGGACGCGGGCGCGCCCTCCTGCATCGGCAACGTGCTGTGGCTGATCCTGGCCGGCTGGTGGCTGGCCCTCGCCCACATCACGACCGGCATCGCCCTGTGCCTGACGATCATCGGCATCCCGTTCGGCATCGCCAACTTCAAGCTGATCCCGGTCTCCCTGCTGCCGCTGGGCCGCGAGATCGTCCCCACGGACCAGCCGTTCGCGGCGCGCTGACCTACCGGCCGGAGGCCTCGTCGGCCGTGTCGGAGCGGCGCCCCGCCCACCACCGCCGTACCCCGTAGGCGACCACGCCCACGGCCAGCACGCCCGCCCCCACGCCGACCGAGACGGCCGGGAGGGCGAACGCCAGCGTCGCGCAGCCCAGCAGCCCCACGGCCGGGACCAGCCGCGCCGAAAGGGCCGGGCTCAGCGTCCAGGCGGAGGCGTTGGCCACGGCGTAGTAGGCCAGCACGCCGAAGGAGGAGAAACCGATCGCACCGCGCACGTCCACCGTCGCCGCCAGCACGGCGACCACCGCGCCCACGGCCAGCTCGGCCCGGTGCGGGACCTGGAACCGCGGATGCACGGCGGCCAGCACCCTGGGCAGATGACCGTCACGGGCCATGGCCAGCGTCGTCCGGGACACACCGAGGATCAGCGCGAGCAGCGACCCCAGCGCGGCCACCGCGGCCCCCACCCGCACCACGGGTACGAGCCCCGGCACCCCGGCCGCCCGCACCGCGTCGGCCAGCGGGGCCGCCGCATGCCCCAGACCGTCCGCGCCGAGGACACCGAGCACGGCCACGGCCACACCCACGTACACCACCAGCGCGATCCCGAGGGCCAGCGGAATGGCGCGCGGAATGGTGTGCGCGGGATCCCGCACCTCCTCGCCCAGGGTCGCGATCCGCGCGTACCCGGCGAAGGCGAAGAACAGCAGACCGGCCGCCTGAAGCACCCCGCCCGCACCCGACGACAGCCCGACGCCGAGCCGCCCGGCATCGGCCTCGCCGGACGTCAGGCACACGACCACCACGCACGCGAGGACCGCCAGCACCACGGCCACGATCACCCGTGTCAGCCACGCCGACTTCTGGATGCCGCCGTAGTTCACGGCGGTCAGCGCCACCACGGCCGCCACCGCCACAGCGTGCGCCTGCCCCGGCCACACATACGCGCCCACCGTGAGCGCCATGGCCGCGCAGGAGGCCGTCTTGCCGACCACGAACGCCCAGCCGGCGAGATAGCCCCAGAACGTGCCCAGGCGCTCCCTGCCGTACACGTACGTCCCGCCCGACGCCGGATAGCGGGCGGCCAGGCGGGCCGAGGACATGGCGTTGCAGTAGGCCACCACGGCGGCGACGGCCAGGCCGATCAGCAGCCCCGGCCCGGCGGCGCGCGCTGCGGGCCCCAGGGCGGAGAAGACGCCGGCCCCGACCATCGAGCCGAGGCCGACGACCACGGCGTCCCGTACGCCCAGGGAGCGGCGCAGGCCGGTGCCGGAAGGTGTCATGCGCCGCACCCTACTGATCGCCGCAACCGGCCGATGGACCCGTGACGTCCTCTTCATCGACAGAGCACGAACACGCGCGCGACGTACAGCCGATCCTCACCGGATTCTCAAGGGCCGGACAGCACGGGTACAGCGCGGGAGGGCAGGTTCACGGCATGAGCATCATCGGTTGGATCATCCTCGGGCTCCTGGCCGGAGCCATCGCCAAGGTCCTGCTGCCGGGCCGTGACCCGGGCGGCTTCATCGGTACGACCCTCATCGGCATCGCGGGCGCGTTCATAGGCGGCTGGATCTCGGCGCGCTGGCTGGACCACCCGATCAGCAAGCACTTCTACGACGGCCCGACCTGGGCCGCCGCGATCGGCGGCTCGCTCGTGCTGCTGATCCTCTATCGCATCCTGTTCGGCAACTCGCGCGACTGACCGACGGGTGGGCACCACGAGGTGCCCACCCTTTCTGCTCGGGGCCCTCCGGTGATCTACCGGTAGTTCACGAACTGCAGCGCGAAGTCGAAGTCCTTGCCCTTCAGGAGGGCGATCACGGCCTGCAGGTCGTCGCGGCTCTTGGAGCTGACCCGCAGCTCGTCGCCCTGGACCTGGGCCTTCACGCCCTTCGGGCCCTCGTCGCGGATGATCTTCGCCACCTTCTTGGCGTTGTCCTGGGAGATGCCCTCCTCGATCGACGCGAAGATCTTGTACTCCTTGCCGGACAGCTGCGGCTCGCCGGCGTCCAGCGCCTTGAGCGAGATGCCGCGCTTGATCAGCTTGGACTGGAAGACGTCGAGGACTGCGTTCACCCGGTCCTCGGAGTTCGCCACCATGAGGATCTTGTCACCGGACCACTCGATCGAGGCGCCCACGCCCTTGAAGTCGTAGCGCTGCGAGATCTCCTTGGCGGCCTGGTTGAGGGCGTTGTCGACCTCCTGCCGCTCGACCTTCGAGACGATGTCGAAACTGGAGTCGGCCATGTCCTGTGGCTCCTTGTATCGGGGGGCGTGTCGGTGTGTGGCGGCGGCCGCCGAGCCCGGCGTGGCGCCGGGCCGCATCCGCACCAGCCTAGTCACCTCATGACCGGAGGGACGCAGATCAATCGGGTGGCGAAGCACCCCTCCGTATCGGGTATTGTTTACGTCGTTGCCAGGGAGCACCGCCGAAAAGCGGTTCGAACGGCAGCAACCCCGGCGGTGTGCCCGAGCGGCCAAAGGGAGCAGACTGTAAATCTGCCGGCTCAGCCTTCCCAGGTTCGAATCCTGGCGCCGCCACACTGGGGAAGACCCCCTTCAACTGCGGAAACGCGGTCGGAGGGGGTCTCTTCGTATGGGGCGCGGGAGAGCGGAAAACCCGTCTCGGGCGAACGGCCGGGGGCCGGGGCTCAGTTCCCCGCGATCGACTTCACGGCCACCGACACCGGCGTCGATCCACTGATCAGCTCCAGCGTCAGGCCTGCCGTCGCCGGGGTGTCCACCAGCTCCGCCAGTACGGCCGCCACGTCGTCCCGGGGGATCGCGCCGCGCCCGGTGTGGGCCTCCAGCCGGACCAGGCCCGTGCCCGCGTCGTTCGTCAGCGAACCGGGGCGCAGGATCGTCCAGTCGAGGGCGTCCTGACGGGTGATGTACGTGTCGGCCTCGCCCTTGGCGCGCAGGTAGACGTCGAACACCTCGTCGCCCTGGTGCGCGGGGTCCGCGCCCATCGAGGAGACCACCACGAAACGGCGTACACGCGCGCGGACGGCCGCGTCGGCGAACAGCACCGCCGCACCCCTGTCCACCGTGTCCTTGCGGGCCGTACCGCTGCCCGGGCCCGCGCCCGCCGCGAAGACCGCCGCGTCCGCGCCCTGCAGATGCGCCGCGACCTCCTCCACCGAGGCGGACTCCAGGTCGAGCAGGACCGGTTCGGCGCCGGCCGCCCTCAGGTCGTTGCCCTGCTCGGCCTTGCGGATGATCCCCGCTACCTCGTCCCCGCGCGCGGAGAGCAGCTGCTCCAGCCGCAGCGCGATCTGACCATGACCACCAGCGATGACAATGCGCATGAATCCGACCGTACGCCCGAAGAGGCGTGACCGCCGCACGAGTTAAGGCCGGGAGCGCGCCGTGGCGCCGGGGCGCATCGGCGCACGATCCGGGGCGCGTGTCCGGGAGTGCGCGCCCCATGCGCAAACGGGTGCCCCCTCAGGACAACTCCTTGCGCCCTTGCCGCGGCAGCCCCAGTTCCGCCGCTGCCGCCGAGTTGCAGTACTCGCGGACCGCGCTCGTGCGGGCCACCACGCGCCCCCGGTGCACCACGATCCGGCTGTAGGCGAGCGAGAGGGCGCCGGACAGCCGATCGCCGCGTACGGCGAGGAGTTCGGCGGGGAAACCGGCCTCCACGCGGACCTCGGGCAGGCCCAGGACCGCGCGGGCCGAGATGCTCACCGCGTCGTAGGCGTCCTCGGGGCGCAGGCCGTGGACGGACGCGAGGAGATAGGCGGCCTCCAGGGGGTCGCCACGACCCACGGGGTTCGACACGTCCCGGAGGGCGCCGCTGCCGGCGGCCACCCGCACCCCGGCCGCGCGCAGCAGCCGTACCGGGGCCGTGCCCCGCCGCTCCGCGCCCCCGCAACCGCCCTGGGGCAGGCACACCACCGTCACGCCGGCCGCCGCGAGCTGGTCCGCGAGCCGGGTGGCGGCCTCGGCGGGCAGGCGCGCGAGACCGGCGCACGGGCCGATCGTCACGCCGGGGCGCAGACCACCCGCCATGGCCGCGAGCCGGGACAGCCGGGCCGGGTCGGCGGCGTCCGTGTGCAGGTCCACCGGGCAGCCGTGCTCCGACGCCACCTCCAGCACGGCCTCCACGTAGCCCGTGGGATCCGGGTCCAGGTCCGGGCAGCCGCCCACCACGGAGGCACCCATCTTGACCGCGTCCCGCAGCATCGCGAGCCCGTCGGCCCCGGCCGCCCCGGTCAGCAGGCGCGGCATCGCCACCGTGGTCAGCTCCGCGAGCCCGCGCAGGGAGCGGCGTGCCTGCAGTACGGCGCCGAGCGAGCCGAGGCCCTGGACGTCGCCCACGCGCACGTGCGCGCGTACCGCCGTGGCCCCGTGGCCGAGTTGGAGCAGCGCCGCCTCCGTGGCCCGGCGCTGGACGTCCTCGGGGGCGTACGAGACCGGTCCGGGGTGCTCGGCGGAGAGCGCCGTGTCGCTGTGGGCGTGCGGTTCGGCCGGGGCGGGGAGGAGCAGGTAGCCGCCGAGGTCCACGCGCGCGGCGCCCTTCCGGGCCGGCCCGGACGTCAGGCTGCCGGCCGTACCGACCGCCTCGATGCGCCCGCCGCCCAGCCGTACGTCCACCATCCGGCCGTCGGTGAGCCGCGCCCCGCACAGCAGCAGGGCGGCCGGGTCGGGCTGTCCGGAGGACCCTGACGAGTTCGACGACGGGGGCGGCTGCGGATGGCTGTCGGGCATCGGACTCCAGGGGTCGGGCCGGGGGCTCGGGCAGGGCCGCGTGAGGGTGCGAAGCTGCTGTGGACCCAAGATCACGCAGAGTGAGTCGAGCCTAGGGTGGCGAGCCGTGCGGGGCGCGGAGGAGCGCAATAGTCGTACCGGTGTGGTCTGCCCGTCGCGGGGCGCCTCCCCACACGCGTGTGCCAGGGCCGCACGGGGCTTGCGAGGCTGCCGGGAGGCCGGGGAAACGGCCCGGCAAGTGGGCTGCGGAGGGCGGCCGGATACGGATTTGGGTGAACGGCGGCGGACCGTGTAATGTCTTCATCGCTCGCCCCAATAGCTCAGTCGGCAGAGCGTCTCCATGGTAAGGAGAAGGTCAACGGTTCGATTCCGTTTTGGGGCTCTGGTGTGAGAGGTTCCCGCCGCAAGGCGGGGCCGATCTCATCAAAGCGGTGTAGCTCAGTCGGTAGAGCAAGCGGCTCATAATCGCTGTGTCACCGGTTCAAGTCCGGTCACCGCTACTGACAGTAGCCGATTGCGGGGTCGGTCCTTCGATCGGCTACTCTTTCTTGCGTTAATTCATTCCATCCGTTCGTCAAGGAGCACTCACGTGGCTGCCACCGACGTCCGCCCGAAGATCACGCTGGCCTGCGTGGAGTGCAAGGAGCGGAACTACATCACCAAGAAGAACCGGCGTAACAACCCGGACCGTCTTGAGATGAAGAAGCACTGCCCGCGTTGCAACGCGCACACCGCGCACCGCGAGACGCGATAAATCAGGCTCATACGTGAGGCCGCCCCCACAAGTCGGGGGGCGGCCTCACGTCGTTTCACACGCTGCTGAGAGCAGTCACGCTGCCGAGACCAGGAGGTGCCGGGCCATGGCGCTGGACCAGTCCTTCGTCGGGCGGACCTATCCGCCCACCGAGCCCTACGAGGTGGGCCGGGAGAAGATCCGCGAGTTCGCCGAGGCGATCGGGGATACCAACCCCGCGTACACGGACCCGGAGGCCGCCAAGGCGTTCGGCCACCCCGATGTGATCGCCCCGCCGACCTTCGTGTTCTCCATCACCTTCCGGGCAGCCGGACAGGTCGTCGAGGACCCGCAGCTCGGTCTCGACTACAGCCGTGTGGTGCACGGCGACCAGAAGTTCGCCTACGCCCGCCCGGTGCGCGCCGGTGACCGGCTCACGGTCACCTCGACCATCGAGACGATCAAGTCCCTCGCGGGCAACGACGTGCTGGAGATCCGCGGCGAGGTGCACGACGAGGCGGGCGAGCACGTGGTGACCGCCTGGACCAAGCTCGTGGCCCGTGCGGCCGAGGAGGCGTGAGACAGCGATGACGGCGAAGATCGCGTACGACGACGTCGAGGTCGGCACCGAACTTCCGGCGCAGACCTTCCCCGTGACCCGCGCCACGCTGGTGCGGTACGCGGGTGCCTCCGGGGACTTCAACCCGATCCACTGGAACGAGAAGTTCGCCAAGGAGGTGGGCCTGCCGGACGTCATCGCGCACGGCATGTTCACCATGGCCGAGGCGATCCGCGTGGTCACCGACTGGACCGGCGACCCGGCCGCGGTCGTGGAGTACGGCGTCCGCTTCACCCGGCCGGTCGTCGTGCCGAACGACGACAAGGGCGCGGTGATCGAGGTCAGCGGCAAGGTCGCGGCCAAGCTCGACGACAACACGGTGCGCGTGGACCTGACCGCCATGAGCGACGGCCAGAAGGTGCTGGGCATGTCCCGGGCGGTCGTACGCCTGGCCTGACGGCCCGCATGAGGTGCTGATGTAAGGGGCGTCCGCAATTGCGGGCTGCCCCTTACGCGTACCCGTCTTCAGAAGCGGTGCCGTCTCGCAGCGCTGTCCGTGCCGTCTCGTAGTCTTGAGCGCGTGCAGGAACTCCACGACGCCCCCCTGGCCCCGCTGACCACCTTCCGGCTGGGCGGCCCCGCCACCCGGCTGGTCACCGCGACGACCGACGCCGAGGTGATCGCCGCCGTCCGGGACGCCGACGACACCCGGACCCCGCTGCTGCTCATCGGCGGCGGATCCAACCTGGTCATCGGCGACAAGGGCTTCGACGGCACCGCCCTGCGCATCGCCACGACCGGCTTCGAACTGCGCGGCACCACGCTGGAGCTGGCGGCCGGCGAGGTCTGGACGGACGCCGTCGCCCGCACCGTGGAGGCCGGGCTCGCCGGGATCGAGTGCCTCGCCGGGATCCCCGGCTCCGCGGGCGCGACCCCGATCCAGAACGTGGGCGCCTACGGCCAGGAGGTCTCCTCGACCATCACCGAGGTGATCGCCTACGACCGCCGGGCCGGCGAGACGGTCACGCTGACGAATGAGGAGTGCGCCTTCTCGTACCGGCACAGCCGCTTCAAGGCCGACCCCGAGCGCTACGTCGTCCTGCGCGTCCGCTTCGAGCTGGCGGACGCGGACGGGCTGTCGGCGCCGGTCAAGTACCCCGAGGTGGCCCGGGCGCTCGGTGTGGAGCCGGGGGAGAGGGTGCCGCTCGCCGTGGCCCGCGAGACCGTGCTGAAGCTGCGCGCCGGCAAGGGCATGGTCCTCGACCCCGAGGACCACGACACCTGGTCCGCCGGGTCGTTCTTCACCAACCCGATCCTCACCGAGGCGCAGTTCACCGCGTTCCACGCGCGCGTGCAGGAGCGGCTGGGCGAGGGCGTCGAGCCGCCCGCGTACCCGGCGGGGGAGGGCCGTACGAAGACCTCGGCGGCCTGGCTCATCGACAAGGCGGGCTTCACCAAGGGGTACGGCACCGGGCCCGCCCGCATCTCCACCAAGCACACGCTCGCCCTGACCAACCAGGGCGAGGCGACCACCGAGGACCTGCTGGCCCTGGCCCGCGAGGTCGTCGCCGGAGTCCGCGAGGCCTTCGGGATCACCCTGGTCAACGAGCCGGTGACGGTCGGCGTGAGCCTGTAGCCGCAGGCGGTGGGCGTGCGGCCGTAGCGGCTCAGTACGCGACCCCCACCCCCTGCTTCACCGTCCCCGTGTCGTCGATCATCGACAGCATCGCGTGGGCGACGTCCGCGCGCGCGATGAAGCGGCCCTTGTGCGGGAAGCCGCCGACGACCGTGCGGTAGCGGCCGGTGAGCGGCTTGTCCTGCAGGCGCGGCGGCCGTACCGACGTCCAGTCCGTGCCGCTGCGCGCCAGTTCGGCCTCCATCTCGCGCAGGTCGGCGTAGACGTCCTTGAGGATCGCCGACACCAGCCCCCGCATCCCGCGGTCCAGGAGGCCGTCGTCCTCGGGGGTCGGTCCGACCGGGGCGGCGCTGACCACCAGCAGCCGCCGCGCCCCCTCGGCCTCCATGGCCGCGAGGACCGTACGGGTGAGCCGGGCGGCCACCCCCGCGTCCTTGGTGCTGCGCGCGCCGAGGCCCGACAGGACCGCGTCCCGGCCGGCGACGGCGGCGCGCAGCTCCCCCGGGTCGGTGAGGTCCGCCCGGAACACCTCCAGCGCGTCCCCCGTGGCGGTCAGCCGGGCCGGATCGCGGACGACGGCGGTCACCTGATGACCTGCGCCGAGCGCCTGACGGACGATCTCCTGGCCGATCCCGCCGGTGGCGCCGAAAACGGTGAGCTTCATGGGGACTCCCGTACTCCCGTACCAAGGTGGGTGAGCATTCACTCACCCGGATGTTTCTCTAGAGTGAGTAAGCACCCACCCACCCGTCAAGCCCCGATTGGACGTCCCATGGAGACGAAGCCGGCGCGTGTCCGCATCCTCGACGCCGCCCACGAGCTGATGCTCACCATCGGACTCGCCCGTGCCACGACCAAGGAGATCGCCAGGGCGGCCGGCTGTTCCGAGGCGGCGCTCTACAAGTACTTCGAGAGCAAAGAGGAGCTGTTCGTCCGGGTGCTCACCGAGCGACTGCCCCGGCTCGCCCCCCTGCTGACCGGCCTCGCGGCCGAGCCGGGCCGGGGCACCCTGGAGGAGAACCTCACCGAGATCGCCCGCCAGGCGGCCCTCTTCTACGAGCAGAGCTTCCCGATCGCCGCCTCCCTGTACGCCGAGACACAGCTCAAGCGGCGGCACGACGACGTGCTGCGGAAGATCGGCTCCGGCCCCCACATGCCGATCCGGAGCCTGGACGCCTATCTGCGCGCCGAGCAGACGGCCGGCCGGGTCTCCGCCGACGCCGACACTTTCGCCGCCGCCTCGCTCCTCCTCGGCGCCTGCGCCCAGCGCGCGTTCGCCTACGACGCCACCGAGAGCGGCGCACGACCGCCCGTGGACGCGTTCGCCGCCCGGCTCGCCCGCACCCTGCTGGGCGGCATCGCCGCGGAAATCCCCGTTGCGGAGGACCCGGGCCGACCGCGAACCTGAGGCCGTGAGGCATCCCGTATGCGGCTGAGGCCGCGCGAGTTCAGGTTCCGGACCGGGCCGCACGAACACCGTGTGGTCCAGCCCTGGCAACCCCTGCGGCACACGTCACTGCGCGACCCGGCGCCGTACGGCGTCCTGACCGGCGACCACGACGGGCTCAACCGGCTGGCCGGCCTGTTCTCCTTCGCCGCCTACTCGCGGCACACCGTCGTCCACGTCCCGCTGCGCGACACCGTCACAGAGCACCACGGGGGCTGCGGCGAGCCGGTCGACCTGGTTCTGGTCCACCACACCTACGGACTGCGGCCCAGCACATGGCCCGAGCTGCGCCGCAGGCCGACCAAGGGCACCCCGCTGACCGTCCGCACCGACGAGGCACGCACCGCGCGGGACGCGGCCGCCTGGGAACGGCGCCGCTACGACAGCGGCCTGAGGGACGAGCTGCGCCACACCACCCACGCGCGGACGTTCTTCCTCGTCGGCAGCCGCGACGCCTTCGCCCAGACGTCCATGGAATGTGCGTCCGCGGCGGGCTGGGGACCGCGCCAGAAGCGGATCGTGAAGGGCGGCTCCGCCCTCATGGGCTGCATCAGCGGCCTGCAGTCCGAGGCGGACCCGTGGCGGAGCCCCGAGGTGCTGATCTGCTTCCAGGCGTATCCGCCCTACGCCCACTTCAGACGGCCGGGCGAGCCAGCCAGTCGTCCACGCCGGCCAGCAGCCGCGCCCTGACGTCCCCCGGCGCCGCCGACGCCCGCACCGACTGCCGGGCCAGCTCCGCGAGTTCCGCGTCCGTGAAATCGTGGTGCCGCCGGGCGATCTCGTACTGGGCGGCCAGCCGGGAGCCGAAGAGCAGCGGGTCGTCGGCGCCGAGGGCCATCGGGACGCCCGCCTCGAACAACGTCCGCAGCGGAACGTCCTCCGGCTTCTCGTAGACGCCGAGCGCCACGTTCGAGGCCGGGCAGACCTCGCAGGTCACGCCCCGGTCGGCGAGCCGCTTCAGCAGCCGCGGGTCCTCGGCCGCCCGCACCCCGTGCCCGATCCGCGAGGCATGCAGGTCGTCCAGGCAGTCGCGCACCGACGCCGGGCCGGTCAGCTCGCCGCCGTGCGGTGCCGACAGCAGGCCGCCGTCGCGCGCGATGGCGAAGGCACGGTCGAAGTCCCGCGCCATGCCCCGCCGTTCGTCGTTGGAGAGCCCGAAGCCGACCACGCCCCGGTCGGCGTACCGCACCGCGAGCCGGGCCAGCGTGCGCGCGTCCAGCGGGTGCTTCATACGGTTCGCCGCCACCAGGACCCGCATCCCGAGCCCGGTCTCCCGCACCGTCGTGTCCACCGCGTCCAGGATGATCTCGAGAGCCGGGATCAGCCCGCCCAGCCGGGGCGCGTACGACGTCGGGTCCACCTGGATCTCCAGCCAGCCCGAGCCGTCCTTCAGATCCTCCTCGGCGGCCTCCCGGACCAGCCGCTGGATGTCCTCCGGCTGCCTCAGGCAGGAGCGCGCCGCGTCGTACAGGCGCTGGAACCGGAACCAGCCGCGCTCGTCCGTGGCGCGCAGCCTGGGCGGCTCGCCGCTGGTCAGTGCCTCGGTCAGGGCCTCGGGCAGGCGCACGCCGTACTTGTCGGCCAGCTCCAGGACGGTCCCCGGCCGCATCGAGCCGGTGAAGTGCAGGTGCAGATGGGCTTTCGGCAGCTCAGAGAGGTCACGTACACGCTCCATCCCAGGATCCTGCCGTACGTCCCGGCCGCACCGGTAGCTCTTTCCCCGAACGTGGTCTTGCTCGCACAAAGGGACGGGGGCAGCTCCCGAAAAGGGGAGCTGCCCCCGTACGAGCAGGGGACCTCAGTCCCGCGCCTCCGCCAGCAGCTTCTGCATCCGGCTCACACCCTCGACGAGGTCCTCGTCGCCGAGCGCGTACGACAGCCGCAGGTAGCCCGGCGTGCCGAAGGCCTCGCCCGGGACGACCGCGACCTCGGCCTCCTCCAGGATCAGCGCGGCCAGCTCCACGGTGTCCTGCGGACGCTTGCCGCGGATCTCCTTGCCGAGCAGGCCCTTGACCGACGGGTAGGCGTAGAACGCGCCCTCGGGCTCCGGGCAGAGAACGCCGTCGATCTCGTTGAGCATCCGCACGATCGTCTTGCGGCGCCGGTCGAAGGCCTCGCGCATCGTCGCGACGGCCTCCAGGTCGCCGGAGACGGCGGCCAGGGCGGCCACCTGGGCCACGTTGGAGACGTTCGAGGTGGCGTGCGACTGCAGGTTCGTCGCGGCCTTGACGACGTCCTTCGGGCCGATGACCCAGCCCACGCGCCAGCCGGTCATGGCGTACGTCTTCGCCACACCGTTGACCACGATGCACTTGTCGCGCAGCTCCGGCAGGAGCGCCGGCAGCGAAGTGAACGTCGCGTCGCCGTAGACGAGGTGCTCGTAGATCTCGTCCGTGAGGACCCACAGGCCGTGCTCGACGGCCCAGCGGCCGATCGCCTCGGCCTCCTCCTGGCTGTAGACGGCGCCGGTCGGGTTGGACGGGGAGACGAAGAGCACGACCTTCGTCCTCTCCGTGCGTGCCGCCTCCAGCTGCTCCACGCTCACCCGGTAGCCGGTCGTCTCGTCGGCGACGACCTCCACCGGGACACCGCCGGCCAGCCGGATCGACTCCGGGTACGTCGTCCAGTACGGCGCCGGGACGATGACCTCGTCACCCGGGTCGAGGATCGCGGCGAACGCCTCGTAGATGGCCTGCTTGCCGCCGTTGGTCACCAGGATCTGGGACGGGTCGACCTCGTAGCCCGAGTCGCGCAGCGTCTTCGCGGCGATCGCGGCCTTCAGCTCGGGCAGACCGCCGGCCGGGGTGTAGCGGTGGTACTTCGGGTTCTTGCAGGCCTCGATCGCGGCCTCGACGATGTAGTCCGGGGTCGGGAAGTCGGGCTCGCCGGCGCCGAAGCCGATCACCGGACGCCCGGCGGCCTTCAGGGCCTTGGCCTTGGCGTCCACGGCGAGGGTGGCGGACTCGGAGATCGCGCCGACTCGGGCGGAGACCCGGCGCTCGGTGGGTGGGATTGCAGCGCTCATGGGGCCATCGTTCCAGACCCGAAATGCCCCCGGCACGCGGGTTTCACAGACTGAACATCAAGGGGTCGAGACGTGAACAGGGGTCCGAATCCGGCCCGCGGCCAGGACGATCTTCGGCCTCGCGACCCCGGTCAGGCACTTTCTGTTCGACGCAGGGGCCTGGACCACGTACACTCTCACCTCGTTGGCCTTCAGTAGCCGCTCCCCAACCGGTGCACACCGAGCACCCGGTCGGATGCGGTACGTTGGGGGACACACAAAGGGTCGTAGCTCAATTGGTAGAGCACCGGTCTCCAAAACCGGCGGTTGGGGGTTCAAGTCCCTCCGGCCCTGCTACACACACCGCCAGGATGTGTGCGCATGTACGTACAGCATTGCACCGCCGTGCGGCTCAGAAACCGGGCGCGGCACGGCCATGACCCGGGATCAGGTGAGGACGAATGACGGACGCCGTGGGCTCCATCGACACGCCTGATGCCCAGGACGAGGCGCTGGAGACGAAGAAGAAGGGCCGCAAGGGCGGCAAGCGCGCCAAGAAGGGCCCGCTGAAGCGCCTCGCCATCTTCTACCGCCAGATCATCGCGGAGCTCCGCAAGGTCGTCTGGCCGTCGCGCAACCAGCTGACGTCGTACACCACTGTGGTGATCTTCTTCGTCGCCATCATGATCGCCCTGGTGACCGTGATTGACTATGGGCTCAACCACGCGGCCAAGTACGTCTTCGGCTGAGCCAAGAGCGAAGGGCGCCGTGGTACCGGCGCCCGTTTTCGCATGTTCCACCCCTATGTATCCAGGAAGAAGCAGCCATCGTGTCTGACCCGAACCTGAACGACGACGCCACCGAGCCTCGCGGGGCTGCTGCCGAGACGGTGGACGACGAGCTCGACATCGTCGAGGGCGCGGACGAGCAGGACGAGTTCGAGGCTGCCGAGGCCGAGGCGGGCGAGCCGGCCGAAGAGACCGCGCTGCACGTCGAGGACGAGGAAGGCGAGGACGTCGACACCGGCGAGCCCGTCACCCTGGCCGACGAGGCCGCCGAGGAGGAGCCCGCCGAGCCCGCCGAGCCTGTCGACCCGATCGCGGCCCTGCGCGAGGAACTGCGCACCCTGCCCGGCGAGTGGTACGTCATCCACACCTACGCCGGCTACGAGAACCGCGTGAAGACCAACCTGGAGCAGCGCGCCGTCTCGCTGAACGTCGAGGACTACATCTTCCAGGCCGAGGTGCCGCAGGAAGAGGTCGTCCAGATCAAGAACGGCGACCGCAAGACGATCAAGCAGAACAAGCTGCCGGGTTACGTCCTGGTCCGCATGGACCTGACCAACGAGTCCTGGGGCGTCGTCCGCAACACCCCCGGCGTCACCGGCTTCGTGGGCAACGCCTACGACCCCTACCCGCTGACTCTGGACGAGATCGTCAAGATGCTCGCCCCGGAGGCGGAGGAGAAGGCCGCCCGCGAGGCCGCTGAGGCCGAGGGCAAGCCCGCCCCGCAGCGCAAGGTCGAGGTCCAGGTGCTGGACTTCGAGGTCGGCGACTCGGTCACCGTCACCGACGGCCCGTTCGCCACGCTCCAGGCGACCATCAACGAGATCAACCCCGACTCGAAGAAGGTCAAGGGCCTGGTGGAGATCTTCGGCCGCGAGACGCCGGTCGAGCTCTCCTTCGACCAGATCCAGAAGAACTAGTTTTTTCTGGGTGTACCGCTTCCGCGCAGGTCAGGCGATCGCTCGAGCGTCCGCCTGACCTGCTCGGTTTTTGGCCGCGCATCCATACCCGTTATCGTTGTGCGGTATGCCTGCGTCCGGGTGGTCCCCGGAAGCGGGCAGGACCCGAATCGAAAGGACCCGGAGAGCTATGCCTCCCAAGAAGAAGAAGGTCACGGGGCTCATCAAGCTCCAGATCCAGGCCGGCGCCGCCAACCCGGCCCCGCCGGTCGGCCCCGCGCTGGGTCAGCACGGCGTCAACATCATGGAGTTCTGCAAGGCCTACAACGCCGCGACCGAGTCGCAGCGCGGTTGGGTCATCCCGGTGGAGATCACGGTCTACGAGGACCGTTCCTTCACCTTCGTCACCAAGACGCCGCCGGCCGCCAAGATGATCCTCAAGGCCGCGGGCATCGAGAAGGGCTCCGGCGAGCCGCACAAGACCAAGGTCGCCAAGATCACCGAGGCGCAGGTCCGCGAGATCGCCCAGACCAAGCTGCCCGACCTCAACGCCAACGACCTGGACGCCGCCGCGAAGATCATCGCCGGTACCGCGCGCTCCATGGGCGTCACGGTCGAGGGCTGACCCCCACCTTCGTAGAACCACCGTGGTAGGGCCTGCTCGGCCCGTACACCACGACTCCTCACCGAACACACAGGAGCAGTTGTGAGCAAGCGCAGCAAGGCTCTCCGCGCTGCGGACGCCAAGGTCGACCGGGAGAAGCTGTACGCCCCGCTCGAGGCCGTCCGTCTCGCCAAGGAGACCTCCACGACCAAGTTCGACGGCACCGTCGAGGTCGCCTTCCGTCTGGGTGTCGACCCGCGCAAGGCCGACCAGATGGTCCGTGGCACCGTGAACCTTCCGCACGGCACCGGTAAGACCGCCCGGGTCCTGGTCTTCGCGACCGGTGACCGTGCCGAGGCCGCGCGTGCCGCGGGCGCCGACATCGTCGGCGCCGACGAGCTGATCGACGAGGTGGCGAAGGGCCGTCTGGACTTCGACGCCGTCGTCGCCACCCCGGACCTCATGGGCAAGGTCGGCCGCCTCGGCCGCGTCCTCGGCCCGCGTGGTCTGATGCCGAACCCGAAGACCGGCACCGTGACCCCGGACACCGCCAAGGCCGTGACCGAGATCAAGGGCGGCAAGATCGAGTTCCGCGTCGACAAGCACTCGAACCTGCACTTCATCATCGGCAAGGCGTCCTTCGACGACGCCAAGCTGGTGGAGAACTACGGCGCCGCGCTGGAGGAGATCCTCCGTCTGAAGCCGTCCGCCGCCAAGGGTCGCTACATCAAGAAGGCCGCCATCACCACCACGATGGGCCCCGGCATCCCGGTCGACCCGAACCGCACCCGCAACCTCCTCGTCGAGGAGGACCCGGCCGCCGTCTGAGCCTCCCGCTCACCCCGGTAGCCGCGTCAGGTACGCGTCTGTAGAGGGCGGGCCCTGGAACCTTCGAGGTTCGGGGCCCGTCCTTTCTTTGTGCGACTTTTCGTACGACTGTCAGTGGCCTGGATCACGGTGCAGGCACAGGACGCGCATAGGGGTGGGACTCCATGAAGAGCACGACCGTACGCCGAGTGACCCTTTCCGTCGCGGTGGTGACCGCGCTGACCGGGGTGGCCGCCTGCGGCTCCCAGGAGGCCGGAAAGGGCGACAAGGCGGCCGGCAGGAGTGTCACGCATGCCAGCCCCCTCGCCGCCCTGCGCTCCGCCGAGAAGTCGACCGACAAGGCCGAGTCCGCCAAGGTCCGCTCCAGCACGACCATCGGCGACGCCATGTCGATGACGGCGAACGGCGCCCTCACCTGGGGCGACGGCCTCAAGGGCAACCTCACCATCACGTACACCGGCGGCAGGATGGCCGAGGCGATGCGCAAGGCCGGCACCGCGTCGATGGAGGCCCGCTATCTGCCGGACGCCTACTACGCCAAGATGAGCGAGAAGTTCGCCCAGCAGTTCGGCGGCCAGCACTGGATCAGGTACGCGTACGACGACCTCGCGAAGGTCGCGGGCAGCTCCGGCGCGTATCTGCGGGACCAGATGCAGAACACCACGCCGAACCAGTCGGTGAAGCTGCTGCTGGCCTCCGGCGACGTGAAGAAGGTCGGCGAGGACACGGTCGAGGGCGTCCACGCCACGCACTACTCGGGCACGGTCGACGTCGCCGACCTCGCCGGCAAGAACAGCAACCTCACCGCCGACCAGCTGGCCGGCCTGAAGAAGCAGCTCACCCAGGCGGGCGTCACCACGGAGACCGTCGACATCTGGGTCAACGACCAGGACCTGCTGGTCAAGAAGGTCGAGAAGGCGGACATGACGACCGGCGCCATGACCAGCACGGCCTACTACAGCGACTACGGCGTGAAGGTCTCCGCCGAGGCGCCCCCGGCCGCCGACACCAAGGACTTCAAGGACCTCATGAAGTCCGGCGGGACCGTGTCGAGCGGCAGCGAGACCTCCCTGCCGGGCGGCTCCGGCACCAGCTCCTGACGCCTGCGGCCGCCATGACCGGGGGCCGCCTCGGAAAGCCCTGGACCGGGGCGCCGTAGAGCCCGATTTGCTCGGCGGCGCCCCGGTCCCGTACTCTCCTACAGAAGCCAAAGACCGCTGGTCGTTGCCGTGCGCTCGAACGAGGGCGCGGTGGCCGAAGGATCCGCTGCAAAGTGGACGACCCGCGCAGGTGACAGTGGAAGAACTCCCGGGGCACACGCTCACGTGTGTGCGGCCGGTCGAGTCCGCCCCGTGCGCCTGCGCCGGGGCGTTTCGTTTTCCCCAGTCCTCCTTCGGGTCCGCGCGGTCCGAATCACCCGGAAGGAGGCCGAGGCTCTATGGCGAGGCCCGACAAGGCTGCCGCGGTTGCCGAGCTGACGGACAAGTTCCGCAACTCGAACGCCGCTGTGCTGACCGAGTACCGCGGTCTCACCGTGGCGCAGCTCAAGACGCTGCGCCGGTCGCTCGGTGAGAACGCCCAGTACGCCGTGGTGAAGAACACGCTGACCAAGATTGCGGCCAACGAGGCCGGGATCACGACGCTGGACGACCAGTTCAATGGTCCGACGGCTGTCGCCTTCATCACCGGTGACCCGGTGGTGTCGGCGAAGGGTCTCCGTGACTTCGCCAAGGACAACCCGAATCTCGTCATCAAGGGCGGTGTCCTTGAAGGCAAGGCGCTGTCTGCCGACGAGATCAAGAAGCTTGCGGACCTCGAGTCCCGCGAGGTTCTGCTCTCCAAGCTGGCGGGTGCCTTCAAGGGCAAGCAGTCCCAGGCTGCTCAGCTCTTCCAGGCGCTTCCCTCGAAGCTCGTCCGCACCGTGGACGCTCTTCGTGCCAAGCGGGACGAGCAGGGCGGTGCCGAGTAATTCGGCTCGCTTTCCGATCCTCGCCGCCTGACGTGGCGAGGGTCTAGCGGGCCGACGTACGCCCGCCTTACCCAGTACATCCGGCACCTGCCGATTTGAGTGGAAGGACCGCCATCATGGCGAAGCTCAGCCAGGAAGACCTGCTCGCCCAGTTCGAGGAGATGACCCTCATCGAGCTCTCCGAGTTCGTGAAGGCCTTCGAGGAGAAGTTCGACGTCACCGCCGCCGCCGCGGTCGCCGTTGCCGGCCCCGCCGTCCCCGGCGCCCCGGCCGAGGCCGTCGAGGAGAAGGACGAGTTCGACGTCATCCTCACCGGCGCCGGCGACAAGAAGATCCAGGTCATCAAGGTCGTGCGCGAGCTCACCTCCCTGGGCCTCAAGGAGGCCAAGGACCTGGTCGACGGCACCCCGAAGCCGGTCCTCGAGAAGGTCAACAAGGAGGCCGCTGACAAGGCTGCCGAGGCCCTCAAGGGCGCCGGTGCCTCCGTCGAGGTCAAGTAAGACCTTTCGGAGTCTCCACGACTCTCTCCGCGCGCTGAGTACGGCCTCCTAGGGCTGTAACGCGACCGCACCGAAGAGCGATCACCCATCCGGGTGGTCGCTCTTCGGCGTATCGGAGGTCCGGCCTCGGTTACCTTGCAGCCCCGGTGGCGAGGGGTATGGTGATCTTCGTCGTGTCTCCGGTCGGCCCAGTTTGGGCTGGGGGGCCTTGACGAACCGCACGCAGCGCGCAATTCTCAGGACGCGTCGTCACAAGGATCCGAATCCGAGGCATGGATCGACGACGAAGAGGGCAGTATGAACGTGCGTTGAGGGCAGGCATGCCGAGGGCGTTGACGAGGGCGTTGAGAACAACGAGGGTCTCGAACAACCCGCACTGGACATCAGTGTGCCAAGTGGCTACACTGACCCTTTGCGCTGCCTGTTAGCTGTCCCCTGCCCGTCACCAGGGGTCTGCCCTCACTCGAGCACCGATGACCGAAGCTCCCTTGACCTGGGGTTTCTGTCTCTGTGTACGGGAGGGAACGGCACGCGCGTAGTGAGTCCGAGCCCTCGGAAGGACCCCCTCTTGGCCGCCTCGCGCAACGCCTCGACCGCGAATACGAACAACGGCGCCAGCACCGCCCCGCTGCGCATCTCCTTTGCAAAGATCAAGGAGCCTCTCGAGGTTCCGAACCTGCTCGCGCTGCAGACCGAGAGCTTCGACTGGCTGCTCGGCAACACCGCCTGGCAGAGTCGGGTCGAGGAGGCTCTTGAGAACGGTCAGGACGTCCCCACCAAGTCCGGTCTGGAGGAGATCTTCGAGGAGATCTCCCCGATCGAGGACTTCTCTGGGTCGATGTCCCTGACGTTCCGGGACCACCGCTTCGAGCCGCCGAAGAACTCCATCGACGAGTGCAAGGAGCGCGACTTCACGTACGCCGCCCCGCTCTTCGTCACCGCCGAGTTCACCAACAACGAGACCGGCGAGATCAAGTCCCAGACCGTCTTCATGGGCGACTTCCCGCTCATGACGAACAAGGGCACTTTCGTCATCAACGGCACCGAGCGTGTCGTGGTGTCCCAGCTGGTCCGTTCCCCCGGTGTCTACTTCGACTCCTCCATCGACAAGACGTCCGACAAGGACATCTTCTCGGCCAAGATCATCCCGTCCCGGGGTGCCTGGCTGGAGATGGAGATCGACAAGCGCGACATGGTCGGTGTCCGTATCGACCGCAAGCGCAAGCAGTCCGTGACCGTCCTCCTGAAGGCGCTCGGCTGGACCACCGAGCAGATCCTCGAGGAGTTCGGCGAGTACGAGTCCATGCGCGCCACCCTGGAGAAGGACCACACCCAGGGCCAGGACGACGCGCTGCTCGACATCTACCGCAAGCTGCGTCCGGGCGAGCCCCCCACGCGTGAGGCCGCGCAGACGCTTCTGGAGAACCTGTACTTCAACCCGAAGCGCTACGACCTGGCCAAGGTCGGCCGCTACAAGGTCAACAAGAAGCTGGGTGCGGACGCCCCGCTCGACGCGGGTGTCCTGACCGTCGAGGACGTCATCTCGACGATCAAGTACCTGGTTCAGCTGCACGCCGGCGAGACCGAGACCACTCTCGAAAACGGCCAGACGATCGTTGTCGAGACGGACGACATCGACCACTTCGGCAACCGTCGTCTGCGCAGCGTCGGCGAGCTGATCCAGAACCAGGTCCGTACGGGTCTCGCCCGTATGGAGCGCGTCGTGCGCGAGCGCATGACCACCCAGGACGTCGAGGCGATCACGCCCCAGACCCTGATCAACATCCGGCCGGTCGTCGCCTCCATCAAGGAGTTCTTCGGCACCAGCCAGCTGTCCCAGTTCATGGACCAGAACAACCCGCTGTCGGGTCTCACCCACAAGCGCCGTCTGTCGGCTCTTGGTCCGGGTGGTCTCTCCCGTGAGCGGGCCGGCTTCGAGGTCCGTGACGTGCACCCGTCGCACTACGGCCGTATGTGCCCGATCGAGACGCCTGAAGGCCCGAACATCGGTCTGATCGGCTCGCTCGCCTCCTACGGCCGGGTCAACGCGTTCGGTTTCGTCGAGACCCCGTACCGCAAGGTCATCGACGGCCAGGTCACCGACGAGGTCGACTACCTGACCGCCGACGAGGAGGACCGCTTCGTCATCGCGCAGGCCAACGCCACGCTGGGCGACGATCTGCGGTTCGCCGAGGCGCGTGTCCTGGTCCGCCGCCGTGGCGGTGAGGTCGACTACGTCAGCCCCGAGGACGTCGACTACATGGACGTCTCGCCGCGCCAGATGGTGTCGGTCGCGACGGCCATGATCCCCTTCCTCGAGCACGACGACGCCAACCGTGCCCTCATGGGCGCGAACATGATGCGTCAGGCCGTTCCGCTGATTAAGTCGGAGGCCCCGCTCGTCGGCACCGGCATGGAGTACCGCTCCGCCGTCGACGCCGGCGACGTGGTCAAGGCCGAGAAGGCGGGTGTGGTCCAGGAGGTCTCCGCGGACTACATCACCACCGCCAACGACGACGGCACGTACATCACGTACCGCCTGGCCAAGTTCGCCCGCTCCAACCAGGGCACCTCGGTCAACCAGAAGGTCGTCGTCTCCGAGGGCGACCGGGTCGTCGAGGGCCAGGTCCTCGCCGACGGTCCGGCCACCCAGAACGGCGAGATGGCCCTCGGCAAGAACCTGCTCGTGGCGTTCATGCCGTGGGAGGGTCACAACTACGAGGACGCGATCATCCTGTCGCAGCGCCTCGTGCAGGACGACGTCCTCTCCTCGATCCACATCGAGGAGCACGAGGTCGACGCCCGTGACACCAAGCTCGGCCCCGAGGAGATCACCCGGGACATCCCGAACGTCTCCGAGGAGGTCCTCGCGGACCTGGACGAGCGCGGCATCATCCGTATCGGTGCCGAGGTCATCGCCGGTGACATCCTCGTCGGCAAGGTGACCCCGAAGGGTGAGACCGAGCTGACCCCCGAGGAGCGCCTGCTGCGCGCGATCTTCGGTGAGAAGGCCCGTGAGGTCCGTGACACCTCGCTGAAGGTGCCGCACGGCGAGACCGGCAAGGTCATCGGCGTGCGCGTCTTCGACCGCGAGGAGGGCGACGAGCTTCCCCCCGGTGTGAACCAGCTGGTGCGCGTCTACGTCGCGCAGAAGCGCAAGATCACCGACGGTGACAAGCTCGCCGGCCGTCACGGCAACAAGGGTGTCATCTCGAAGATCCTTCCCATCGAGGACATGCCGTTCCTCGAGGACGGAACTCCGGTCGACATCATCCTCAACCCGCTCGGCGTCCCGTCCCGAATGAACCCGGGACAGGTCCTGGAGATCCACCTCGGCTGGCTCGCCAGCCGCGGCTGGGACGTCTCCGGGCTCGCCGACGAGTGGGCCCAGCGCCTGCAGGCCATCGGTGCCGACCAGGTCGCCCCGCGCACCAACGTCGCCACCCCGGTCTTCGACGGTGCCCGTGAGGACGAGCTGGCGGGTCTGCTGCAGCACACCATCCCGAACCGCGACGGCGAGCGCATGGTGCTCCCGTCCGGCAAGGCGCGGCTGTTCGACGGCCGTAGCGGTGAGCCGTTCCCGGACCCGATCTCGGTCGGCTACATGTACATCCTGAAGCTGCACCACCTGGTCGACGACAAGCTGCACGCCCGCTCGACCGGCCCGTACTCGATGATCACCCAGCAGCCGCTGGGTGGTAAGGCCCAGTTCGGTGGCCAGCGGTTCGGTGAGATGGAGGTGTGGGCCCTCGAGGCCTACGGCGCCGCGTACGCCCTCCAGGAGCTGCTGACCATCAAGTCCGACGACGTCACCGGCCGCGTGAAGGTCTACGAGGCCATCGTCAAGGGCGAGAACATCCCCGAGCCCGGCATCCCCGAGTCCTTCAAGGTGCTCATCAAGGAGATGCAGTCGCTCTGCCTGAACGTGGAGGTGCTGTCCAGCGACGGTATGTCCATCGAGATGCGTGACACCGACGAGGACGTCTTCCGCGCTGCGGAGGAGCTCGGCATCGACCTGTCCCGGCGCGAGCCGAGCAGCGTCGAAGAGGTCTGACGGGAGTCTGGCGGGGCCCTCACCCTTAAGGGCCCCGCCGACCCCCAGGCCCCCGTTTCAGACCAAAGACTTTCGACCCTGAGAGGGATTGACGCATAGTGCTCGACGTCAACTTCTTCGACGAGCTCCGGATCGGCCTGGCCACCGCTGACGACATCCGTCAGTGGAGCCACGGTGAGGTCAAGAAGCCCGAGACCATCAACTACCGCACCCTGAAGCCCGAAAAGGACGGACTCTTCTGCGAGAAGATCTTCGGTCCGACCCGGGACTGGGAGTGCTACTGCGGCAAGTACAAGCGCGTCCGCTTCAAGGGCATCATCTGCGAGCGCTGTGGCGTCGAGGTCACGCGCGCCAAGGTGCGCCGTGAGCGGATGGGCCACATCGAGCTGGCCGCGCCCGTCACGCACATCTGGTACTTCAAGGGTGTTCCTTCGCGCCTCGGCTACCTGCTGGACCTGGCGCCGAAGGACCTCGAGAAGGTCATCTACTTCGCGGCGTACATGATCACGTACGTCGACGAGGAGCGCCGTACCCGCGACCTGCCCTCCCTGGAGGCGCACGTCTCGGTCGAGCGCCAGCAGATCGAGAACCGCCGCGACGCCGACCTGGAGGCCCGCGCCAAGAAGCTCGAGGCCGACCTGGCCGAGCTCGAGGCCGAGGGTGCCAAGGCCGATGTGCGCCGCAAGGTGCGCGAGGGTGCCGAGCGGGAGATGAAGCAGCTGCGTGACCGTGCGCAGCGCGAGATCGACCGCCTCGACGAGGTGTGGACCCGGTTCAAGAACCTCAAGGTCCAGGACCTCGAGGGCGACGAGCTGCTCTACCGCGAGCTGCGTGACCGCTTCGGCACGTACTTCGACGGTTCGATGGGTGCCGCGGCGCTGCAGAAGCGCCTGGAGTCCTTCGACCTCGACGAGGAGGCCGAGAAGCTCCGCGAGATCATCCGCACCGGCAAGGGCCAGAAGAAGACCCGTGCGCTCAAGCGCCTGAAGGTCGTCTCCGCGTTCCTGCAGACCAGCAACAGCCCCAAGGGCATGGTGCTGGACTGCGTGCCGGTCATCCCGCCGGACCTGCGTCCGATGGTGCAGCTGGACGGTGGCCGCTTCGCGACCTCCGACCTGAACGACCTGTACCGCCGTGTGATCAACCGCAACAACCGTCTGAAGAGGCTCCTGGACCTCGGTGCCCCGGAGATCATCGTCAACAACGAGAAGCGCATGCTTCAGGAGGCTGTTGACGCCCTCTTCGACAACGGTCGTCGTGGTCGCCCGGTGACGGGCCCCGGCAACCGCCCGCTGAAGTCCCTCAGCGACATGCTGAAGGGTAAGCAGGGTCGATTCCGTCAGAACCTGCTCGGCAAGCGTGTCGACTACTCGGCGCGTTCCGTGATCGTCGTCGGTCCGCAGCTGAAGCTGCACCAGTGCGGTCTGCCGAAGGCGATGGCGCTGGAGCTGTTCAAGCCGTTCGTGATGAAGCGCCTGGTGGACCTGAACCACGCGCAGAACATCAAGAGCGCCAAGCGCATGGTGGAGCGCGGCCGCACGGTCGTGTACGACGTCCTCGAAGAGGTCATCGCCGAGCACCCGGTGCTGCTGAACCGTGCTCCCACCCTGCACCGCCTCGGCATCCAGGCCTTCGAGCCGCAGCTGGTCGAGGGCAAGGCCATCCAGATCCACCCGCTCGTCTGCACCGCGTTCAACGCGGACTTCGACGGTGACCAGATGGCCGTGCACCTGCCGCTGTCCGCGGAGGCGCAGGCCGAGGCCCGCATCCTGATGCTGTCCTCGAACAACATCCTCAAGCCCGCCGACGGCCGTCCGGTGACGATGCCGACCCAGGACATGGTCCTCGGTCTGTTCTTCCTCACCACCGACGGCGAGCTGCGTGACACCAAGGGCGAGGGCCGGTCCTTCGGCTCCACGGCCGAGGCGATCATGGCGTTCGACGCCGGCGAGCTCGCGCTGCAGTCCGCGGTCGACATCCGCTTCCCGGTGGGCACCATCCCGCCGCGCGGCTGGACCCCGCCGGTGCGCGAGGAGGGCGAGCCCGAGTGGCAGCAGGGTGACACCTTCCGCCTGCGGACGACCCTGGGCCGTGCGCTCTTCAACGAGCTGCTGCCCGAGGACTACCCGTTCGTCGACTACTCGGTGGGCAAGAAGCAGCTCTCCGAGATCGTCAACGACCTCGCCGAGCGCTACCCCAAGGTCATCGTGGCGGCGACGCTCGACAACCTGAAGGCGGCCGGCTTCTACTGGGCGACCCGTTCCGGTGTCACCGTGGCCATCTCCGACGTCGTCGTTCCCGAGGCGAAGAAGGAGATCGTCCGCGGCTACGAGGCGCAGGACGAGAAGGTCCAGAAGCAGTACGAGCGCGGTCTGATCACCAAGGAAGAGCGCACTCAGGAGCTCATCGCGATCTGGACCAAGGCGACCAACGAGGTCGCCGAGGCGATGAACGAGAACTTCCCCAAGACGAACCCCATCTTCATGATGGTTGACTCGGGTGCCCGAGGAAACATGATGCAGATGCGGCAGATCGCCGGTATGCGTGGTCTGGTGTCGAACGCGAAGAACGAGACCATCCCGCGTCCGATCAAGGCCTCGTTCCGTGAGGGTCTGTCCGTGCTGGAGTACTTCATCTCCACGCACGGTGCCCGTAAGGGTCTGGCGGACACCGCTCTGCGTACCGCCGACTCGGGTTACCTGACCCGTCGTCTGGTGGACGTCTCGCAGGACGTCATCATCCGCGAGGAGGACTGCGGCACCGAGCGCGGTCTCAAGCTCCTTATCGCGGACCGCGGCGCGGACGGCGTGCTCCGCAAGACGGAGAACGTCGAGACGTCCGTGTACGCGCGCTGCCTCGCCGAGGACATCGTGGTCGACGGCCAGGTGCTGGCCCCGGCCGGCACCGACCTGGGCGACGTCCTCATCGAGGAGCTCGTCGGCCGTGGCGTCGAGGAGGTCAAGACCCGCTCGGTCCTGACCTGCGAGTCCGCCGTCGGTACCTGCGCGATGTGCTACGGCCGTTCGCTGGCCACCGGCAAGCTGGTCGACATCGGTGAGGCGGTCGGCATCATCGCCGCCCAGTCCATCGGTGAGCCCGGTACCCAGCTGACGATGCGTACCTTCCACACCGGTGGTGTGGCCGGTGACGACATCACCCAGGGTCTGCCCCGTGTCGTCGAGCTCTTCGAAGCCCGTACCCCGAAGGGTGTCGCCCCGATCTCCGAGGCCTCCGGCCGCATCCGGATCGAGGAGACCGAGAAGACCAAGAAGATCGTCGTCACCCCGGACGACGGCAGCGACGAGACGGCGTTCCCGATCTCGAAGCGTGCCAAGGTCCTGGTCCGCGAGGGCGACCACGTCGAGGTGGGCCAGCAGCTCACCGTGGGTGCCACCAACCCGCACGACGTGCTGCGCATCCTGGGTCAGCGTGCCGTCCAGGTCCACCTGGTCGGCGAGGTCCAGAAGGTGTACAACTCGCAGGGTGTGTCGATCCACGACAAGCACATCGAGATCATCATCCGGCAGATGCTCCGCCGCGTGACGATCATCGAGTCCGGCGACGCCGAGCTGCTGCCCGGCGAGCTGGTCGAGCGCTCGAAGTTCGAGACCGAGAACCGTCGTGTGGTCCAGGAGGGCGGTCACCCGGCCTCCGGTCGTCCGCAGCTGATGGGTATCACCAAGGCCTCGCTGGCGACGGAGTCCTGGCTGTCGGCCGCCTCCTTCCAGGAGACGACCCGAGTCCTGACGGACGCGGCGATCAACGCCAAGTCCGACAGCCTCATCGGCCTCAAGGAGAACGTCATCATCGGTAAGCTCATCCCGGCCGGTACGGGTCTGTCCCGCTACCGCAACATCCGGGTCGAGCCGACCGAGGAGGCCAAGGCCGCGATGTACTCGGCCGTCGGCTACGACGACATCGACTACTCGCCGTTCGGCACGGGCTCCGGCCAGGCCGTTCCGCTGGAGGACTACGACTACGGTCCGTACAACCAGTAAGCGAGCAGCTTGAACCGAAGGGCGGTCACCCCCATCGCGGGGCGGCCGCCCTTCGGCGTGCTCAGCGTGCGGTCAGCTCCCAGGCCGTGACGACCACCGTCGCCACGGCGGCCAGGGCGCCGATGCTGGCCAGCGGCCAGCGGGCGCGCTCCAGGGCGTCCAGGCGCTGTTCATGGTCGGCGAGCTGCCTGTCGGTCTGGTCGCTGCGCTGGACCAGCAGCGCGAGCGAACCGTCGACCCGGGCGAACCCGGCCTCGACGGTCCCGCGCAGCCGTTCCAGCTCCACGGCGACGGCGGTCGGGTCGGAGAGCGGGTGGAATTCGTTCACACGCCCCTCCGTTCCGTGCCCGGTTCTGTGCCGGCCCCCGGGACCGAATCCGTGCGTGACCCGGTCAGGGAGAGCAGATCGGCGTCCGTGTTGGCGGGCACGTCCGTGCGCAGCCAGGCCGGGAGCAGCGCCTGGACGCCCGGTACGGCCATCACCCGGGTCACGGCCGCGGCGACGGCCAGTGCTCCGGCGGCCCAGGGGAGTGTCCTCGGGATGCCGGCGGTGTCGACGAGGGTCGGCAGCAGCACGCACAGGCCGACAGCGGTTTGCAGGACGGTACGGAGGGTGCGCTTGACGGCCTCTGACATGGGGAACCTCGCTCTTTCCGAAGGGCTCAGGAGTTGTGGGGGACCTTCAGCGCGGCCCAGGACGTCGGGCCGGGCCAGCCGTCGGCGGCGGAGCCGGTGTAGCCGAGCTTGCGCTGCCAGGCGGCGTACGACTCGCGGTCGGCCTCGCTCCAGCGGGAGCCCGGGCCCACGCGGTAGTGGTCGCAGCCCTCGGCGACCAGGCGGCGGCCCATCGCCGTGACGATCGGGGAGTCGGGGCCGGCCTTGAAGAAGGAGATCCCGGGGAACGGCTCGTACCGGGGCGGGCGCGGGGGCTGCGGGGTGTGTCCGCCGCCGTGGGAGGAGGAGAGCCGGGTCTGGATCCGGCGGCGCATGCCGGTCATGGAGAAGCCGCGCGGATCGCTCTTCCAGTCGGACCACTCCAGGTGTCCGATGACGGACTTGGCGCCCCAGCCGTGGGCCCGGCACAGTGCCGCAGCGACCCGCTCGATGGCGTCGAGCTGCACGGCCGGCCAGGGGTCGTGGCCGTCACCGAGGTTGACGCACTCGAAGCCGTAGAAGCGGGAGTTGCCGTCGACGGCGCCCGGGCTGCCCTCGTGCTCGCGCGGGGCGGGCGGCCGGTCGCCGTACGTCTCGGTGATCACGGCCTGCAGGACCGACGGATCGCCGCCGCCTGCGTGGTTGGCGCGGCCGTTGCCGACGAGGTGGACCGTGCCGTCCTTGGCGATGACGCCGTGGCAGAGCGGGCCGGGCAGGGCAGAGTCGCCGTTGAAGCACAGACTGACGCTGGAGCCGGTGCCGGAGCTGACGGTGTGGTGGATGACGACACCGGCGACCGGGCCCCAACTGCCCTTGCGATTGCGGTTGTTGGTGCGCCAGCCGGGGTGTTCGACGACGGTGACGCCCTCGGCCCGCAGGGCGGATACGAGGGCGTCGGCGGACAGGGGTGTGGCCATGTGGACTCCAGACATGGGGAAGCCGGACATGAGAAAGCCGGACATGACAAAGCCCCGGGCCGGTGGGCTCGGGGCGGGGATACGGGGGTGGGGGCTGGAGGGCGTACCTGGATCAGATGCCGGTGCCGGTGCCGGTGCCGGAACCCGTGCCCGAACCGGCCCCTCCCGTCGCCCACTTGGCGCACAGGTCGGCGTACGCGGTCGTGTTGGCCCGGAAGTCGGCCAGGGCGGCGGCGACGGCCCGCTGGACGGCCGTCTGGTCCGGGACGACCGGGTCCGTGCCGATCGGCATCACCGTCACCCGCCCCCAGCCGCGCAGAACGGCACCGTCCGCACCGGTCTCGGTGAACTGGGCGTCGACGGTGACGGCCGAGTAGGTGCCGGTGATCGAGTCCGGCCCGATGACGCTGCTCAGGCTGGTGTCGGAAACGTTGACGTGGATCGTGTGGCCGGCTTCGGTGAGGGTGGCTCGGCCGGCGAAGTCGATCGCGAGACCCCAGGGCTGGCTGGTGTCGATGTCCATGGATGCGTTGCCCTTCCTCAGGTCTGGGTCGTCTGACTGCCGTGCATCAGCACGGGGTTGGCGTAGACGGTTCCGGAGGCGCTGGAGACGTACGCCTGGACCTCGACCTTGATCTGCGTTTTGTAGACCGAGTCGAAGTCGGCGGCGACCGGCCCCGTGTAGTTGAAGTCCGCCGGGACGGCGACGGTGTTGCCCCACTGGGAGCCGTTGACGAGCACCCGGACGTAGCCGGTGGCGCCGGAGCTGGCCCGGGTGTTCACCAGCAGGCGCATGTACGGCTGCCAGACGACGTTGTACGACATCGCGATCGTCGTCCACGAGGTCGCGCCGGTCTGCGGCCAGCGCGCCGTGGAGGTGTCCTGCGGAGGCAGCATGGCGAGCCAGGGCCGGGCGAGGCCGCCGGTGCTGATGTCGTCGGAGAAGATCTCCCGGCCGGAGTTGTCGTAGATCCGCAGCGGCTGGAGCGAGGTGTTGGTGCCGTCGCCGTTGTAGAGGCTGAGGGCGTAGCTGCCGGTCTGGCGGCGGATCGCCAGGCCGAACTCGTCCTTGGACCCCTTGCCGACCCGGAGCACCTCCGGCCCGTTGTTCGGCGCCCGCACGGACAGGTAACCGCCCTCGCCGGCCCCCTTGTTGAGGGCGGGCAGGCCGTTGACGGCGGTGGACAGCTGCTGGATCCGGCGTTCCATCTGGGTCAGCCGGTCGATGATGTCCTCGGGCAGCTGGGGCATCAGACCTCCTCCAGGTACAGGTCGGCGGTGTCCGGACGGCCGCGCTGGGCCGGGCTGACCTTCACGCCGACGATGCGATAGCGGGCGTCCAGGCCCTCGGTCCACCACTCGTCGGTGATCCGCAGCCGGACGGTCCGGCCGAGCAGCGCGGGCGGCACCAGGTCGTCCAGGCGGATGGTGATCTCGGGGATCACCACCGCGCCGGTCGCCTCGGCGAGTTCCGCCTTGGCCAGGGAGTCCAAGGTGGCCTTGACGATGACGTCGGTGTGATCCGAGGACAGGTCGATGCGCGGGTAGCCCGCGTTGATCAGATTCGTGGCGGGCCATTCCGCGGAGCACTGCGGGCGGGACTCGGCGGCCTGGTTGTCGTTGACGGAGGCACCGCGGGTGCGGGCGGTGGTGCCGCCGCGGGTGGCGTCGCGCGGGAAGGAGTACGACAGGATCGCGCCCGGACGGTCCATGACCAGGTCGGTGGTGCCGATCCGGATCCTGGGGCTGCCGAGCTGGAGGCGGCGGACGCGTGCGCCGGTGGCCGGGTCGCGGTAGACGGCGATGCGCTGCTCGAAGCCGTTCTCGACGCCGGCGAGCGCCTCGATGGCCTCCTGGTAGACGGTCTCGTCGCCGTCCCGGTAGGACACCGTGCGGTACTGCCCCGAGGCCTCGGTGCCGTAGGTGACGCCGATGTCGCCACCGGGCAACGAGGTTTGCAGATGCGTCCACAGCGCGCGGGCGATCTGCAGCTGGTCGACACCGGAGTACGACAGGTCGGCGCGGATGCGGCGGCGGCCCGCGTACGACTCGAAGGTCGCCGCCTGGATGCTGAGGGTGAGCACGCCCCGGTCGTCGCTCTGCAGGGTGGCGGTCCAGACGATGCCGCCCCACCACAGGTCGGTGCCGCGCTGGAGATAGACCGCGGTGCGGCCCTCCTCGATCCGGCGGACCCGGGCCGCCACCGCGGCGTCGGGCACGGGGATGGTGCCGGACAGGGATCCGGCCTTGCCGATGTAGTCGTCGACGGTGACGTCCCGCAGCGGCAGGATGTCGATGGTCGTGTCGGTGCGCAGATCGCAGAAGATCGCGCGGTACGGAGTGTTCGTGGTCATAGGGCGTTCAGCTCCTCGGCGCGGTCGTCACAGCACGAAGCAGGCGGAGAGCCGCACGGTGTTGCCGGTCTGGATGACACCGCTGGTCGACCAGGTGAGCAGCTGGACCGAACCGTCGGCGAGAATGCGGGCGGCTCCGTCGGCGTACCCGTCCGTGACGGTCGCGTAGGTCTCGACGGCCGGGCGCCAGCCCGCCGGCAGGGTGGCGATCAGCTGGTCGGCGACATTGCCCGGGTTGGTGGTGCCGGCGGCGGTGGCGGTGATGGTGGCGCCGGTGCGGCCCAGGACCAGGGTGAAGGAGCACACCCCGCGGGTGCGGCGGGCGCTGTAGCTCGTCACCGACCAGTCGGTGGCCGCGGTGGCCCCGGTGGTGGCCGTCTCCACGGCCACCGGGGGCTGGTAGTCGGCCCAGGCGGTGCCGTTCCAGCGCTGGAGCACGCCGCCCAGGTCGCGGTACTGGCCCGGGTAGGCGCCGTTGGCGGTGTCGGTGGTGACCGGCAGGATGCCGCCGAGCGCGACCGTGGTGGTGCGACGGCCGGTGAGGACCGAACTCCAGTTCGGCGCCTGGGTCGCGCTCGATCCCTTCGGTATGCGCGCCTCGTACAGCGGGATCGCCAGGGCGGGTGTGGCCGGTGCGGCCGGGAGGGCCGCCGGCGTGCCCTGGACGATCTCGACGGCGGCCTCGGTGCGGGCCGAGCCGTCGTAGGCGTCGTCGTGGACGCGCAGGACGACCAGGTCGATCCGGTCGTACTGGGCGTCGCCGTCTGCGAAGGTGAGCGTCAGGTCCTCCGTGAGGGCGACCGGGTAGGCGCCCTGTGCGTCGGGGCCCTGGATGACCGCCCGGCCGGGGTGGACGACGGCGGTCATGGTGTTCGTGACGCCGTCGACGGTGAAGCCGGAGAGACGGGTCTGTCCGTCGGCCGAGCCCGGCAGGACGCCGGAGCGGGTGGCGACGGGCGAGACCGGGGTCAGCGCGCCGAGCGACACGAGTCGGGTGTCCTCCCGGGACTGACCGTCGGGAGAGAGCCAGCCGGAGCGTACGGGCATGTCGGCTCCTTTCGGGTAGAGGGTCAGCCGGCCCAGTCGACGCGCAGGAAGATGTTGTCGAACCAGCAGGTGACGGCGGCGTCGCTGGAGCGGTGCATGGCGGTCGTCGTGTAGGTCGTGCCGGGGGTGAGCCCGTACAGCCGCCACATGGTGGAGACGGAGGAGCCCACGGTGCCGCCGTACGAGCAGGAGTAGTCGTCGGTCGGGGCGAAGTACACGGTGCTGCCCTGGGTGACCTTCGGCGCCATGAACGCGGAGGCCGTGGTGCTGTTGGCGGTCCTCATGCGGGCGCCGAAGTGGAGCATGACCGCGCCGGTGGGCGGGGCGACGAAGGAGACATCCAGCGACGGCACGGTCGTGCCCGTCAACGCGGCCGTGTACGTCGTCGACGCGGTGGAGCCGGCGGTCAGAGACCCGTTGTAGTACGGCGTGGCGACCCGCTGCCAGAGCGAGCCGTTCCAGCGCTGCAGGATGCCGTTCGGTGCGTCGCGGTACTGGCCCGGGTACGCGCCGTTCACGCTGTCGGCGGTGGTGGCCGGCAGGATGCCGCCGATCGCGACGGTGGTGGTGCGCAGGTCGGTGCGCGCGGTGTTCCAGTCGATGCCCTTGGTGGCACTGGCGCCGGCCGGAACCGTCACGGTGAACAGGGCCAGCGCGGCGTCCGGGGCGACCGGCGCGGCCGGGGTGGCGGCCGGGGTGCCCGGGATGACCTCGATGGCGGCCTCGCTGCGGGTGGAGCCGTCGTAGGCGTCGTCGTAGATCCGCAGGACGACCAGGTCGACGCGGCTGTACTGGGCGTCGCCGTCCGCGAAGGTGAGCGGGACCGGGTCGGTGACGGCCACCGGGTAGGTGCCACGGGTGACGGAGGACTGGATCACCGCCCGGCCCACCCCGACGGTCGCGGTCATGGCACCGGTGCCGGTCAGCGCCAGCCCCGTGACGCGGCTCTGTCCGTCGAAGGAGCCGGGCAGGACGCCCGAGCGGCCCTTGATGTCGGTGACCGGGGTGATCGCCCCGATCTGGGTGACCCGGGTGTCCGCCCGGGTCTGGCTGTCCGGGGACAGCCAGGCGGAGTTGATCGTCATGGCGGTCCCCCGTCTCAGGAAGCGGATTCGTAGGTGCCGTGGATGGACAGCACGTCGCCCGCGGTCCAGGGGAACGGCAGCGACTTGCCCCACAGACCGGTGGTGGCCTTGAGGGTGTCGCGCATCGAGCGGACGTATCCGACGCCGTTCGTCACCGCGAGCAGACCCGAGCCCTGGGAGAAGAGGTTGGCCGAGGAATCGAAGGCCTCCACGGTGAGCACCCGGCCGTCCAGCTTCCAGGCCTGCTTGGAGTTCGGCGCGACCGGCAGCGAGAACGTCCAGCGGCCGTCGGTGCTCTGGGCGGACAGATTGGTCGTCGAACCGATCTTGAGGTAGATCCGCACGTGCACCAGGTTGTTGATCTTCACGTACGACCCGGCCAGCGTGCCGTTGCCGATGCTGGGAGCGGTGCCGGCCTCGGCGCCCCAGGCCGGGGTGTAGTCGGTCCAGTTCGGCTGGTAGGCCACCCACGCCGAACCGTTCCAGCGCTGCAGCCCGGCGGAGGTGTCGCGGTACTGGCCGGTGTAGCTCGCGGTGCCGACCGCGCCGGCCGGGGCGATCCCGCCCAGCACGCTCGGGTACGACACCCAGGCCGAGCCGTCCCAGCGCTGCAGGGCGCCGCCGAAGTCGCGGTACTGGCCCGGATAGGCGCCGTTTCCGGTGTCGCCGACGGCCGGCAGGATGCCGCCGACGGCGACCGTGGTGGTGCGCAGGTCGGCCACGTCGGTGTCCCAGTGGATGCCACCGTTGCCGGCGCCGGCCCCGTGGCGGACGGTGACCTGGTAGAGCGGCAGGCAGATCGGGGGAAGCGCGGGCAGTGCCGGGGTGGGACCGGCGGTGCCCTTGACGATCTCGACCGCGACCTTGTTGGAGCCGGACTTGTCGTACATGTCGTCGTAGACATGCAGGACGACCACGTCGATGCGGTCGTACGAGGCGTCGCCGTCGGCGAAGGTGAGCTTCAACTGCTCGGGCAGCGTGACCGGGTAGGCACCCTGACCACCGGCGGCCTGGACGACGGCGCGGCCCTCGTGCACGGTCGCGGTCATGGCGCCCGCGTCACCGTTCAGCCAGAAGCCGCCGAGGCGGTACAGGCCGTCGTAGGTGCCGGGCAGGATGCCGGAGCGGACGTCGATCGGGTTGACCGGGGTGGTCGCGCCCAGCTGGGTCAGGCGGGTGTCCTCGCGGGTCTGGCCGGTCGTGGCCACCCATGAGCTGCGCAGGTTCATATGAGAGTCTCCTGGGATCTCCGAAGCGGGCGGGAAGGGTGAGGGGGCGCCAGGACGGGCGTCGCGCGTCCGCGTGCGATCACCACTCCGCGGAGCGCCAGCGGACCGTCAGCTGCGCCCCGGAGCCGAAGGCGTCGGGGCGGAAGGCCAGCTGGGCGCGGCCCGGTTCGAAGGCGAACAGCTCCTCGGGGCTGCTGTCGGCGGCCGCGGTGTTGCGCCGGGAAGCGGTGCCGTTGAGGGTGACCGTGCCGGCGGCGGTGTCGATGACCAGCTCGTCACCGGCGGCCAGGCCGATCTCGTAGCGCAGCCGGCGGCCGGAAATGCGCTCGGTCACGGTCGGGTTGACGCACGGGCCGGTGAAGGTGAGCACCGGATGGGTGGGCGCCGATCCGTCGTTGTCGGCGTCCACGTCACCGGTGGACGCCGTCTGACCCCAGTACAGCGGCCAGGTCAGGGGCCAGGTCAGGCCGCTCTCCGGCTGCGGAGGACCGGTCACCGCGGTCTGCTCGGTGACGGAGTAGCGGCGCGGGTCGGTGGCGTACCACTGCACGCTCGCCTTGGAGACGCCCTGGGTGGTGTAGGTACGGTCGGCGGCCAGCACCCGCTGGCTGACCCGGGCGCGCACCGCCAGCGTCTCGCCGTGCAGCCGCACCGCGAGCCAGCGCTCGGCGTCGCCCAGCAGCAGGGCCTGGCGCAGGGCGCGCATCGCGGCCAGCGAGGAGGCGGTGTCGTCCTGCGGCGGTACGGTCCACACCGTGCCGCCGACCTTGCGGGGCTTGGCGTAGCGGGCGCCCGGCCAGGCGCCGTGCGAGGTGGGATGGTCGGCGTCGGAGGTGTCGTAGTCGGGCAGGTCCTCCCAGCCGGTGAGTCCGCCGCCGTCGATCTCGTACGGCGTGCCGGGGCCCATCAGCAGTCCGGCCCACTGCATCTGCCCGTCGAGGGTGATGAGCGAGCCGGGTGGGACGTCGTCGGTGTATGCGGTTGTGGTCGTATCGGCCATGGGGCCGTCACCTCACTGTCGTGACTGTCATGCGCAGGCGTGGGCGGAGGCCAGGAAGAGGAGGTCTTCTGCCGTACCGAAGGCGCCGGCGCCCCGGCTCTCGTGGAACTCCTTGATGCGGTGGCGGTGCTGGGCGGTCGTCCGGTGCCGGGCGGCGAGCGCGCGCTGCCGTTCCAGGCTGGTGAGGGGCAGCACCCGGCCCGCGCGGGGGTGGGCGCCGGGGACGGCGATGCCGCCTTCCGCGAGCATCGGGATCTTGTCCAGGTGCACGCCGAACTTCTTGCCGAAGAAGCTGAAACTGAGGCTGTTGAGCCCGTCGATGATCCAGTTGGCGAAGGCGATCAGGCCCTGGATCGGTCCCTTGACGACCCCGGCGACGGTCTGGGCGCCGGTGGTGACGAACTGGTCCATCCCGCGCAGGGTGCCCGAGACGGCGTCCTTGACCTGCTGGAACATCCGGGGGACCGTCTTGCTGATCCAGTCCAGCACGGGCTTCAAGGTGTCCTTGAAGCCGCGCCAGATCGCCGACACCTTGCCGCTGAGAGCGTGGGTGTCGCCGGTGGTGAGCGCCTTCAGGACGGCGAAGCCGGTGCCGATCAGCGCGCTGAGGGCGGTGAGCGTGCCGGCGGTGACGCGCAGGTAGCCGGTCACATAGGTGCTCACCGCGCTCGCGATGACCTTGAGCACGGGTGCGAGGACGGTCAGGACCATCTCGACGTACTTCAGCACGAGCGTGGCGAGCTGCTCCATCAGCCGTTGCCCGGTCTCGGAGTTCATCGCGACGTCCAGCAGCCAGCCGGCCATCGGGAGCAGGATGCCGGTGACGAAGCCGATGGGGTTGGCGCGGGTGATGAGGTTGATCAACATCATCACGCCGGAGCCGATGGTCATGGCGGTGCCGAACGTGTCCAGGAGGCCGCCGAGGACACCGGAGGCACTGAGGAGCGCGCCGACGAGGGCGAAGACACCGCCGAGACCGTCCTTGAGCTTTCCGAGCGTCCTTCCGGCTCTCTTGGCCTTGGTGCCGACGGCCTTGATGCCCGACTTGGCGCTGCTTGCGATCCGTCCGGCCCTGGTGACGGATCTGGCGGCGGTGTCGGCGTTCGTCTTGATCTTCTGGACGGCGGTGGCGCTCTGCCGGGCGGGAGTCCCGACCCGGTCGAGGTCGTGGACGGCACCGTTGACGCGCTCGGTGAAGGACCGCATTCCGGCCTGGGCCTGCTCCGCCTTGGCCCGGAAGGAGCGCAGGACGGGTACGGCCCCCTTGAACGGGTTGCGTACGACCGTGCTGCTCATCCGCGTGCCTTGGCGAGGAACATCAGGGCGTCGGCGGTCCGCTGCGGGCTGCTCTGCTCGGCCGCGTAGTAGTGCTCGATGTGCAGAGCGCCTCCGTCGGAGCCACCGTTGTACGCCCGGCCCTGTGCGGCGGCCCTGCGGAGCAGCCGGTCGAGCTTGCTGAGCGGCAGCACGGCCTCGGCCTCACCGGCCTCCGCCAGGAGCGCCGGGACACCGCCGGAGCGGGGCATGACGACACCGCCGGTGGCGAGCGCGGGGATGTGCGGCAGGCTGACGCCGAACGTCTTGCCGCCGACCATCGGCACCCAGCCCGGGATGGACACGTGGATGCCGTTCAGTGCGCTGATCGCGCGGTTGATGATGCCGATGACGCCGTTGATCGGGCCGGTCACCGCACTCTTGATGCCGTTGAAGGCGTTGCTCGCGATGCCCTTCAGGCCGCCCCAGATGCTGGAGAGCCGGTCCTTGACGGCCCGGAAGGCGTTCGGGATCGCGGACTTGATCCAGCCGACGACCGGTGAGATGACGGCCTTGATGCCCTTCCAGGCGCCGGAGACGACCGACCTGATCGCCTTCAGCGTGTTGCTGATGATCGACTTCCAGGCGTTGACGTTGGACCGGATGACGTCGACGATCGCCTTGACGACGGACGAGATCGCCGACTTGATGCCGGCCCACACCGACTTGATCAGCTTCGCGGCGTTCTTCATGATCGGCCCGATGGCCTTCATGACGCTGCTGATCACGGATCTGATGACGGTGAAAGCCTGCTTCAGGACCTTCTGCATGGTCTTCGAGTTGGTCACCATGTCGATGACCTTGTCGATGAGCGGCTGCAGCAACTGCATGAGCAAGCCGAAGAAGTTGCCCTTCATCGACTTGTTCATCTTGTCCTGGCCCTTGGCCGCCTTGCTCGCCCCGGACTCGTACTTCCCGAGATTCCTGCCCGCGCTGGAGCCGGTCTTGCCTGCCTTGCCGAGGGACTTCTCGGTCTTGTCCGCCGCCGTCTTGAGGTCCTTCAACTCCTTCCCGGAACCATCGGCGGCCGTCTTGAGGGCCTTCAGCTGACCGGCGCCCTTCTGGCCGGCGCTGCCGATTCCCTTGGCCGACGTGGCGGCGCCGGAAGCCTTGGACTTGAAGTCCTCCAGAGAGCCGGACGCCTTCTTCAGGGAACTAACGAGAGTCATTGCGCACCTCCTTCGGAGAGAGCGGGGTCATCCGGCGATGGAGTTGGCGGCGCCGGTGGAGGCGGTGGCCAGGTCCTGGAACATCTTCTTGACGTTCTCGGCGTTCCGATGGAGATCCTTTGCGGCATCGGAGATGTCCCGAAGCATCCGAGGCTTGGGAAGTTTGTCGTGGTTGAAGGGTTCGAGCTTCGAATGAAGATCCCCGATGGCCGCGGCCACGTCCTTGATGTCTTGCTCGGGGCTCGGGTTCAGCTTTTCCTTCAGGTCCCCGATGGCCTTGGTGATCTTCTTGATCGTGCTCGCGGACTTCATGTCCCTGGTCGCCGAATTGAAGTCACGGATCTTCGCGGGGAGCCCATCGAGTGCGGTCTTGAGGTCGTTGAGCTGCTGCGGGCTGATGTTGTGCGGATTGATGGACACGGCGTTGAGGCCGTCCATCTGCGCGCGGGTCATGGATTGCGGGAGGCCGTTCTCTCCGACGGCGAGAACGCGCCCAGTATTGCGTTCGGTGCGTCCGGCACGCCTGTCCCGCCAGTTCAGGAAGGATCGGGAGACCTTTTCCAATGCCGCGTTGAAAAGCTTTCCGAAGTCGGCCATTTTGCCGATCACCACAGCTGCAAGGGCGCCGAAGGCCAGCATGAGTTTGCTGCCCCAGTCAGCTCCGTCCTTGAAGGCGGCGAACAGGTCCTTGAGGCCGAACGCTTCGAAGAGAGATTCGAAGATGTTCTTGCTTGTTTCCGGCCCCTCCTTGATGGCCTTAAGGATCTTGTCCGTCTTTGTGCCGAGCTCCGCTTTAGTGGCGACGTTCGAGGGGGAGACGAGTACTTTGACATCATCAACGCCCTTCTGAACGTCTCCTACTTTCTTCAGGATTTCGTCTTCTGTGCGCTGGGACACGGGTACCTCCAGTGAATGCGGGGTGGGGTTGACTCACGTGGCGGGTATTGGTAACGTGCGCGTGCATATATAAGAAAAAAGGGGGGCGTCGATGAGCACTGCTCTGGCTGTTACCGGATTTATCCTGATGTTTCTTGGCGCGCTGGCTTGCTTCGCGAATTCGGGGGGTCTCGTCAAGTTCCTGAAACTACGAAATCTGCAACGTCATGGAGTCGAGGGCGAAGCGGTTTCCACGCTTCAGGAGTGGATCAGCAGCGGACATCGCGTCTACTACGAAATTCTTCTTCCCGGGGCCGCGCCCGAGAAGCGGGCTCCCCGGTTCATCGAGGTCGGGCCGGAGCCGCGAGGACCGGTGGGCACGGTGGTGCCTGTGGTGTACGACCGAAGGAAGCCGAAGCGGGCCAAGACCGGCACCCTGGCGGACATCGACTCATCCGACGAGCGGGACATGGTGGTGTTCTTCTGGGGGCCCGGGCTGGCATGCATCGCCGTGGGGGCGGTGCTTGCGCTTATTTTCTACTGAGCCCGGTAATAGCACTGGGAGGCGCCGGATCCCCTCGAGCATGTCCTTGAGGCTGCAGGGGGGGTTGTTCGGTGGGGAAACCGGGTGGCGTGATCGACCTTGTGGGGATACTCCCGGGCGCGGTGCTCAGGTGTCGCTGGTCCGGCCCTGGTGAGGGTCGGGGCGGTCGGCCGGGCCGCGTCTCCGGCCGACTGGGCGGGTGTCCCGTGGGCCGGCCCCGTCGACGTCTACCGCCGGTGGGACCGCCCTCGCCGCGCCTCGCTCAGCGCGTCCGCCCACCCCGCCGCATACGCCCGTGACTCCCGGGTGAGCAGTTCCTCGTACAGCCGGTCGAGCAGGGCCTCGCGGTCGGGCGCGGGGGAGCGCAGAAGGTCGGCGAGGCGGGTGTAGGTGTCGGTCGGCTGCTGCGGGATGTTGCTCGTGCCAGTCGCCATGTCGTCCTGCTTTCCGGTCTGTCCGCTGGGCTGCGCTGGTGGTACAGGCGGCGCTCCTGTGGCGTTCGAAGCGTCTGTTCGAACTAGTGTACGAGTAATCCGGTGATGCCGGTGCGTGTTTGCCGAGGACTCTCCGTGGCCGTGCGGGCACTACCTGCGGTGATGTGGGGGTGGGGTGGAGGGTGTGTCAATGCCGTGGAGTAGGATCCGGCCGTTCCTCCCGTCGGTGAATCACGAGCGAACAGCAAGGTGTCGCAGGAGTTCTGAGGACCAGTCACACGACGGTGGACGGCGATCGGGCAGCCGTTCTCGCGCGGGGGGCGCGATGGGGCAGGGGCGAGAGCAAGGCCAACGGGGTGGACGGGGACGCGAGCAACGCGCGACAACGGCACGTGATCGATTGGCTTGAACAGGCCCCGGATCTGCCACATCTCATCGCACGTCTGTCCGAGCTAGTCCTCCGCCTCGGCCACGAACCCGAAGATCTCGTGATCCTCCCGCGCGCCGAACTCGACCGGCGCGAGCTGGCCGCCTACAGCGCGGGCTGGGCCGATGTCGTCGACGAGCAACTCCCGGCCGTCCGGCAGGCGTACGAGCAGCGGATCACCGCCGCCTACCTCCAGGGGCAGGAGGACGCCCGCACCGGCCGCCGGCCGCGCCGGGGCCGCCGTCCCGAGGGCGAGCGGGAGGGCAGCGGCGGCGGTGAGGTCATTCAGCTGCCCTACGTCCAACTGCTGCGACCTCCCTCGGAATTGACGCGAGTGGAGCAGCGTGGTGAGCGGGAGCGGTCCGTGGCGGACGGGACTCCGGTGCCTGTGTTCGAGGGCCGTGCCGGGGAGGACGCCGATCCCGCACCTGGAGGGGATGAACGGGCGTACGACGAGGCTCTCGGCTCGGTGGTGGCCGACGGCCCGGCCGGAACGGAGACGGAGAGCGATTCCGGCTCCACTGCCGGCCTTCTGCTCTCCGCCCGTGAGGTGCGGGAGAAACGACCGGCCCCGTCGGAACGGCGACCAGTCGTCCGGCGCAACGGCCGCCCCAGCGTGCCTCCGCTCGCCAGGCAGGGCGAGGCGGGCGCCGGGCGGGACAAGGGGCGCCGTACGGAGGCGCAGGAACAGCCGGGCCCGCCGGGCGCCCGGGGCGAGGACCGGCCCCGTCTCTCCGACAAGGCCCGAGCCCTCGCCGACGAGCTGGAGGGCAGGGCCCCGGCCCGTCGACGCGACGACCAGCCGGGCCCGCCGGGACGGCGGTGAGCCCGGCGGGTCGGTCGGTCAGCCGAAGAACCGGGCCAGTTGGCTCGGGGAGGGTGTCTGCCCGCCCGTCGAGCCGTGGCCGGCCCCGGACGGCTCCCTGTCCCGGGGCGCCTCCTCGGCTTCCTCGTCCTCCTCGCCGTCCCGGTACTCCGGGCGCGGCACCGGCTGCGGATACTCCGGCTGGTCGCCCTCGTCCGAGTTGACGCAGGCGAACATCCAGTTGGCGGCCGCCAGATGGTCCACCGCCGCCGCCAGCAGATGATCCGTCACCGACCACTCGGCGGCCTCGCCGTGCAGTGCGCGGTTGAGTGCGCTGTCGCGCGGCAGATGCTTGATGAGCAGCGCGAGCCGCCGTGCGGACAGCGTCTCGCGATGCCAGTCGAGCAGGTCGATGCCGTAGTAGCGGAGCAGGTCCGCTTCGAGGGCCTCGGCGTGTTCGTCGACGAACCCGACGAGGCTCAGTCTTCCCCCAGGCCGAGCCCGGTCTCCTTGCCGTAGGCCTCCAGGATGGCGGCGATGTCCTGCATGGTGACCTCGTGCTGCTCGAAGCGGGCGAACTGCTTCTCGCCCATGAGCAGCCTCAGCAGCCCGTCCACGTCGTTGTCGTCGAGCTTGCGCAGCGCCTTGGCGGTGGCGCGGGTCAGCTCCGTGGGCAGGGTGTAGCTCTCGCCGTCGAGGTCGAACGACCAGGTGCGGCCGAGGGCTTCGAGGCGCTGGGCGCGGGCTGCGTTGACGTCGAAACGGGCCATGGTGATGCGTACTCCTTGAAGTCCGTGGGACAGGTGAGGGAGGGGTGGGGGGGGGGGGGGGGGGGGCCCCCCCCCCCCCGCGACCCGTCGGGCCACCCACCGGATGCGACAAAGCCCCCCCCCCAAAAAGTGGCAACGGGAGAGGGTCTCCCCCAGAG
>NZ_JBVIGN010000017.1:0-66019 GCF_055570785.1 Streptomyces sp. NPDC031100
TCCCCTCTACCTCCACCACGAAAGACACGACGTCTCCCCCCCCCCCCCCCCCCCCCCCCCCCCCCCCCCCCCCCCCCGCCGGCACCCGGTCGGTGCCGGCCGCCTCACTCCCGCTCGTCGCGGTCGGCGGCCTCCTCCTCGGCCTGCTTCGCCTGGACCTCCGGGTCCAGCCCCGAGGTGCCGCTGCCGTCCACCGAACTCAGCCGGCCCGACTCCGGCACCTCCGTCGCGACGGGCGGCTCCACCAGCCAGTCCGGGTTGGCCTGCTTGTCCCACCACTTCCAGGCACAGAACACACCGCCCGCCACCGCGCCCAGCAGCGCCAGCACCTTCATGGCCCGGCCCGCCCGGCACCGCCGTTCCTTCCTGTGGGCGAGCTTCTGGATCTCCTGCGCCGAGACCTGACCGCGCAGCGCGACCAGCGCGGCGGCACCCCGCGCGGCGGCCTCGTCCGCCACCGGAGCGGCCGCGGCCACCGCGTGCTCGATCTTCGGACGGGAGTACTCGGCCGCCTGCCGGGCCGCCTTCCGGGTCAGCACGGCGGCCTCCTGCGCGGCCAGGTCCACCTTCGGCGGCACATGCGCACGGGCCTGCTCCAGACGCGGCGCGAGCCGGGCGTCGTACTGCACCCGGGCCTGTTCGGCCGCCAGGGCGGCGGCCTGGGACACCACGGGCGCCAGCCGTACGCGTGCCTCCTGCGCGTAATGCGCGGCACGCTCCTTGGCCGTGTCGGCGTAGGGCGCCACCACTTCCGCGGCGTGCAGCACGCTGTCCTTCGCCGAGCCGGTCGCGGCGCGCACGCTGTCGATGCGGGTCACGGGTTTCCTCCTCCTCGGTGGCGTACGGTAATTCGCCTTTCCACACTTTTACGGATCATGCCCGCCAACAGCCCGAGCGGCATGCGAGGACGGGCATATGGGTGCAACAGGCGCTTGTCGACGACACTGCCACGAATCACCGCCGTGCGCTCCCTGCGCGGAGGAACTCGCGGCGGCCGAGCGCCCGCCGCCCCGGGCCGTGCGACCATCTGGAGGTCACACGAGGACAACGGAAGGCAGACCGTGGCCGAGCAGCTCTACGCCACCCTGAAGACCACCCACGGCGACATCGAGGTCCGGCTGTTCCCGAACCACGCGCCCAAGACGGTCAGAAACTTCGTCGAGCTCGCCCAGGGCGAGCGTGAGTGGACGCACCCGGGCACCGGCGCGGTGAGCCAGGACAAGCTCTACGACGGCACGATCTTCCACCGGGTCATCAGCGGCTTCATGATCCAGGGCGGCGACCCGCTGGGCACCGGCATCGGCGGCCCCGGCTTCGAGTTCGGCGACGAGTTCCACCCGGACCTGCGCTTCGACCGGCCCTATCTGCTCGCCATGGCCAACGCGGGCCCGGGCACCAACGGCTCCCAGTTCTTCATCACGGTCAGCCCCGCCCCGCACCTGAACCGCAAGCACACCATCTTCGGCGAGGTCACGGACCAGGCCAGCCAGAAGGTCGTGGACGCCATCGCCGCCGCGCCGACCACCCTCCCGAACAACCGGCCGGTCAACGAGGTGGTCATCGAGTCGGTCGTCGTGGACAAGCGCGAGGGCTGAGCTTCCGCAGGGAACCAAACGCCCCGCTCGTCCGTATGGAAGGGCGGGGCAGGGTATGTGCCGCAGGGACAGGCCCTACGACCAGCAAGGGGATCTCATGGAGCAGGCCGAAGGCAGCACGCAGGGAGCCCGGAGCCTGCCCGGGTGCTACCGCCACCCGGACCGCGAGACCGGCGTGCGCTGCACCCGCTGCGAGCGCCCCATCTGCCCCGAGTGCATGGTCAGCGCCTCGGTCGGCTTCCAGTGCCCCGAATGCGTCCGCGGCGGCACCGGCACGGGCCACGCCCCGGCCGCGTCCCGGCCTCGTACGGTGGCGGGCGGGACGGTCACGGCCGACCCCCGGCTGATCACCAAGGTCCTCATCGGGATCAACATTGCCGTGTTCATCGCGGTGCAGGCCAAGAGCTCGCTCCTGAACGACCTGGTCCTGATCGGTGAGTGGCCCCCGAAGCCCTACCAGCCGACCATGGGCGTCGCCGAGGGCGAGTGGTACCGCTTCGTGACCTCGATGTTCACGCACCAGGCGATCTGGCACATCGCCTTCAACATGCTCAGCCTGTGGTGGATCGGCGGCCCCCTGGAAGCGGCCCTCGGCCGGGCCCGTTATCTGGCGCTGTACTTCGTCTCCGGGCTGGCCGGCGGTGCGCTGACGTATCTGCTCGCAGGCCCGTCGGAGGCCTCGCTCGGCGCCTCCGGAGCGATCTTCGGCCTCTTCGGCGCGACCGCCGTCCTCATGCGTCGGCTGAACTACGACATGCGGCCGATCATCGCGCTGCTGGTGATCAACCTGATCTTCACCTTCGGGTTCCACAACATCGCCTGGCAAGCCCACATCGGCGGCCTCGTCGCCGGAGTCGTCACCGGCTACGCCATGGTCCACGCTCCGCGCGAGAAGCGGGCGCTCGTGCAGTACGGCACCTGTGCGCTCGTCCTGGCCGTGGTGGTGGCCCTGACGCTGGTCAGAACCGCTCAGCTCACCTGATACCGAACCGTTGTCCACAGCGTGTGGCGGATCTTGTGCACGCTGTGCGGGAACAACTGTGCCCCCTGCCGCTCGTATGTGTTTCCGCAGGTCAGGCAGGGGGCGAACGCCTGTATGAGGACCGGTAGGGCAGTCACACCGGCGTCAACGCCCGATGAGTTATCCACAGATCGTAGTCTTTTCCCCAGGGGGCATGTGGACAGCGCTCCGGGCTGTGGATAACTCAGCGGAGCAGCCCTGGGCAGAGCTGCTCCGGCCGCGCTACTTCCACTGCGTGGACACGCCGAAGCCGGCGGCGATGAAGCCGAAGCCCACCACGATGTTCCAGTTGTCCAGGCTGTCGATCGGCAGCGACCCGTCGGTCACATAAAAGACGACGATCCAGGCCAGGCCGATGAGGAACATGGCCAGCATGACGGGCGCGACCCAGGCCCGGTTGGTGAGCTTGATGGCCTGCGCCTGCTTGGCGGGCGGCGGCGTGTAGTCGGCCTTCTTGCGGATACGTGACTTCGGCACGAGGGTCTCTCCTGTCGATGCGCTGCGTGGCCGCGCAGGTAACTGGGTCGGTCCGGGGCAGCGTACAAGGGGACGCTTAGTGCTCCCCCGGGCGTCCGTTAGCGTAGTGCTTCCGCGGCGCCGAAGGAGATAAGGGTACGTTGAGCAATTCTGCCGACTCCCCCGGGACGGGATCAACGGGTTCCGGCCCTGCCCGTGTGCTCCGCTTCCGGCCGGTGCGGATCCTCACGGTGGCCGTCTTCGCGCTCGCGGGGCTCCTCTTCTTCACCAGCTTCAACACGGCCAAGGGCACCGACATCCGCACGGACGCCTCGATGCTGAAGCTGTCCGACCTGATCCAGGAGCGCAGCCGCAAGAACAAGGAGCTGGACGAGTCCAACGCGGCCCGGCGCGACACCATGGAGTCGCTCGCCGAGAGCGACGACGGGAGCACCAAGGCCGAGGACGAGAAGCTCAAGGGGCTGGAGAAGAGCACCGGCACCCGGCCGCTCACGGGCCGGGCGATCACCGTCACCCTCAACGACGCCCCGCCGAACGCGACGGCCAAGCTCCCCGGCTACCCCGAGCCGCAGCCCGACTACCTGGTCATCCACCAGCAGGACCTGCAGGCCGTGGTCAACGCCCTGTGGCAGGGCGGGGCCAAGGGCATCAAGGTCATGGACCAGCGGCTGATCTCCACCAGTGCCGTGCGCTGCGTCGGCAACACGCTGATCCTGCAGGGCCGCGTCTACTCACCGCCGTACAAGATCACCGCGGTGGGGGACCCCGGGAAGCTCCAGCAGGCGCTCGCCGCGAGCAAGGCGATCCAGACCTACATGGTGTACGTCAACGTCTACGGCCTGGGCTGGAAAGTCACCGAGAACGGGACGGTGACTCTGCCGGGCTACTCGGGCACAGTGGATCTGCACTACGCGAAGCCCGTGGAGTAGATCCGTCCGGTCAGGAGCCGCCGGTGCGCGTGATCGTCAGGACCGTCAGCGAACTGTGCATCACCGTCGGCACCCTGATCGTGCTCTTCGTCGTCTACGTGCTGTTCTGGACCGGTGTGCAGGCCGACGGGGTGATGAGCGACCAGATCGACCAGCTGCACCAGCAGTGGTCGAAGGGGGGCGTGCAGCCCTCGGCCGGAAGCACCGAGGCCGCGGCGGGCGGGGCGGAGCCGGCGGCGTACCACTACGGCAAGCCCTTCGCGATCATGTACATCCCCCGGCTCGGTTTCACGTGGAACAAGCCGGTGCTGGAGGGCACCGGCACGGACGTGCTGAAGAAGGGCCTCGCCCACTACGCCGGCACCGCCCGGCTGGGACAGCAGGGCAACTTCGCGGTCGCCGGGCACCGGCGCACCTACGGCGACCCCTTCAAGGACTTCCCCCGGCTGCGGCCCGGCGACGCGGTGGTGCTCACGGACGGGACGACCTGGTTCACGTATCGGATCGACAAAGGGCCTTACAAAACCGTGCCGACCGACGTTGAGGTGATCGACCCTGTGCCACGTACGTCGGGGTACACGCGTCCGGGCCGGTATCTGACGCTGACCACGTGCGATCCGGAATGGGGGCACAGTCACCGGCTGATCGTCTGGGCGCACCTGGACTCCACCCAGCCTGTGGAGTCAGGCCAACCGGAGGCGCTGCGCCGTTAGTCTGGTGCAGTACGGCGTGAGTCAGGTGCCGTGGCGATACGGAAGGAACGGCATGTACGGCTGGATCTGGCGGCATCTGCCGGGGAACGCGTGGGTGAGGGCGCTGATCTCACTCGTACTGGTCCTGGCCGTGGTCTATGTCCTCTTCCAGTACGTCTTTCCCTGGGCCGAACCGCTGCTGCCCTTCAACGATGTGACGGTGGACAACCAGTGAGTGCGCGGATTCTCGTCGTCGACAACTACGACAGCTTCGTCTTCAACCTCGTCCAGTACCTGTACCAGCTGGGTGCCGAGTGCGAGGTGCTGCGCAACGACGAGGTGTCCACGGCGCACGCCCAGGACGGCTTCGACGGCGTGCTGCTCTCGCCCGGCCCGGGGACGCCGGAGGAGGCCGGGGTGTGCGTGGACATGGTCCGCCACTGCGCCGCGACCGGTGTCCCCGTCTTCGGCGTCTGCCTCGGCATGCAGTCGATGCAGGTGGCGTACGGCGGTGTGGTGGACCGGGCGCCCGAGCTGCTGCACGGCAAGACCTCCCTGGTGGAGCACGGGGGCAAGGGCGTCTTCGCGGGCCTGCCGTCCCCCTTCACGGCCACCCGCTACCACTCCCTGGCCGCCGAGCCGGCCACCGTCCCGGCGGAGCTGGAGGTCACGGCCCGGACGCACGACGGGATCATCATGGGCCTGCGCCACCGCGAACTCCCGGTCGAGGGCGTGCAGTTCCACCCCGAGTCGGTACTGACCGAGCACGGGCACCGGATGCTGGCCAACTGGCTGGTGGAGTGCGGCGACCAGGGTGCCGTGGCGCGATCGGCGGGGCTGGCCCCGGTGGTGGGCAGGGCCACGGCGTGACCGCGCTGCGGCCCGAGCGCGAGGACTTGTACGGGGAGAGCCCGTACGAGTCCTACGGCTCTGTGCCGTACCCGGCCGCAGGCGACCCCCCTACGGCGCAGATGCCGCCGATCCCGTCGCCGGCCGATCCGTCGACCACGCTGCTGCCGCCGGTGGACGAGGAGACGATGGCGCTGCGGATCACCGGTCCGCCGCTGGGCCCGGAGAGCGAGCCCATACGCGCCTCTGCGGCCCCCTCGGCCTCTTCCGCCACCGGAATCACACCGGGCGGCCGTGCGGCCCGCAGAAAGGCCGCCAAGCGGCGTGGTGGGCGTCATGGCGGCAGCAGAGGGCCGGCGAGTTCGCCGCAGACCGGGCCGCAGCGGCCGCTGTCCCGGGTCGAGGCCCGGCGCCAGGCGCGGCTGCGCAAGCCGAGCGCGGGGGTGATCGCGAGCCGGGCGATCGGCGAGGTGTTCATCACCACCGGCGTGCTGATGCTGCTGTTCGTCACCTACCAGCTGTGGTGGACGAACGTCCGCGCGCACGCGCAGGCGGGCAGCGAGACGCACCAGCTGCAGGACGACTGGGCGAGCGGCAAGCGGGCGCCCGGGGTGTTCGAGCCGGGGCAGGGCTTCGCGATCCTGCACATCCCCAGGCTGGACGTGGTGGCGCCGATAGCGGAGGGCGTCAGCAACAAGAAGGTGCTCGACAAGGGCATGGTCGGGCACTACGGCGAGGGCGCGCTGAAGACGGCGATGCCGGACGCGAAGACCGGTAACTTCGGGCTGGCCGCGCACCGCAACACCCACGGTGAACCGTTCCGGTACATCAACAAGCTCCAGCGCGGTGACGCGGTGGTCGTCGAGATGCAGGACAAGTACTTCGTGTACCAGGTGACCTCGATGCTGCCGGTGACCCCGCCGTCGAACACGAGTGTGCTGAACCCGATCCCCCCGGGGTCCGGTTTCACCGAACCGGGCCGGTACATCACCCTCACCACCTGTACGCCGGAGTTCACCAGCAAGTACCGGCTGATCGTCTGGGGCAAGATGGTCGAGGAACGCCCGCGCAGCAAGGGCAAGCCGGACGCGCTCATCGAGTAGGGGCAGAGGAACAAGTGGCAGCGACCGCCGACGAGACCGAACAGCACACGGACGCCTCCGACGAGGTGTCCGCCCCGCGCCGGCGCGCCGGCCGGATCGCCATGGCGGTCAGCGTCCTCGGTGAACTCCTCATCACGGCGGGCCTGTTGCTCGCCCTGTTCGTCGTCTACTCCCTGTGGTGGACGAACGTCATAGCGGACCGCAAGGCGGACCGGCAGGCCGACAAGGTGCGCGACCACTGGGCCCATGCCACCGACTCGGGTCCCGGCGCGCTGGACACCCAGGACGGCATCGGCTTCCTGCACGTCCCGGCGCTGCGGACCGGCGCGATACTGGTCGAGAAGGGCACGGGCACGGACGTCCTGAACGACGGCGTGGCCGGCTACTACACGGACCCGGTCAAGGCGTCCCTCCCCATGACGGGCAAGGACGGCAACTTCACCCTCGCCGCCCACCGCGACGGCCACGGCGCGAAGTTCCACAACATCGACAAGATCGAGAAAGGCGACCCGATCGTCTTCGAGACGAAGGACGACTGGTACGTCTACAAGGTCTACTCGATCCTCCCGGAGACCTCGAAGTACAACGTCAAGGTCCTGACCTCGATCCCCAAGGAGTCCGGCAGGAAGAAGCCGGGCCACTACATCACCCTGACGACGTGCACGCCGGTGTACACGTCCCGCTATCGGTATGTGGTGTGGGGTGAGCTGGTCAGGGTCGAGAAGGTGGACAGCGAACGGACGCCGCCCAAGGAACTGCACGGTTGACAGAGGTTCTTTGAGCAATTCTGTCGTCAGCATGGCGAAGGCCCGAAGCCGCAATTCTTCTTGCGGCTTCGGGCCCGGCTTTTTCTACCGCGCTTTATTCGGGTTATTCCATCGTACCGCGCGGATCAACTGATGACGTTGTACTTGAATCCGCTGAACTTGTCCCCGCTCTTGATGAGCGAAACCCGCACGCCGACCTTGATGTTCTCGGGAACCTGGGTCGGGAAGCACTTGTACGCGTGGGAGCCCCCACCCTGAGTGGTGTGGAGCTCGGCGAGGGTCTTGTACGTGCTCATACTGAAAACGTGGATCTCGACGTTGTAACCGTCCTTCTGGTTGTCGTAAACCGTCAGGCAGTCACCGTCGTGACCGAAGGCTCCCTGGCCACCGGGATCCCAGTCGGTCGTGTAGACCCAGCCGCTGTTGGTTCCCGCGGAGGCCGTTCCCGACGCGAGGAATGCCAGAGAACACGCAGCGCCGAGTACGCCCCAAATTCGCTTCTTGATTTTTCTACCCCCGGATCCGGTCGGGCGGAGAATTTCCCGCCTGGCTCAGATATTAGCAATTGGCTTGAAGTTGATCAACTTTTTTACGGGTGCTTACTGTGATGTGGGACATGAGGAATGAATGGGGCCCCGGCACTCACACGAGTGCCGGGGCCCTGCGTACCGGTTTCCCGATATCAGACCTTGGCGGGACTATCCGGTGGTACCGCCGAAGAGATTGGTACCGCCGTTGCCTCCGTTGTTGTTGCCGCCCTGGTCCACCGTGAACAGGGTGACGGTGTCGCCCTGGTTGACGGTGCTGCCCGGGGTCGGGTTGGAGGTGACCACGATGGCGTTGTCGTCCTGGGAGCCCTGGACGGCGACCTGAAGACCCGCTTGCTCGAGCATCTTCCGGGCGTCCTTGAGCTTCTGGTTCTGGACCGGCGGAACCTGCGTCTGCTGCGGGGTCTGAACCTTGCCGACGTTGATCACCACAGCGTCGTTCTTGGAGACCTGCTGGCCCGCCGGCGGGCTGGTCGACAAGACCTTGCCGTCGTCGTCGGGGTTGTTGGTGGCGGTGTCGCTGCAGCTGGGTGCCAGGCCCAACTGCTGCAGCTCGGCCTTGGCCTCGTCGCAGGACTTGCCGACCAGGTCGTTCGGGATGGTGACCTTCTCCTCGGCCTTGGCGACCGTGAGGGTGATCGTGGAGCCCTTCTGGACTTCCTTGCCCAGCTCCAAGCTCTGAACCAGAACGGTGCCTGGCTGCTCGGCCGACACCTTCTCCTTCTTCAGCACGTGGAACTGGTACTTGTCGCCCTCCAGCGTCGCCTTGGCGTCGTCGAAGCTCTGGCCGAGGACACTCGGCACCGCGACCTTCGGTGCCCCCGTCGACACCACCACGGTGATCGTGTCGCCCTTCTTGACGTCCGTGCCCGCCTTGGGGTCCTGGGAGCAGACGTTGCCCTTCGGCTGGTTCGCGCAGGGCTTGCGCGTGGGCGGCGCCAGTTTCAGGCCCGAGTTGACGGCGTACTTCTGGGCGGTGGGGTAGCTGTTGCCGACGAAGTTCGGGGCCTTGAAGGTCTCGGCCGTGTTCTTGTCGCTGAACACCCACTTCCCGATCAGGATCGCGCCGACCAGGACCAGGACGGCCGCGACGACGAGGAGGATCGTGGAGGTGTTGTTCTTCTTCTGCTGGCGGCGCCGGTCGGGGCGGTCGTCGTAGCCGTAGCCGCCGTCGTCCGGGTTCATCGGCGGGAGCATGCTCGTGGCTCCCGCGCCGGCGTCCGCGCGCAGGGCCGTCGTCGGCTGGTCGTCGGGGTAGCCGCCGTAGCCCACCGCGCCCATCGCGGCCGTCGCCGCGACCGGCTGCCCGTCGAGGCAGGCCTCGATGTCGGCGCGCATCTCGTCGGCCGACTGGTAGCGGTAGTTCGGGTCCTTGACCAGCGCCTTCAGGACGATCGCGTCCATCTCGGGGGTGATCTCGGGGTCGAAGACGCTCGGCGCCTGGGGCTCCTCGCGGACGTGCTGGTAGGCCACGGCCACGGGGGAGTCGCCGACGAAGGGGGGCCGTACCGTCAGCAGCTCGTAGAGGAGGCAGCCCGTCGAATAGAGGTCCGAGCGGGCGTCCACCTGCTCGCCCTTCGCCTGCTCGGGGGAGAGGTACTGGGCCGTGCCGATGACCGCGGCGGTCTGGGTCATGGTCATGCCGGAATCGCCCATGGCCCGGGCGATGCCGAAGTCCATCACCTTGACCTGGCCGTTGCGGGTCAGCATGACGTTGGCCGGCTTGATGTCACGGTGGACGATGCCGCTGCGATGGGCGTACTCCAGGCCCTGGAGGATGCCGATGGTCATCTCCATCGCCCGCTCGGGCAGGAGCTTGCGGCCGGAGTGCAGCAGCTCACGCAGCGTGGAGCCGTCCACGTACTCCATCACGATGTACGGGATGGAGACCCCGTCGATGTAGTCCTCGCCCGTGTCGTAGACCGCCACGATCGCGGGATGGTTGAGCGAGGCGGCCGACTGGGCCTCCCGGCGGAACCGGGCCTGGAAGGAAGGGTCGCGTGCCAAGTCGGCGCGCAGGGTCTTCACTGCCACGGTGCGGCCGAGCCGGGTGTCATGCGCGAGGTAGACCTCCGCCATGCCACCACGGCCGAGCACCTGGCCCAGCTCGTACCGGCCGCCGAGGCGACGCGGCTCTTCCATAGCTACCTACCAGCCCTCTCCGTCGGTCTCGGCCGCGCACGTCGTGTGCGGCCCGAGGCTGCCGTCCGGGCCTACCGTACCCGGCTCGCGTTGTGTGACCTGGCCAAGCCCGTTATCCGATACAGGACCGGTATCGCAACGTGCAACGATGTGAAGGGGACGTGTGCAGGGTCACTTCTTGGAGTTGATGACCGCCTCCATGACGTTCTTCGCGATCGGTGCGGCCAGGCCGCCACCGGAGATGTCATCGCGGTTCGCGCTCTCGTCCTCGATCACCACGGCCACGGCGACCGGCGAGCTGCCGTCGCTGAGCTTGGCGTAGGAGATGAACCACGCGTAGGGGTTCTCGCTGTTCGCCACGCCGTGCTGGGCGGTACCGGTCTTGCCGCCGACGGTGACGCCGCCGCCGATCTGCGCCTTCTGACCGGTGCCCTTCTGGACGACCGTCTCCATCATCTGCTGCAGGATCTGCGCGTTCTTCGTGGAGAGCGGCTTGCTCAGCTCCTTCGGCTGGGTCTGCTCGACGACGTCCAGATTGTGGGTACTCAGCTCGCTGACCATGTACGGCTTCATCAGCGTGCCGTCATTGGCGACCGCCGAGGCGACCATGGCCATCTGCAGCGGGGTGGCCGCTGTGTTGTACTGGCCGATGGAGGACAGCGCGGTCTGCGACGAGTTCATGTTCTCGGAGAACACCGAGGCGTTGGAGCGGATCGGGGTGAACTGCTCCGCGTCGAAGCCGAACTTCTTCGCCTCGGCCAGCATCTTGTCGTTGCCGAGGTCGGCGCCGATCTTGCCGAAGACGGTGTTGCAGGACACGCGCAGCGCCTCACGCATGGACGCGTTCTTGCAGGGGATGTTCCCCTCGTTCTTCAGCTCGGTGGTGGTGCCCTTCATGATGTAGGGCAGCGGGGAGTCGGTGTTCTCGTCCGCCGACGTGTACAGCCCGTTCTCCAGCGCGGCCGCGGCCGTGACCACCTTGAAGGTGGAGCCCGGCGGGTAGGTCTCGCGCAGCGCCCGGTTCAGCATCGGGTCGGCCGGATTGTTCTTCTTCTGGAGCTTGGTCCAGTTCTTGGAGTCCACGGCGGTGGAGTTGCCCGCGAAGGACGAGGGGTCGTACGACGGGTAGGAGGCCAGCGCGAGGATCTTGCCGGTGGACGGTTCGAGGGCGACCACGGCGCCCTTGCCGCCGCGGCTCTTGAGCCCGTTGTACGCCGCCTTCTGCGCGGCCGCGTTGAGCGTGGTGACGACGTTGCCGCCCTGCTTCGGCTTGCCCGTGATCATGTCGAGGGTGTTGCGGAAGAAGAGCCGGTCGTCGTTGCCGGTGAGGATGCCGTCGTTGATCTTCTCCAGCTGGCTGCTGTCGAAGGCCTGCGAGGAGTAGCCGGTGACCGGGGCCCACATGGGCCCGTTCTTGTACGTGCGCTTGTACTTGAAGTCGCCGCTCTTGGACTCGACGTATCCGGTTATGGGGTCGCCGTCGACGATGATGTCGCCCCGCGGGTTCGCGTACCGCTCGATGGCGACCCGGCGGTTGTCCTTGTCGGTGCGCAGCTGGTCGGCCTTGACGTACTGGAGCCAGTTGTCGCGGATCAGCAGGGCGAGGACGAGGAGTCCGCAGAAGATCGCGATCCGGCGCAGGGGCTTGTTCATGACGGGCGGACCACCTGGGTCATCTCGGCGTCGGGGTTGGCGGCGGGGGCGGGCGCCGGGCGGCGGGCGGTGTCGCTGATGCGGATCAGGATGCCGATCAGTGCCCAGTTGGCGATCACGGAGGAACCGCCGTACGCGAGGAACGGCATCGTCATACCGGTCAGCGGGATGAGACCCATCACACCGCCGGCGACGACGAACACCTGGAGCGCGAAGGCGCCGGACAGACCGATGGCGAGCAGCTTGCCGAACGGGTCGCGGGCGGCGAGGGCGGTGCGCACACCGCGCTCCGCGATCAGGCCGTAGATCAGCAGGATCGCCATGATGCCGGCCAGGCCCAGCTCCTCGCCGAAGGTGGCGAGGATGAAGTCGGAGTTGGCGGCGAACTTGATCAGTTCGGAGTGGCCCTGGCCCCAGCCGGTGCCGAGGGTGCCGCCGGAGCCGAACGCCCACAGGGCCTGCTGCACCTGGTCGGAGTGGACTCCCTGGACGCCCGGGGTGCGGCTGAGCACGTACTCGTGCATCGGGTCGAGCCAGGCCTGCACACGGGTCTGGATGTGCGGCTCGAAGCTCGCCACGCCGACGGCGCCGGCCGCGGACATCAGCAGACCGAAGACGATCCAGCTGGTCCGCTCGGTGGCGACGTACAGCATGATCACGAACATTCCGAAGAACAGCAGCGACGTACCGAGGTCGGTCTCGAAGACCAGGATGAGGATCGAGATCGCCCAGACGACGAGGATCGGGCCGAGGTCACGGCCGCGCGGCAGGTACATGCCCATGAAGCGGCGGCTGGCGAGCGCCAGCGCGTCGCGCTTGACCATCAGGTAGCCGGCGAAGAACACCGCCAGCACGATCTTGGCGAACTCGCCGGGCTGGATGGTGAAGCTGCCGACCTGGATCCAGATCTTGGCGCCGTAGACGTCGGCGCCGAGCCCCGGGACCAGCGGGAGCAGCAGCAGGAACAGCGAGGCCGCCATGGAGATGTACGTGTAGCGCTGCAGCGTGCGGTGGTCCTTGAGGAAGAACAGCACGGCGACGAAGAGCGCGATGCCCATCGCGGTGTAGATCAGCTGGTTGGTCGCCTTGCCGCCGGCCACGCCGATGCCCTGCAGCAGCTTGGACTGGTCGAGCCGCCAGATGGCGACCAGGCCGAGCCCGTTGAGCAGGGTGGCCAGCGGCAGCAGCAGCGGGTCGGCGTACGGGGCGAACTTCCGTACGACGAGATGCGCGACGCCGGCCAGCAGACCGAGGCCCAGGCCGTAGCCCAGCAGCCCCGCGGGCACCTGGTCGTTGAGGGCCAGGCCCACGTTGGCGTAGGCGAACACCGGGATGGCCACGGCGAAGATCAGCAGGGCCAGCTCGGTGTTGCGGCGGCTGGGGGCGCCGATCGCGCCGATCGTGGACGTGTGGTGCGTCGGATTCGTAGTACTGCTCATCGTGTGACGGGGCCTCTCACGGCTCGCTTACTGCTTGCCGCACTGATCGACGACCTTCTGCTCATCCTCGGAGAGGCTCGGGCCGGGGCTGGGGGTCGTGGACGGGGTCGGAGACTTCGAGGGCGATGTCGGGGACGTCTTGGACGCCGACGGATTCGGCGTCGGTGATGCCTTGGACGTGAAGGCGGTACGGGTGGTTCCCGTGGTGCCTCCGGCCTCGCCCTGGCCCGTCCTGGCGTTCTTGTCGCTCTCCGCGGCCGTGCGCTCCGCCTGCTTCTTGCATGCGGAGGCCTGCACGGACAGTGCCTCGATCTTCGTCTGGGCCTGCTGCAGACCGCCTGCGGCGATCGTGTTCTTGACCTGCTTCTGCTGGTAGGGCGGCAGGTACTTGAGTTCGATCTCCGGGTGGTCCTTCTCCACCTTGGAGAGCGACACCCAGGCCAGGTCCTGGCTGATGCCCCGGTACAGCGCGACGTGCTCGCCGTTCGTGCCGACGAAGTACTGCGTCTGCGTCCAGCGGTATCCGCCGTACAGGCCGCCGCCGATGACCGCGAGGGCGAGGCAGCTGTACAGCGTGCCCTTCAGCCACTTGCGGCCCTTGCGCGGCTTGACGAAGTCCTCGTCGGCGTAGTCGCCGAAGCTCCCCGTGGGGACGTAGCCGGTGGTGTCGCCGGAGCCGGGCGGGCCGAACTCGCCGCCGCCCTGCCCGTGGCCCTGGCGGCCGAGGTGGGAGGCGCGGCCGGCCGGCGTCTGCATGATCCCGTTGTCGTGCAGGTGGTGCTGGTTCTCGGCGACCGCGCCCACGATCTGCGGCTGGTCGGACAGCTGCCCGGCGAGGGTGTCGCCGGTGTCCAGGTCGAGGACGTCGGCGACGATGACCGTGATGTTGTCGGGGCCGCCGCCGCGCAGCGCGAGCTGGATCAGCTCCTGCACGGTCTCCTGCGGGCCCTGGTAGCTGGCGAGGGTCTCCTCCATCGTCTGGTGGGAGACGACGCCGGACAGGCCGTCGGAGCAGATCAGATAGCGGTCGCCGGCCCGGACCTCGCGGATGGACAGGTCGGGCTCGACGTGGTCGCCGCTGCCGAGGGCGCGCATCAGCAGGGAGCGCTGCGGGTGGGTGGTGGCCTCTTCCTCGGTGATCCGGCCCTCGTCGACGAGCCGCTGCACCCAGGTGTGATCCTGGGTGATCTGGGTGAGCACCCCGTCACGGAGCAGATACGCACGGGAGTCGCCGACGTGCACGAGACCGAGCCGCTGCCCGGTCCACAGCAGGGCGGTGAGGGTCGTGCCCATGCCCTCGAGCTGGGGGTCCTCCTCGACCATGGCGCGCAGCTGGTCGTTGGCGCGCTGCACGGCGGCGCCGAGCGAGGTGAGGATGTCGGAGCCGGGCACGTCGTCGTCGAGCGTGACCAGGGTGGAGATGACCTCGGAGGAGGCGACCTCGCCGGCCGCCTGGCCGCCCATGCCGTCGGCGATGGCGAGCAGGCGCGGACCGGCGTAACCGGAGTCCTCGTTGCCCTCCCGGATCATGCCTTTGTGCGATCCGGCGGCGAAGCGCAGTGAGAGGCTCATGCGCACCTCGCCCGTCGGCTCCGGGTACAGCCGGTCGTGTCGAGCCACACTGCCCACCCTCCGGTCGGGAGCGCGCCGGAGACCGGGGTGCGGCCTGCCGCTGCGTGCTCGCTCCGCTCGCGCTCACTCATGACGTAGCACTACTTCCGCAGCTCGATGACGGTCTTGCCGATGCGGACCGGGGCACCCAGCGGGATCGGTGTGGGGGTCGTCAGCCGGGACCGGTCCAGGTAGGTGCCGTTGGTGGAGCCGAGATCCTCGACGATCCACTGACCGTCGCGGTCCGGGTAGATCCTGGCATGGCGGCTGGAGGCGTAGTCGTCGTCCAGCACGATCGTGGAGTCGTGCGCCCGGCCCAGCGTGATCGTCTGGCCCTGGAGCGCGACGGTGGTGCCGGTCAGTGTGCCTTCGGTCACGACCAGCTTGGTAGGGGCGTTGCGGCCGCGCCGGCCGCCGCCCTGCTGGCCGCGCTGCTGCGGGGGCGCGGCCTGCTGCCGGGCCGCCTGCTGCGGGCGCGCGGCCTCCCTACGCGATCCGCGCTGAGTGACGCGCGTACCGAACAGGTCGCTGCGGATGACCTGCACGGCCACGATCACGAACAGCCACAGTACGGCCAGGAAACCCAGCCGCATGACCGTGAGGGTCAGCTCTGACATTGCCCCCGGATCACCCTTCGGCTTGCCTATAGATAACGGTGGTGCTGCCCACGACGATCCGCGAGCCGTCGCGGAGCGTAGCGCGGGTGGTGTGCTGCCCGTCCACCACGATGCCGTTGGTGGAGCCGAGATCCTGGATCGTCGAGGGCGTTCCGGTCCGGATCTCGCAGTGCCGGCGGGAGACGCCGGGGTCGTCGATCCGCACGTCTGCGTCGGTGCTGCGGCCCAGCACCAGCGTCGCGCGGGAGATCTGGTGGCGGGTGCCGTTGATCTCGATCCAGTAGCGGGTGCGCCCGCCGCTCGCCGGTGCGGCCGCGGGCTGCTGGGGGGCGGGCTGGGGGTAGCCGTAACCGCCGGGGCGGGCGCCGGGCGGCGGCGCGGACGGCATCGGGGGTGCTCCGGCGGGAGCGGCCGGCGGATAGCCGTAGCCGCCCGGGGCGCCCTGGCCGGGGCGGCCGGCCGGCGCGGCGGGCGGGGCGCCCTGCTGGCTGGCGGAGGAGGCGAGGGTGCGCGAGCGCACCCGGTACAGACCGGTGTCGAGGTCGTCGGCCTTCTCCAGGTTGACCTTGATCGGGCCCATGAAGGTGTAGCGCTGCTGCTTGGCGTAGTCACGCACCATGCCGGCCAGCTCGTCACCGAGCTGCCCGGAGTAGGGGCTGAGGCGCTCGAAGTCCGGCGCGCTCAGCTCCACGATGAAGTCGTTGGGGACCACGGTCCGGTCACGGTTCCAGATGGTCGCGTTGTTGTCGCACTCCCGCTGGAGCGCACCGGCGATCTCCACCGGCTGGACCTCGGACTTGAAGACCTTGGCGAAGGTGCCGTTGACCAGACCTTCGAGACGCTGCTCGAACTTCTTCAGGACTCCCATGGGGCACCTCCTCCGTCGCTGACGCTTCTTCCTTGCCCTGCTCTGTGCCGCTGTCTTGCCCGGTACTGCTCACTGATCGTATCTACGCGCCCGGCAATCAGCCGGTTCCCCCAGCTGCTCCGCTTCGAACTCCTCCAGCGAACTCCTCCAGCGAACTCCTCCAGGCAAGGATCGTAGAGGCGGGCAAGGACCAGTGTCCCGCACCCGGCTGTGGACCTGGTCCGCCTCCTGGGGAGATGACCGGGACCGGTACGAGGTTGATACGTGAACAGAGACTCCTTGATACGTGGGCGGGCAGGGGGCGGCCCCGGGCCGCCCTGTACCCGCGGGAAGTGATGTGAACCCACCCCGTACGACGTGCTAATGTTCTGGATGTCGGAAGGGGCCAGCCCGAAAGGGCCGGAGCCGGAAGACACACCCAATGCGCGGGTGGCGGAATAGGCAGACGCGCTGGATTCAGGTTCCAGTGCCCGCAAGGGCGTGGGGGTTCAACTCCCCCCTCGCGCACAGAGAGAAACCGATGAAACGGGTCTCTGCCGGTGACGGAAGTCACGGCGGGGCCCGTTTCTCGTTGTGTCCGGACTTGTGAGGGATCGCACAGTGCGGTGAGGACGCAGCCGGCCCCGTCCGTGAGCTATGTCACGGGCGGGGCCAAGGGCTTTGCTGCGGGTGATGCCGAGTTGTGACCGGGGCCGGGCGGCCGGTGCGAGGTGGCCGGTCGGGGTCCGGGTCCTCGGTTCTTTCGTCCGGCGGCGATGGTGGGTGCATGGTCGTGGGCGTTCGCTGCCGAGGGGCAGGGTGTCCAGCCGCGTTTTGATCTTGCGATCGGTCGGCGCGCGTGGCGGCCCCTCAGGAGGCTGTTGGTGGTGTGGCGGCCGAGGCCGGGGGCTTGCCGGGCGGGGCGTGCTGCCCGGCGAACACGACGAGGTGCCACGTTCCCTCGTCGCGGATCACCGTGAAGGTGTCGTTCATGGGTCTGCCCGCCCTGTCGGTGGCGGAGAGATGGGCGCTGCCGGTGTTGGGGCCCATGTCGTGGTTGATCTCGAGGCCCAGGTACCGCTGGGCCTGTCCGGAGGACCTGGACCGCAACCCGGAATCGGGGAGTTGAGGGTAGCGAGACGGTGGTCATGGGCATGGTCATGCCGGTGACGCTATCGGCGGACATCAGCCACTAGAAGTGGATTAACTGAGACATAGATAAATTCTCGTGAATCCAACCGGAACTTGCCGTATTTCACGGTCACGTAACCCCCTCCGAGACAGGAAGAACACCATGCCGCAGCCCGTCCCCCTCGCCACCACCCGCGGCTCCCGGCGCAGGGGCCGCTGATCACATGGCCGACTCGCAGGATTCCGGTGCTCCGGAGGTTCATGACATTGTCCTCGACGCGGCGGGCATCCCGATCTCCGCGCTGCTGGCCGAGCCGCGACAGACACCGCCCCGCGCAACCGTGGTCGCCCTGCACGGCGGCGGAATGAGCGCGGGCTACTTCGACAGCCAAGCCCGCCCCGGGCTCTCGCTGCTGGCACTCGGAGCCCAGCTCGGATACACCGTCCTGGCGGTGGACCGCCCCGGCTACGGCCTGTCGGCTCCCCTTCTGCCCGAAGGGCAGACCGTGTACGACCAGGCGGCCACCCTGCACGCCGCGCTCGCCGACTTCGCCGATCGCCGCGACACCGGCGCGGGCTTCTTCCTGCTCGCCCACTCCAACGGCGGCAAACTGGCGCTGGCCGCCGCGGCCCGGGACGACAGCGCGCTGCTCGGCCTCGACATCTCCGGCCTCGGCAGCCGCTTCGCCGTGGAGCGGCACCAACTGCCAGGCCCCGACGGACACGGGGACTGGCGTCGGCACTGGGGCGCCCTTCGGCTGTACCCGCCGGACGCCTTCCGGCTCAGCAGCGCCCTCGTCAGGCCCGTACCGCTGACGGAGGCGCGCGAGGGACCGCTGTGGCCGGAGCGGTACCCGGACATTGCCGCGCGGGTCCGGGTGCCGGTCCGCTTCACCTTCGCCGAGCACGAGCAGTGGTGGCGGTTCGACGAGGAGGCCCTCGCCGCCATCGAGAAGCCGCTGGCCGCACCGAAGGTGACCGTCGATCTCCAGCCGGACGCCGGGCACAACATCAGCCTCGGCTGGGCGGCGCGCACCTACCACCTGCGGGCCCTCGGGTTCCTGGAGGAATGCCTCCTCGCCAGGGACGCCGCACCCCCCGGCAGCAGACCGCAGGACCCCCGCCCGGCAGACGTGAGTTCCCACGTTCTCGTGAACGACGACCGCGCCCTCGAAGAGCCCGACACCCGACTGCCCGCGCTGCCCGCGCAGCCCGCGCTGCTCGCCGGCGAAGAAGGGGGAGACCCCTGACCACCACATCCTCCGCGGCACCGACTGAACGGCACTGGACCGGACCGCGGGGCGTCGGGGAGCGGACCGAGTCGCCGGGGGACTGGCTGGTGCTCGCTCACCGGTGACTCGGGCACGGCTCCCGGCCTGGTGACGGCACGTCAGTTCACCCCGCTGCTGCTACTCACCCTCCATGCCGGAGGGGTCGTGGTCTCAGGGCGGCCGGCGGCCGGCACAGTGGCGCCCTCCTCACCAGGCTCGACCTGCCACCGGCCGAGGAGACGCCCCGGCGGGTGCTCGCCGTGCCGGCGCTTCCGCGGGCGGGAGAGCAAGCGGGAGAGCAGGCGCGCGGGCGGGCGTGAAGGCGCAGTGAGGGTTGGCGTGAGGGTCGGCGTGAAGGCGGCGTGAGGGCGGGCGTGAGGGCGGGCGCAGTGGGTACCAGGAGTACCGATGCCCGGGGGTGGCGGAGTTTTCCACAGGCTCGGAGTTGTCCACAGGATCTGACACGTTTCGGCCACCGGTTGTACGGTCTGCACGAGTTGATGTTCGAGCGAATCCGCGGATGAGCGCGGGTGCGGCGTGTTCGGGGGAGGCGGTCGCGATGACCGAAGCCGGTGTCGGAGTGGCGGAAACGGCCGAGCAGGCGGCAGCGCGCCGGCTGCCCCGGGTGCCCCGGGTGCGCGGGTTCGCCGAGTGGCAGCCGCAGGGCTCGCCCAAGGAAGAGGGCAAGGCGCTCAGGACGAGCGTGCCGCGCAGCGCGCACCGCACCCTCGAGCTCGACGACTCCCGCCCGGACGCGATCGGCGCGGTGGAGGAGTCCAACGCCGGCCGCATACCCGAGCTGACGCCGATACGCGTGGGCCGGATGGCGGCCACCCCCTTCGCCTTCCTGCGCGGCTCGGCCGGACTGATGGCGTACGACCTGGCGCGCACCCCCGTGACCAGGATCGGCGCCCAGATATGCGGCGACGCGCACGCGGCCAACTTCGGCCTGTACGGCGACGCCCGCGGCCGCCTGGTCATCGACCTCAACGACTTCGACGAGACCGTGCACGGCCCCTGGGAATGGGACCTGAAGCGGCTCGCCACCTCACTGGTGCTGGCCGGACGGGAGGCGGGCGCCGACGAGGACACCTGCCGCAAGGCCGCCCAGGACACGGCCGGCGCCTACCGGCGCACCATGCGGCTGCTGGCCAAGCTGCCGGTGCTGGACGCCTGGAACGCGATCGCGGACGAGGAGCTGGTCTCCCACACCGACGCCCACGACCTGCTCGGCACGCTGGAGCGGGTCTCGGAGAAGGCGCGAGCCAACACCAGCGGCCGGTTCGCGGCGAAGTCGACCGAGGAAGCGGAGGACGGCGGACGGCGCTTCGTCGACGCGCCACCGGTGCTGCGCCGGGTCCCGGACGCCGAGGCGGCCGCGGTGGCCGCCTCCCTCGAGCCGTACGTCTCGACGCTCTCCGAGGACCGGCTGCCCCTGCTGGCCCGGCACGCGGTGCACGACGTGGCCTTCCGGGTGGTCGGCACGGGCAGCGTGGGCACGCGCTCGTACGTGGTGCTGCTCCTGGACCACCGTGGGCAGCCGCTGGTGCTCCAGGTGAAGGAGGCCCGCCCGTCGGCGCTGGTCCCGCATCTGGCCACGGCCGGCTTCGAGGTGCCGGCCGTGGAGCACGAGGGCCGCCGGGTGGTCCTCGGCCAGAAGCGGATGCAGGTCGTCAGCGACATCCTGCTGGGCTGGACGACGGTCGACGGGCGGCCCTACCAGGTGCGCCAGTTCCGCAACCGCAAGGGCAGCGTCGACCCGGCCGCACTCGCCGCCGACCAGATCGACGACTACGGCCGGATGACCGGCGCCCTGCTGGCCCGCGCCCACGCCCACAGCGCGGACCCCCGCCTGATCGCCGGCTACTGCGGCAAGAACGAGGAACTGGACGAGGCGATCGCCGACTTCGCCGTCGCCTACGCCGACCGCACCGAGGCCGATCACGCGAAGCTGGTGGCGGGGGTCCGGTCCGGGCGCATCGCGGCCGAGATGGGCGTGTGAGGGCGGATGCGGGGAATGCGCGGGCCGAAGGGGTGGTGAGGTGAGGTACGTCGAGCTGACCGGCGGCGAGGGAGAGGAACCGGAGCTCATCGACCCCCGGCCCTACCTCGACCGGCTGCCCGCGCTCGCCGCCGAACTGCCGCCGGGCGCCCGCGCGTTCGCCACCGACCCCGGGCACTACGACTTCGGCGGCAAACGCTGTGTGAAGGACCTCCGGCCCGCTCAGGTGCGCCGCACCGGAGGCGGAAACGTCGAGATCCGCTTCCGGCACAACTGCTTCAAGCACGACGAGGACCTCCTCGTCCGCTACACCGGCGTCTCCCGCTTCCAGTCGGACGTCCTCGGCGTGTGCGACCCGGCCTCCCTCGGCGAGGTGATCCTCGACGAAATCCTCCCGCACCCCGGCGGCTGCACCCACGAGCTCGCCTGCCGTCCCGGCACCCTCGTGGTCGCCTGCCAGGACCTGCAGGCCGAGTGGGTACCGGCCGACTGCCCGGACGCGGAGCCGCTCGGCTGAGCCCGGCCGTCTCCGGCGCTGGGTTTCGGCCGTGGCCTACGCTGGTCTGGTGACGACCCCGGAAGCTGAGCAGTCCCAGGCACCGCGGCCCGAGGAACGGCTGGAACAGGCCGTACGGGCCGCCGAGCAGGCGTTGATCGAGTACGAGATCGCCGTGGAGACGTTCCGCGTCGAGGTCGAGAACTTCTCCCGGCTGCACGAACAGAGACTCGGCCCGCTCTACGCCCGCATCGAGGAACTGGACGCGCAGATCGCCGAGGCGAAGGCCGCCCGCACCGGCGACCCCGAGGACATCCGCCGGGCCGAGGAGGCCCGCGCCCACGTCATGCCGATCCCCGGCGTCGAGGAACTGCTGCACGGCTGGATGGGCGGCCACGGCCTGTTCCCGGAGGCCGCCGCCATGCTCACCGGCCAGACGGTGAAGCCCCCGGAGCGGGTGCGGCCCAGCGAGGAGGCCCGCAGGCTCTACCGCGAGCTGGCCCGCAAGGCTCACCCCGACCTCGCACAGGAGGAAGGGGAGCGGCTGCGGCGCGAGGAGTTCATCACCCGCGTCAACGCCGCCTACGCCCGCGGCGACGAGAGGCTCCTCGCGGAGCTGGCCGAGGAATGGGCAGCCGGCCCGGTGCCGCCCGAGCGCCGCCCGAGCCCCGCCGAGGAGCTGTACGCCCGCCTCGAATGGCTCACCCAGCGCAAGGAGCTGCTCACGCTGGTCGCCCGCGAACTCGAGGAGGGCGCGATCGCCGGCATGCTCCGCCTGGCCCCGGACGACCCCGACCGCCTGCTCGACGAGATCGCCGGCCGGCTGCGCGCCGACATCGAGCAGCGGGAAGCCGAGCTGGCGGGCTTGCTGGGACAGGGGTGAACCACCCCGTCCGTCGGGTAGCGTCGGAGACATGCATTTTGGTTCTGGTGTGCCCACGGTCGAGGTCACGGACCTCAAGGACGACGACTTCCTGCTGGACGTCCGCGAGGACGAGGAGTGGGAGGCGGGTCACGCCGCAGGGGCGCTGCACATCCCCATGAGCGAGTTCGTGGCCCGTTACGGCGAGCTGACCGAGGCCGCCCCGCAGGACGGCAGGGTCAACGTGATCTGCCGCTCCGGCGGCCGCTCGGCCCAGGTCACGATGTACCTGGCCCAGCAGGGCATCGACGCCGCGAACGTGTCCGGCGGCATGCAGGCCTGGGAGTCCGCGGGCCGACCGGTCGTGACCGACGCCGGGGCACCGGGCGCGGTCGTCTAGCGCCGCCGGGGGGGCGGGGTCGGCTGCGTGTGCCGGGTCCCATGCCGTCGGCGTGATCCAGGAGACACCTCCCAGTCCCTGCCGGGGGTGCGGTCGGCTGCGTGTGCCTGGTCCCGTGTCGCGGGCATGATCCAGAGGACACTTCCCCTGCCCTGCCAGGGGCGCCGCCGGCTGCGCGCGCCGGCCCAGCGTCGCTGGCATGATCCGGAAGACACCTCCCAGCCCCGCCCGAGGTCCGGTCAGCTGAGCGGGTGCGCCGCCAGCAGGTCCCCGAGTGTCTCCTCGTACGCCGCCGCCGGGCCGAGCGCCAGCTCCAGCTGCTTGGCCCAGGCGTGGTAGCGGTGCAGCGCGTAGTCGGTGTCCGCGCCGAACCCGCCGTGCAGATGCTGCGCCGTCTGCACGACGCGGCGCACGCCCTCCGCCGCCCAGATCTTCGCCACGGCGACGTCTCCGGCGGCCGGCAGCGCCCCCGCCGCTCCCGAGGCGATCCGCCAGGTGGCCTGCCAGAGGGTGGCCTCCATGGCACGCAGGTCGATGTACCGGTCCGCGGCCTGCACGGCGACCGCCTGGAAGGTCGCGATCGGATACCCGAACTGCTCCCGCTTGCCGGTGTACTCAGCCGTCATCCTCAGCACGCGCTCGCCCAGGCCGAGAGCCAGCGCACAGGTACCGGTGGCCAGCAGCGCGTGCAGCCACTCCCAGGCACCCTCGGCCTCGACGACATCGCCCGCCTCGACCCGCGCCGACTGCAGGCGCAGCTCGGCCAGCCGCTCCCCGCTCGTCGAGATCTGCTCGCCCAGCACCACCCCGTCCTGCGCGCGCGGCACCAGGGCGAGTACGGTCCGGTCGGCGGCCGTGCCCTCGATATGGGCCGGTACGAGGACGAGGTCCGCGTCGTACGCCCACGGCACCGCCGTCTGCACCCCGTCCAGCACCCACGCCAGCCCGTCCCGCCGTGCCGTGACGGCGAGTTCGGCCGGGTCGTGTCCGGTACGGCCGTGCGGGGCGACCGTCAACACCAGCTCACCGCGCCCCGCACGGGCCAGCAGCCGCTCCCCCAACTCCTTGCCGCCGTAGGTCTGTACGGCTGCCAGGGCTGCGCTGTGCTCCAGCAGAGGAACCCGGGCGAGCACCTTGGCGGACTCGCGCAGCACCAGGCACATCGCGATGGCGTCCAGACCCGCCCCGCCGTGCTGCTCGTCCAGCAGCAGGCTGAGCAGGTCCGCGCCGGCCAGCCGGGACCACAGCTCCCGGTCGAAGCCCTCGGCCACGGCGCCGGTGGTGAGCGCCGGGCTGGGCACCGCATCCGGCGCCACCCCGGCGAACACCCCCCGTGCCGCCTCGGCCGCCGCCAACTGCTCCTCGCTGAAGGTGAAGTCCACGGCCTGTCCTCCCGGAGGGTCCGGTGATCCGACGGTTCGTCTGACGGGCCGTCAAGATAGAACAGGTTCTAGGAGAAGGGAACGGGGAGGAGGGGGTGGTGTCTTCGAGGCTGCTTCTTGAGATCGCTTCTGGGGGGTCCCCCGCCCCCCTCCCTCCCCCCAGCCCCTCCCCACCCGTCGCCGAGGCACGCCTCAGCGGTCGAAGTCCAGCTCCACCTTCTCCGTCACCGGATGGGACTGGCAGGCCAGCACATATCCGGCTTCCGTCTCCTCCGCCTCCAGCGCGAAGTTGCGGTCCATGCGCACCTCGCCCGAGACCAGGAAGGCCCGGCAGGTGCCGCACACGCCGCCCTTGCAGGCGTAGGGCGCGTCGGGGCGGTTGCGCAGCACCGTCTCCAGCAAGGACTCGCCGTCCTGGACCGGCCAGGTGCCGCCGCGCCCGTCGAGCCGGGCGGTGACGGTGCTGTGCGCGGGGGCCGGGACGGTGGGCGCCGGGGCCACGCCCGCGTCCACGTGGAAGATCTCCTCGTGTATGCGGGCGCGGTCCACGCCCAGCTCGCGCAGTGCCTTCTCCGCGCCCTCGACCAGCCCCAAGGGACCGCACAGGAACCACCCCGCCACCTGGTCCACCGGCAGCAGCGCCGGCAGGAGTCCCGTGAGCCGCTCCCGGTCGAGCCGCCCGGACGGCAGGCCCGCCTGCTGCTCCTCGCGGGAGAGCACGGTCACCAGCTGCAGCCGCTCGGGGTAGCGGTCCTTCAGGTCGGCGACCTCCTCCAGGAACATCGTCGAAGCGGCCGTACGGTCGCTGCGTATCAGGCAGAACCGGGCCTCGGGTTCCCGCGCCAGCAGCGTCGAGACGATCGACAGCACGGGGGTGATGCCGCTGCCGCCGACGATCGCCGCGTACAGACCCGGTGCCGGTTGGAGGGTGAAGCGTCCGGCCGGGGTCATCACCTCCAGCTCGTCGCCGACGTTGACCTCTTTCAGCGCGTACGTCGAGAAGGCGCCGCCCTCGACCAGCCGCACTCCCACACGCAGCGTGTCCGGGCCCTCGTCGGCCGGGTCCGGGGCCGGGGAGCAGATCGAGTACGTCCGCCGGATCTCCTCGCCGTCCGTGCGCCGCCGCAGGGCGAGGTGCTGGCCGGGCGCGTGCCGGTACTCCTCGCGCAGCCCGGGCGGGACGGTGAGGGTGAGGGCGACGGAGTCGTCGGTGAGCCGGTCGACCGCGGCCACCGGGAGCGGGTGGAAGCGCGCCATCACAACTCCTTGAAGTGGTCGAACGGTTCGCGGCAGGCCAGGCAGCGGCGCAGCGCCTTGCATGCGGTGGAGGAGAACCGGCTCAGCAGTTCGGTGTCCGCGGATCCGCAGTGCGGGCAGCGGACCGGGTCGGCGTCCTCGGCGAGGGTGCGGGTCGCGCCCAGGGTGAGCGGCACCGGTCCGGCGTCGTGGCGCACGCGTGGGGGAGCGATGCCGAACTCCTGGAGCTTGCGGCGGCCTTCGGGGGTGATGTCGTCCGTGGACCAGGCGGGGGCGAGCACCTTGCGGACGGTGACTTCGCGCATGCCGTGGGCGCGCAGCACCCGCTCGATGTCCAGGCTCATCGCCTCGATGGCGGGGCAGCCGGTGTAGGTCGGGGTCAGGTCGACCTCGACCGTGTCCGCGCCGTGGAGGTGCACTGCGCGCAGGACGCCCAGCTCCTGGAGCGTGAGCACGGGCAGTTCGGGGTCGGGCACCGAGCCGGCCAGCTCCAGCAGCTCCGCCTCCAGGGCGGTGGTGGTCACCATGACGCCCCCGGGTGGCTGCGGTGCAGGTGCTGCATCTCGGCGAGCATCCGCCCGAACGACTCGGTGTGCAGGCCCTGCCGGCCGGCACCCGCCGACCATGCGCCGGTGCGCGGCCCCTCGGGCAGGGTCAGGGTCGCCCGGCCGAGGATGTCCGTCACGGACTGGAGCCACTGGGCCTCCATGCCCACCCAGTCGGCGTCCAGGCCTTCCACCGGCTGGAACATCTCCCCGGTGAACCGCCACAGCGCCTCGCACGCCTGCTGCATCCGCTCCCGGCTCACCTCGGTGCCGTCGCCGAGCCGCAGCGTCCACAGCTCGGCGTGGTCGCGGTGGTAGGCGACCTCCTTGACGGCCTTCGCGGCCAGCGGTGCGAACGGCCCGTCTCCCGCGGCCAGTTCGGTGTAGAGCAGCTGCTGGTAGAGGGAGAAGTACAGCTGGCGGGCGATGGTGTGCGCGAAGTCGCCGTTGGGCTGCTCCACCAGCTGGAGGTTGCGGAAGGCCCGCTCCTCGCGCAGGTAGGCCAGCTCGTCCTCGTCGCCTGCCATGGACAGCAGTACCCGGGCCTGGCCCAGCAGGTCGAGGGCGATGTTGGCAAGGGCGACCTCTTCTTCCAGGACGGGGGCGTGCCCGGCCCACTCCCCCAGGCGGTGGGAGAGCACCAGGGCGTCGTCGCCGAGGGCGAGTGCGGCGGTCGTGGGGACGGTCGCGGTCACAGGTGCTTCACCCCTTCGGGGATCTCGTAGAAGGTCGGGTGCCGGTAGGGCTTGTCGGCGGCCGGCTCGAAGAACGGGTCCTTCTCGTCGGGCGAGGACGCGGTGATCGCGGAGGCCGGGACGACCCAGATCGAGACGCCTTCGCCGCGCCGGGTGTACAGGTCGCGGGCGTTGCGCAGGGCCAGCTCCGCGTCCGGTGCGTGCAGGCTGCCGGCGTGCGTGTGGGAGAGGCCGCGCCGGGAGCGCACGAAGACCTCCCACAGGGGCCAGTCGGTGTTCGTCATGCCTGCTTCGCTCCCGTCTCGCCAGTGTGCTTGGCCGCGTAGGCCGCGGCCGCTTCCCGTACCCAGGCACCCTCGTCGTGTGCGCGCCTGCGCTGGGTGATGCGCTGTTCGTTGCAGGGTCCGTTGCCCTTGAGGACGTCCCAGAACTCGGTCCAGTCGATCGCGCCGAAGTCGTGCTGTCCTCGCTCCTCGTTCCACCGCAGGTCCGGGTCCGGGAGGGTCAGGCCCAGGGACTCGGCCTGCGGGACGCAGATGTCGACGAAGCGCTGGCGCAGCTCGTCGTTCGAGAGGCGCTTGATCTTCCACTCCATGGACTGCGCGGAGTGCTGCGACTCGTCGTCGGGCGGGCCGAACATCATCAGCGAGGGCCACCACCAGCGGTTCACCGCGTCCTGCGCCATCGCGTGCTGCTCCGGGGTGCCCTTGCTGAGGGCCAGCAGCAGCTCGTAGCCCTGGCGCTGGTGGAAGGACTCCTCCTTGCAGATCCGCACCATGGCGCGCGCGTAGGGGCCGTAGGAGCAGCGGCACAGGGGGACCTGGTTGGTGATCGCGGCGCCGTCCACGAGCCAGCCGATCGCGCCGACGTCGGCCCAGGTCAGCGTGGGGTAGTTGAAGATCGAGGAGTACTTCTGGCGGCCGCTGTGCAGCTTGTCGAGCAGCTCGTCGCGGCCGGTACCGAGGGTTTCGGCCGCGCTGTACAGGTACAGGCCGTGGCCGGCCTCGTCCTGGACCTTGGCCATCAGGATCGCCTTGCGGCGCAGGCTGGGCGCGCGGGTGATCCAGTTGGCCTCCGGCTGCATGCCGATGATCTCGGAGTGCGCGTGCTGGGCGATCTGCCGGACCAGGGTCGCGCGGTAGGCGTCGGGCATCCAGTCGCGTGGCTCGATGCGTTCGTCGGCGGCCACGGCCGCGTCGAAGGCGCGTTGGTACTCCGCCGTGCTCTCGGCGGTGGTCCGTGCGCCGTCCGCCTCCGTGCGGGCCGTGCGGTGCGCGGCTGCTGTGGCCATGCGGTCCCCCTGACCTCGGGCTCTCCCTGAATACGTCCCGACCGATCGTTCGGTCCGTGCGTTATCAATGGTGTGCCGGGCCGTCGCGGGTGTCAACCGTTGTGGATAACCGCGCGGCCTGCCTGTGGAAAACCGTGGGCGGGGCGGCGCGGCGTGGTGAGGGCCACTGACCCGGGCCGTCCGCGGGGCTGCGCCGGGCGGCCGGTGCTGAGTACCGTTCCGTGCGGGCGTCTAGGAGTGGCGCCCGGGAAGCATGCGGCGCCTGTGGCGGTGTCGGGACGGCGACCGGAATCGGGGAACGGGGCGGAATGGACGCGTACGACGAGGACTCGCAGGCCCGCGGAGGGCCCGCCGGGTCGACCGGGGCGCGTCGCCCGGAGGATCCCCGGCACCGGGAGGGGCCCGAGCACCGGGAGGGCCCTGAGCTTCGGGAGGGCCCTGAGCTTCCGGAGGGGCTCGCCGGGGAGGCTGCGGGCGATCCCGACGGTCCACCGACTCCCGAGGCCCCGCCGCCGCCCCGGGCACCCCGGACCGGCGTCGCCGCCCTCTCCCCCCGCTACCAGGTCGGCGCGGCGCTGGCGCTCGCGGTCGTCGCCGTCGCCGCCTGTGTGCATCTGGGGATGGTGTTCCTGAGCCTCGCGCCGGCGAACACGGTGACCAAGCAGCACGGCAAGGCGATAGAGGAGTGGGTGTACCCGGAGTTCGAACAGAACTGGAAGCTGTTCGCCCCGAACCCGCTCCAGCAGAACATCGCCGTTCAGGTGCGCGCCGAGGTCCGGATGAAGGACGGCAGCCTGCGCACCACCGGCTGGAACGACCTGTCCGCCCGGGACGGCGCCGCCATCGACGGCAGCCTGGTGCCCAGCCACACCGAGCAGAACGAGCTGCGCCGCGCCTGGGACTTCTTCGTCGCCACGCACGGCGCCGACAACCGGCCCGTGGCCCTGCGCGGCTCGCTCTCCGAGCAGTACGTGCGCCGGATCGTCGTGATGCGCCTGTACCGGGAGGACGCGATCAGCCGGAAGGGTGTCATCCAGCGCGTGCAGGTCCGCTCCTGCACCACGAACGTGCAGCCGCCGAAGTGGAGCCGCGAGCAGGTCTCGGACAAGCCCGTCTACCGTCTGCTGCCCTGGTGGACGGTGACCGCCGACGAGGCCGAGGGAGGTGTGCGGTGAACGGTCTCTCCATGACGCTCTCGCGCGGCATCGCCCGCGTCACCGAGTCGGCGCTCGGCCCGTACCAGAGCGCCGTGATCCGCATCGGCTTCGCCGCGACCTGGCTGCTCTTCCTGCTGCGCGAGTTCCCCCACCGCCAGGAGCTGTACGGTCCCGACGGCCCGTGGAGCTGGGACCTCGCCCGGCAGCTGACCTCCGACAACCACGCCTTCACGGCCCTGACGTGGTCCGACGGGCAGGCCTGGTTCGAGATCTTCTACGTGCTGGCAGTCCTCTCCAGCGCGGCGCTGCTGCTCGGCTGGCGCACCCGCACCGCCTCCGTGCTGTTCATGGTGGGCGTGCTGTCGCTGCAGAACCGCAGCGTCTTCGTGGGTGACGGCGGCGACAACGTCCTGCACCTGATGGCCTTCTACCTGGTGTTCACGCGTTGCGGGCAGGTCTGGTCGCTCGACGCCCGGCGGGCGGCCCGCACCGAGGCGGCACGCGCGCGCGGGGAGCGGGTCCGCCCCGACCGGGTGGGACCAGCGCTGTGGGCGGTGCTCGGCCTCGCGCTCACCGGGGTGACGCTGGCGGGCCGGTTCGACAACGGCTGGCTGGTGCCCGCGCTGCTGTGGACGGTGTGGGCGGCGCTCGGCCTGTGGGCCGCGGTGCAGCGCCGGGCGAGGTCGCAGGAGCCGCGGATCCTGCTGGACGTGATCGCCAACGTCCTGCACAACGGCGCCCTGTTCGTGATCATGGCGGAGGCGTGTCTGATCTACGCCACGGCCGGCTGGTACAAGATCCAGGGCTCGCGCTGGCAGGACGGCACCGCCGTCTACTACCCGCTCCACCTGGACTACTTCTCGCCCTGGCCCGCCCTGGCCGACCTGATGTCCTCCAGCGGAACGATCATGATGATCGTGGCCTACGGGACGGTCATCGTGCAGGTCGCCTTCCCGTTCACCCTGTTCAACCGGCGGGTCAAGAACGTCCTGCTGGTGCTGATGATGACCGAGCACGCCGTGATCGCGGTCGTCCTCGGCCTGCCGTTCTTCTCGCTGGCGATGATCACCGCGGACGCGGTCTTCCTGCCCACGTCCTTCCTGCTGCTGCTCGGCGGCTGGGCGGCACGCGCGCGGGGACGGCTGCTGCGGCGCGGCGAGCACGACCGTAGGCTGCCGCCGCAGCGCTCCGCCGAGGAGAACACGAAGGGCCGCGTAGGGTTCACCGCATGACCGACCCCGTGACCCGCTGGCGCGAGCGCGCCGGTGACGCCGTGCTGCTCGACGGCTTCCACGCCCTCAAGCACGCGCTGCGCTTCGGCGCGGACGTCCCGGTGGCGGTCACCACCGACCGGCGGGCGGCACTTGCCCTCGCCGAGGAGCTGGCCGGGGACGTCAGGGAGACGCTGGACGCGCTCCTGACGGAGGTGACGCAGGAGACGTACGCCTCGCTGGTGCCGCGCCCCCATCCGACGGGGGTGGCCGCCCTGGCCGTACGGCCCTCCCGCGAGGCCAATCTGCGGGCGCTCGCCCGCACGCCCCGCACCGCGCCCGTCGTGGTCCTTGACAACCCGCGCAACCTCGGCAACGCCGGCGCCGTGATCCGGCTGGCCGCCGGTTTCGGGGCGACCGGAGTGGTCACCACGGGCACCCTCGACCCGTGGCACCCCACCGTGGTGCGTGGCGGTGCGGGGCTGCACTTCGCGACCGCCGTGGAGCGGCTCGGCGTCGAGGAACTGCCCGCCGGGCCGCTGTTCGCCCTCGACCCGGAGGGCGACGACATCCGGGGCACCACGCTGCCGGACGACGCCGTGCTGGCCTTCGGGTCGGAGCGCAGCGGCCTGTCGGCGGAGCTGCGCGCGCGTGCCGACCATCTGCTGGCGCTGCCGATGCGCCCCCAGGTCTCCAGTTACAACCTGGCCACCAGCGTGGCCATGACGCTGTACCACTGGAGTGCGACCGGGGGCGCACCCACGGCGTCCTAGGCTTCCCCGCGGAGCGTCACGCCTGCCGGCGGACCTCCACCACCCGGAAGCGGTTGGCCACGAACGCGCCGTCGGTGAGGGCCGCGTTCGCCGCCGGGTTGCCGCCCGAGCCGTGGAAGTCGGAGAAGGCGGCGGTCTGGTTCACGTACACCCCGCCGGTCAGGTTGAAGGACAGCTGGGCGGCCTCCTCCAGGCAGACCTCCTCGATGGCCGCCTCGACCTCCGCGTCGGTGGTGTACGCGCCGACCGTCATGGCGCCCTTCTCCCGGACCGTGCGGCGCAGCAGGTCCACCGCGGCGGTCACGGAGTCGACCGCGACGGCGAAGGAGACGGGGCCGAAGCACTCGCTCATGTAGGCGGCCTCGTCGTCCGGCTTGGCGCCGTCCAGCTTGACGATCACGGGGGTGCGGACGACCGCGCCCGGGAACTCCGGGTTGCTGATCTCGCGCGAGGCCAGAGCGACTTCACCGAGACCGGCCGCCGATTCCAGCCGGGCCTTGACGTCCGGGTTGACGATCGCGCCCAGCAGGGCGTTCGCGCGGGCGTCGTCGCCGAGCAGGCCGTCGACCGCGCGGGCGAGGTCGGCGGTCACCTCGTCGAAGGTCTTGGGGCCCTCGTCGGTGCGGATCCCGTCGCGCGGGACGAGCAGGTTCTGCGGGGTGGTGCACATCTGGCCGCTGTACAGGGACAGCGAGAAGGCCAGGTTGGACAGCATGCCCTTGTAGTCGTCGGTCGACTCCACGATGACCGTGTTGACGCCGGCCTTCTCCGTGTAGACCTGCGCCTGGCGGGCGCTGGCCTCCAGCCAGTCACCGAAGGACGTCGAGCCGGTGTAGTCGATGATGCGGATCTCGGGGCGGGTGGCGAGAGCCTTGGCGATGCCCTCGCCGGGGCGCTCGGCGGCCAGCGCCACCAGGTTCGGGTCGAAGCCCGACTCGGCGAGCACCTGCCGGGCGACCTGCACGGTCAGCGCGAGCGGCAGCACCGCGCGCGGGTGGGGCTTGACCAGGACCGCGTTGCCGGTCGCCAGGGAGGCGAACAGGCCCGGGTAGCCGTTCCACGTCGGGAAGGTGTTGCAGCCGATGACCAGCGCGATGCCGCGCGGGACGGCCTTGAAGGTCTTGGTCAGGGCCAGCGGGTCGCGCTTGCCCTGCGGCTTGGTCCACTCGGCCGTCTCAGGCGTGCGGACCTGCTCCACGTACGCGTACGCCACTGCCTCCAGGCCGCGGTCCTGGGCGTGCGGGCCGCCCGCCTGGAACGCCATCATGAACGCCTGTCCGCTGGTGTGCATGACCGCGTGGGCGAACTGGTGCGTGCGGTCGCTGATCCGCTTCAGGATCTCCAGGCATACCACCGCGCGGGTCTCCGCGCCCGCGTCCCGCCAGGCGCGCTGTCCGGCCTTCATCGCGGGCAGCAGCACGTCGACGTCCGCGTGCGGGTAGCTCACGCCCAGTTCGATGCCGTACGGCGAGACCTCGTCGCCCACCCAGTCGTCGATGCCGGGCTGGTCGGCGAGGTCGAGGCGGTTGCCCAGCAGGGCGTCGAAGGCGGCCTTGCCCGCTGCCGCGTCCAGGCTGCCGTGCTCGCCGTAGGCCTTGGGGTGCTCGGGATGCGGGGACCAGTACGCGCGCGTGCGGATCGCTTCGAGCGCCTGGTCGAGCGTGGGCCGGTGCTTCGCGATCAGCTCGTGGGGGGTCAGTTGGGCGGCCATGCGGGACCAACTCCTCGTCTGGAGAACTCTTCGTCGAGTTCAGGACCTGGGCGGAAACAGAAGCGGGAACAGCCAGTCAGAGCTAGAGTAACCGAACGATCGGTCGGTACAAGGGGGTCCGCCGCATCTGTGGAAAACCCCGTGCGGGAGGATCGCGCACATGACAGCTCTCGACCTCAGCAGCGCCGTGGCCGTCGTCGGCACCGGCACCATGGGCCAGGGCATCGCCCAGGTCGCGCTGGTCGCCGGCCACCCGGTGCGGCTGTACGACGCCGTTCCCGGGCGCGCCCAGGAGGCGGCCGCAGCGATCGGCGCCCGCCTCGACCGGCTCGTGACGAAGGACCGGCTCACCGCCGCCGAACGGGACGCTGCCCGCGCCCGGCTCACCCCCGCGGGCAGCCTCACCGAGCTGGCCGACTGCGCGCTGGTCGTCGAGGCCGTCCTGGAGCGGCTGGACATCAAGCAGCAGCTCTTCCGCGAGCTGGAGGAGATCGTCGCCGAGGACTGTCTGCTCGCCACCAACACCTCGTCCCTGTCGGTGACGGCCATCGGCGGCGCGCTCGCCAACCCCGGCCGCTTCCTGGGCCTGCACTTCTTCAACCCGGCCCCGCTGCTGCCGCTGGTGGAGGTCGTCTCCGGGTTCGCCACCGACGTCACGTCGGCCACGCGCGCGTACGAGACCGCACGCGCCTGGGGCAAGACTCCCGTGGCCTGCGCGGACACCCCCGGCTTCATCGTCAACCGGATCGCCCGGCCCTTCTACGCCGAGGCCTTCGCCGTCTACGAGGCCCAGGCCGCCGACCCGGCCACCATCGACGCGGTCCTGCGCGAGTCGGGCGGCTTCCGGATGGGCGCGTTCGAGCTGACCGACCTGATCGGGCAGGACGTCAACGAGTCCGTCACCCACTCGGTGTGGCAGTCCTTCTTCCAGGACGTGCGCTTCACCCCCTCGCTGGCCCAGCGCCGGCTGGTCGAGTCCGGGCGGCTCGGCCGCAAGAGCGGGCACGGCTGGTACGACTACGCCGAGGGCGCCGAGCGCTCCGAGCCGCACACCGCCGAGCAGGAGCGGCCGCCCGCCCACGTCACCGCCGAGGGCGGCCTCGGCCCGGCGGCCGAGCTGCTCACGCTGATCCGCGAGGCGGGCATCCAGGTCCGCGAGGAGGACGAGGACCACGGCAGCCGCCTGCTGCTGCCCAGCGGCGGACAGCTGGTCCTCGCCGACGGCCAGACCTCCGTGGAGTTCCGCGACGTCGTCTACTTCGACCTCGCCCTCGACTACCGCAAGGCCACCCGTATCGCCCTGTCCGCCTCCCAGGACACCTCGCCGCAGACCCTCGCCGAGGCCATCGGCCTCTTCCAGGCGCTCGGCAAGAAGGTCAGCGTCATCGGCGACGTCCCCGGCATGATCGTCGCCCGTACGGTCGCCCGGATCGTGGACCTCGCGCACGACGCCGTCGCCAAGGGCGTGGCCACCGAGGAGGACATCGACACCGCGATGCGCCTCGGCGTCAACTACCCGCTCGGCCCCTTCGAATGGAGCCGCAGGCTCGGCCGCGGCTGGGCCTACGACCTGCTGGACGACCTGCACCTGCGCGACCCCTCCGGCCGGTACGCGCCGTCCCTCGCGCTCTACCGCCACGCGTACGCCACCGACAAGCGGGAGGGCACCCCATGACCACCGCCAAGCGCGACACGTACACCCCCGAGTCGCTGCTCTCCGTCGCCGTCCGGGTCTTCAACGAACGCGGCTACGACGGCACCTCCATGGAGCACCTCTCCAAGGCGGCCGGCATCTCCAAGTCGTCCATCTACCACCACGTCAGCGGCAAGGAGGAGCTGCTGCGCCGGGCCGTCAGCCGGGCGCTGGACGGCCTGTTCGGAATCCTCGAGGAGGAGCACGCGCGCGTGGGGCACGCCGCGGACCGCCTGGAGCACGTCGTGCGGCGCATGGTCGAGGTGCTCATATCGGAGCTGCCGTACGTGACGCTGCTGCTGCGCGTGCGCGGCAACACCGAGACCGAGCGCTGGGCGCTGGAGCGGCGCCGCGACTTCGACCACCAGGTCGCCGAGCTGCTGAAGGCCGCGGCCGCCGAGGGGGACATACGCGGCGACGTGGAGGTCCGCCTGGCCACCCGGCTGGTCTTCGGGATGATCAACTCCATCGTGGAGTGGTACCGGCCCGAGGCGCGCGGTGCCAGCGGCCGCGAGGTGGCCGACGCGGTGGTCCGGCTTGCCTTCTCGGGCCTGCGCCAGAGCTGAGCCCGGGTCTCCGGGCAGAGCCGGATCTCAGGCCTCCGGCTCCAGGTCCTCCTCCTCGAACACCAGCAGCGTGCGCGTGCTGAGCACCTCGGGGATCGCCTGGAGCCGGGTGAGCACCAGCTCGCGCAGCGCCCTGTTGTCGGGCGTGTGCACCAGGAGCAGGACGTCGAAGTCGCCGCCCACCAGCGAGATGTGGGAGGCGCCGGGCAGCTGCCTGAGCTGCTCGCGGACCGTGCGCCAGGTGTTCTGGACGATCTTCAGCGTGATGTACGCCGATGTGCTGTGCCCCGCCCGCTCGTGGTCGACGCGGGCGCTGAAGCCCCTGATCACCCCGTCCTCGATGAGCCGGTTGATGCGCGCGTAGGCGTTGGCACGGGAGACGTGGACGCGTTCGGAGACCGACCGTATCGAGGCACGGCCGTCCGCCTGCAGGATTTTCAGGATGTCCTGGTCGATGGCGTCCAGCGGACGCGGCGGGGGCAGGGCGGCGCCGTCCTGCGGTCCCTCGGCCATTTGTTCAGCTGCCATGTCCCCCCGCTTCATCGCCGTGGACGTCCTGCATTCATTCCAGGCTGTGGAGAACCGTTTGTCCACAGCCTGGCGGGGGCTGTAGCCAAAATGTGCCGACGACCGAACAATCGGTTGGTGAGGCGGGTCACAGCCGACACGCCTCCCGTAGCCGCTCCCACGAGGAGGTGCCGTCATGACGGTCATGGAGCAGCGGGGCGCGTACCGGCCATCGCCGCCGCCCGCCTGGCAGCCCCGTATGGACCCCGCGCCGCTGCTGCCCGACGCCGAGCCCTATCGCGTCCTCGGCACCGAGGCGGCCGCCAAGGCCGATCCGGAGCTGCTGCGGCGGCTCCACGCCCAGCTGGTGCGCGGCCGCCGGTACAACGTGCAGGCCACCGCACTGACCAAGCAGGGCCGTCTCGCCGTCTACCCCTCCAGCACCGGCCAGGAGGCCTGCGAGGTCGCCGCCGCCCTGGCCCTCGAGGAGCGCGACTGGCTGTTCCCCAGCTACCGCGACACCCTCGCCGCCGTCGCCCGGGGCGTGGACCCCGTCGAGGCGCTCACCCTGCTGCGCGGCGACTGGCACACCGGCTACGACCCCCACGCCCACCGGGTGGCCCCCCTGAGCACCCCGCTGGCCACCCAGCTCCCGCACGCCGTCGGCCTGGCGCACGCCGCCCGCCTCAAGGGCGACGACGTGGTCGCACTCGCCATGGTCGGCGACGGCGGCACCAGCGAGGGCGACTTCCACGAGGCCCTGAACTTCGCCGCCGTCTGGCAGGCACCGGTCGTCTTCCTGGTGCAGAACAACGGCTTCGCGATCTCCGTCCCGCTCGCCAAGCAGACCGCCGCGCCCTCCCTGGCCCACAAGGCCGTCGGCTACGGCATGCCGGGCCGGCTGGTCGACGGAAACGACGCGGCCGCCATGCACGAGGTCCTCAGCGACGCCGTACGGCACGCGCGCGCAGGCGGCGGCCCGACCCTCGTGGAGGCGGTGACGTACCGCATCGACGCCCACACCAACGCCGACGACGCCACCCGCTACCGCGGCGACGCCGAGGTCGAGGCCTGGCGTGCGCACGACCCGATCCAGCTGCTGGAGCGCGAGCTGACCGCGCGCGGCCTGCTCGACGACGCCGGAATCGAGGCCGCCCGGCAGGACGCCGAGGACATGGCTGCCGACCTGCGGGAACGCATGAACCAGGACCCCGAGCTCAACCCCATGGACCTCTTCGACCACGTCTACGCCGAGACCACCACGCAACTGCGCGAACAGCGCGCCCTGCTGCGCGCCGAGCTGGAGGCGGAGCAGGACGACCAGGAAGGCGACCTTCGATGACCACCGTCGCCGTCAAGCCCGCCACCATGGCGCAGGCCCTCACGCGCGCGATGCGCGACGCGATGGCCGCCGACCCCGCCGTGCACGTCATGGGCGAGGACGTCGGCACCCTCGGCGGAGTCTTCCGGGTCACCGACGGGCTCGCCAAGGAGTTCGGCGAGAACCGCTGCACCGACACCCCGCTCGCGGAGGCCGGCATCCTCGGCACCGCCGTCGGCATGGCCATGTACGGCCTGCGCCCGGTCGTGGAGATGCAGTTCGACGCCTTCGCCTACCCGGCGTTCGAGCAGCTGATCAGCCATGTCTCCCGGATGCGCAACCGCACCCGCGGCCGGATGCCCCTGCCGATCACCGTCCGTGTCCCCTACGGGGGCGGCATCGGCGGCGTCGAGCACCACAGCGACTCCTCCGAGGCCTACTACATGGCCACCCCGGGCCTCCATGTCGTCACGCCCGCGACCGTCGCCGACGCCTACGGGCTGCTGCGCCAGGCCATCGCCTCCGACGACCCGGTCGTCTTCCTGGAGCCCAAGCGGCTCTACTGGTCCAAGGACACCTGGAACCCCGAGCACCCCACGGAGGTCGAGCCCATAGGGCGCGCGGTGGTGCGCCGCCCGGGCAGCAGCGCCACGCTCATCACCTACGGCCCGTCCGTGCCGGTCTGCCTGGAGGCCGCCGAGGCCGCCCGGGCGGAGGGCTGGGACCTGGAAGTGGTCGACCTGCGCTCCCTGGTGCCGTTCGACGACGAGACGGTCTGCGCGGCCGTCCGGCGCACCGGGCGCGCGGTGGTCGTGCACGAGTCGACCGGGTTCGCAGGTCCGGGCGCCGAGATCGCTGCCCGGATCACCGAGCGCTGCTTCCACCACCTGGAGGCGCCGGTGCTGCGCGTGGCCGGCTTCGACATCCCCTACCCGCCGCCGATGCTGGAGCGGCACCACCTGCCCGGCGTCGACCGCATCCTGGACGCCGTGGCGCGCCTGCAGTGGGAGGCCGAGAGCTGATGGCACAGGTGCTGGAGTTCAAGCTCCCCGACCTCGGCGAGGGCCTCACCGAGGCGGAGATCGTCCGCTGGCTGGTGCAGGTCGGCGACGTCGTCGCCGTCGACCAGCCGGTCGTGGAGGTCGAGACCGCCAAGGCGATGGTCGAGGTCCCCTGCCCCTACGGCGGCGTGGTCACCGCCCGCTTCGGCGAGGAGGGCACGGAACTGCCCGTAGGCGCCCCCCTGCTGACGGTGGCGGTGGGCCCCCAGGCTCCCCAGGTCCCACAGGCCCCTCAGACATCCCGGGCCGCGGGAGGGGACACCGAGGGATCGGGCAACGTCCTCGTCGGATACGGCACCTCCGAAGCGCCCGCGCGGCGCCGTAGGGTGCGGGCGGCGGCCGCCAACCGGACGACGAAGGAGCCCGCTCCGGCACCGTCCGTCCCCGAGCCCGTCTCCGTACCCGCCGAGGGACCCGTCCCCGTGATCTCCCCGCTGGTGCGCCGGCTCGCCCGGGACAACGACCTCGACCTCAGGCAGCTGTCCGGTTCGGGACCCGACGGGCTGATCCTGCGGTCCGACGTCGAGGCCGCCCTGCGCGCCAAGGCCGCCCCCGCCCCCGTTGCGGAGGCACCGGCCGCCCGCGTCTCCCCCGTCCGCAACGGCATCCGCATCCCCCTCAAGGGCGTCCGGGGCGCCGTCGCCGACAAGCTCTCCCGCAGCCGGCGGGAGATCCCCGACGCGACCTGCTGGGTCGACGCCGACGCGACGGAACTCATGCGCGCGCGGGCGGCGATGAACGCGGCCGGAGGCACGAAGATCTCCCTCCTCGCGCTGCTCGCCCGCATCTGCACCGCCGCCCTCGCCCGCTTCCCCGAGCTGAACTCCTACGTCGACACCGACGCCCGCGAGGTCGTCCAACTCGACCACGTGCACCTCGGGTTCGCCGCGCAGACCGAGCGGGGACTGGTCGTGCCCGTCGTCCGGGACGCCCACGCGCGCGACGCCGAGGCGCTGACCGCGGAGTTCGCCCGGCTCACCGAAGCCGCCCGGGCCGGCACGCTGACCCCCGGGGAACTCACCGGCGGGACCTTCACGTTGAACAACTACGGGGTCTTCGGCGTCGACGGCTCCACCCCGATCATCAACCACCCCGAGGCGGCCATGCTCGGCGTCGGCCGCATCGTCCCCAAGCCGTGGGTGCACGAGGGCGAGCTGGCCGTGCGCCAGGTCGTCCAGCTCTCGCTCACCTTCGACCACCGGGTGTGCGACGGCGGCACGGCAGGCGGCTTCCTGCGGTACGTGGCGGACTGCGTGGAACAGCCGGCGGTGCTGCTGCGCACCCTGTGACGTACGCAAAGGTCACGCACGCAAGGTCCAGAAGGAGGAGCAGGCAGGACATACTCAGAGGGTGACCGACAACGCTCCCGCCGCCCCCGGGACCGCCGCGCCGTACGACGCCGTCGTGCTGGCCGGCGGCGCCGCCCGGCGGCTCGGCGGGGCCGACAAGCCCGGGCTGCGGGTCGGCGGGCGCGCCCTGCTCGACCGGGTGCTCGCGGCCTGTGCTGGCGCGGCCACGACGGTCGTCGTCGCCGACCCCCGGCCCACCGCCCGCCCGGTGCGCTGGGCACGCGAGGATCCGCCCGGCGGCGGACCGGTCGCCGCGCTGGAGGCGGGCCTCGGGCTCACCACCGCCGCGCATGCGGTCGTCCTCTCCGCCGACCTGCCCTTCCTTGAAACGGCCACGCTGCAGCGGCTGTTGACCGCTCTTGAGGACACCGGCGCCGACGGCGCACTGCTCACCGACGCCGACGGCCGCGACCAGCCGCTCGTGGCCGCCTACCGCACCGCCGAGCTGCGCCGCGCACTGGCGGCCCTCGCGACCGGGCACGACGGCCTCACCGGCCTGCCCCTGCGCCGGCTGACCGGCGCCCTCCACCTCACCCGCGTCCCGGACCCGCTCGCGTCCTTCGACTGCGACACCTGGGACGACATCGCCGACGCCAGGGCACGCATCAGGGAGCATGGGCACGTGTTGGATGAATGGATCTCCGCAGTCAAGGACGAGCTGGGCATCGACCTCGACGTCGACACCGGCGTCCTGCTCGACCTGGCCCGCGACGCCGCGCACGGCGTGGCCCGGCCCGCCGCGCCCCTGACGACCTTCCTCGTCGGCTACGCCGCCGCCCAGGGCAGGGGAGGCCCCGAAGCCGTCGCCGAGGCCGCCCGCAAGGCCACCGCACTGGCGCTGCGCTGGGAGGAAGAGAGCAGCGGGGGCGCGGCCGCCCCGGACGCCGGATGACCGCCCCGGGCATCCGGGCCGGAGCGCCCCCCGAGGACAGCGACGACCTCGACGTCGAGGAGGCCCTGGCCCTCGTGAGAGAACCCAAGGACGACGGCACCGTACCCGCGCCCGCCTCCACCGCCGGAGGCGAGCACCGGCACAAGGCCACCCCCTGGCCCCGGGCCCGCGAGATCGCCGCCCGCGCCGCCCGCTCGGGCAGCCGCCGCGCCCCCGTCTCCGTCTCCCTCGCCGACTCCCTCGGCCTGGTCCTCGCCACCCCCCTCGACGCGCTCACCGACCTGCCCTCCTTCGACACCTCCGCGATGGACGGCTGGGCGGTCGCCGGACCCGGCCCCTGGGAGGTACGGGACGAGGGCGTGCTCGCCGGACACGGGCAGCCCGAGCCGCTGACCGACGGCGAGGCCGTCCGCATCGCGACCGGCGCCCGTATCCCGGCCGACACCACCGCCGTCCTGCGCACCGAACACGGCCGCACGGACGCCCAGGGGCGCCTCCACTCCACCCAGGAGGTCAGCCACGGCCAGGACATCCGCCCACGCGGTCAGGAGTGCCGCAGCGGCGACCAGCTGCTCCCCGTCGGCACTCTCGTCACCCCGGCCGTCCTGGGCCTCGCTGCGGCCGCCGGATACGACACCCTCACCGCCGTCCCCCGCCCCCGCGCCGAAGTCCTCGTCCTCGGCGACGAGTTGCTCACCGAGGGGATCCCGCACGACGGACTGATCCGGGACGCGCTCGGCCCCATGCTGCCGCCCTGGCTGCGCGCGATGGGCGCCGAGGTCATCGCCGTACGCCGACTGGGTGACGACGCCAGGGCCCTGCGCAAGGCGCTCACCAGCTCCGACGCCGACCTCATCGTCACCACCGGCGGTACCGCCGCCGGACCCGTCGACCATGTCCACCCCACCCTGGAACGCATCGGCGCCGAACTGCTCGTCGACGGCGTCAAGGTGCGCCCGGGCCACCCCATGCTGCTGGCCCGCACCAAGGAGAACCAGCACCTCGTCGGCCTGCCCGGCAACCCGCTCGCGGCCGTCTCCGGCCTGCTCACGCTGGCCGAGCCCCTGCTGCGCACCCTCGCCGCCCGCCCCGCCCCCGAGCCGTACACGCTGCCGCTCAACGAGGCGGTGCAGGGGCATCCGTACGACACCCGGCTCATTCCCGTGGTGCTGCGCGGCGACCGTGCCGCACCCCTGCACTACAACGGCCCGGCCATGCTGCGCGGGATCGCCGCCGCCGACGCGCTGGCCGTCGTACCGCCGGGCGGGGCGCGGCAGGGGGAGGAGGCGGAGCTGCTGGACCTGCCGTGGGCGGCGGCCGGCATCGGGGTGTGTTTCACGTGAAACTTCCGGGCCATGACGCCAGCGCCCGCCAGGCGGACGAACCCAAGGGACGGTCGGCCGTCCGGACCGTCTGCTCGACGGGGTTGAAGAAAGTTCCCGCGCGAGACGGACGACCTCGTGGTGTGTCGTCCGCGGACACCGGGTCCTCGGCTACGACGATCCGTCCATCGGCACCCTGCAGCTGACGGACCGCCTGATCACCATCGCCCGCGCCGGCCCCGGCGCCCAGGTCACCCCGCACACCCGCCCGCTGCCCCGCGACTGAGCGGGCCTGTCCGTGCGGCGGTGCCTGCGAGGAGTAGCGTCGCCGGCATGCATGCGATCACGATTCCCGAACCTGGCGGGCCCGAGGCACTGGTGTGGGACGAGGTTCCCGATCCGGTGCCCGGCCAGGGCGAGGTGCTGGTCGAGGTGGTGGCCAGCGCCGTCAACCGTGCCGACGTCCTGCAGCGGCAGGGCTTCTACAACCCGCCGCCCGGCGCGTCCCCGTACCCCGGCCTGGAGTGCTCCGGCAGGATCGCCGCGCTCGGCCCCGGGGTCTCCGGCTGGGCCGTCGGCGACGAGGTGTGCGCGCTGCTCGCGGGCGGCGGCTACGCCGAGAAGGTCGCCGTTCCGGCCGGACAGCTGCTGCCCGTGCCCGGCGGCGTCGACCTGACGCAGGCGGCCGCGCTGCCCGAGGTGGTCTGCACCGTCTGGTCCAACGTCTTCATGGTCGCCCATCTACGCCCGGGCGAGACCCTGCTGGTGCACGGCGGCTCCAGCGGCATCGGCACGATGGCGATCCAGCTGGCCAAGGCCGTCGGCGCGAAGGTCGCGGTGACCGCCGGGACGAAGGAGAAGCTGGAGCGCTGCGCCGAGCTGGGCGCGGACGTGCTGATCAACTACCGCGAACAGGACTTCGTCGCCGAGGTCAAGCAGGCCACGGACGGCGCGGGCGCCGATGTCATCCTCGACAACATGGGCGCGAAGTACCTGGACCGCAACGTCCAGGCCCTCGCCGTCAACGGACGCCTCGCGATCATCGGCATGCAGGGCGGCGTCAAGGGCGAGCTGAACATCGGCACCCTGCTGACCAAGCGGGCCGCGATCACCGCGACCTCGCTGCGGGCCCGGCCGCTGACCGAGAAGGCGGCCATCGTGGCGGCCGTACGCGAGCATGTGTGGCCCTTGCTCGCGGCGGGACAGGTCCGCCCGGTCGTCGACCGCGAGCTGCCGATGCCGGAGGCGGCCGAGGCACACCGGGTGCTCGAGGCGAGCGGGCACGTCGGGAAGGTGCTGCTGGTCGCACCGTAACCGGCCGAGCACATCGGCCAGGTGTTGTCGGTAACGCCGTAGTCGGCCGGGCACGTCGGGAAGGCGCTTGCTGGTCGCGCCGTAGGCGGCGGCCGGTCAGCTGCGCCGTACGCGCAGGCCCACGAACGCGAGGCCGAGGCCCAGCCCGATCAGGACCAGGCCGGTGCCCAGGGGCAGGATCTGCAGTGCGGGCTCGGCCGCGGCTCCGCCCTGGTGGGCCGGGTTCTGGGCCTCCGGGCGCTGCGGCGGCCGGGCGGGGTTCAGTCCGGCCTCCTGAGGCGTGCCGGAGGCCGCCGGGGTCCGGCCCGGGAGGTCCGCGGTCTCCGGCTCCGCGGAGCCGTCCTCCGGATCGGCGGTGTCGCGGGGACCGGTGACCGTGCCGTCGTCGTCGCCCTCCTCCTCGGCGGCCGGCCCGTCCGGCCGGCCCGGCCGCATCCGGCCCTCACCGGGGCGGCTCCCGGCCCGCGACGGCTCGGCCGCGGCGGAGGAGGAACGGGAAGCGGAGGCCCGCACGATGGGGGAGGCGGACGCCGTGGGCCGGTCCGAGGGCGAGGGGGAGCCCGGCGGCGCGGCCTGGACGCCGTACGAGGTCGCCGTGCCGTACAGCGGCGCAGCCGCGGCGAGGCCGAGTACCAGCCCTGCGCAGCGGATCGTGAGTCGCAGCCTTGGAGTCACGTCGGTGACCTCCCGGAGCCCAGACGTCGAAACACCGACGTCAGCCAGACTCACATTTCCTGGCATAGAGGGCATTCCGGGTTGGGCCGATGGGTCTAAACGGTGGATCAGCCCCATGAGGGGGCACCACGGTGGTGAGGTGTAGGCGTGCGAGAGAATGGCGGCATGGAGATGCCGAGGAACGAACGGTCACCGGAGAATCCCCAGATCCTGGTCGTGGGCCAGGACGGCATGGCGATTGGCGGCGGCGCAGACGAGGACTCCCGCGAGACCCCGGTGACGGAGCAGGTCGAGCAGCCGGCCAAGGTGATGCGGATCGGCAGCATGATCAAGCAGCTCCTGGAGGAGGTGCGCGCAGCTCCCCTGGACGACGCGAGCCGGGCCCGGCTCAAGGAGATCCATCGCAGCTCGGTGAAGGAGCTGGAGGACGGGCTGGCGCCGGAGTTGGTCGAGGAGCTCGAGCGGCTCTCCCTGCCGTTCACGGACGACGGAACCCCGAGCGATGCGGAACTGCGGATCGCGCAGGCCCAGTTGGTGGGCTGGCTGGAGGGCCTGTTCCACGGGATCCAGACGACGCTGTTCGCCCAGCAGATGGCCGCGCGGGCCCAGCTGGAGCAGATGCGCCGCGCGCTCCCGCCGGGCATGGGCCACCACGAGGGCGACGACGACCCGCGCACGGGCGGCCGCTCGGGCGGACCGTACCTGTAAGCACTCCCCACGCTCCCGGCAGCAAAGGGCCCGGCGGTCGTCCGCCGGGCCCTTTCCCATGCCTGCATCTCTGCCGTGGTCCGGCCGGTCCCCGCTAGGGGTTGCCGCTCGACACGTTGAGCTGGATCTCGACATCCTGCGGGTTGACGTCCGTGCCCTGCTGGGGGAACTGGTCGATCACCGCGCCCTGGCCGTACGTGTTCTCGTTGACTTCCTTGGTCGTGATGCGCCAGCCCGCGGCCGCCGCGCACTCCTTGACGGACTTGATGTATTTGAACCGGAAGTCCGGGAGCCGGATCTTCTTCGGGTCGTTGTACGACTCCTGCGGCTCCGTGCAGTCGGTCTTCTCGACCGTCTTCGACTTGTCCGGCCCCCGGTAGCCCGCCGCGTGGGTCGACGCCGACGGGCCGGCGTCGCCGCCGCCCTGGTCGTCCGTGGTGCCGCCGTTCAGCGTCAGCGCGACGATCAGGCCGACGACCGCGACGAGGGACACCACGATCGACCCGATGATCACCGGCTTGTTGCTCTTGCCGCCGCCCCCGCCGGCCGGCTGGGCCACGGTCTGGGGCGTGAGGTTGTACGGCGGCGGGGTCGCGGGAGCCTGCTGCCCGTACATCGCCTGCGGGGTCTGATAGCCGCCCTGCTGCGGGTACCCGTACGCCGGGGCCGGGGCGGGCGCCTGGGTGCCGTACGGGTTCGGCGGTGGCGTCGGCTGGTACGGCGTCTGGACCGGGCCGGTGGGCGCCGGGGTCGCCTGGTCGATCGGCGGGAACACCGCGGAGCCGACTCCCGAGCCGCTCTGCGTCGGGGCGCTGCCCGGCACGATGCTCGGGGCCGCCGCCTGGAAGGAGGCGGCGACGCGCAGGCACTCGTCGCGCATGGACTCGGCGGTCGGGAAGCGCTCGTTCGGGTTCTTCTTCAGCGCGCGGGCGATCAGCGCGTCCACGGCGGGCGGAAGGGAACGGTTGATCGAGGAGGGCGCGACCGGCTCCTCCTGGACGTGCGCGTACGCGATCGCCAGCGGGGAGTCCGCGTCGAACGGCAGCCGCCCGGTGACCAGCTGGAACAGCATGATGCCGACCGAGTACAGATCGGAGCGGGCGTCCACGCCACGGCCGAGGGCCTGCTCGGGCGAGAGGTACTGCGGGGTGCCGACGACCATGCCGGTCTGGGTCATCGAGGTGACGCCGGACTGCATGGCGCGGGCGATGCCGAAGTCCATCACCTTGACGACGCCGCGCTTGGTCATCATCACGTTGCCGGGCTTGATGTCGCGGTGGACCAGCCCCTTCTCGTGACTGATCTCCAGCGCCGCCAGCACGTCCGCGGTGATCTTCAGGGCCTTGTCGGCGGGCATCGCGCCGTACTGCCGTACGTCCTCGTCGAGCACCGAGCCGAGCGGGCGGCCCTCGACGTACTCCATGACGATGTACGGCATCGTCGCGCCGTCCAGATCGTCCTCGCCGGTGTCGAAGACCGAGACGATGTTGGTGTGCGTGAGCTTGGCCACGGCCTGCGCCTCGCGGCGGAACCGCTCGCGGAAGGCCTGCTCCCGGCCCAGCTCGGTGTGCAGCGTCTTGATCGCGACCTGGCGGTCCAGCACGGCGTCGTACGCCAGGTGGACCGAGGCCATGCCGCCTTCACCGAGCAGATCGCGCAGCTGGTAGCGACCGCCGGCCAGTGCCCGTCCCGCGTACCTGCCCTGTGCGCCGTCGTGGCTCATCTCTCCGCGTCCCCCACCGGCCGTCCGGCGCCGTCCTTGAGCGAACATGCCTTGATCGAATGTGTCATTCCCGGCCAAGTCTGCCCCAGGGCACTGACACGTCAAGCTCGGTGCCCGTTCCGTGACCGTACGCGAAAGAAGCGTCGCGGAAGCGTTACAGGGGGCGTACGACCGGCGCACAGAATTTGCACGAGAGCGCGTGCTACGGGTTTCATGGCCGGTCCGGTCGGGCCGGTCCCGGTACCCATATCGGACCGGAGGCTTGCGCGAAGGCTGTAGCGTGGCCGACGGAGACCGTAACAACACCGCGCGCACCGCGGGCAGAAACGACGGCGAGGACCGATGGCACAGACGCACAGCGCCCAGGGCCCGTCCGACCCCGAGGCGACTGGCGGCGGTATGTCAGACACGCCGGAGATGTGGGGCAACGGAGGGCTCGTCGGCGACGGCCGGTACCGGCTGACGCACCGGCTGGGCCGGGGCGGCATGGCCGAGGTGTTCGCGGCCGAGGACGTCCGTCTGGGCCGCACGGTCGCGGTCAAGCTGCTCCGTGCCGACCTGGCCGAGGACCCGACGTCCAAGGCCCGCTTCACGCGCGAGGCCCAGTCGGTGGCCGGGCTCAACCACCACGCGATCGTCGCCGTGTACGACTCCGGCGAGGACTTCGTGGGCGGCCAGTCCGTGCCGTACATCGTGATGGAGCTGGTCGAGGGCCGCACCATCCGCGACCTGCTGATGAACGCCGAGGCGCCGGGCCCCGAGCAGGCTCTGATCATCGTCTCCGGGGTGCTGGAGGCGCTCGCCTACTCGCACCAGCACGGCATCGTGCACCGCGACATCAAGCCGGCCAACGTCATCATCACGCACAACGGCGCCGTCAAGGTGATGGACTTCGGCATCGCCCGCGCCCTGCACGGTGCTTCGACAACGATGACACAGACCGGCATGGTCATGGGCACCCCGCAGTACCTGTCGCCCGAGCAGGCGCTCGGCAAGGCGGTCGACCACCGCTCCGACCTCTACGCGACCGGCTGCCTGCTGTACGAACTCCTCGCGCTGCGGCCCCCGTTCACCGGCGAGACCCCGCTGTCGGTGGTCTACCAGCACGTCCAGGACATCCCGACCCCGCCCTCCGAGTTCTCCGACGGCTGCCCGCCGGAGCTGGACGGCCTGGTCATGCGCTCGCTCGCCAAGGAACCCGACGACCGGTTCCAGACGGCCGAGGAGATGCGCGGCATGGTCCAGTACGGCCTGCAGATGCTGTACGACCAGGGCGGCCACACCGGCACGTGGAACACCGGCCCGGTGGAGACGCACGACGGCCGCAGCACCCCGGCGGGCGGCTTCGCGGGGACGACCGCGATGCAGCACCCCGGCGACTTCGGCGCCGGCACCGCGCAGATCCCGCAGCCGATCCTGCCCGCCGGGTACGGCGGCGACGACGGCGGCTTCGAGGGGCACGGCAACAAGGGCAGCGGCCGCGGCAAGCTGTGGATCCTCGCCGTCCTCGCGGTGATCGCGATCGCGGCCGGTGTCGCGCTGGCGCTGCAGAACACGGGCGGCCACGGCGGCGCGGGCACCGATCCGACGCCGTCCCACTCGAAGACCACGAAGGAAGAGACGCCCAGCGAGTCGCCGTCCGACGACCCCACGGACGAGCCCACGGACACGACCACGGACGACGGCTCGGGCACGGGCACCGGTTCGGAGTGGGGGTCGCCGTCGTACTCGCCGTCCTCGACCCCGTCCGACACGGCCACCTCCGACCCGACCGACGAGCCGACGGACCCGCAGACCTCGCAGGAGCCGACGGATCCGGAGACCTCCGCGCCGCAGCCGACGGACCCGGCGGACGGCGGCACGGACACGGGCACCACGATCGGCGGGACGGACGCGGGCACCACGGACGGCACCACGGCCGGCAACGGGACTTGAAGGCCACCGACGCCGTCGGCCCCGGCAACGGCCTGAGGCGTCACCGGCAGGCCACCCCACGCGCGCGTGCGAGCAACGGCTCCACGCGCGCGTGGAGCCCCGCCCGACCGTGCCCGGCCTCGTCCGGCGGTCAGCCCACGAAGGCGTCGCACACCGCGTCGTACTCCCGCGTCCACCACACCGCGAGCGCCGAGGCGGCCGGGAACTGGCAGTCCGCGCGGGTGTCGCCGCGTTCGTAGTGCCAGCGCAGCATCCAGAAGTCGTTCAGGCGCTCCCACCACACCCGGTGCACGGCCGCCGCGAGCTCCGAGGGCGTGGCCCCGGCCGCGCGCCGGTACGTGCGCGCGTACGCCCGCACCTTGGGCAGGTCGAGCGCCCCGGCTGGCCGTACGAAGAAGATCGCGGCGGCGCGTACGGCCTCCTCGGCGCGGGGCTGCACGCCGAGCCGGTCCCAGTCGACGATGGCGGCCGGGGCGTCGCCCTGGTAGAGCACGTTGAACGGGTGGAAGTCGCCGTGTACCCAGCCCACCGAGCCGCCGCGCGGCGGGCGCCGGTGGGCGTGCTGTTCCAGGAGCGCGCGGCGCTCCAGCAGGCGGTGGCGGGCCAGTTCGTCGAAGGCGTCGGCGGGGCGGTGGCGGCGCACGTGGGCGAGCAGGCCGTCGATGAGGGCGAAGGTGTCGGCCGGGTCGGCGCTCTCCACGGGGTGGGGGCTCGTTGCGGGGCGTGCGCGCCCCTTGGGTGGCATCACGCGTTCCAGACAGGCGTGTACGGCGCCCAGGAGCGCTCCCAGGCGTGCGCTCGCCCCGCGGGTGAGCTGGCCGCCGTGGCGGTGCCGGCCGTCGATCCAGGGGTGCAGGGCGTAGGCGTGGCCGCCGACGACGGCGACCGTACGGCCCTCGCGGTGCGCGAGCGGCGGGGCGACCGGGACGCCGAGGTCGGCCAGACGCTGGGTGGCCCGGTGCCGGCGCTCGATGGCGGCCGGGTCGGCGGTGTCCGGATCGAAGTGGTGCTTGAGGAAGTAGCGGCCGCGGGTGGTGCAGAGCCGGTAGCCGCGGTTGAGCAGCCCCTGGTCGACGGGTTCGCAGGTGAGGGCGGTACCGGCGGCGTACAGGCGCAGCAGGGCGCCCAGAGGGGGCGCGTGGGACACAAAGGGTGGTACACATGAGCGCGGCACGCGCCAGATGTTAGGGCACGAAAAGCAGCCGTGAGCTGGGGCTTGTCACAGGCAGTCTCCGTCGGTCGCTTTCGGTCACGCGATGAAAAGTTCGATAAAGAAACTCTGGTCGCCCCTCAATGGCTTCCGCAACTTTTCCGCCTGTATGCGGGCCACGTAGGCGGCCGCCTGGGAACGCCGCTGCATCCGAGTTTGGCGAGCAGGCTGGAAACGTAGTTCTTGATCGTCTTCTCGGCGAGATGGAGTCCCGCACGGCCTGCAGCAGTTCGTTGCCCCGGATCGCTTTCAGGACGTACCCGGAGGCGCCCGCCATGATCGCGTCGAAGAGGGCCTCGTCGTCCGCGAACGAGGTCAGTAACAGGCGCTTGACCCACGGCGACGTCGGGTCGGGTGGCCGGAATCCGCACCAGCGCGTCGGCCGCCGTACCGGCCTCGCCGACCACCTCGAAGTCCGCTTCGACGGAGAGTATTTCGTGGACGCCACGGCGCACGACCTCGTGGTCGTCCAGCAGGAATACCCGGATTTTTCCGTCTTCGCGCACGAGGGCAGTGTCACACATTGGCTCTTCCCGTGCCCGGGGTGGCCGGGATAACGTGCCGTTGCTCCGGCCTCCTGCAAGGCTGTGACCAGCGGCCTTCCGGCCCCTGCGGATTTACTTGGAAATCCAAGCAAAAACGCAGGTCAGGAGGGGTTTCACAGAAATGTGGAGCACTGGGTAACGTGAAAGTTGCAGGGCGCTCGCCGGGGCACCTGTCACGCCTGTTCCCGGCCGAGTGGCACCCACCCCGTGCCCGGTGGTCGAAACAGGTGAGCCGCACTGGCCTACCGGCAACCCCGGGGGCCGGAACGACGGAGGAGCACACGTGACCGTGGACAGCAGTGCCGCGCGCAAGCCGCGACGCAGCGCCGCAGGCAAGGCCGGCACCACCGGCACCAGTACCGGTACCACCGGCACCAAGCGCACCACCCGCACCACCAAGAAGAGCACCGACCCGGAACTCGTGCAGCTCCTGACGCCCGAGGGCAAGCGGGTCAAGAACGCCGAGTACGACGCCTACGTCGCCGGGATCACCCCCGAAGAGCTGCGTGGCCTGTACCGCGACATGGTGCTCACCCGCCGCTTCGACGCCGAGGCCACCTCCCTGCAGCGCCAGGGCGAGCTGGGCCTGTGGGCCTCGCTGCTCGGCCAGGAGGCCGCTCAGATCGGCTCTGGCCGTGCCCTGCGCGACGACGACTACGTCTTCCCGACCTACCGCGAGCACGGCGTCGCCTGGTGCCGCGGGGTCGACCCGGCCAACCTCCTCGGGATGTTCCGCGGCGTGAACAACGGCGGCTGGGACCCGAACAGCAACAACTTCCACCTGTACACGATCGTGATCGGCTCCCAGACGCTGCACGCCACCGGCTACGCGATGGGCGTCGCCAAGGACGGCGCGGACTCGGCCGTCATCGCCTACTTCGGCGACGGCGCCTCCAGCCAGGGCGACGTGGCCGAGTCGTTCACCTTCTCCGCGGTCTACAACGCGCCGGTGGTCTTCTTCTGCCAGAACAACCAGTGGGCCATCTCCGAGCCCACCGAGAAGCAGACCCGTGTGCCGCTCTACCAGCGCGCGCAGGGCTTCGGCTTCCCGGGCGTGCGGGTCGACGGCAACGACGTGCTCGCCTGCCTCGCGGTCACCAAGTGGGCGCTGGAGCGCGCCCGCAACGGCGAGGGCCCGACCCTCGTCGAGGCCTACACCTACCGCATGGGCGCCCACACCACCTCCGACGACCCGACCCGCTACCGGGGCGACGAGGAGCGGCAGTCCTGGGAGGCGAAGGACCCGATCCTGCGCCTTCGCCGGTTCCTCGAAGCCTCAAACCACGCGGACGAGGGATTCTTCGCGGAACTCGAGGCCGAGTCCGAGGCGTTGGGCAGGCGAGTGCGCGAAGCGGTCCGTTCCATGCCGGACCCGGACCACTTCGCCATCTTCGAGAACGTGTACGCGGACGGGCATGCGCTCGTCGACGAGGAGCGAGCCCAGTTCGCCGCCTACCAGGCGTCGTTCGCGGACGCAGAGGGGGTCTGATCATGGCAGCCGAGACCAAGACCATGGCATTGGCCAAGGCGATCAACGAGTCGCTGCGCCGCGCCCTGGAGACGGACCCCAAGGTCGTCATCATGGGTGAGGACGTCGGCAAGCTCGGCGGCGTGTTCCGCGTGACGGACGGCCTCCAGAAGGACTTCGGCGAGAGCCGGGTCATCGACACCCCGCTCGCCGAGTCGGGCATCGTCGGCACCGCGATCGGCCTGGCCCTGCGCGGCTACCGCCCGGTGGTGGAGATCCAGTTCGACGGCTTCGTCTTCCCGGCCTACGACCAGATCGTCACCCAGCTCGCGAAGATGCACGCCCGCGCCCTGGGCAAGGTCAAGATGCCCGTCGTCATCCGTATCCCCTACGGCGGCGGCATCGGTGCGGTCGAGCACCACTCCGAGTCCCCCGAGGCGCTGTTCGCGCACGTGGCGGGCCTGAAGGTGGTCAGCCCCTCCAACGCGTCGGACGCCTACTGGATGATGCAGCAGGCCATCCAGAGCGACGACCCGGTGATCTACTTCGAGCCCAAGCGCCGCTACTGGGACAAGGGCGAGGTCAGCACCGAGGCGATCCCCGGCCCGCTGCACAAGGCGCGGGTGGTCCGCGAGGGCACGGATCTGACCCTGGCCGCCTACGGGCCGATGGTGAAGCTGTGCCAGCAGGTCGCGGACGCGGCCGCCGAGGAGGGCAAGGCTCTGGAGGTGCTGGACCTGCGCTCGGTCAGCCCCCTCGACTTCGACACCATCCAGGCCTCGGTGGAGAAGACCCGCCGCCTGGTCGTGGTCCACGAGGCGCCGGTGTTCTTCGGCTCCGGTGCGGAGATCGCCGCCCGGATCACGGAGCGCTGCTTCTACCACCTGGAGGCCCCGGTGCTCCGGGTCGGCGGCTACCACGCCCCGTACCCGCCGGCGCGCCTGGAGGAGGAGTACCTGCCGGGTCTGGACCGGGTGCTCGACGCCGTCGACCGTGCCCTGGCGTACTGAGGAGAGGGTTCGTGACGACGATGACGGAAGCTTCCGTACGCGAGTTCAAGATGCCCGACGTGGGCGAGGGACTCACCGAGGCCGAGATCCTCAAGTGGTACGTCCAGCCGGGTGACACGGTCACCGACGGCCAGGTGGTGTGCGAGGTCGAGACCGCCAAGGCGGCCGTCGAACTCCCCATCCCCTACGACGGCGTGGTCCGCGAGCTGCACTTCCCCGAGGGCACCACGGTGGACGTGGGCACGGCCATCATCGCGGTGGACGTGGCCGGCGGTGCGGCAGCTCAGGCGCCGGCCGCCGAGGAGCCGAAGCCGGCACCGAAGGCGGAGGAGCCCAAGGCGGAGGGCCGCCAGCCGGTCCTGGTCGGCTACGGCGTGGCCACCACCTCCACCAAGCGCCGCCCGCGCAAGGGCCCGGAGGTCACCGTCCCGGCGGCCGCCGCCCAGGCCGTCCAGGCCGAACTGAACGGCCACAGCGCCCCGGCCCAGCCACGCCCGCTGGCCAAGCCGCCGGTGCGCAAGCTGGCGAAGGACCTCGGCGTCGACCTGGCCACGATCACCCCGTCCGGCCCGGACGGCGTCATCACCCGCGAGGACGTCCACGCGGCGGCGGCGCCCCAGGCCGCCGAGGCCGCCGCGCCGGTCGTGGAGACCGTTGCCCCGGCCCCGGTTCCCGCACCGGCCGTGACGGCCCCCGCCGTGACCTACGACGGCGTCCGCGAGACCCGCATCCCGGTCAAGGGCGTTCGCAAGGCCACCGCCCAGGCCATGATCGGCTCGGCGTTCACGGCCCCGCATGTCACGGAGTTCGTGACGGTGGACGTGACACGCACGATGAAGCTGGTGGAGGAGCTCAAGCAGGACAAGGAGTTCCAGGGCCTGCGGGTGAACCCGCTGCTCCTGATCGCCAAGGCCCTGCTGGTCGCCATCAAGCGCAATCCGGACATCAACGCGTCCTGGGACGAGGCCAACCAGGAGATCGTGCTCAAGCACTACGTCAACCTGGGCATCGCCGCGGCCACCCCCCGTGGCCTGATCGTCCCGAACATCAAGGACGCCCACGCCAAGACGCTCCCGCAGCTGGCAGAGTCCCTGGGCGAGCTGGTGACCACGGCCCGCGAGGGCAAGACGTCCCCCGCGGCGATGCAGGGCGGCACGGTGACCATCACCAACGTCGGCGTCTTCGGCGTCGACACCGGCACGCCGATCCTCAACCCCGGCGAGTCCGCGATCCTCGCGGTCGGCGCGATCAAGCTCCAGCCATGGGTCCACAAGGGCAAGGTGAAGCCACGCCAGGTCACGACCCTGGCACTGAGCTTCGACCACCGCCTGGTCGACGGCGAACTGGGCTCCAAGGTGCTGGCGGACGTGGCGGCGATCCTGGAGCAGCCGAAGCGGTTGATTACCTGGGCGTGACGATCCTCGGCAGGTAACCTCTGAGGCCTGAAGGGGGCGGCCGCAAATTCGTCTTGCGGCCGCCCCCTCTCCTACAGGACGCTCAGGTCCGGTTGAGCACGTACACCGGCGCCCCGTCCTCCGCCGCGCCCTGCGAAAGGATGCAGGCGTGCTTGCGCAGCAGGCGGAGGCATTCGTTGACCCGGTGCACCGTCAGACCGGTACGGGCCGCGATCGATTCGAGCGGCTCGCGCAGTTCACCCTTCTCGACGAGAACCGGGGCGATGACGACGGCCACCGTCCACACGTCCTCCGTCACGGACAGCCGTTGCCGCCAGTCGGCCAGCACGGTCTCCGTGGTGGGCAGCGCCGTGAGGTGGCAGCCGGGCGCCCGACGTTCGAGGACGAGGGCGTCGAATCGGTCCGCGATGCGTTCCATCGCCCGGACCAGGGCCTGTTGCACGGCGAGTGTGGCCTTCTGCGTGGCCAGGGTCTCCCTTTGCGTGGCCAGCGTTTCCCTCTGGATCGTCGGCATCTCCTTCTGCAGCGAGATCGATTCGCGCTGCCCGTTCGCCAACTCCTCGTCCAGCTGAAGGTTGTGCGCCTCAAGCCGGACGATGGCTTCCGCGACCTGCTCGGGCATGGCGTACGCGATGGGCGCGCCCGGGTCGGCCGGCTGCACCTCGGCCTCTTCGAGAGTGTAAGAACCCTCCCGCTGGACGGTCTCGATGACCTCGGCGGCCCACTGCTTGAAGGGGGCGCAGGAGGGTTTGGTGCAGGCCTGGACGAGGATGATCAGGCCCTGGAGATCGATGAGTTGCAAGTCTCGGCGCCACTCCCGACCTGCGGGAATGCTGAGACCGTAACCCCCAGTTACGGTCTCGAGAATCTCTCGGTGCTCGTCGGGGACATGGTCGGAGAGAGCCTTCCTCGAGTTGGTGTGCCCGAGTTCCTTACAGACATCCACCGCCGGAAACCAATGACTCCCGTCCGGCATGGTCAGTCGTCGTACCCGGGCTCCGGTCGCCGCGTACACGAAGTCGCTGACGTCGATCGCCTCGTGCCGCTCGCCCGCGTTGGGCCGCTTCCTGGGTTCGTTCATGTGAACCACCTCCGCTGCGGAACGTAGGGCGGAGGAAACCGAATATGCCAGCTGCAACCGGAATGTTCACCATTGAGAGGGAAGATCGCCGATTCCCCTGGCGTGGACCGCAGTTGAGCGTAAGAAGGGCGGCCTCACGCGGTCCTCCGCGCTCATGGCCGGGGCCACCGTCGTGTCTCGGGCGACCGGGCTGATACGGCAGGTGCTGCAGGGGGCCGCGCTCGGGAACGGGCTGCTGGCGACCACGTACAACACGGCGAACAACCTGCCGACCAGTCTGTACATCCTGCTGATCGGCGGCGCGCTGAACGCCGTGCTCGTGCCGCAGCTGGTGCGTGCCCGTGCCTCCCACCCTGATGGAGGGCGTGCGTACGAGCAGCGGGGGTGACCCTCGTCGTCACCGTGCTGGCCGCCGGGACCGTACTCGCCGTCTGGGCGGCCCCGCAGATCGTGAGCGTGTACATGAGGGACACGCCGGACAGTCATCAGGCCTTCCGGCTCACCGTCGTCTTCGCCCGGTTCCTGTTGCAGCAGATCTTCTTCTACGGCCTCTTCACCATCCTCGGTCAGGTCCTCAACGCCCGCGAGACATCGCGCTCGCCACCGCCTGCCATCTGCTGCTGCCCGCACGCTGGGCCGTCACCGGCATGGCCGGCGCCTATACCCTCTCGTACGTCGCCGGCCTCGCCGTAACCGCCCGCCTGCTGGCCCGCCGCACCGGCGGCGGCCTGGACGACGGCACCCTGCGCGGCACGTACGCCAAGCTGCTGGGCGCGGGCGCCGCGGGCGCGGTGGCGGGCTGGGCGGCGGCGCGGGCCTGCGCGGCAGCCCTGGGCGGGGGCGGTACGGCGGTGACGGCCCTCACCACGATCGCCGGCGCCCTCGCCCTGGCGGCGACATACCTCGTCCTCGGCCGCCTGCTGCGCATCACCGAACTTCGGCGCGTGCGACTGACCGGCCTCCGCTGAGATCCGGCACCCTGTGTAGGCTCCCGTCGCCGAACGGGAGGTTGGACTTGGGTACGTGTCTGCGCAGAGCCTGGCCGGTTGCCGCGCTCCTCGCGGGGCTTCTGAGCGCCTGCGATGCGACCGTGGATCCCACGGACCCCGCCAACTTCAGCTCCGTCGTCTTCGTCAACGACACCGACTCCCCAGCCGTCCTCTTCGAGTGCGTCGACCGCCGTGGACATGACTGCCACGACATGAGCGGCCGGCTCGCCCCCGGAGAACGCAGCGAGCAGCGGGTGTACTGGGGTGCGGGTCCCGATCCCTGGCAAGTCCGGGACATGCGGGGTCACATCGTCGGCTGGGTGGTCGTGAATACGCCGCGCCGTGAGTCCGGAGCCGTCTACCACCTGGGCGATGCCGGGCCCCGGCCCGGCAAGCCGACGACTCCGCGCACCTCGCCGCACCCGGACCCGATGCAGTAAGGGGAAAAGTCCAGGGAACCTTTCGCCCCGACCCCGACTCCTGACCCGGCGACGCGGACCCGACGGGGGACCGCACCGGCCCGAGAGGGGGCATGCATGGCGTCGCACAGCGACACCGAGCGGCCGATGCCCGAGGACGTACGTGCCGCGCACCGCCGGCTGGACGTCCGGGGTGCTCGACTGCACCTCGCCGAGTACGGCACCGGCGAGCCGCTGCTCATGCTGCACGGCTTCCCGCAGCACTGGTACGCCTGGCACAAGGTCGCCGCGCTGCTGCCGGACGGGTATCGGGTCATCTGCCCGGACCTGCGCGGCTTCGGCTGGTCCGAACGCACCCCGCGCGGCTACGACATGGACGCCCTCGCCGAGGACGCCCTCGCGCTGCTCGATGCGCTCGGTCTGGAGCGGGTCGGGCTGGTCGGGCACGACTGGGGCGCCCATCTGGGGTTCCGGCTGTGTCTGCGGGCGCCGGAACGGTTCACCGGGTATCTGGCGCTGAACATGTCCCATCCCTGGCCCCGGCACCGCGCCGTCCTGCCCAACCTGTGGCGGATGTGGTTCACCGCGTTCGTCGAGTACCCGGTGCTTGGACGGGCCGTCCTGCGGCACTGGCCCGGCTTCACCCGCTTCCTGCTGCGCCACCAGGTCGCCGACCCCGCGGTGTGGACGGACGCCGAGCTCGCCGAGTACGCGGCCGCGACCGCCGCGAGCGCGCCCGCCGTGCAGTCCCTGTTCTGGCAGTACGTCCTGCGCGACATCCCCGCCCTGGTCCGCGGCACCTGGAAGCGGCACCGGCTGACCGTGCCCACGCTGCTGCTCGGCGGGGAGCGGGACGTCGTGGTGGCGCCGTCGCTGCTCGTCGGCGCGGAGCCGTACGCCGACGAGCTGACCGTGCGGCTGGTTCCGGGCGCCGGGCACTATCTGCCGCAGGAGCGGCCCGAGGAGGTGGCGGAGGCCGCGCGGAAACTCTTCGGCGAGCCGCGTTAGCGCAGCTGCGCACGCTCGGTGACCCGGCGTAGGAACTCCCGTCCGCGCCGGTCGCCGAGCAGGCGGCCGTAGAGCCACTGGACCGGGCGCAGGGCGGTGGGGCGTGTCGCGCCGAGGACGGCGAAGCGCGTTCCGTCTCCCTCCGGTACGGCCGCCATGCCGCCCACGATCAGGCGGGACTGCATCAGGCACCAGCCCGGGGCGAGGCGTACATCGAAGGCCTCGCGCAGGCCCGAGCGGCCCACCGCCAGCGCCCGCTTGCGGTCCGCGTCACCCGGCGGCACGCGGAACTCCCGCAGGAACGGCACCAGATGGGGCAGCTCGGCGGACAGATTGGAGGCGACGGCCCACACCTGCTCGTAGGGCAGGGGAAGGTGCTCCTCGGTGTACAGACCGGCATGCAGGCCTGCGGCCAGCACACGCAGGCGTCGTACGGGATCGGTGTTCATCGCGACCACGCCTTCCGGAACGAGGAACGGGCCCGGTGCAGCCGGGACTTGACGGTGCCCGTGGGGACCCCGAGCAGTTCGGCGACGGCGGCCTCGTCCAGGCCCTCCAGCTCGCGCAGGACCAGTACCGTGCGGTGCCGTACCGGCAGCCGGGCCAGCACGTCCCGGACGTCGGCGGGGTCGGCCGGTTCCTCGACCGCGGTGCGCCGGGCGACCCGTACCGCCTCACGGACGGTCACCGTGCGCACCCAGCCGTAGAAGGCGAGCGGATCGCGTAGTGCGCGCAGCCCCTTGAAGACCGCCACCAGTGACTCCTGTACGGCGTCGGGCACGTCGTTCGGCGCGATCGGGCGGCACAGCCGCGTCACGTATGGCGTCACGAGTGTCAGCAGCTCGTCCATGGCCAGGGCGTCCCCGCCCTGCACGGCCCGGACCAGCGCCGCGGCCGTGTCCCACGGCTCGGCAGCCTCCCCCTGTGTGTCCATGACGGGGTCACCCTACGCGACGGGCCCGCCGCGATCCGCGACGGGCCCGTTCTGCAGGGTGGCTGTCAGCCGAGCCTGGCGAAGGCGTAGTTCATGAGCTTCTTCGCGTCCGCCTCGCGGTTCGGGATGGAGGTGGAGGCGAGGACGGTGCCGATGACCGTCTTGTTGTTGCGGGTGGCGGCGAAGACGAGGCAGTACCCGGCCTCGGGGCCGGAGCCGGTCTTCACGCCGATGGTGCCGCTGTAGCTGCTGAGGAGCCCGTTGGTGTTGGTCCACGGGTTCATCGTGCGGGTGCTGCCCGTCTTGGTGATCGTCTTCGCCGTGTACGACTTCGTCTTGACGATCGTGCGGAACGTCGAGTTCTTCATCGCGCTGCTGGCGATCTTCGTCAGGTCGCGCGGCGTCGAGTAGTTGGAGCCGCTGCCGATGCCGTCGAACGAGTCGAAGTGCGTGTTCCTCAGGCCGAGATTCCTGGCGGCGGTGTTCATCTTGCCGATGAAGGACTTCACGCGGTCGGGCCTGGTGGTGCCGGTGCCGAACTTGTCGGCGAGCGCGTAGGCGGCGTCGCAGCCGGACGGCAGCATCAGCCCGTACAGCAGCTGGCGGACGGTGACCTTGTCGCCGACGATCAGGTGCGCCTGGGAGGCGTTGTTCCTGACGACGTAGTCGCTGTACTCCTTCTGGATCGTCACCTTGGCGTCGAGGTTGAGGTTCGACTGGGCGAGCACGACCTTGGCGGTCATGATCTTGGTGGTGGAGCCGGTGGAGCGCTTGTAGTCCGCTGCCTTGGTGTACAGCGTCGAGCCGTTCGCGTTGTTCATCACGTAGCCGCCCTTGGCGATGATCGAGGGCGTCGTGACGGCCTGTGCGGGCGTCGCGGTGAGGGCCCCGGCGGCGACCAGCGCGCCGGAGGTGAGGGCGACAGCGCTTGCTCTGCGGATGCGGCGAGTGCCCTTGATGCCGGTAATCAAAGTGATATACCCCGATTGTCTTGAATGCCCCAACTGTGCGGCCGAGTTGAAGTGGGGGAGAGAACAGGGCCGCACGTGTGTGACACGTAAGTAGCACAGAAGGTTGTGCACCGGCTGCGAGAGATCTGCGTCACGTCCGCATGCTGGACGGGACTGCTCATGCGTACGTGTTGTATCTATCCTGTGGGCATGGCCACGCCCACGAAGCAACCACCCGCCGCCGACCGCGTCTACACCCACGTCAAGCAGGGCGTCCTCGACCGTCGCTACGAGGGCGGGACCCTGCTCACCGAAGGCGAGCTGGCCGAGGCCGTGGGGGTCTCGCGCACCCCTGTCCGGGAGGCGCTGCTCAGGCTGGAGGTGGAGGGCCTGATCAGGCTGTACCCGAAGAAGGGCGCCCTGGTCCTGCCGGTCTCCGCGCAGGAGATCGCCGACGTGGTGGAGACCCGGCTGCTGGTCGAGGAGCACGCGGCCCGCAAGGCCGTACCCGCCCCGCCGGGGCTGCTGGAGCGGCTGGCCGGGCTGCTGGAGCAGCAGAAGGCGCAGGCCGCGGCCGGTGACCTGGCCGCCGCGGCGAAGACCGACCGCTGCTTCCACGCCGAGATCGTCCGCAGCGGCGGCAACGAGATCCTCTCCCGCCTCTACGACCAGCTGCGCGACCGCCAGCTGCGGATGGGCGTCGCCGTCATGCACTCGCACCCCGACCGGATCGCCAAGACGCTCGCCGAGCACGAGGAGATCCTTCAGGCGCTGCGCTCCGGGGACGCGGAGGCGGCCGTGGAGATCGTCCACCGGCACGTGAGCTGGTTCTCGCACCTCGCGCGAGGTGAGGTCCGATGAGCAACGCCACCCGGCCGAGCGACCCTTCCCCAGTGCCCGAAAAGCCTGGGGGAACCCTCGGCGGCCGACGCGCCATAGCGGTGTGGTCCATCGGTGTCTCGGTCTACTTCGTCGCCGTCATCTTCCGTACGTCCCTGGGCGTGGCCGGTCTGGACGCGGCCGACCGCTTCCATGTCAACGCCTCCGCCCTGGCGACCTTCTCGATCCTGCAGCTGCTGGTCTACGCCGGCATGCAGATACCCGTGGGCCTGCTGGTCGACCGGCTCGGCACCAAGAAGGTGCTGAGCATCGGCGCGGTGCTGTTCACGGCGGGCCAGCTCGGCTTCGCCTTCTCGCCCTCCTACGGCATGGCGCTCGCCTCGCGGGCGCTGCTCGGGTGCGGTGACGCGATGACCTTCATCAGCGTGCTGCGGCTCGGCACCCGCTGGTTCCCGGCCCGGCGCGGTCCGCTGGTCGCGCAGCTCGCGGGCCTGGTCGGCATGGCGGGCAACCTGGTCTCCACGCTGGTCCTCGCCCGGCTGCTGCACGGCGTCGGCTGGACCCCGGCGTTCGCGGGCAGCGCGCTGGCCGGTGCGGTCGTGCTGGTCCTGACCCTGCTGTTCCTGCAGGACCACCCCGAGGGGCACGAGCCCGAGCCGTCCCCGCACCAGGGCGGGGCCTATGTCCGTCGGCAGATCGCGGCCGCCTGGCGGGAGCCCGGCACCCGGCTGGGCCTGTGGGTGCACTTCACGACCCAGTTCCCGGCGATGGTGTTCCTGCTGCTGTGGGGGCTGCCGTTCCTGGTCGAGGCGCAGAGCCTGTCCCGGGCCACGGCCGGCGAGCTGCTGACCCTCGTCGTCCTGTCCAACATGGTGATCGGGCTGGTCTACGGCCAGATCGTCGCCCGGCACCATGCGGCGCGGCTGCCGCTGGCGCTGGGCACGGTCGCTGCGACGGCGTCCCTGTGGGCGCTCACCCTCGCCTGGCCCGGCGATCACGCACCCATGGGGCTGCTGGTGACCCTCTGCGTGGTTCTCGGTGCCTGCGGTCCGGCCTCGATGCTGGGCTTCGACTTTGCCCGCCCGGCCAACCCGCCCGAGCGACAGGGCACCGCGTCCGGAATCACCAACATGGGTGGTTTCATCGCCTCGATGACGACGTTGTTCGCGGTCGGGGTGCTGCTGGATGCGACGGGGGACGACTACACGGTGGCCTTCTCGTCCGTGTTCGTTCTGCAGGCGCTGGGCGTGGGCCAGATCCTGCGGCTGCGGGGGCGGGCGGCTCGGCGGGAGCGGGAGCGGTTGGTGGCCAGCCGGGTGGAGACGGTGCACGTGCCTGCGGTGTGAGCGGTGCTTCTCCCACCCGTACACCGCCCGTTTCCAGTTGGCTGAGAGGCGGAGCAGCCTGTGGGGGTTCTCGCCGTCGGCGGCTTTCCGCCCGTGGTCGGCGCGGCGGCGGCTTTCCGGCCGCGGGCGATTCCTCGGCGGCCCTTCGGGCATGCGCGGCGATTCCTCGGCGCCCTTCGGGCATGCGCTCAGGCGGCCACCGGTACGAGGGTGACGTACGCGAGGCCGAGGATGCCTCGGTAGGCCATCCAGCGGGAGCGGTGTCGGTCGAGGCGTTCACGGATGTCGGCGGCCCGGGGATGCCCGGGGTGCCGGGCGAGCCACACCTCCGTGTCCGCCTGGTACGCCGACTCGAACTCCTCCCACTCGTCACGGCTCGCGGTCTCCGTCCACTCGGGTCGGAAGCCGGCCTCGACGGCCAGGTCGAGGAGGGTGGCGAGGTCGTAGTGGTCGGCGACGGAGGCACCCGGCCACATCCGGGCCAGCTCGGCCTGCGTCGGCGTCCGCTCCCAGAAACCCTCGCCGAGCAGCACGCGGCCGCCGTCGCTCACCAGTCGCCGTAGCGCGCGCAGTGCCTCCGTGGTGGGTGGCTCGGCCTTGCTCAGCGCCTGGGTTGCGCCCAGGCAGAGCACGAGGTCGGCGGGCCCGCGCCGAGTGCCCGTGGCGGACTCCTCGGCGAACTCCACGCGGTCCGCGAGCCCGCGCGCCTCGGCGTTCAGGCGCCCCCGGGCCAGGTCCGCACCGCTGACGTCGATGCCGACTCCGCGCGCCTCCGGTACGGCCTCCAGCACCCGGAGCATCAACTCGCCCCAGCCGCACCCGATGTCCAGCACACTGCCCGGGCGCGTCGCCGCCAGGCGCCGAACCATCGCGGCCGCGCGGGCCTCGGAGAGGGGGCCGTGGAAGACGAGCCGGGTGAGCCGGGGCGGAGCGTCGTCGTCGGTGCGTGGAGTCGCCGAAGGGTCGGTCATGACGGGAACGCTAGGTACTGGAAGGAACCGGCGACACCGAATATCCGTCCTGTCCGACCGCCTGCGGGCTTACGGCGTCACCGCGAAGTTGCGCAGGATCGCCGCCGTCAGGTCCGGGTCGCCCTCCGCCTTCACCCGGTCCGCGACCGCCTCCGGGGTCACCCGGCCGCAGGCCAGGCGGACATAGGTCTCCCAGTCCAGGGTGAGGGTGGCGGCGGGACCGAGGGCGGGGGCCGTTTCCAGGGTGCCGCGGCCCTGGATGTCCACACGGATCGTGCGCAGGAACTCCACAGGCCCGTGCACGTCGAAGACGATCGCCGAACTGCGCGGCGCGTCCGCGTCCTTGGCGACGACCTTGGGGAGCGCGGACAGCAGCACGTCCCGGACGACGTGCGCGCCCGGCGAGTCGAGGTTGCCGGGGCGGCCGAGGGCGGTGCGCAGGTCCTGCTCGTGCACCCACACGTCGAAGGCGCGGGTGCGCATCGCCTGTTCGAGGGTGACCTCGGTGCCCATCGGGCCGCGCACCTTGGTGCCGGGGTCGCGGGACTCGTTGCGCAGCTGGCGGTTGCGGCGGATGACCGTGTACTCCAGCTCGGCCGTCATCTCCGGCGCGGTGTGGTGGCGGCGGACGTCGACCTGCATCTCCATGTAGCGCTGGTGCTCGTTGGTGACGTGGAAGAGGTCGCGGGGCAGCGTGTGGATGGGGCGCGGGTCGCCGAGCATCTCGCAGTCCAGGCCGATGACGTGCGAGACCACGTCACGGACCGACCAGCCCGGGCACGGCGTCCGCCGGTTCCACTCGCCCTCCGCGAGCGTGCCCACCAACTCGGATATCGCTTCGATGGAGTGGGTCCAGGCGTCGGCGTAGGGCTGGAGGGTGGGATGCAGACTCACGGAACGGGACCCCTCGGCGGTCGGTACACGGGCGGTTGTGGCGGCGTTGCCAGTGGGAGGTGGCTGCACTCGGCGGCGTCTTGAGACTCCCCCAATTCTCACGTTCGCTCGAACCGGGGGGACCCCCAAGTTACGCTGCTCCAAGGCACCCCGGCAGTGCTTTCGTGTGACGATCGTAGGCCCGTGTGAACAACTCGAATGCCAGGACGGTGGTAGTGTGCGCGCCTCCCTGATCCAGATCGCCGTGGACGAGGGCGAATCGGTGGCCTCCCGACGGCAACGCGTGGCCGCGCTCGTACGGGAGCAGGCCGGGTCCGACCTGGTGGTTCTGCCCGAGTTGTGGACCACCGGTGCCTTCGCCTACGAGGAGTTCGGCCCGCAGGCAGAGCAGCTCGAGGGCCCGACGTACGAGGCGATGGCCAAGGCGGCGAGCGACGCGGGCGTATGGCTGCACGCCGGCTCCATCCCGGAACGCGACCCCGAAGGTCCCCTCTACAACACCTCTCTCATCTTCTCCCCCTCCGGTGATCTGGCCGCGGCCTACCGCAAGATCCATCGCTTCGGCTTCGACCAGGGCGAGGCCGTACTGATGGGCGCCGGGCGGGACCTGGTGACGGTCCGGCTGCCCGGGACCACACTCGGCGTGGCCACCTGCTACGACCTCCGTTTCCCCGAACTCTTCCGCTCCCTCGTCGACGCCGGCGCCGAGACGCTGGTGATCCCGGCGGGCTGGCCCGAGCGGCGACGTGCGCACTGGACGCTGCTGGCTCAGGCGCGGGCGGTGGAGAACCAGGCGTTCGTGCTCGCGTGTGGAACGGCCGGGACCCATGCCGGAGTTCCGCAGGCGGGTCACTCGATCGTGGTGGATCCGTGGGGCGAGGTGCTCGCGGAGGCGGGCGCCGGCGAGGAGGTCCTCACGGTCGACTTCGACCCGGCGAAGGTGGCGGCCACCCGCGAGCAGTTCCCGGCCCTGAAGGACCGGATGCTGGGCCTGCAGCCGCCGCGCCGCTGAACACCCGGGGCCGGCCCTAGTCGTCCTCCCGCTCCTTCTGCGCCAGGTGGATCACGCACACGGCCACGGCGATCAGCAGTGCCGGGTCCGCGTCCTCGCGCACGATGTCGACGCCGTACGTGTCCCTCACGTGCAGCCGGCGGCGGGAGATCACCGCGAGGAGTTCGCCGTCGTACTCGATGGCGAACTCGTGGTCGAGGATCTTGCCGCTGACGTCCAGCTCGGTGCCGTCGACCAGGGACACCCGGTAGTGGTTGCGCAGCAGGGACAGCCGCTTGCGCCTGATGGTGGCCAGGCCCTCGCCGTCCCGTTCGATCACCATCGTGTCGCGCAGGGCGAACATCTTCTGGTGGATGTCGATCAGGACGCGCCCGTGGGCGTCCTTCAGCTCGAAGGTGTCCCGCAGCCGCATGGCCCTGCCGTCGACGAGGAACACCTTCCGGCCGTGTTCGTCCTCGATCCAGTAGTCGTCACCGATGCCGAGGAGCCGGTCGCGTACGAGGAGTCTCATGCGGATACCGTTCCCCGGCACGGGGTGATCATCACGTGCCGGAAGGGCGAGCTGCGCGCGGAGGGCATCTCCGATGTGCACTTCAGGCCGCCGGAGTACGCGGACCCGGCCACGCGCCCGTCGGCCCGAACCGCCTCCGGTAGTCCGACGGGCTCAGCCCCGTCTCCCGCCGCAACCGGGCCCGCAGATTGGCCGCCGTACCCAGGCCGCTGCGCGCCGCCACGACGTCCAGCCGCTCCTCGCCCCGCTCGATCAGCCGGCAGGCCAGGGCGACCCGCTCACCGGTGAGCCAGGCCAGAGGGCTCGTACCCAGCTGGGCGCGGAAACGGCGGTGCAGGGTGGCGGGGGAGACGGCCGCGCGGGCGGCCAGGTCCGCCACCGTCAGCGGCTCGCCGAGCCGCTCCTGCGCCCAGGCCAGCAGCGGAGCGAGCGACTCGTCGGGGACCGCGGGCAGCGGACGCTCCACGAACTGCCGTTGGCCGCCGTCCCGGTGCGGGCCGAAGACCAGGCGGCGCGAGACGTGGTTGGCGACCTCGGCACCGTGGTCCCGCCGGACGAGGTGCAGACCCAGGTCGAGCGCGGAGGCGCTGCCGGAGGCGGTGAGAATGTCGCCGTCGTCCACGAAGAGCACGTCCGGTTCCAGGCGCACCCGGGGGAAGCGGGCCCGGAAGGCCTCGGCCCACATCCAGTGGCAGGCCGCCCGGCGCCCGTCCAGCAGTCCCGACTCCGCGATGGTGAACGCGCCGGAGCAGAAGCCGACCAGCCGGGCGCCACGCGCGTGTGCCCGGCGTACGACGTCCAGGACGCGCTCCGCGCGCGGGACCTCGGTGTCGGGCCGGTTCGGCACGATCAGCGTGTCGGCCTCCTCGGCGGCCTCGAGACCGGCGACCCCGGTGAGCGTGAAGAAACCGTCCCGCATCCGCGTCTCCGGCTCGGCCGCGCACAGCCGGAAGTCGTACAGATCCCGCCCCAGCTCGGGCCGTTTCAGCCCGAAGATCTCGATGGCGCAGCTCATCTCGAAGGGATTCGAGTTCTCGTCGACGACCAGAACGACACGGTGACAGGATCCTTGCGCCATATGCGATTTCTAGCACTCGTCGGCCGCCCCGGCACCCCCGACGATGAACGCATGGAACCGATCTCCCTGGAGGCGGCCCTCGCCTCCTTCACCGAGCAGTGGAGCCCGCGCATCGTCACCACGGTCAACGACTACGACGTACGCGTGGCGAAGGTCGAGGGCGAGCACGTCTGGCACGTCCACGACCACACCGACGAGTTCTTCCTGGTCCTCGGCGGCGAACTGCACATCGCCCTCAGGGAGCCGGACGGCGAGCGCACGGTCGTCCTCCCCAAGGACTCGGTGTTCACCGTCCCGCGCGGCACCGAACACAAGCCCTACGCGCCCGTGCCCGCCGAGATCCTGGTCTTCGAGCCCACCGGCACCCTCTCGGTGGGCGACCGGCACGACGAGGTCCCCGAGCACGTGGACGCGACGACGGGCCACGCCCTCACCTGACCGGGCACCGGAATCCACCGGGCCACGGGGTGTCCCGCAGTTGAACTTCCCGTATCGGCAAGGAAGTTGCCCAACCAAACAGGCGGACCCCGAGTCGGACGTTGCATACAGCGCACAGCTCCGCACGTTCCTCTCGGAGGTCCACCCATGCACGCTCGCCCCACCCCCCGCCGGGTGATACGCGCCGTCTCGGCGGCGTCCCTGGTCCTCGGTTCGGCCCTGGCGGTGCCGCTCACCCTGGCCGGCACCGCCGGCGCCGCGACGGCGCCGGCCACCGCCGTGGTCCACCAGTACGGCCCGCAAGCCACATACAAGGCGACGGCCGGACAGAACAAAAAGGGCGCCGGCCCCTCGTTGCTC
>NZ_JBVIGN010000017.1:66029-95119 GCF_055570785.1 Streptomyces sp. NPDC031100
CCCTTGGGGACCCCCCCCCACCCCCCCCCCCCCCCCCTCTCGGTGGTCGCCCCCTTCCGCCTTCCTCCCCCCTCTTTCCTTCGTTCTTTCCTTCCCTCCCCCCCCCCCCCCCCCCCCCCCCCCCGGCGCCGCGACGGCGCCGGCCACCGCCGTGGTCAACCAGTACGACTGGCAACTCACGTACAAGGCGGCCGCCGGCCAGACCAACAAGGCCACCGTCACCGCGTCGCTCACCGCGGACCGCACCGGCACCACCTACGTGATCGACGACGTCGTCCCGATCAGCGCGGGCCACGACTGCGCCTACCCCGACAGCGCCGACCACACGAAGGTCTCCTGCACGGTCACCGGCGTCGACAGCCAGGGCCCGTACGCCGCCCTGATCATGGACCTCGGCGACCGTGACGACACGGTCGCGTACAAGAACGGCACCGACCAGATCTACTCGTACGCCGAGATCTCGCTGGGCGCCGGCAACGACAAGGCGACGGACTCCGGCCGCCTCGACGGCGCCTACGTCGCGGGGGACGCGGGCAACGACACCCTCACGGTGGGTGCCGAGGGCCTGGCCTGGGGCGGCGACGGCAACGACACGATCGACGCGAGCGGCGGCGACAACATCGTGCAGGGCGGCAAGGGTGACGACGTGCTGCGCGGCGGCGCCGGGGACCAGTACCTGTCCGGCGACGACGGCAAGGACACGATCTCCGGCGGATCCGGCGCCGACACCCTGAACGGCGGCAAGGGCGACGACGTCCTGTACGGCAACGGCGGCAACGACCGGCTGTACGGCAACAGCGGGAACGACCGTCTGTACGGCGGTGCCGGCCGGGACACGCTGTCCGGCGGCCCCGGCAGGGACGTGGTCCGCCAGGACTGACGGGCGCCACCGATCTGCGCGAGCCCGGCGCCGCCGTCCTCGTCGGCCACGTTCACCAGCAGGACTGGGGCGTCCCGGTCCGCCTCACGGAAGGGCGGGGCGGACCGGCTGCCGCTCGTCCTGGCCGGGATGGGCGAGCGGGAGCCGAGAGCGCGGGCTTGAGGACAAACGGTTCGCCGGAGGGGTGGCGTAGGCGGCGGCGCCTACCCCTCCAGGAACGCCGTCAGCGCGTTCGCCAGCAGGAACGGGTCGTCCGCTCCGCACAGTTCGCGGACGCTGTGCATCGACAGGATCGCCACGCCGATGTCGACGGTCCGGATGCCGTGCCGGGCCGCGGTGATCGGGCCGATGGTGGTGCCGCAGGGCATCGAGTTGTTGGAGACGAAGCTCTGCACCGGCACGCCGGCCTTCTCACAGGCGGCGACGAACACCGCCCGGCCCGAACCGTCCGTGGCGTAGCGGTTGTTGACGTTGACCTTGAGGATCGGGCCGCCGTTGACCCGCGGGTGGTGCGTCGGGTCGTGCCGCTCCGCGTAGTTGGGGTGGACGGCGTGGCCCGTGTCGGAGGACAGGCACACCGTGGCGGCGAAGGAGCGGGCCCGGTCCTCGTACGACCCGCCGCGCGCGAACACCGAGCGCTCCAGCACCGTGCCGAGCAGCGGGCCGTCCGCGCCGGTGTCCGACTGCGAGCCGTTCTCCTCGTGGTCGAAGGCGGCCAGCACGGGGATGTGGGTGAGCGCGGCACCCGAGGTCGCGGCGGCGGTCAGGGCGGCAACGCCCGCGTGCACGGACAGCAGGTTGTCCATCCGGGGCCCGGCGACCAGCTCCCGGTCCCGGCCGAGGTAGGCGGGCGCCTCCACCGGGTGCGTCATCAGGTCCCAGCCGGCCACCGAGCCCGCCTCAAGACCCGCCTCCGCCTCCAGGAAGGCGATGAGGTCGCCGCCCTGCAGATCGTCGGCGAGACCCCACACCGGCTGCAGATGGCGCTGCTTGTCGAGCTTGAGGCCCTCCGAGGCCACCGAACGGTCCAGGTGGATGGCGAGTTGGGGCACCCGCAGCAGCGGCCGGTCCACGTTGACCAGGACCGCGGTGCCGTCGCGCAGGGTCAGCCGGCCGGCCAGGCCCAGGTCCCGGTCGAGCCAGGAGTTCAGCAGCGGGCCGCCGTAGATCTCCACCGCGACCTGCCGCCAGCCGTGCGCCCCGCTGTCCGGCTGCGGCTTGACCCGCAGGTTGGGCGAGTCGGTGTGCGCGCCGACGATCCGGAACGGCGTGTGCGACTGGGCGCCCTCGGGGACGTACCAGGCGACGATCGCCCCGCCGCGCAGCACGTACTTGCCGCCGCTCGACCCGTCCCAGGCGTCCGTCTCGGCGACCTGCCGGAAGCCCGCCTTCTCCAGCCGCTCGGCGGTGTTCGCCACGGCGTGGTACGGCGACGGGCTCGCCGCCAGGAAGGACATCAGGTCGTCGGTGTGGCCGCGGTCGAAGCGTGAGGGTTCGCTCATGGGGTTCACCTTAACGACGGACGAGGGCCCGCTCCCGTCCAAAAGGGAGCAGGCCCTCGCGCAGAGGATGTGGAGGACTAGAACGCGGCTTCGTCCAGCTCCATCAGGTCCAGCTCGACGTTCTCCGAGATCTTGCGGGCCAGCGTCACGCCCGGCAGGACGTTGGCCGCGAAGAACTTCGCCGCCGCGATCTTGCCCGTGTAGAACGCCACGTCCTTGGAAGAGGCCGTCTGCAGCTTCTCCGCGGCGACCGCGGCGCCCTTGAGCAGCAGGTAGCCGACGATCACGTCACCGGAGGCCAGCAGCAGGCGGGTGGTGTTCAGGCCCACCTTGTAGATGTTCTTGACGTCCTGCTCGGTGGCCGCGAGGTCGGTCAGCATCAGACCGACGATGGCCTCCAGCTCCACGGCCGCCTTCGCGAGGTGCTCGCGGGCGCCCGCCAGCTCCTCGCCGCCGGTGCCGAGCGCCAGGAACTTCTTGATGTCCTCGGCGAGGGAGTTGAGCGCCGCGCCCTGGTTGCGGACGATCTTCCGGAAGAAGTAGTCCTGGCCCTGGATCGCGGTGGTGCCCTCGTACAGGGTGTCGATCTTGGCGTCGCGGATGTACTGCTCGATCGGGTACTCCTGCAGGAAGCCGGAGCCGCCGAAGGTCTGCAGCGACTGGGCGAGCTGCTCGTAGCCCTTCTCCGAGCCGTAGCCCTTCACGATCGGCAGGAGCAGGTCGTTGAGCGCGTGCTCGGCCTTCGCGTCCTCGCCGTTCGCCTCCTTGACCGCGATCGCGTCCTGGACGGACGCGGTGTACAGCACCAGCGCCCGCATGCCCTCCGCGTACGCCTTCTGCGTCATCAGCGAGCGGCGGACGTCCGGGTGGTGCGTGATGGTGACCTTGGGCGCGCTCTTGTCCATGAACTGCGCGAGGTCCGGACCCTGCACGCGCTCCTTGGCGTACTCGAGGGCGTTGAGGTAGCCGGTGGACAGCGTGGAGATCGCCTTCGTGCCGACCATCATGCGGGCGAACTCGATGATGCGGAACATCTGGCGGATGCCGTCGTGCTTGTCGCCGATCAGCCAGCCCTTGGCCGGGTGGCGGTCGCCGAAGGTCATCTCGCAGGTGTTGGAGGCCTTCAGGCCCATCTTGTGCTCGACGTTGGTGGCGTAGACGCCGTTGCGCTCGCCCAGCTCGCCGGTCTCGAAGTCGAAGAGGTACTTCGGGACGAGGAAGAGGGACAGGCCCTTGGTGCCCGGACCGGCACCTTCCGGCCGCGCGAGCACGTAGTGGAGGATGTTCTCCTCCATGTCGTGCTCACCGGACGTGATGAAGCGCTTCACGCCCTCGATGTGCCAGGAGCCGTCCTCCTGCTGGACGGCCTTGGTGCGGCCGGCGCCGACGTCCGAACCCGCGTCGGGCTCGGTGAGCACCATGGTGGAGCCCCAGGTCCGCTCGACGGCGATCTGGGCGATCTTCTTCTGGACCTCGTTGCCCTCGTCGAAGAGGATTCCGGCGAACGCCGGGCCGGAGGAGTACATCCACACGGCCGGGTTCGAGCCGAGGATCAGCTCCGCGTAGGCCCAGATCAGGGACGGGGGAGCCGTCGTGCCGCCGATGCCCTCGGGCAGGCCGAGCCGCCAGTACTCCGAGTCCATGAAGGCCTTGTAGCTCTTCTTGAACGACGCCGGGACCGGCGCGGTGTTCGTCTCGGGGTCGAAGACCGGCGGGTTGCGGTCGGCGTCGGCGAAGGACTCCGCCAGCTCGTTCTCGGCGAGGCGGGTCAGCTCCTCGAGGACGCTCTTGGCGGTCTCGGTGTCCATCTCCTCGAAGGGACCGGTGCCGTACAGCTTGTCGCGGCCGAGCACTTCGAAGAGGTTGAACTCGATGTCGCGGAGATTGGACTTGTAGTGCCCCATGGTGACGGCTCCGTATAGGACTCGGCGAGGCACTGGCTCCTCGCATCGTTCACGTACCAACAAGTAGCTACGATGATGCTACCCGTCGGTAATAAGAAGCAACCCCGAACCGGTCATCTGTGACTCAGTACGCTTTGCGTCATGTACGGATACGGCCAGCCCATGGATGGGGGCGCTGCTCAGCAGGGGTACGCCCAGCCGCAGCAGCAGATGCCCGGCGGTGTAGGCGGCTACGGCCAGCAGCCGCCGCTGTACCCCGAGCCGTCCCCGCCCTCGCTCGCGGACGCGGTGCGCGCCTTCACCACCGGGCAGATGTCCGCCGAGGACTTCCAGCAGATCTTCGCCACGTCGAAGGTCTACTGCCCGCGCGGTGACACCCCGGGCTTCCTCGCCCTGCACAACACCCAGCAGCCGGTGATCCCGATGTTCACCTCGCTCAAGGAGCTGCGGCGGTATGCGGGCAAGGAGTCCAAGTACTTCGTGATCACCGGCGCCGAGGTGATCGACCTCCTGCCGACCGGCTACGGCTTCGTCCTGGACATGGAGGGCGAGCACCGCATGGTGTTCGACGCCAAGGCGGTGGAGCAGATGGTCGACTTCGCGATGCGGCGTATGTACGGCTGACCGTATGTACGGCCACCGCCGGCCCGGGGGAGATACGCCCCCCTCGTTTGTCACAGGCATGCCATAGGGTGCCCTCAGGCAGCCGCGCCCCGCGCGCAACCGCTCGCCGGCGGTCGCGTCCGGGTGTCGCGCGGCGCTCTCGTCCCCGGGTGATCCGGGGTTCTTTCGTGGGGGTTCATCACTGTGCGCATGCGCAGCACTTCGGCCGCGACGGCGCTCGCGGTCCTCTTCGGCTCGGTGGCGCTGGCCGCCGTATCGGCCGGGTCGGCGTCGGCCGTGCCCGTCACGATCGGCTCGCCCGAGGGCATCGTCGTGAACGACACGCTGGGGCGGGTCTTCGTCGGCGACGACACCAACGACCGGATCGTCGCCTTCGACTACAACGGCAACCGCGTCGACTCGGTGAGCGGCATCGACGGGATCTTCGACCTGGCGCTCTCCGACGACGGCGACACCCTGTACGCCGCGGCGCGGGGCAGCCACGAGATCGTGGCGCTCGACGCGGCCACCCTCGACGTCAAGGCCCGCTACCCCGTGGCCGCCACCACCGGCCCGCTGCACCTCGAGTACGCGGGCGGCAAGGTCTGGTTCACCTACGTGGCGGGGGCGGAGGGCGACCTGGGCTCGATCGACCCGGCGGTGGACCCGGCCGGGGGGACCGACCCGGTGTCGCTCGGGCAGCTCCCGCTGGAGAACACCGGGGTCTCCGCCGCCGGGCTCCTGGACACCGACTCGTCCGCGCCCGGACTGCTGGCCGTCGGCGCGAGCGACTTCTACGAGCCCTCCAAGGGCCTGATGGCCGTGGTCGACGTCTCAGGCGCCACGCCGCGGCTGGTCGCCTCGCAGCAGAGCGACGTGGAATACGTCCACGACATCGAACTGGTGCCCGGAGCCCCGCAGGTACTGGTCGACGGCACGTTCCGGCACGCCTACGCGGACGGGAAGTTCACCGCGACCGGCGCCTACCCGACCGGGCGCGGCGACGCGGACATCGCCCCGAACGGCCTGGTGGCCCAGCTCGGCGAGAGCCAGGTGGCGGTCTACCGGCCCGACACGGCCAAGCCGATCCGCACCTACGCCGCCGACACGGCCGACCTCGCCTGGGCCCCGGACTCCTCCCGGATCTTCGCGCTCGTGTCGTCGCCCGGCGGCTACACGTTCAAGACGCTCACCGAACCGGCGCGGAGCGTGCCGACCCTCTCGGTGAACGCCCCGGCCACGGCCACGCGTGCCAAGCAGCTCACCGTGACGGGCAGGATCACGGCGACGGTCCCGTTCTCCACCGGCACCCAGCTGACGGTCACCCGTACCGACCTGGAGGGCCCGAGCGGCAAGACCCTCCCCCCGGTCACCGTGAAGGCGGACGGCGGCTACTCCTTCACCGACACCCCGCCGGCCGGCGGCAAGGTCACCTACAAGGTCGCCTACGCGGGCGACGCCGATCACCTGCCGGCCAGTGCCGCCGACAGCGTCGAGGTGTCCCGTGCCGCGACGTCGCTGACCCTGAACAACAGCGGCAAGCTGTACAACTACGGCGCCGACGTCAAGTTCACGGCGCACCTCGGGACGACCTACAAGAGCCGTACGGTCGAGATCTGGGCGGACCCCTTCGGCGGCGACAAGCCGAAGAAGCTGATCAAGAAGGGGACGGTCGACTCCGGCGGCAACATCAGCGCGTGGGTGGACATGACCCGCGACACCGCCGTCACCGCGGTCTTCACGGGCGATGCCCGCTACCGGCCGAAGACCACGAAGGTCACGTCGTACGCCCGGGTCAAGATCTCCACCGCCGTCTCCAGGCACTACAAGACGGCCAAGATCGGCTCGACGTCGTACTACTGGTTCCACAAGAACACCGACCCCCTGCTCACCACGACGATGAGCTACTACCCGAGCCGTAAGCAGCGCTTCGATCTCCAGGTCTACTACCAGGGCTCGTGGCACTCGGCGGACTCGCGGTACTTCCCGCTCGGTACGAACGGGAAGTCGGCCGTCCAGCTCGGGGCACCCGGTGAGGCCGGCATCCGGGCCCGGATGCGCTCGGTGTACGTCGACGGCTCGTCCGGCGACTCCGTGAACTCCACGACGTACGGCTCGTGGAAGTACCTGTACTTCAGCAACTAGCCCCCTGGGGCAGCGCGCGTGGCCCGGAGGGAATGTCCTCCGGGCCTTCGGCGTTGGGGGTGGCAGAAAGTTCAACGCTCAACTAAAGTGGGCGCACAAGGAGGTACCGACATGCCTGCAGTGACCGTCGAGAACCCGCTGACGCTGCCCCGCGTGACCGCATCCGCCGACGCCGTGGCACGTCCCGTGCTGGCCGTCACGACCGCACCGAGCGGTTTCGAGGGTGAGGGCTTCCCGGTGCGCCGGGCGTTCGCGGGGATCAACTACCGCCACCTCGACCCGTTCATCATGATGGACCAGATGGGCGAGGTGGAGTACGCGCCGGGCGAGCCCAAGGGCACGCCGTGGCACCCCCACCGGGGCTTCGAGACCGTCACGTACATCATCGACGGGATCTTCGACCACCAGGACTCCAACGGCGGTGGCGGCACCATCACCAACGGCGACACCCAGTGGATGACGGCGGGCGCGGGCCTGCTCCACATCGAGGCTCCGCCGGAGCACCTGGTCATGTCCGGCGGCCTCTTCCACGGCCTGCAGCTGTGGGTGAACCTCCCGGCCAAGGACAAGATGATGCCCCCGCGCTACCAGGACATCCGCGGCGGCTCCGTCCAGCTGCTGACGTCCCCGGACGGCGGTGCGCTGCTGCGTGTCATCGCCGGTGAGCTGGACGGTCACAAGGGGCCCGGCATCACGCACACGCCGATCACCATGATTCACGCGACGCTGGCGCCGGGTGCGGAGATCACCCTTCCGTGGCGGGAGGACTTCAACGCTCTTGCCTACGTCCTCGCCGGACGGGGCTCCGTGGGCGCGGACCGCCGGCCGGTGCACCAGGGGCAGACGGCTGTGTTCGGCGCGGGTTCGTCGCTGACGGTCCGGGCCGATGGGAAGCAGGACGCGCACACGCCGGACCTGGAGGTCGTTCTGCTCGGCGGGCAGCCCATCCGTGAGCCCATGGCGCACTACGGCCCGTTCGTCATGAACACCAAGGAAGAGCTGATGCAGGCCTTCGAGGACTTCCAGAAGGGCCGCCTGGGGACGATCCCGGCGGTGCACGGGATGACCGAGGGCGGGCTGTAACGGCCAGGACTCCGTCCGGGGGCCCACGTCGGCTCACTGAGCCTCTGCCAACTTGGCGGTAGCTGCGGGGAGTTGAGCCGTATGAGCGGTCGCCCAGCCTGGCCTGATCACTGACCGTGCGCATTCGACATGCAGACTGTGAGGATCTGCGCAACGGTGATGGCATGCCCGCAAGACGTGCGTCTTGCGGGAGAACCCATCCAGAAAGGGCCATTCCCATGCGACACATCGCCGCTCTCTTCATCGCCGGGCTCCTTGCAGCTGTTGTGGTCCCGGCCGGTACCGCTTCGGCCGCCCCGTCCGGCAACGGCATCTGCGACAGCCACACGATCAGCAAGCTCTGCTGGTGACCTCTTCCTGACAAAAGCCCCGTCCGAGTGCCGGACGGGGCTTTTTCTGTGCGCGGCGCAAGGTGGCGCGCCGACCCGGATGGAGCAAGTCCGGAAGGCGTCATGCCGAGTGGGCCCATAGCGTCAAAATGCGCGACCCGTTCCACAGCGCGCACGAGTGGTCGCTCCCGGTAGCGAGCACCTCGCCAACACAGCAGATCAGGAGTCACATATGAGCAGCATCCGCAGGGTCATGGCGTGCACCACGGCAAGCGTCCTCCTCACCGTCGGCGGCGTCACGCTGGCCGCCCCCGCCCAGGCTCAGACGGGCGTGGCCGGGCAGAGCGCGGCCACGGTCGTCGCCGGCGACGACAACGGCAACTGCAACAACACCTGCAACGGCAACGGCACCCAGGTCAATTGCGGCCTCCTCGGCCTGGGTTGCCTCCTCCACGGCCTGCTCGGCGGCCTCCTCGGCGTCTGACCGGCCACCGCGTGAGCGGCCGCCTGTGTGCAGGGCGGCCGCTCACGCCGTCGGGGGGCGATGCAGTCCGTCGCCGCTCTTCTCCCGCTCGTCCCACTTCTCACCCACCCGGCCGACCGAGCGTGACAGTCACCGGCGTCCATGATCCGCTGGACGCGTGCAGCTGTTGCCCGAGCCCGTGCGCCGACTCGCCGCCTGGTGCGTCGTGCTGCTGCTCGTCGCCGGGGTGGCGTGGGTCGGGGTGCGGCTCTGCGCGACGTTCCGTACGGCCGTCATCCCGGTGCTGCTCGCCCTGCTGGGGACGGCGCTGCTGGGCCCGCTGTACCGCCGCATGGTCGCGGCCGGCCTGCACCGGTCGATCGCCGCCGGCCTGACCTGCGTCGCCGTGGTGGCCGTCGTCGGCGGTGCCGTGTACATCGTCGTCGCCGCCCTCATCGACACGGGCGACCAGATCATCGCCTCGCTCCGGGCCGCCGCCAAGTCCGTCGCCCAGCACTTCGGCGCCGCCGGCACCGGTCTCGACGACCTCGCCGCCAACGCGCGGAGGCTGCTCAGCAGGTTCGGCGCCACCGCGGCCTCCAACGTCATCAGCGGGGTCAGCGTGGTCGGCGAGAGCATTGCGATGGCCGTCCTCGCCCTCCTCCTCGTCTTCTTCTTCCTGCGCGACTCCCACCGCGCGGTCGGGATCCTGCGCACCCTCGCCCCCGGGAACACCGCCGACATCCTGGAGGCCATGGCCCGGCGGGCCTTCGAGGCCGTAGAAGGGTTCATGCGCGGTACGACCCTCATCGCCCTCATCGACGCGATCTGCATCGGCATCGGCCTGCTGGTCCTCCGGGTGCCCGGCGCGGTCGGCCTCGCCGCACTCGTCTTCGTCGCCGCCTACATCCCCTACCTGGGCGCCTTCCTCTCCGGCTCGGTGGCCGTGCTCGTCGCCCTCGCCGACCGGGGCTTCGTCATCGCGCTGTGGGCGCTCGGCGTCGTGGTCGGGGTGCAGGTGCTGGAGGGGCATGTGCTCCAGCCGGCCATCCAGAGCCGGACCGTGCAGATGCACCCGGCCGTGGTGATGCTGGCGATCACCGCAGGGGCGTCCGTCGCGGGCGTCCTCGGCATGCTGCTCTCGGTACCGCTGACCGCGGCCGCCTTCGGGGTCGTGGCGGAACTCCGTGTGCGCTACGGCTCACCCGAGCCGTCGGACTCGTAGAGCTCGAACCAGATGCTCTTGCCCTCGCCCCGCGGGTCCACCCCCCACGCATGCGCGAGCAGCTCGGTCAGGACCAGGCCGCGGCCGGAGGAGGCCAGTTCACCGGGCCGGCGCTTGTGCGGGAGGTCGTCGCCGGTGTCCGTGACCTCCACCCGCAGCCGCCGCCCGCCCGGCTCCCCGGTGGCCTCGGCGAGCAGCAGCGCGTCGGCGTCGGTGTGCACGAGGACGTTGGTGACCAGCTCGGACACCAGCAGCACCGTGGAGTCCACCTGGTCCGCGGACGCCCAGTCGTGCAGCAGCCCGCGCACGTGCCGGCGGGCCTCGGCGATCCGCTCGGGCTCGTCCTGCGCCACCGACAGCAGCGTGCGCCGCACCGTCGGCCGCACGATCACGGTGTCGCCGCAGCCCTCCCCCGGCCGGCACAGCAGCAGCACCGCGATGTCGTCCTGGCGGCGGTCGGCCAGCGGTCCGGTGGTGTGGTGCGAGGACGGTCCGTGCACGCCCTGGACCAGCGCGTCGGCCAGCGACTCCAGGTTCCCCTGGTGGTCCTCCAGGATCGCGCGGATGCGCCGCCAGCCGCTCTCCATGTCGTGCCCGCCGGTCTCGATCAGACCGTCGGTGCAGATCATCATGGTCTCGCCGGGCTCCAGCGTGAACCGGGTCGTCGGGTAGTCGGCGTCCGGGTCGATGCCCAGCGGCAGCCCGCCCGCGGTCGGCCGCGTCATCACCGTGCCGTCGGCCAGCCGGATCGCCGGGTCCGGGTGCCCGGCACGGGCGATCTCCAGCACCCCGGTCGCCGGGTCGGCCTCCACGTACAGGCAGGTCGCGAAGCGCAGGTCGGCCATGTGTTCGTCGTGGGTGATGCCGTGCAGGAAGCGGGAGGCGCGGGAGAGCACGGCGTCCGGGCGGTGGCCCTCGGAGGCGTACGCGCGCAGCGCGATGCGGAGCTGGCCCATCAGGCCGGCGGCCCGCACGTCATGGCCCTGGACGTCCCCCATGACCAGCGCGAACCGTCCTGTGCCGGACTTCGTCCGGGAGGTGCCGCCCCCGGGCAGCGGGATCATGTCGTACCAGTCCCCGCCGACCTGGAGCCCGCCGCCGGTCGGTATGTAGCGGGCGGCCACGGTCATCCCGGGGATCTCGGGGCCCAGCGAGGGCAGCATGGAGCGCTGCAGGCCCTCGGTCAGCTCCCGCTCGGACTCGGCGGCGCCCGCGCGGTTCAGGGCCTGGGCGAGCATCCGGGCCACCGTCGTCAGCACGGCGCGCTCGTCCGGGGTGAACGCCACCGGGTAGGTGAAGGCCGCCATCCAGGCGCCCATGGTGCGCCCGGCCACCGTCAGCGGCAGGAACGCCCACGAGTGGCGGCCGAAGGGCCGGGCGAGCGGCCAGGTGATCGGGTAGCGGGCCTGGTAGTCGGCCGGGGAGGACATGTACACGGCCCGGCCGGTGCGCACGACCTCGGCCGCCGGATAGGCGGTGGCCAGCGGCATGTCCGAGAAGGGGTTCATGGCGGCGGGTTCGTGCCCGTGCTGGCCGATGATCGTCAGCCGGTCGCCCATGGTCCCGAACACCACGAGCCCGTCCGGGGAGAACCCCGGCATCGACAGGCCGCCCGCCACCCGGAGGACCTCCGCCGTGGACCGTGCCTCGGCCAGCGCCCGGCCCGCGTCCAGCAGGAACGCCTCGCGGGAGCGCCGCCAGTCGCCGGTGACCGCGCTGCGAGCCGCCGGCGTGCCCGGGGCCGGCTCGGTGACCTCCTGGAGGGTGCCGATCAGCTCGTAGGCCCGCCGGATCGGGTCGAAGGAGGGCTTCGAGCGGCTGCGTACGACCCGTACGACCCGCCCCTGGTCGTCCATGATCCGGATGCGGACCTCGGCGAGGGTGCCCTCGGCGACCGCCAGCTGCACCACCCCGGTGATCTCGTTCCAGTCGGCCGGGTGCAGGCGGGCCCGGGCCTGGGCCTCCGTGAGGGTGGCCGGCTCCGCGGGCAGCCCGAGCAGCCGCGCCGCCTCCGCGTCAACGGTGACCAGCCCGGCGGCCGTGTCCCAGTGCCACAGCCCCGTTGCGAGGACGGTGAGGACGTCACCGACGGGTGGCAGGGACTCGCCTGTGCGCATTGCCCCACTTTATGAAGATCATATAGATAGGTGCCACTGTAAGAAGATCCGAGGGGTGAGACTTGCCGTTGGAGGTAGCGCCGAAGACCCGGGCCCGGTCCGGTGCCGTGCGGGCTGCGGAAATGGTGGGGAGCCGATCTTGGGCCGCCCGGTACCCTTGATGGGTCCGGGCCCCGTGCCCGGCTCTCGTCGGGGCGCAGCCCCGGCCTTCATCACCCCACCACGAAGGACGATGAACGACGATGCATCGGTACAGGTCCCACACCTGCGGCCAGCTCCGCGCCTCTGACGTCGGCACCGACGTCCGGCTGAGTGGCTGGCTGCACAATCGGCGCGACCTGGGCGGCATCCTCTTCATCGATCTGCGCGACCACCACGGCATCACGCAGCTGGTGGCCCGACCCGGCACGCCAGCGTACGAGGCCCTGGACAAGATCTCCAAGGAGTCCACGGTCCGCATCGACGGCCAGGTTGTTTCACGTGGAACCGAGAACGTGAACCCCGACCTGCCCACCGGCGAGATCGAGGTCGAGGTCGGCGAGGTCGAGCTGCTCGGCGCGGCCGCCCCGCTGCCCTTCACGATCAACACCGAGGACGGGGTCAACGAGGAGCGGCGCCTGGAGTACCGCTTCCTGGACCTGCGCCGCGAGCGCATGCACCGCAACATCATGCTCCGTACGGCCGTGATCTCCGCGATGCGGCACAAGATGGCGGCGATGGGCTTCAACGAGATGGCGACGCCGATCCTGTCCGCCACCTCGCCCGAGGGCGCCCGTGACTACGTGGTCCCCTCCCGGGTGCACCCGGGCAAGTTCTACGCGCTGCCGCAGGCCCCGCAGCAGTTCAAGCAGCTGCTGATGATCTCCGGCTTCGACCGCTACTTCCAGATCGCGCCCTGCTTCCGCGACGAGGACGCCCGCGCGGACCGCTCGCCGGGCGAGTTCTACCAGCTCGACATCGAGATGTCCTTCGTCGAGCAGGAGGACATCTTCCAGCCGGTCGAGAAGCTCATGACGGAGCTGTTCGAGGAGTTCGGCAACGGCCGTCACGTCACCTCCCCCTTCCCCCGCATCCCGTTCCGCGAGGCGATGCTGAAGTTCGGCTCCGACAAGCCGGACCTGCGAGCCAAGCTGGAGCTGGTGGACATCACCGATGTCTTCGAGGGCTCGGAGTTCAAGGCGTTCGCGGGCAAGCACGTGCGCGCGCTGCCGGTGCCGGACGTCGCCGCGCAGCCCCGCAAGTTCTTCGACCAGCTCGGCGAGTACGCCGTCGAGCAGGGCGCCAAGGGCCTGGCCTGGGTGCGCGTGGCCGAGGACGGCTCGCTGTCCGGCCCGATCGCGAAGTTCCTCACCGAGGACAACGTCGCGGAGCTGACCAAGCGGCTCTCCCTGGCGGCGGGTCACGCGGTCTTCTTCGGCGCGGGCGAGTTCGACGAGGTCTCCAAGATCATGGGCGCGGTCCGCGTCGAGGCGGCCCGTCGCGCCGGCCACTTCGAGGAGGGCGTCTTCCGCTTCTGCTGGATCGTCGACTTCCCGATGTACGAGAGGGACGAGGAGACCGGCGGGATCGACTTCTCCCACAACCCCTTCTCGATGCCGCAGGGCGGCCTGGAGGCCCTGGAGACCCAGGACCCGCTGGACATCCTCGGCTGGCAGTACGACATCGTCTGCAACGGCGTCGAGCTGTCCTCCGGCGCGATCCGGAACCACGAGCCGGAGATCATGCTCAAGGCCTTCGAGATCGCGGGCTACGACCGTGAGACCGTCGAGGAGAAGTTCGCGGGCATGCTCCGCGCCTTCCGCTTCGGCGCCCCGCCGCACGGCGGCATCGCCCCGGGCGTCGACCGCATTGTGATGTTGCTGGCCGACGAGCCCAACATCCGCGAGACGATCGCCTTCCCGCTGAACGGCAACGCCCAGGACCTGATGATGGGCGCCCCGACCGAGCTGGACGAGTCCCGTCTGCGGGAGCTGCACCTGAACATTCGGAAGCCGCAGCCGAAGTAAGACACAAGTAGCCGGAAAGGGCTCGGGACCGGTGTCGGTTTCGGGCCCTTCCGCTTGCGCGCCTTGATTCATATGCAGGCAAGCTCGGTCGTTCACGGCCGAGCAGGTGACAGCTCTTTCCGATGTTCCCGAGCGGCTCCGCCGACCAGTACACCCACGGGCGCGCCGCCTTCCGGCATCCCGGACAACGGGCACGCGGGCGGCCTGCTGTACCTGAAGTACGACAAGAAGCGCATCGCGCGCGGAGTGCGGGCCCATCTGACGCTGGGCGTGGCGTCGGCCGGGACGTACGACGGCAGCTGACGGTCAGTAGTCACCGCCCTGCTCGTTCTCCGTGTCGGGGGACGCACCGTCCTCCAGCAGCCGTTCGGCGATGTCGTCGGACCATCGCTGGGCCCAGGCGCGCAGGGCGGTGACCTGCTCCTCCGTCAGGCCGTAGCGCAGGAAGTCCACGTCGGCGTAGAAGTCCGTGCCGGTCAGCCGGGACTGCAGGGTGGGCAGGTCGAAGAGGTCGTGGGCGTGCCTGCGGCCCAGTTCCTCCAGGTCGGGCAGGGAGAACCGGGCCGCGGCGGCTTGCGCGTCGATCAGATCGACGGCCGCGCCCCGGTCGTACAGCGCGCGGATCTTCGTACCGACGGCGTCTTCGAGGGAGAGAGCCGGGCCGTACTCGGTGAGTTCCGGCGGCTGCCAGAAGGCTTCCTTGTGCAGCGCGAGGGCACAGGGCTCGCCGGTCGGCGGATCGGTGACCGTCAGCTGGGCGGTGAGAGTGGTGACGGCGACGGCCCGCGGCTGCCGCCCCCGAGCCTCCAGAGCGGCGCCGACGGCATCGGCGATCCGCTCCATGGGCTCGGGGCTCTCGGTGGCGAAGTCGAGGTTGGCGTGCGGGCGTTGCAGCAGGCCGTGCGCCTGGAGGGCGTAACCGCCGGCGAGGACCAGCCCGTACGGGCTGCCCGCCGTGACGACGTCCGCGAGGAGCCGCCGATGGGATTCGGGGAGGTTCACGGCACCCGTACTTTGCCAGAACAGAGGCGGGGTGCACGGATGCCCCGCCCCCGGTTCACTCAGGCCGACGCCGCCTCGGCGTCCGGTTCCTCGGCGAAGAGGTCTTCCGCGCGCTCGACGGTAAAGACCTTGCCGGCCAATTTTTTGACGCGGTCCCGGTCGGTGTAGGTGGTGATGCGCTCGCGGACATCCTCCGAGACGGGAATCCCGCGTACTTCCAGGATGGCGAGGATCCCGTGCGGGGGGAACAGTTCCTCCGCGGTGGTGGCGGTGACGGCACGGTCGAGATAGCGAGTGAGGACCTCTGGGTGAGGACACATGGAGATGGGGCGGTAGAACTCCTTGTGCACCTCGATGTCGCGCACCTCCATCACCCGAAGGACCGCCCCGGCCTGTGCCGCGGTGTATCCAGCGGTGTATCCGCTGACCCAGTCGTCGTCTTCGCCCCCCTCGGGCCGTCCGTCCATCCGGGCTCGCAGACGGGCCACTTCCGGGAGGGAGACGGAGCCTCGCTGTCTCAGCTCCTCCAGCCCGAAAAGGAGCTCTGCCCGCACCAGCTCCGGCGGCACCGCCAGGTCCATGGTCAGTGCGCTGATCCGGAGGAGGTCCAACAGCTCCTGTGAAGCTTCCGGGTTCTCGTTCACGATCGCCCCCCGGGTCAGTCGTCGGCTTCGTCGGTGGTGTCCCCCGGGTCTTCGGCGAAGAGGTCGTCGACGCTCTCCGCGTGGGGTGTCCGGTCCAGCCAGCGGTTGAGGAGGGCCAAGTCGGTGCAGCCGGTGATGCGTTCGCGAGCCTCGTCGGGGACGGAGACGCCGCGTGCTTCCAGGAAGCGGAGGATGGCCTTGGCCTCACCCTTGGCTTCGCCGTCGAGGTAGACCTCCTCCAGCAGGGTGCCCCGGCCGGGGAAGAAGTTGGTGAAACTCATCAGCTTTCTCCAAGTCTGTCGGGCCGGGGTGTCTCCCAGGCCGATTTCCAACAGGCTGCCGAGGTGCTGGGCGGCCTGCCTGTCCTCCATCTCCTGCAGGACGTCGGCCGTGACCTCCAGTATGGCCGGGGCTTTCGGGTCCCGGCTGTGGGTGATGCTGGAGAACACCGCCATCGCCGGATTCCGAGCGGCCGTGCGTCGATCGGTGATCATCGGTACGTTGTCCGGTCCCAGGACCATGGGATGGGTGCTGTGGGTGGTCCAGCCCCGGACCTCGCAGGTGAACGGTCCGGTCGCCCATCGCGCGGTGCGCCGGTCCGTGCAGGTGATGATGAGCAGGACCGGCAGGCGGAACTTCTCCTGTAAGTAGGCCACGTAGTACGGCCAGCTCGTCTCCTTGTGCTTCTTGCGGCTGCGCTGCGTCTCGATGGCGAGCAGGAAGTGGTCCCCGTCGGAGGGTTCGACGCGCAGGACGGTGTCCACTCGTCTCTCCAGGGGCTGGATCTCTGTCACGTCGGCGCTGAGGACCGCCACCGATGACTTGGCGGACATCGGGACTCCGAAGATGTCGAAGACCGGCGTGAGGATCTCCGGCCGGTCCTGGAAGATCCGGTGAGAGGCCTCGTGGGTGGATGTGACCATGTGCGCAACTTATGAGCGTCGACAAGCAGATTGCCCGCCGATCCGGATGCGTTCAGTCTTTCGAGTGGCGAAGAAACGTTCTTTGATCCTCGGAGACTTTTTCGGTCCGCTGCCGAAGAAAAACACCTTCACCGACGCGGCGCACTTCGACAGCGCCAACCCGAAGTACTTCGGCCGCGAGTACCAGATCCACGACGGCGAGCTCGACATCACCAAGGGCTCCGACCTGGTGACCGTCGAGCGCAACCAGTTCACCAACCACGACAAGACGATGCTGATCGGCAGCAGCGACAAGGACAGCACCGGCAAGCTGCGGGTGTCCATCCACCACAACCCAACGTCTATGACACGACCACGCTGAACGGCTACGTCCTGCAGTACAGCATCAACTCGCGGGCGAAGGCCCAGGTCGTGGCCCAGAACAACTTCTGGAAGACCTCCGCCTCCCAGAAGATCTCCAAGCTGCTGAGCGGCGACGGCACCGGCTCGGTCGCCGGCAGCGGCAACCTCGTCAACGGCACGGCCACCGACCTGGTCGCCGCGTACAACGCCGCGAACTCCAAGAAGATCAAGACGACGGTGAACTGGACGCCGACGCTCACCGCGGGGCTGGAGACGTCCGCGAAGAACCTGCCGGCCGAGCTGGCGAGCACCACGGGCGCCGGCCTGCTCTCCTGACATCCGACGTCCGTACAACCGTACGCATCCTCCGGCGGTCTCCTGTTGCGCAGCCTTGGTCTGCACAGCAGGAGACGCACACGTGAAGCGGGGATGAATGGACGGACGTATGCGCAGGGTTCGGAAACTGGTCGTGCTCGCCACCGCCACGGTCGTGTCGGTGGGAACGGCCGTCCTGGGCGCGGGCGGTCCCGCCGGTGCCGTGTCGAACTCCAAGGCACCGGCGACCGGCAAGAAGGCCGACTTCAATGGGGACGGGTACGGCGACCTGGTCATCACCTCGAGCGGTCCTGCCACCGTGCTGTACGGGACGAAGACCGGCCTCAGCGCGTCCCGGCGCCAACTGATCGGCCCCGAGGCGCAGCACGCCGTGTACTCCGGCTTCGGTGACACCATGGCCACGGGAGACCTGGACGGCGACGGCTACGACGACCTCGTGATCGGCCCGGATCCTCAGGGCCCGCCCGCGGTGATCTTCTGGGGCGGCCGGCAGGGCCTGTCCGGTCGTACGCCCCTTTCGCTCGGTGAGGACGCAGCCGGCCCGGATCCCGTGGTGGTGGACGACTTCGACGGCGACGGCAAGGACGACCTCGTCGCAGGGACCAGCGGGGGCACCGAGCTGCTGCGGGGCCCCTTCGGCCGGGACGGTGCGCCCACCTCGTCCGGTCAGGTGGACACCGGGATCACGCCGGGCCAACTGGTCTCCGGGGACGTCAACGGCGACCACGTCGCTGATCTGCTGGTTGTGGGCAGACGCATGGGCACGGCCGACGCGGCGCTGCTCCTCGGCTCGAAGAGCGGCTTCGGCCCCGCCAGGATCTTCTACACGAAGGTCAACTCGGGAACCATCGCGGACGTCGACGGCGACGGGTACGGGGACGTGGTCCTCGGAGCCGGGCTGGCGGGGTACCAGCCGAAGGGCGTCGTGGGCGGTTCGATCGTCGTCACCTACGGCAGCGTCGGCGGGGTGAGCACCACCCGGAAGCCGGTGCGCATCAGCCAGGACACCGCCGGTGTTCCCGGTGTCGGCGAGACGTACGACCGGTTCGGCTATGACCTGGACGCCGGCGACGTCAACGGCGACGGTTACGCCGACGTCGCGATCGGTGTGATGCAGGAGGGCATCTCCGGGGTCACCGCGGCCGGGGCCGTGACGGTGCTGCGCGGTTCGTCGAAGGGCCTGACGGGCACCGGCGCGGTCTCCTGGCACCAGAACACCGCCGGGGTGCCGGGCGTCAACGAGAAGTACGACCAGTTCGGCTGGAAGGCCAAGCTCGTCGACATGAACGGCGACGGGCGCAGCGAACTCGCTGTCGGCACGGACAGCGAGAACGCATACGAGGGCAATCTCTGGTACTTCAAGTCGGGCAGCAGCGGACTGACCACCAACGGCGTCGTCTCGGTGGGTCCCAGGACGGTCGGGCTGACGGCCAAGTACGTCTTTTTCGCTCGCTGGATGGCCAAGTGAGCCGAGGTCCGGGTACGGCGAAGGCCCCGGCGCAGCGCGCGCCGGGGCCTTCGCCATGTCTCAGGCCTCAGGCGGGCTCGCCGCCGAAGCGCTCCTTGTACGTCTCCAGGTCCTCGTCCGTCAGCTTGGCGAACAGGACCGGGGGGACCGTGAAGGGGGTGCCGGCGGGGACGAAGGCGAGGGACTTCGCCTCGTCCTGGGAGACCCAGGCGGCAGTGTCGTCGGACAGGGTGAAGGCCGCGCGCATCGCCGCCGCCGTGGCCGGGATGAGGGGCTCGGAGACCACCGAGTAGAGGTGGATCAGGTTCATCGCCGTGCGGAGGGTGAGGGCCGCGGCGTCCTTGTCGGTCTTGATCTCCAGCCAGGGGGCCTTCTCCTCCAGGTAGGAGTTGCCGGCCGACCACAGGGCGCGCAGGGCGGCGGCCGCCTTGCGGAACTGGAGGGCTTCCATGTGCGACTCGTACTCGGCGAGGAGCTTCGCGATCTCCTCGCCGAGGCGGGCCTCCGCCTCGCCCGGCTCGCCGCCGGCGGGCACGTCGTCGCCGAAGCGCTTGCGGGAGAAGGACAGGACGCGGTTGACGAAGTTGCCGAGGGTGTCGGCGAGGTCCTTGTTCACCGTGGCGGTGAAGTGCTCCCAGGTGAAGGAGGAGTCGTCGGACTCGGGCGCGTTGGCGATGAGGAAGTAGCGCCAGTAGTCGGCCGGGAGGATCTCCAGGGCCTGGTCGGTGAAGACGCCCCGCTTCTGGCTGGTGGAGAACTTGCCGCCGTAGTACGTCAGCCAGTTGAAGGCCTTGACGTAGTCGACCTTCTTCCACGGCTCGCGCACGCCCAGCTCGGTGGCCGGGAACATCACCGTGTGGAAGGGGACGTTGTCCTTCGCCATGAACTCGGTGTAGCGGACGTCCGTGTCGACGTCGTACCACCAGGACTTCCAGTCGCGGTTCTCCGGGTCCTGGTCGGCCCACTCCTTCGTCGCGCCGATGTACTCGATCGGGGCGTCGAACCAGACGTAGAAGACCTTGCCCTCGGCCGCCAGTTCCGGCCAGGTGTCCGCCGGGACCGGGACGCCCCAGTCCAGGTCACGGGTGATCGCACGGTCGTGCAGGCCCTCGTTCAGCCACTTGCGGGCGATGGAGGAGGCGAGCTGCGGCCAGTCCTCCTCGTGCCGGGAGACCCACTCCTCGACCTCGTGCTGCAGCTTCGACTGGAGCAGGAAGAGGTGCTTGGTCTCGCGGACCTCCAGGTTCGTGGCGCCGGAGATCGCGCTGCGGGGGTCGATCAGGTCGGTCGGGTCCAGGACCCGGGTGCAGTTCTCGCACTGGTCGCCGCGGGCCTTGTCGTAGCCGCAGTGGGGGCAGGTGCCCTCGACGTAGCGGTCCGGCAGGAAGCGGCCGTCGGTGGGCGAGTAGACCTGGCGGATCGCACGCTCTTCGATGAAGCCGTTCTCGTTCAGCCTGCGGGCGAAGTGCTGGGTGATCTCGCGGTTCTCCGGGCTGGAGCTGCGGCCGAAGTAGTCGAACGCGAGCGCGAAGCCGTCGTAGACCGCCTTCTGGGCGTCGTGCGCCTGGGCGCAGAACTCGGCGACCGGGAGGCCCTGCTCCTTGGCGGCCAGCTCGGCGGGGGTGCCGTGCTCGTCGGTGGCGCAGATGTACAGGACGTCGTGGCCGCGCTGGCGGAGGTACCGGGAGTACACGTCCGCCGGGAGCATGGACCCCACCATGTTGCCCAGGTGCTTGATCCCGTTGATGTACGGAAGGGCGCTGGTGATGAGGTGTCGAGCCATCGTGGCTGCTCCCAGGTCGCGGCTGTTTCTGCGGGTTCGAACCTTGAAATCGTAGCCGACGTGTGTATGCCGCCCGCCTCTCGTTTTACGGGGTGAGAAGCGGGCGGCACGGGGGTTGCGGAGAGTTACGGGTGGTTACGGGCGCCAGTTCGCCAGTACGCCCTCGTACAGCTCCGTGTCCGTCAGCTCGCGGGGGGTCGGGCCCGCGTGGAAGAAGGACGTGTTGTCGGTCTTCAGTTTGCGGAGGTAGTCGAAGGCCTTGTTGTCGTGCTCGCCGAAGGCGACGAAGGAGAAGAACACGGTGGGGTGGTTCTTCGCGGCTTCGGTGAGGGACTGGGTGGCGGGGGTCTTCGCGTCCGGGGCGCCGTCCGTCTGGAAGATCACCAGGGCGGGGGTGGTGTCGGCGGTCTTCTCGTGGTGGGTGAGTACGGCTTCCACGGCGGCGTGGTAGCTGGTACGGCCCATGCGGCCGAGGCCGGCGTGGACGTCGTCGATCTTGGTCTCGTGGTCCGGGGTGAGGGTGAGGTCGGTGGTGCCGTCGACCTCCGTGGAGAAGAAGACGACGTGGACCGTGGCCTCGGGGTCGAGGTGGGCGGCGAGGGCGAGGGTCTGGTCGGCGAGGGCCTGGGCGGAGCCGTCCTTGTAGTACGGGCGCATGCTCGCGGAGCGGTCGAGCACGAGGTAGAGCTTTGCTCGGGTGCCGGTGAGGTCGGTCTTCTTGAGGGTGGTGGTGGCGGCCTTGTAGGCGGTGGTGAGGGAGGGGGTGCGGGACTTCACTCGGGTGAGGGGGGTGGCGGGGGCGGGCTTGGCCTGTCCCTCGGCTTCGGGCTCAGCGACGGCCTCGGGCTCAGCGACGGCCTCGGGCTCGGGCTCGGCCACCGCCTCGGCTTCGCCTTCGGTGGAGATTTCGTTCCCACCCGCACCACCCGTGCGGCTTTCGTCGTCGGCTGCGGGTGGCCCCTGTGGGGCGTCCCCGCCGTCGGCGGCCGCGGGCTCCGGGTCGGCCTCGGCCACGACCTCAGCCCCGCCGACTGCCTCAGCTTCCGCCTCCGCCTCCACGACCGGCTCGGGCTCGACTTCCGCCACGGGCTCCGGCTCCACCTCAGCCACGGGCTCGGCCTCGACCTCGGCCACCGGCTCGGGCTCCGGCTTCACCTCAGCCACCGGCTCGGCCTCGACCTCGGCCACCGGCTCGGGCTCCGCCACGGGCTCCGGCTCCACCTCAGCCACGGGCTCGGCCTGGACCTCGGCCACCGCCTTGGCCTCGACCTCGGCCACCGGCTCGGGCTCCGCCACGGGCTCCGGCTTCACTTCGGCCACCGGCTCGGCCTCGACCTCGGCCATGGGCTTCACCTCAGCCACCGGCTCAGCCTCCGCCTTCGCGACCGGCTCAGCCTCGGCCTTCGCGACCGGCTCAGCCTCCGCCTTCGCCACCGGCTCGGCCTCGGGCCCGGTCATCGGCTCAGCCGTGGCTGTCCCCGGTTCCGTCGCCTGCCTGGGGACCGTCACATGGTCGAAGGCCGCTGCGACCAGTTCGTGTTCGTCGGGGGAGGTTGTGCGGGGTTCGGGGAGGTGGGGGGTGGGGTCCGGGGAGTTCGAAGGGTTGCGGTCTGCACCCTCTGCCTCGGCCGTTCGTCCCTTGCGTGAGCGGCCGAATGCGTTCCGCAGGAGAGTGAGAATGCCCATGTGCGCAACCCTTCGCGTGAGTTGGTGCCCGTTAATCCCTGGCCAGGACGGACACGTAAGGTTAGCGGCCCCATGTTGCGATTCGGTCGCTGGTGGAGGCCGTCAGTGCGGCGTCGCGATGGCGCGTGCCGCCGCCACTTCCTGGCGCAGGGGTTCCAGGACGCTGCCCGAGGGTCCGGTGAGGTCGGTGCGGACCGCGGTGAGGGTTTCAGTCCGGCGTACGGCCTCCGACAGGTCGCGGAGTTGCAGGGCCACCTGGTCGATCTCGGCGGGAGAGGGGGGCGTCGCGCCGTGGCGGACCCGGACCCGGGCCGCCGTCGTGGCGTCGACGATGCGTTCCACCGCGACCACCAGGGGCCACCAGGCCGCGGCGCGGCGGCCCGTGGGCGGTGGTTCCGTGAGGGCCCGCTGGAATTCCGTACGGATGGTGGAGAGGTCGCGGTAGAGGCGGCGGCGCATGCGGGCGCGGGCGGCCGGGTCGGTGTCGGGGCCGAAGGCCGTCTCCACGTACGTCGCCGTGTCCGCGACCGCGTCCGCCAGACGGTCGCCGACGCGGGTGTGCCAGCTCTCCGGCCAGAGCAGGTAGCCGGCGACCAGAGCGATCGCGCAGCCCATCAGGGAGTCCAGGAGGCGGGGGAGCAGGAGGGCCGTGCCCTTGTGGTTCAGGATGTCCGAGAGGAGGAGGATGACCGGGGTGATCGCCGCCGTCTGGTAGCCGTAGCCCCGGGGGGTCAGGGCTGGGATCAAGGGGGCCAGCAGAAGGATGACGGGGAGGGTCCACCAGCCTGGCGGCACCTCCGCCAGGACCGCCGCCGCCACCACCAGGCCCACCACCGTGCCCAGTGCCCGCAGCAGCGCCCGTGAGAACACCGAGCCGAAGTCGGGCTTGAGGACGAAGGTGATCGTCAGGGCCACCCAGTAGGAGCGGGGGACGGGGATGAGGGAGACCAGGGCCTGCGCGATGCCGATGCACAGCGCCAGGCGCAGGCCGTAGCGCCAGGAGTTGCCGGAGAGGACGACGTTGCGGGCCGTTCGGGCCGTGCGGATGCTCAGCGCGGCCGGGCGGCCCAGGCGGTCGTCGTTGCCTCGGGGTTCCACGTCGGGGGTCGTGACGACCTCGGCGGCGTGGCGCAGGGCGTGGTCGACGGCTCGGGCCGTTTCGGTGGTGGGGGAGGGGAGCAGCGGCAGGGTTATCGGGCCCGTGAAGCCGGTCTCGATGGCGTGGGCCAGGTGGCGGACCGCCTCGGGGACCTCCGGCGGGAGCGGGTGTCCGGCCAGGTGGACGGCGGGTGCCGCTTCGACCACCGGGGTGATCGCGTTCAACTGGGCCAGCAGGCGGGTGAGTTCGCGGCTGCGGCCGTGGTGGCGGGCGCGGTGGGCGAGGATGAGGTCGTAGGCCTGGTTGAGGGACTGGGTGACGTCGAAGCGTGCGGCCGTGTAGTCGTCCTGGTTGCCGCAGGCGGCCAGGAGGGCGGCCACCGCGCGGTACGCCGCCGCGACCGAGGCCCGCTCCGGTACCCCCGCCCGCAGCGGCCAGGCGAGCAGTGCCAGGGCGAGGACGAGGAGACCGCCGCCGGCGATCAGGGCCGGGGGCAGCCACCAGGGGCCGGGGAGCGGAAGCCCCGCGCCGATCACGGCGTTCAGGAGCAGGAGCAGTCCCGACACGGAGGACACCGCGCCGATCGTCGAGATCATCCCGGACAGCAGGGCGACGCCGGTGACGGCGGCCACCGCGTACCAGCCGTGGCCGTACACGAGGGAGCCCAGCGTGACGCCCACGGCGCCGAAGAGCTGCGGGACCGCGATGTTGAGGATGCGCAGGCGGTAGGCGTCGGCGGTGTCGCTGATGACGCCGGACAGGGCGCCCATGGAGGCGAGCGCGCCGTAGGCCGGCTGCCCGGCCGTGAGCCCGATCGCCAGCGGGAGGGTCATCGCGAGGGCGGCCCGGGCCATCGAGGCCCAGTTGAGGGGTGCCCGGTGGGGTTGGAGGTTCCGCACCAGCCAGTCGGGAGGGGTGAGGCCGATGGGGAACTCGCGGGACATGCGCCCATTATGGCGGTATTGCTCCGGCTCGCCCCGGGTCATCTGCGCTGGTGGAGCGTGATGTCGACGACGAGCGCGCGGTGGTCGGTGCCGGTCAGGCGCAGGAAGCGGGCGTCGGTCGCGGAGAAGTCCGGGGACAGGAGCACGTGGTCGATCTGGGCGCCGATGAGGGAGGCCGTACGGGAGGGCCAGCTGGGGGTGCGGTCGTGTCCGGCGAGGCGGGCGGCGTCGGTCGGGCCGGTGTCGAGGATGCGGCGGAAGGCCGCGTGGTCCTGGGAGGCGTTGAAGTCGCCGGCGAGGATCGTGGGGGTGTGGGGGTCGGCCGCGGCGAAGGCGCGGAGCCGGCCGAGTTCCCGTTTCCAGAGGCCCACCTGGCCGGGGAGCGGGGGCATCGGGTGGGCGAGCTGGACGCGGACGGCGTGGCCTCCCCCACGCTCGAATGAACTCGCGCGGGAGGTGCCCCCATCGTCGGCCACGGCACCGGGCATGCCCATCGTGCCGCGGACGCCTCTCGCCCTCGTCAGCGGGAAGCGGCTCAGGACGAGGGAGCCGTGGGAGCCGCCCGCGACCACGGCCTGCCGGTGCGGGTAGGTGCCGGCGAAGTCCTGCTCCAGCGTGGCCTGGCAGGTGTACTCGCACCCCCCGACGAAGACGAGGTCCGGGTGGTGGCGGCGCATCTGCGGGACGAGGGCGGGGGTGCCGCGTCCGAACTCGACGTTGGAGGTCATGACACGCAGGGAGGCCAGCGGCTGTCCGCCGGGCTCACGCGTCTTCCCGTACGGCTCCATGTACCAGGCCAGCAGCCCGAGTACGGCGACCGACCACACCAGCCCCGGCCACCAGCGGGCGAGCAGCGCGCACAGCAGGCCGAGGCCGGTCGGTACGAGCAGCCAGGGCAGGAAGGCGAGCAGTTGCGGTACGGGCGTGATGCCGTCGGTGCCGGCCACCCGGCAGCCGACGATCACACTGACCCCGGCGAGCAGGAGGGCGGCCGACCAGGAACCGAGTCTGCGTCCGGGGCCATGCGTCACGCCCCGAGACTACGAGCGCGAGTCGACCTCGGTCAGGAATTCCCCCAACACCCGGTTGAACTCCTCCGCGCGCTCCAGGTTCGGCATGTGGGCCGCCCTGTCGATCACGTGGAGCACGGAGTGGGGCAGCGCCGCGTGCATCGCCTCCGCGTCCGCGACCGGCGTGTACGTGTCGTCGGCGCCGACGACGACCAGTGCGGGCACGGTGACCTCGGTCAACAGGGGCCGGTAGTCGGGGCGTTCGGCGCGGCCGCGGAGGGAGGCTGCCGCGCCCTCGGGTGAGGTGGCCGTCATCATGCGGTGGACGTGGGCCTTGACCTCCGGGTCGGCGTAGGGGGCGACCATCTTCTCCAGGACCTCGTCGGCGTAGCCGCGCAGGCCCTCGGCGAGCAGCCGGTCGGCCATGGCGCCCCGGCCGCGCTTTCCCTCGGGTGTCTCGGGGTCGGGGAAGGTGTCCGCGAGGACCAGGCCCCGGACGCGGTCGCCGAAGCGGTCGTAGCACTCCATGGCGATCTGGCCGCCCATCGAGAGCCCGGCCAGCACGAGGGAGCCGACCTCCAGGACGTCGAGCAGCTCCTCGATGTCCCGGGCGTGGCGGGAGAGCGGGACGGTGCCGGGGGTCACGGGGGAGGCGCCGTAGCCGCGCAGGTCGGGGGCGATCACCCGGCGGTGGGCGGAGAACGCGGTCAGCTGCGGGGCCCACATCGTGCGGTCGAAGGGGTGGCCGTGGACGAGGACGAGGGGCACCCGGGAGGAGAATCCGGGGTTTTTGTCCTCGTACGAGAGGAAGGGGGGCATGGGAGCGACCCTAGATCCACTCAACTCCTCGGTGCAATAAGATCTTTGCTCTCGGTGCAATGTGAGGGGCCCGTACGACAGGGGGACGTGTGGAGGACTACCGGCGTATCGCCGACCGGATCGCCGGTGACATCCGGGGCGGCCGGCTCAGACCGGGTCAACGGCTGCCTCCGCAGCGGGCGTTCGCCCGGCGGCACGGGATCGCCCCCTCGACGGCGGGGCGGGTGTACGGCGAACTGGTGCGCCGCGGGCTGGTGGTGGGCGAGGTCGGGCGCGGCACGTTCGTCCGGGCCACCGAGCCGGACGCGCAGCCGGGGCGGGCGCTGACCGAGGCGGCGGGCGGGGCGCCGGTGAACCTGGAGCTGAACTACCCGTCCGCGCCGGGGCAGGCGGAGCTGCTGGCCCCCGCCCTCGCTCCCCTGCTGCGGCCGGACGCGCTCGCCGAGGCGCTGCGGCCCGCCCCGGCCGCGGGCAGCGCGGCGGCGCGGGCAGCGGTCGCGGGGCTGCTGGCCGCCGGCGGTCTGCGGCCCGACCCCGAGGGGATCGTGTTCACCGGCACCGCCCGCCAGGCCATCGCGGCCACCCTCGCCTCCCTGGTCCGGCCGGGCGGCCGCGTCGGTGTCGAACCGCTGACGTATCCGCTGGTCAAGGAGATCGCGGCGCGGCTCGGCAGCACCCTGGTGCCACTCGCGGCCGACGCGGAGGGGGTGCTTCCCGAGGCGCTCGCGGCCGCCCACCGCACCGCTCCCCTGTCCGCGCTCTACCTCCAGCCGACCCTGCACAATCCGACCTCGCTGACCATGGGCGCCACGCGGCGGGCCGGACTGGCCGAGGTCATCCACAGGCTGGGGATACCGGTCGTGGAGGACCGGATCTGGTCCTTCCTGCACGAGGGCGGCGAACCCCCGCTCGCCGCGCTCGCCCCGGGGCTCGTCCATGTCGTCGACGGGCTGTCCAAGCGGGTCGCGCCGGGACTCACGATCGGGTTCGCCGCCGTACCGCCCGGGCGGGCCGAGGCGGTGGCCCGGGCCGTCCGCTCCGGGGGCTGGAGCGCGGGCTCCTTCGCGCTGGAGGCGGCCGTGCGGTGGATCGGCGACGGGACGGTGGCGCGGCTGGTGGAGGCCAAGCGGCAGGACGCGGGGCGGCGGCAGCGGCTGGTCGCGCAGGAGCTGGACGGTTTCGCCGTACGGTCCGATCCGGCCGCCTATTTCGCCTGGTGGCAGCTGCCGGCGCCCTGGCGGGCGGACACCTTCACGGCAGCCGCCCGGGCGCACGGCATCGCCGTCACCCCGGGTACGGCCTTCTGCGTCGACCCGAGCCGCACCCCGGACGCCGTCAGGCTCGGGCTCGCGTCGGCGCCGGAGGGGGAGCTGGCGCGGGCGCTGCGGGTTCTTGCCGGTGTCGCGCGGGGCTCGGCGGGGGCGAGTGGCGGGTGAGCCGTGCGGGTCGGTCGGCGAGGCCATGGGCCTTCTGTGTCGACCTGGGCCGTACGGCGGGCGCCGTCAGGCTCGGGCCCGTGTGGTCGGTGCCGGAGCCGGGGCTTGCGCGGGGGCGGTGGACTCTCGGCGGTGTCGTGAGGGGCGGGGCAGTCGTAGGCAGCGGGTGAGCCAGGCGGTCAGGGCGACCGTGAGGCCGAGGGCCAGCAGGAGCCAGGAGACGGTGCGCAGGGTGGCGGTCAGGGCGTCGTAGATCGCCGCGGCGGCGGGGTGGGGCATGTCGGCGGGCAGGTCCGCGAGGGTGAGGCTGCGGCCGACGGTGAGGGCGAGGCCGAGCAGGCCGCCGCCCAGGGCCGTGCCCAGCGCGGTGGCCACGATCGCGCGGCGGCGGCGGACGGCCAGGGCGATCCCGGTGACGGCGAAGACCACGGCCGCGACCGGGAGCCAGAAACCGGCGACTTCGAGCACGTGGAATCCCTTCCGCAACTGGGCCACCTCGCCCCCCGGGAGCACGATGACCGCGGTGTGCTCCACCGGGATGCGCGCGGCCATCGCGATGTGGTCCTGGGTGAGCTGCTGTTTGACCTGCGCCGTGACGGGCGCGAAGTCGACGGTGACCGGGCGTTCCACCGTGTCGTCGTCCGTGTCCTCCTCGCGCAGGGCGCGCAGGATCGCGTCGTGCGTCACCTGGTTGCCGGTGTCCCAGGCCAGCCGGAAGGCGCGGGTCTGGGTGAAGGAGCGGACCGCGTCGTGCACGAACGGGGCGACCGAGCCGCGCACCGGGCGGACGTCCATCCGCTGGTCGACCTCGCGCAGGATGCCGTTCCCGACGGTCTGCGCGACGGCCTCCCGCACGGCCGGGTCGGCGGCGAGCGGGGCCATCGTGGTGACGTACCGGCCCGTGTCGGCCAGTCCGTACGACGCCCAGGCCGCCAGCGCGCCGAACGGCACGAGGAGGCAGGACAGGGCGATCAGTACGGCCGACAGGGCGCTCCTGAGGCGTGGTGGCACGCTTCCAGGCAAGGACCCCTCGGCCCGAGGGGCGACCGGTACGACTGCGTTCGGGGGAAAAGTCAAGCCGTACGGCCGCGCCGCCTGGCGGAGCCGGGGATCGCGCTCTCCGGTGGAGGGCTGGGCCGAACGGGTGTTTCCTGGTGCTGGTGAGGTGGGAGCACAGGGGAGTGGGGGGGGGGGGGGGGGGGGGGGGGGGGGGGGGGGCAGAGGGAGGGGGGGCGGGGGGGGGGGGGGGGGGGGGGGAGCGAGGGGGGGGGGGGGGGGGATGCTGGGGAGACAGGTGGGAAGGGACCGAAGTAGTGCGGGGAGAGGCACCCAGGAAGAAGA